>NZ_BLAW01000001.1:756479-1397959 GCF_009617895.1 Prolixibacter sp. SD074
TACTATATTTGAATTTCAAATCTGGCACCCGAGGAATTTTTATGGAGAATTATATTGTTTCAGCAAGAAAATACAGACCTTTTACGTTTAGCTCGGTCGTTGGGCAGCCGTCGATTACTGCCACGCTTAAAAATGCGATCCGTAATAACCATCTGGCGCATGCATACCTGTTTTGCGGACCTCGCGGGGTAGGGAAGACTACCTCAGCCCGTATTTTTGCCAAAACCATCAATTGTCAGAATATTACTACTGAAACAGAGCCTTGCAATACCTGTGAGTCATGTAAGGCTTTTAACGAAAACAGATCTTACAATATTCACGAACTCGATGCTGCGTCCAATAACTCGGTGGACGATATTCGTACGCTGGTCGACCAGGTTCGGGTCCCGCCGCAGATTGGAAAATACAGCGTGTACATCATTGATGAGGTACACATGTTGTCGCAATCTGCATTCAATGCTTTCCTGAAAACACTGGAAGAACCGCCTCCACATGCTATTTTTGTGTTGGCTACTACCGAAAAACATAAAATCCTGCCAACCATTCTTTCACGTTGTCAAATCTTCGACTTCAACCGGATTGGCATTACCGATATTGAAAAACATTTGGCTTCGGTGGCCGAAAAAGAGCAAATCAACTTTGAGCCGGAAGCGCTGAATATTATTGCCCAGAAGGCTGACGGCGCTATGCGTGACGCACTTTCCATTTTCGACCAGGTGGTGAGCTTTTCAGGTAGTAACATTACTTACCAGGATACCATCTCGAACCTGAATGTGTTGGATTACGACTACTATTTTCGATTGGTTGACGGGTTTCAAAAAGGTGATGTCCCGGGTGTTCTGATGATTTTCAACGAGATTCTGGATAAGGGGTTTAACGGGCATCACTTCGTATCCGGTTTGTGCCAGCACTTCCGTGATTTGCTGGTGTGTAAAGATCCGGTGACGGTGGAATTGCTGGAAGTAGGTGGCGACATCAGGGAAAAATACCGGCGCCAATCCGAAGAGTGTAATTTGCCATTCCTGGTGGAAGGATTGAATTTGGCCAGCGAGTGCGATATGCAATACAAGGCTTCATCCAATAAACGCTTCCTGGTAGAGCTGGCACTCATTCGCATTGCACAGCTGGAAGAGGCATTTAAAAAAAAAAGGCTGACGAACGCGTAGTTTCTACCATACTTTTACCCATTTTTTCGGCGGCAACGGCAAAAAAAGTAACCCGGTCAAATGAGTCCGTTTCACAAAGCGGAGCGGACAGCGGTAAACCAGCTGAAGCGGACAGGCAGCCGAATACGCCTGTTGTTTCACCGCCAGCGCCAGGAAAGGTAAAGAGCCGGAGGGTGGCCCGAAGGGACAGTATTAGCACTCCCTCGATTGCCAATGCGCTGAGGGGAAACAAACCTGCTTTTGAATATAAAAAGGAAGCGACACAGCAGGCAAAGCAGGTGGCAGAACCGGAAGTGCATCCGTTTACCGGAGAAAAATTGGCAGAGGCATGGAAGGGGTTTGTAGAGCGGGTGGATGCACCACAACTGAAAGCTGCTTTATCGACACGCGAACCGTTGTTGACGGACGAATGGAACGTGAATTACTTGCTCGACAACGAGACACAGCGCGAACGGTTGGTGTTGGAAGTAAAGCCGAAGTTGCTGGGCTTTTTGAGAAGAACACTGCGGAACGAACGGATTGAAGTGGAGTTTCAGATTGCGGAGGGGGATGATGCGTTACCGCGTAGACCTTATTCCGACTCGGAAAAATGGCAGGCCATGGTGGAGGTAAATCCATCTTTGGCTCAGTTTAAGAAGATGTTCGGACTCGATTTTGATAGTTAAGAGAATCTTGAAACGATATGTACCGTAACCTGACATCAAGGTGAATTCAAACTAAACCAGTCCAATCTTGTTTAGTAAACATCATTTATTCTATTAAAAAATTTATTCAGGCATGGACAAAATTAATGTTTCCAATCCCGTTGTAGAGCTTGACGGCGATGAAATGACCAGGATTATCTGGCAGATGATTAAAGATCAACTCATCCTGCCGTACCTGGACCTCGACATTAAGTATTTTGATTTGGGTATTGAGCATCGCGACGCGACCGACGATCAGGTGACTGTTGACGCTGCCAACGCCATCAAGAAGTACAAAGTGGGGATTAAATGTGCAACCATTACCCCGGACGAGAAGCGGGTGGAAGAGTTTGGCCTCAGGCGCATGTACAAATCACCGAACGGTACCATTCGTAACATTATTGGTGGAACCATTTTCCGCGAGCCTATTTTCGTGAAAAATGTACCGCGTTTGGTTCCGCAATGGACCGGCCCGATTGTAATCGGACGTCACGCATTCGGGGATCAGTACCGTGCGACCGATATGGTCGTCGATCGTCCCGGAAAACTGACGATGACTTTCACTCCGGAAGATGGTTCGGAACCCATTACTCACAATGTTTATGACTTCGAAGGCGCGGGTGTGGCCTTGTCGATGTACAACACCGAAGAGTCTATCCGTGGTTTTGCGCACAGCTGTTTTAAAATGGCGTTGCAGAAAAAATGGCCGCTCTACCTGTCCACAAAAAATACCATTCTCAAGAAATACGATGGTTTCTTTAAGGATATCTTTCAGGAAATCTTTGAATCAGATTATCAGAAACAGTTCGACGAAGCTGGTATTACATACGAGCACCGTCTGATTGATGACATGGTAGCATCGGCATTGAAGTGGAACGGTAACTTTATCTGGGCCTGTAAAAACTACGACGGCGACGTTCAGTCGGATACCGTAGCTCAGGGATTCGGTTCGCTGGGACTAATGACTTCGGTACTGATGACGCCGGATGGCGATATTCTGGAAGCAGAAGCGGCCCATGGTACAGTGACCCGTCACTACCGTGAACACCAGAAAGGGAACCCAACTTCAACCAACCCGATTGCTTCTATCTATGCCTGGACGCGTGGCCTGGCATTCCGTGGACGTCTGGATAACAACGAAGAGTTGATCAAATTCAGCCATACGCTGGAAGAAGTTTGTGTTGATACGGTTGAATCAGGCAAAATGACAAAAGACCTGGCCCTGGCCATCCACGGAAAAGATTTGAAGCCGGAACATTACCTCACAACCGAGCAGTTCCTGAATACCCTGGCTGAAGGCCTGAAGGCACGGTTGAGTTAATAAATGTGTTCCGAACGTGGCTGGGCGCCCGCCTGATTATTTGTATATTTGGGTTCAGATATAAACCTTAAAATCAATTAATCATGTTGAAAGAAGCAGTTAATAAAGCAATAAACGAGCAAATTAACGCTGAATTTCATTCGGCTTACCTCTATTTGTCCATGTCGGCTTATTTCGAAGCTGTCGGTTTGTCAGGTTTTGCCAATTGGATGAAGGTTCAATACAAGGAAGAATTGGCGCATGCACAGAAATTTTTCGACTACGTGAACGACCGCGGAGCAAGGGTTATTTTAGCCCCGATTGCTGAAGTTCCGGCTGAGTTTAATGAGGTAGTCGATGTTTTTGAGAAAACGCTGGCACACGAACAAAATGTTACGGAACGTATTAATAATCTGATGGATATTTCGATTGCAGAATCAGATCATGCTACCAAGAGTTTCCTTCAGTGGTTCCTCGACGAACAGGTTGAGGAAGAGAATACCGTCGATCAGATATTGAATAATCTGAAGATGATCAACGGCGAAGGACAAGGCCTGCTGATGATGGATCGGGAAATGATGAACCGGACGTTTTCAGATCCGACCACCGGGGCATAGTTCTTGATAAACATTTCCCGCCTGGCAAATCTGCCCTCTGGCGGGAAATTGATCGGACCGCGATTTTACATCCGAAAATATTGATTTCGTAAAGAGGAGAGTGCCCCTGGCGGTATTCTCCTTTTTTTCTGTTCTGTGAAGGCAAAAAATTGGGGAATTCGACTCGCCGAAAAAAATAGCGATTGTTTTCAATGCTTGCAACTTTTAGTTTAATTTGTGAGTGATTCGCGATAGAAGTAAACATAAAAAATAACCGAACAAGATATAATGGCATTTGTAACAAAATTTCTAACACAAGTCTTTGGTAATAAATCCGAAAGGGATATCAAAGGGATTCTGCCGGTATTGGAGCGCGTGAAAAATGAATTTGATCGCGTAACCGGGTTTACCAATGACGAGCTTAGAGCTGAGACAGAAAAACTAAAAGGCAGGATTAAAGAGTATATCAAGGCTGAAGAAGACGAAATAGCTTCATTAAAGGAACAGGCTGAAAGTGGTTCGGTGCCTTTGGAAGAGAGTGAAAAACTCTACGACAGGGTCGACAAACTGGAAGAGGTGATCGATACGAAGATTGAGGAAGTATTGAATGAAGTTTTGCCCACGGCTTTTGCCATCGTGAAAGATACCGCCCGCCGTTTTGCGGAGAACGAACAGCTGGAAGTGACGGCCAATGATTTCGACCGTGATTTAGCTGCCGCGAAAGATTACGTGGATGTGAAAGGAGACATAGCCGTTTACGCCAATCACTGGGAAGCGGGAGGTTCGGAGCAGAAGTGGAATATGGTCCACTACGATGTTCAGCTCATCGGTGGTATTGTGCTTCACGAAGGTAAAATTGCCGAGATGGCGACCGGTGAAGGTAAAACGCTGGTGGCAACCTTGCCGGTTTTCCTGAACGCCATGGCAGGCCAGGGAGTACATCTGGTAACCGTGAACGATTACCTGGCCCGTCGTGACTCGGAGTGGATGGGACCTATTTTCGAATTCCACGGCTTGTCTGTTGATTGTATTGACAAGCATCAGCCCAATTCGGCCGAACGACGTGCTGCTTACAATGCAGATGTCACGTATGGAACCAACAATGAGTTTGGTTTCGATTACCTGCGCGATAACATGGCCATCAACCCATCCGATTTGGTGCAGCGGAAACACCACTACGCCATCGTCGATGAGGTCGACTCGGTTTTGATTGACGATGCCCGTACGCCGTTGATTATTTCGGGCCCGATTCCAAAAGGCGACGACCAGCTATTCGAAGAGTTGAAAGCACCGATTGAGCGTTTGGTAAAACTGCAGCGTGACCTTGTGGCACAAATTCTGGCGGAAGCCAAAAAGAAGATAAAATCGGAAGATTCCAAAGAGCGTGATGAAGGTTCGTTATTGTTGCTTCGTGCATTTAAAGGTCTTCCCAAGAATAAAGCGATTATCCGTTATCTGAGCGAAGAGGGTATTAAAGCCAGGATGCAGAAAACGGAGAACTACTACATGCAGGACAATAACAAGAACATGCATATTGTTACTGACCCGCTTTACTTCATCATCGACGAGAAACTGAACTCGATTGAGTTAACAGATAATGGGATCGATGTACTGTCGGAAGACAACGAAGATTCCAACTTCTTTATTTTGCCCGATATTGGTGCCGAGATTGCTGAAATCGAAAACGACGAATCGTTGGATGCACAGGGCAAACTGGCAAAGAAAGACGAGCTGATTCAGAGTTACGCAGTGAAATCGGAGCGTGTGCACACCATCAATCAGTTGTTGCGTGCCTACACCATGTTCGAAAAGGATGTGGAGTACGTGGTAATGGACAACAAGGTGAAAATCGTCGACGAGCAAACCGGACGTATCATGGAGGGCCGGCGCTATTCCGACGGATTGCACCAGGCCATCGAGGCAAAGGAGCGGGTGAAAGTGGAAGCTGCCACACAGACATTTGCAACCATTACACTTCAGAACTACTTCCGGATGTACCACAAACTGGCCGGTATGACCGGTACGGCGGAAACGGAAGCAGGAGAATTGTGGGACATCTACAAACTGGAGGTTGTTGTTATCCCGACCAATAAACCCGTTGTACGGAAGGATCACGAGGATTTGGTTTACAAAACCAAAAAGGAGAAATATAACGCTATTATCGAGGAGATAATCAAACTGCATAAACAGGGACGGCCAATCCTGGTAGGTACCACTTCCGTGGAAATATCGGAATTGTTGAGCCGTATGCTGAAAATGCGGGGGATCGATCACCAGGTGCTGAACGCGAAGTTGCACCAGCGTGAGGCTGACATTGTGGCGGAAGCCGGTAAGCCCGGGACCGTGACTATTGCGACGAACATGGCCGGACGGGGTACCGACATCAAGTTGACGAAGGAAACGAAAGAAGCCGGCGGTTTGGCCATAATTGGCACCGAGCGTCACGAATCACGTCGTGTCGACCGCCAGTTACGCGGACGTTCCGGCCGTCAGGGTGACCCCGGTTCATCTCAGTTCTTTGTGTCGTTGGAAGACGACCTGATGCGCCTCTTCTCTTCCGACCGGATTGCCGGTATTATGGACCGCCTGGGACTGGAAGAGGGCGAAGTGATTCAGCACTCCATGATTTCCAGGTCCATTGAACGGGCACAGAAAAAAGTGGAAGAGAACAATTTCGGTATTCGTAAGCGATTGCTGGAATACGATGATGTGATGAACTCGCAGCGTGAGGTCATTTATAAGAAACGTAAACATGCGCTCTTCGGCGAACGCCTGGAAGTAGACGTACTGAATATGATGTACGACTCTGTGGAAGGTCTGGTAGCCGATTTCCACCAGATGGGACAGGACGCTTACGAAGAATTCCGTCTCGAGGCCATGCGTTTGCTCTCCATCGACACCTCGGTGACGAAGGAAGAATTCATCAGCCAAAATCCGGAAGAAATTACCGGGCGGATATACAAGGAAATGATCGACAATTATTCCCGAAAGGTGGAGATCATCGCCAAGCAGGCATGGCCGGTTATTAAAGATGTATACGAACACAAATCACACATTTACAATAATATCGTTGTTCCTATCAGCGACGGGCAGAAGGTTTACCAGATTGTTACCAACCTCGAGAAATCGTACAACTCCGAGGCACAGGATTTGGTGAAATCATACATGAAACAGGTGAACCTGGCTTCGATTGACGATTCGTGGAAAGAGCACTTGCGTGAACTGGACGATTTGCGTACTTCGGTACAGAACGCCAGCTACGAGCAGAAAGATCCGTTGTTGATTTACAAGCTCGAATCCTTCAACCTGTTCAAATCAATGATGGATAAGCTGAACCTGGATGTGGTTTCCACCCTGATGAAGGGACATATTCCCATCAGCGATCCGGACCAGGTACAGGAAGCACGGGCCGTTCAACACACCGATCGCTCACAGTATCAGGAGCAGAAAAGTGAAGCCGGCAGGTTGAGTTCCGGCGGCGGTGAACAGGGTGGTGAGCAACAACCACCCAAGAAAATGGAGCCGATTCGCCATGGGCCGAAAATCGGACGAAATGATCCATGTCCTTGCGGAAGTGGAAAGAAATATAAACAATGTCATGGGCGTGGCGTTGTGTAAGCTAAATCAATTCTGGTCCTTCATATGGCAGCAGGGGCAACCTGCTGCTTTTACCCTTAATGTGAGCACGCTATGAATGAGTTCCTGTTTATCCATTGGAATGTAAACCCTGAGATTTTTCATCTGGGGCCTTTGTCGGTTCGTTGGTACGGACTTTTGTTTGCCACCGGCTTTCTGTTGGGTTATTACATCATGGAGAAGATGTTAAAGTTTGAAAACGCTAACGAAAAGTGGCTCGACAGTCTCTTTATGTACGTGATTATTGCCACGGTGGTTGGCGCACGGTTAGGACATGTTTTCTTTTATGGATGGGATTACTATTCGCAGCACCCCAGCGAGATTCTGAAGGTGTGGCACGGCGGTCTGGCCAGCCATGGCGGCGCTATCGGTATCCTGATTGCCATCTGGTTGTACTCCCGGTTCGTCACCAAACGCTCCATGCTTTGGACTTTGGATCGACTGGTGGTCCCGGTGGCCCTGGTGGCCGTACTCATTCGTACCGGTAACCTGATGAACTCAGAAATCTATGGTGTACAAACATCGCTCCCCTGGGGATTTATTTTTGAGCGCAACGGCGAAACCGTTGCCAAACATCCCACACAGATTTACGAGGCGCTTTGTTACCTGGCCACCTTTGTTCTGCTTTGGCGGATGTACTTTCACACAGTCGATAAGAGGAACCGTCCCGGTTTCCTGTTGGGGGTATTCTTTATCTGCATTTTTACCGCCCGTTTCTTTATCGAATTCATCAAGGAAAACCAGGAACCGTTTGAAGCACACATGCTGTTGAATATGGGACAATTGCTCAGTATCCCGTTTGTCTTAGCAGGAATAATACTGGTAGTCCGCGCACTGAAGCGACCGCTGAAGATATACAAGAATTAAATGTTGAGCCGGTAACTCGTTGAGGACCGGCTCGTTGTATCAACGACAGAAAACATTGTAACAACAGAAACGATACTAACCTCATCTGTATTATTTCAAATACTGTGCAGCGACAATAATCAGTATAAAGGCAATAATTGTGATGTAGGCATATGGACTGGCAAAGTTAAAGGTGTAACCCCGGGCCGGATTATACTTGGGAACAATTAACCTCGGATCTTTGCGGTTCACATAAAAGGGACCGCGCCAGTTGCCCAGGTCTTTTCTCATGGCATCGAAGTATTCGTTTTCGTGTTTTTTCTTTTTCATGACAGTATATTTCTCATTTTAAAAGCGATTGGGTTGTCTTGCATGTTCGTCAGAAAGCCAGGGGAAACGTGCACGGGCTTGTTAGTAGAGAGAAGAAAAATCCGGGCGTCACATGAAAATTAGTTGATATGCCGCGTTATTCTGTCAAGAATGGTAAACATCAAATCATTATTTCGGAGAATGAGCTGCTGGTGAGCCAGAATTTCTTTTGCACTTTGGATATACTTTCCGTCAGTCAATTCTTCTTGTCCGTGTTTCACCATTTCGTTTAGGCTTTCCGGTGTTACTTCGAAATGAAATTGCAGTCCTAAAACATTATCACGGATGAACCCCTGGTTTTTACAGCCTTCCGATTGAAAAAGATGTTGCGCCCCTGCGGGTAGCTCAAACGTGTCGCCATGCCAGTGGAATACCGGGAAGGTTTCTTCAAAATCGCTGAGAAGTTTACTCCGACCGCCATCCTTTGTTAGCGAAATATTAAACCATCCAATCTCCTTTTCGCTATTCGGATAGACATTGGCCCCCATAGCATGGGCAATAAACTGTGAGCCCAAACAAATGCCTAAAACTGTTTTCCTGGCCTCTATGGCTCGTTGTATAAACTCCTTCTCTTTGGTTAGCCACGGATATTTCCCGTCATCGTAAATTCCCATGGGGCCTCCCATGATGATGAGCATATCGAAATCGGAAAGGGAGGGGAGTTCATCGTTCGCGAAAAAACGGGTAACGGTTAGCGTATGTTGGTTTCGGGCTACCCATTGTCCGATACAACCCACCCCTTCGAAGGAAACGTGTTGCAGGTAGTGAATGCGAATCGGTTTCATGGTATGCTGAAATTAAAATCTCCAATTGGGTTAAAACGCGGTTTTAAAGTTAGCATAAAAGTGCTGATATACTCAGCAGGATGATAAAAAACGCGCAAGTGGTTCACTGGCTTAGACCTGTTGCGCTCAGCAAAAGTATGCGCAGACCGATACAATTTCTTTTTTATGGATGTTGTTTTGGTACTTTTTCAGGTAATCCCGGCTGATTTCTGTATATTTGCCGATTAAATCAACTGATGCAAAAAGCTTCCGTTAACGGAACCTGCCTTCCGAAAGATCAGAATTCTATGACATCCCATCGGAAAGACCTTCATGATTTATCCCTTTAGAAATCTATTTATTTAAAAAAGAACAATAATGAGTACAGATTTTGACATCAACAAGTGGAACAGCATTCAGATGGATCTGAAAAGAAAATACCCTCAATTGACAAATGCTGATTTAATGTGGAGACATGAGACAAAAGAGGACTTTTTCAAGATTCTGGCGGTGAAACTGAAACTGAGCCGTAAGGAGTTGGAAAAAATGATTGCTTCACTTTGATCTGTCTTTCGGTTGTGGTTGAACGGACAGAAATCTATTCATGAGAACAGGTAATTGAAAAACAACCGGGAAATAAGTCCGGAGATTAATTTCAAAACTGGATTAGGTTTCAATTATTAGCCGTAACTTAGACCGAATTAATTCAATTATCATGAACAAAGGGACAGTAAAATTTTTTAATGAATCAAAAGGATTTGGTTTCATTAAAGACGAAAATTCATCAAAAGAATATTTCGTACATTCATCCGGATTAATCGACCAGATTCGTGAGGATGATGAAGTAACGTTTGAATTGCAGGAGGGCAAAAAAGGTTTAAATGCAGTCAATGTAAAACTAGCATAGTCTGTAATATACAGACATTAAAAATTTTAAAGTCCCGCTTTTGGCGGGACTTTTTTATGCCCTGCTCTCAGAATTTTCAGCCTATTCGTGAGCGGAAAGGGAAGGAGGTAAATGCTCTCTTCCAAAATCCGAAGGTTTCGGGCCCATCACGAACCGGAGTTTTGCCCCGTTCGCAATTTCGCTGTGGCGGAACCAGGCCCTGTTCAATGGTTGGCCATTTAATGTGGCCGACTGAATGTACCGGTTTGTTTCAGAAAGGTTCGATGCGATTACTTCCAATTGTTTTCCGCCGCCTAGATCCAGTACGGCCCGCTGAAAATGTGGAGCAGTGATGAGATAGACATCCTGTCCGGCATTGGGATAGAATCCTACGGTGTTGAATACCAGCCATGCTGACATCGATCCCGAATCGTCGTTGCCCGGAATGCCATCTCTTGCCGAGGTGTAGTGCTTTAGGATGATATCGCGAACGCGGTCGCTGCTTTTGTATTGATAACCCGCATAAGTGTACAGGCAAGGAGTGAAGAAGCCCGGTTCATTGTCGACCCGGTAGTTCGGTCCCGTAAAAAAGGTATCCAGCCTTTTCACAAAGGTTTCCGGGCCACCGCAACTGTCAATCAATGCCCGTGCGTCTTGTGGCACATAGAAGGAATACTCCCACGAATTGGCCTCGTAAAAGAAGTTGCCCCAGCTGCCGGCTTTTGTGGTCGGGAAATCTTCGACCCACGAACCATCTCTTCGCTTGGGCCAGATGAATCCGCTTACACCGCTGTCAGTTACCTGCCGCCGCCATAAGTTGGCCCAGTTGGTTGCCCGTTTGCGGTACTTTTCATAGTCCGCTTCTTTGCCGAGACCTTTCGCTACTTGTGCAATGGCCCAATCGTTCGCCGAATACTCCACGGTACGTGTTCCGGCCCGGTCGTATAGTTTTGGGGTGTGCAGTGTCGGCGATTTTCCGTCCGGTTCATATTCTGCCGGTACATAGTTCAGCTTGATGTATTCGTTGATGCCGCCTCGTCCGTCGGTTTGCTGGTTGCCACCCGGCGGAATCTCCGCGTCTTTTACCATCGCTTCGTATCCTGTTTGGTAATCAATGCCTTTCAAGTCTTTCAGGAAAGCGTCGGCTACCACCATGTCGCAGTTGCTGCCTCCCTGGGTGCGCCCGGTCTGGTTGCCGCTGCGCGAATCGGGCATGTAGCCTTCGTAGCGGTATATGTCAATCAGCGAACGGACAATATCTCTTTCCCGGTCGGGTTGAATGAGTGTCAGCAACGGATTGGTTGCCCGGAAGGTATCCCAAATGGCGTAGAAATCGTCGTAATACGGCTCATCAGAGTGCCATTTCGGATTCTCCCCGGTCCGGTCCACCGGCATCAGCATGGCGTGATACATGGCGGTATAGAACACTTTCTTCATATCATTCGAAGCGCCTTCCACATGAATCGTATTCAAAACATTGTTCCATGTTTGAACAGCATCCTGATGTACTTTATCAAAATTCCATCCCGGGACTTCCTGCTGAAGGTTGGCCAATGCTTTCCCGCTGCTGATGAACGAAATGCCCACTTTTACCTGGATGGCTTTTTTACTTCCATTCCCGAAGAAGAACCAGGCGCCGGTCTTTTTGCCGCTGTCGTATTCCGACGCTTTTTCGGGTGAAGCCACGTTTCCTTTCCATGTCCCGTATGATTTGGCTGGCGTATCGAAAACGGCAGAGAAGAAAACGGTGTATTCGCCTCCCTTATTCCATCCGCCTCTCACGCGCGTGTAACCTTGAATCAGCGTGTCGGAAACAACCTTGATTTCCGAGCCGATGAGCCGTTGTGCCTCACCGCAACAATGATGTTCACCCAGCATACTCCCGGCATCGATGAGAATGCCCCGCTCTTTATTATCACCGAACGTGTACCGGTGAAAACCAACCCGCCGGCTGACGGTCATTTCGGCCTTGATGTCGTAATCGGTCAGGTCGACGGCAAAGTAGCCCGGGCTGGCCTGTTCATTGGCTGGTTGTGATTGTATCTTTTCTGGGTGAAACGGCCCGGTGAAAGGCATCACCAGCACATTCCCGTATTTCGGGCCACCGCCGGTCCCACTGACGTGAACATGGCTGAAACCGTGAATCACCGCTCCGGGAACATACCCGGAGTTGGAACTTTTATTACCGCAATCGGGCCCCGGTTTCACCATCCCGAAAGGAAGTGAAGCGCCCGGAAAAACATTACCGGCACCTTCCGTACCAATAAACGGATCGACAAATGAAGTAAGTTGTTCAGTTGGTGGTTGTCCTTTTAAGGTCAATGCGATGCCGGCAAGAAGCATCGGGAGAAGCAAGATTTTTTTCATTACCTGTGGCTTTCTTGTTTATGGTATTTGTTTCGTAATCTTTTCGACGATTGAAAACGGTGGTCGGGTATTATCAAATGGGAGCTGCCGGTTTTAACATAAGGTGTGGCCGGCGTACGTTATGGTTTTAGTCGAAATATGGCTATATTTTACCGTTTATCGTCAGGGTAACGAATGGAAGGAGTGGATTGTTTACGAATAAAGACGAGTCTATACTGATTATTGGCGGGAGAATTCCTGATAAGATGTTGCCACAGCGTTTATGCAGAAAGAAAGATTTACGCAATTGTTCAACGAGCGCTTTGTCTTAAAAAGACATTTGAAAATTGATTTCTGACCGCACAAATTCAGCCATAATAATCTGGTTACCTATCGTGGCTGAATTTTACAGATTTGTAAATACAGGCAAACAAAAGATTATTTCTTCGTTTTTTTAAGTGCTTTGTTACGGCGTTTGAGTTTTTTCAGGGCCTTCTTTAGTTTGTCTTTCCAGTTATTCAGCTTACTTTTTTTGACATCTTTCTTTTTGGCCTTTTTAACCTTCTTCTTTAGCTTGTCAACCTTTTCTTCTGCTTTCTTGACTTTCTTTTTTTCTGTCTTCATTTTACCTCCTTGTTTCTTGTCGGAACTAGTCTCTTTCTTTTTCGAATCAGACTTACCCTTATCTTCAGTAACCGGTTTCGGTCCGGATTGACTTTTTTCGATAGTTATTTCATTATTTGATGGTTTTGCCACTTTTTTGCTTTTGGTCACTTCTTCTGTTTCCTTAGCAGGAATATTTTTCTTATTAACTGGCTTCGTTTCGACCGTTTTTGAAGTGGCTGGAGCTGGAGCTGGTTTGCTTGTACCGGCGGGTGTTATTGTTTCAGAGGTATTGGATGTTGAAGTACTTCTTTTCCTCCTTGGTGCAGGTGTTTTTTTTACGGGAGTGGCTTTTGCTTCAGTCGTTTTTGTACTACCAGAATCCACTTTTTGTGCTGCCGCTTGCTTCGACTTTGGAGTTTCAGCAGTTACTTTTTTTACGTCATTTTGATGGTCTGATGGCTTTTTTCCTTCAACCGTTTTATTTGGATTTTCCATATTGAATATAATATTTGTGCATGGTCTACACTAAATTAGACCTTCTTAGCTTAATAATCAACCGACGGGAGCTTTATTTAACACGGAAAGACAAAATAGAAGGAGAGTCAGCTTTTATGCATGAATAAATGGTATTCCGGACCGGAGGATCGGAAAATAGCAAAGCGCGCTGAATCTCATCCTATCACAGACCATCATTGTTCATCATCCATTATCCAATTTCAAATCATTTTGAACTGTTCATTATTTCGGATGTTTAGTTCCTTAGATAAATTGCGATGACCATGAAAACCGTATTCACCGAAGTAAGGGATGCACTGGGAAGGCCGTATGAGGATTTGGATTTTTTACTGACTTGCTTTCGCGAAGTGCTCGAAGAGAGCGGCAAGCAGGCCATTGTTCCTTATATTCCCTGGATTAGTTCCGACGAACAGCCACCCGAAGATGTATTACTGAGCAACGATTACATTCACATGCTTTCGATGAGTTTCCAGCTGGTAAACCTGGTGGAAGTGAATGGCGCGGTACAAAGCCGGCGCGCGAAGGAAGACCGGGATATGAGTACGGTAAACGGACTTTGGTCGGCGAACTTCAAATTGCTAAAAGAGAAAGGTATCACCGAAGAGCAAATCCTGGAAGTTTTGCCCGGTGTGCTGGTCGAGCCTGTTCTGACAGCGCATCCTACAGAGGCCAAACGAACGGTGGTGTTGCAGGAGTACCGAAGACTTTACCTGTTACTGGTTCAACGCGAGAATAAAATGTACACCCACATCGAGCGGGAAGACATCCGGGATGAGATTAAGCAGAGCCTGCACCGCTTGTGGAACATCGACGAGATTTACATTGAAAAGCCCCGGCTGGAGTCGGAGCTTGACAATATTTTGCACTACCTCACCAACGTATTTTCCGATGTGGTGGTTTTCCTCGATAAACGGTTACGACAAGCCTGGCGCGAGTCGGGGTTTGATGTCGCCAAGTTGAATAACACCGATCTTTTTCCTGGATTGTCGTTCGGAAACTGGGTTGGGGGCGATCGCGACGGCCATCCGCTGGTGACGCCCGGCATTACCCGGATGACGCTGAATAAGCTTCGCATTCATGCTTTTGTGATTGTGAAGAAGGAGCTGCTGGCATTGGCGCAAAAGCTGAGTATTTATATCAGTCTGCACGGGGCAGGCGAAGTGTTTGCCACACGGTTAGGGCAGTTGGTTTCAGATTTGGGGGCGTCAGGAGAAAAGGTGCTGAAGGAAAATCAAAACGAAATATTCAAAGCATACGTCATGTTGTTGCTGCACAAGTTGCCCATCGATGTAACGCAGGAATACAACATGGCGCTGGAAGACGCGGAGAACCGTTACCGTCACTCCGAACAGCTGGTAGCCGACTTAAATATCCTGTCACAGGAGCTGGAAAATTATGGAATACCTGAAGTGGCTCATGTCGATGTGGGGCGTTGCAAACGACTGTTGACCATTTTTGGTTTTCACCTGGCACAGCTCGATATTCGTCAGAACAGCCAGTTTCATGAGAAAGCGCTGGGTCAGTTGGTTGCTGCATCGTTGGGGGCAAATACGGAGGGCCTGGCCCTTTCATCGCAAACGGAGAAACGTAAATTTCTGGATGCCGAGCTGAAGATGAACCGGCCCTTCCTGCTGGAGCATTCCGGAACCGGCAGCGAAGCGCGCAACGTGATTGAGACGCTCCAGGTGGTGCAGGACCACATCAGCCGGTACAGCCGGCGTTCCATCGGGAAACTCATTATTAGTATGACGCGCAATGCCGAAGACCTGTTGACCGTATACCTGTTTATGCGCGAAGCCGGCCTTACCATACAATACAACAATGCCCTGGCGGCGAAGCTGCCGGTAGCGCCGCTTTTCGAAACCATTGACGACCTGAAGGCCAGCCCACAGATTCTGGATGATTACCTAAGCCATCCGGTGGTGAAGAACAGTCTGGAATTGCAGCGCGAACGTACCAAAGCTAAAGTCCTTTACCAGGATGTGATGGTTGGGTACAGCGACAGCAACAAGGACGGCGGTATCCTGGCCAGCTCGTGGTTTCTGAACGAAGCGCAGCGCCACCTCACCGAAGTGGGGAAGAAGCACGGTGTTATCGTCCGGTTCTTTCACGGAAAGGGAGGAAGTATCAGCCGTGGTTCCGGGCCATTACACTGGTTCATCAAAACATTGCCGCATGGTTCCATCAACGGACAATTCCGGGTAACCGAACAGGGCGAAACCATCGAGCGAAAGTATGCCAACCTGGTGAATGCTGCCTACAATCTCGAGTTGATGCTGGCCAGTGTCACTGCACAAACGGCGCTGCACAAATACCTTCCTGCCGGGAATGGCGATGTGGCCGGTTTGTTTCGTAAGCTGGGAGAGCGGGGACAGTATTACTACCGTGAATTGATTTCGGGCCCCGATTTTATACAATTCTTCTCCCAGGCTACGCCTATCGACGTGATCGAGTCGAGCAAGATTGGCTCGCGGCCCGCCCGGCGCACCGGTAAGCGCTCCATCGAAGATTTACGGGCCATCCCGTGGGTATTCAGCTGGGCGCAGTCGCGGTTTAACATCACCAGTTGGTATGGCGTGGGCTCGACATTGAAGGAGATGCAGGCCGGAGATAACAAAGCGTACGCGAAACTCCGCGAGTTGGTAAAATATGATCCGTTTGTACGCTATGTGATCACCAACCTCGACTCGAGCCTGGCAGCTACCGATGAACGTATCATGGCGAAATACGCTGCCCTTGTGGAAGATGCCGATGTCCGCGGACGGATGATGGCTAAAATGGTTGCTGAGTTGGAACTAACCCGAAACATGCTGGCCGATTTGTTGAAAATCCCAATTAACAAACGGCGTAAAAATCACTATTACTCGACCATGCTACGGGCCGAAGCATTGGCGCACCTCCATGAAGCACAGATTGAATTGCTACGTAAATGGCGTGCGGCAAAGAAAGATAACCTTCCGGACGAAGACCAGTACTTGTTTGCATTGCTGCAATGTGTGAACGCCATTGCCAATGCACTGGGAACGACGGGGTAATACCTTTGAGTGTTTCTACTCATCCCACCCCTTCTCTAATCATAGAGAAGGACTCACGCCGCTGCCTGTTCGAAAGGCATCAACTGCCGGAGCTTCATTGGGCGCCAGCGCCAAACTTTAAAGGTTTCCTTCGATGTTTCACGTGGGGCCTGCCGATGATGGCCGGTTCGTGGCGGCCGGAAACAGGCTGAAAGCCTGGGATTCCGGAACTGGGGGCAACGCCCCACGACGTTTGTCGGGACAGGCCCTAGAGAAAGGCGCCGAACAACGAGGGAAGCCTGAAGGGCTTCCACAATTCCGTTGGGGGGAGGAGAACGTGTCCCAGCCCTACAGGCTGGCGGTTTACCTGTTGCGCCTGATCCTTGGGGCGATGCCCCAAGCTATGGAATGGGAGCCTTTCAGGCCCGGGCCCACTGATGATGGCCGGTGCGTGGCGGACGGAAACAGGCTGAAAGCCTGGGATTCCGGAACTGGGGGCAACGCCCCACGACGTTTGTCGGGACAGGCCCCAGAGAAAGGCGCCGAACAACGAGGGAAGCCTGAAGGGCTTCCACAATTCCGTTGGGGGGAGGAGAACGTGTCCCAGCCCTACAGGCTGGCGGTTTACCTGTTTCGCCCGATCCTTGGGGCGATGCCCCAAGCTATGGAATGGGAGCCTTTCAGGCCCGGGCCCACTGATGATGGCCGGTTCGTGGCGGACGGAAACAGGCTGAAAGCCTGGGATTCCGAAGCTGGGGGCAACGCCCCACGACGTTTGTCGGGACAGGCCCCAGAGAAAGGCGCCGAACAACGAGGGAAGCCTGAAGGGCTTCCACAATTCCGTTGGGGGGAGGAGAACGTGTCCCAGCCCTACAGGCTGGCGGTTTACCTGTTTCGCCCGATCCTTGGGGCGATGCCCCAAGCTATGGAATGGGAGCCTTTCAGGCTCAGGCCCACTGATGATGGCTGGTGCGTGGCGGCCGGAAACAGGCTGGCGGTTTATCTGGTGTCATCGATCCTTGGGGCGATGCCCCAAGCTATGGAATGGGAGCCTTTCAGGCTCAGGCCCACTGATGATGGCCGGTGCGTGGCGGTTGGAAACAGGCTGGCGGTTTATCTGTTGTGCCCGATCCTTGGGGCGATGCCCCAAGTTATGGAATGGGAGCCTTTCAGGCTCAGGCCCACTGATGATGGCCGGTTCCGTGGCGGACGGAAACAGGCTGAAAGCCTGGGATTCCGGAACTGGGGGCAACGCCCCACGACGTTTGTCGGGACAGGCCCTAGAGAAAGGCGCCGAACAACGAGGGAAGCCTGAAGGGCTTCCACAATTCCGTTGGGGGGAGGAGAACGTGTCCCAGCCCTACAGGCTGGCGGTTTACCTGTTTCGCCCGATCCTTGGGGCGATGCCCCAAGCTATGGAATGGGAGCCTTTCAGGCCCGGGCCCACTGATGATGGCTGGTGCGTGGCGGCCGGAAACAGGCTGGCGGTTTATCTGGTGTCATCGATCCTTGGGGCGATGCCCCAAGCTATGGAATGGGAGCCTTTCAGGCCCGGGCCCACTGATGATGGCCGGTTCGATGGCGGTTGGAAACAGGCTGGCGGTTTACCTGTTGTGCCCGATCCTTGGGGCGATGCCCCAAGCTATGGAATGGGAGCCTTTCAGGCTCAGGCCCACTGATGATGGCCGGTTCGATGGCGGCCGGAAACAGGCTGGCGGTTTACCTGTTGTGCCCGATCCTTGGGGCGATGCCCCAAGCTATGGAATGGGAGCCTTTCAGGCCCGGGCCCACTGATGATGGCCGGTGCGTGGCGGTCGGAAACAGGCTGAAAGCCTGGGATTCCGGAGCTGGGAATACCGTATGTTGTTTATTGTTGAAAACGAACAAGGCAGCCTCATTTGGGCTGCCTTGTTCGTTAAGTCAAATCAATTGCAATTATCGTTTCACGGTGATTCCCAATGCTTCGAGTAATTGCGGGTTATTTTCGAGCGCTAAGCGTGCTACCGCATAGAATTCCCGCATCCAGTCGTCGATTTTGGCCAGGGCGGAATCTTTGGCGGTGGTCGCATCCTGCGATTCGCCCAGTTCTTTCAGATAGGCTGCCCTCAACTTTTCTACCTCCGGAATAATTGCATTGCCGGCGTTCAACTCTTCTGTTGTTATCTGAAACTGGTTGAGCCGGGATTGGATATTGCTATCGGCCAGCGCTGTAGTATAAAATTTTTTCACGGTTTGCAGCCAATTGGCATATGCTTCCGGCAGCTCCCCGGTGACCCCGATTTGGTCGGCGGTTACGGGATCGCGCATGAAGGCAACTTTAGCTTTTTTACGGTGCCGGGCATACATGGTTTTTAGTTCCTTTCGCTTGTTTTTGTACACACTGTAAGCAGCCGATGCTTCGTCATTCTCAGTCTTGTTGGTGTCGAATAGCAGGACGGCATCGTCGAACAACGCTTTACCTTCTGCCATTTTATCGGCATCATAGCCATATAAGGCCACAGAGGAAGCGATTTGTGGTTGGTTTGCTGAGTTTTCGAAAGCTACCCTGTATTTTCCCAGGGTTTTTACTTCTGAGGTTCTTCTAGTCATAACTAAAACGATTAAGTGTTATAAATTCTATTTTACAAGCGCCCCGGCAACGGGGTTAACGTTTCCGGTGAGCTGATTTTCCGTTGTCTTGAATCGATTTATCGCTCCTTATCCGTTCTTCACTATGTCCTACCCGGTGTTTTTATTGTGTTGTCCGCCCGTCTTTGCTTCCTGATAGTCCGGCACGTGTTCATCAGCATCTTTTTGGGTATCTGATCGTCCTTTTTGTGTTCCTGATAGTCCGGCATGTGTTCCTCAACATCTTTTTGGGTATCTGCTCGCTCTTTTTTTATTTCTGATAGCCCGGCATGTGTTTCCCGGAATGTTTGGTGATACCTGATGGCTTTAGTTCAGTCCCTGATGGTTATTTTCCTGCGTCTGTTCATTGCGTTGCTATCTTCCGGTTGCCTGGTTGTATGTTAGTCAGTTTGTTGCCTGGTGTGCTGCTGCCGGATATGTTTGTTTATTGGTTATTGTTGTTTTTTAAATTGCTAGTGAATTTAGTATAAAAATTTCAAACGGAAAAACGGGATAGGGAAAAAATTATCAACGGATGCTATTACCGGTTACCTTCCGGAAGAAAATTTATATCGGTTTGCCCTGCTGTTTATTATTGAAAACGAAAAAGGCAGCCTCATTGTGGCTGCCTTAACGATTAGGCTACATAATTCTGTTTGCAGATAATCCGACCGTCCTGAAGTTTCTTTTTCTTAGTTCAGTTCGATGAATAACCGGCCTTTCGGCGTACGGACCTTTTTCATATTCACCAACCAGTCGTTGTCTTCGTCGCGGTAGCCCAATGGCAGAATCGTTACACTGCGCAGTCCTTTTTCTTTCAGGTTGAGCAACTCATCCATGGCAGCAGCATCGAAACCTTCCATTGGGGTGGCATCTACTTTTTGTTCGGCAGCAGCGGCAATGGCCAAACCAAAGGCAATGTATGCCTGCTTGGCCGCGTGGTGAAAGTGCCACTCTTCCGGCATTTGTGAGTACATGCCCCACAGTCTTTCCCGGTAGGCGTCCATTGTTGTCTCAGGCAACCCCCGTTCTTTAATTGTGTGGTTAAAAACCTCTTTGATTTTTTCTTCGGTATAGTTTTCCCAGGCGGCAAAAACCAGTACGTGCGATGCGTCGGTGAGCTGGCTTTGATCCCCGGCAACCGGTTTCATCTTCTCTTTCAGCTCTTTATTGCTAACTACCAAAATGGAGTAGGGTTGCAACCCGGAGGAAGATGGCGCCAGCTGGGCGGCTTCCAGAATATATTGCAGTTTTTCTTCGGGAACCGCTTTGCCATTCATCTTTTTGGTGGCATAGCGCCATTTTAAATTATCAATTAAATTCATTGCAATTATTTTTTAGACCAATTAAAAACAATGGCGAAAATACACTATGTTTGCTATCGAAAAGTAACTACTATACTAAAGTATACCGGTATATAAAAGTATAGTATTAGTAAAATTAAGGGTTATGGCATGTGATGCAACCGTATTGGCCGAAGCGAAGATGTGTTCCGGCAATTATGTGATGGCGGTGAACGACACGATAAACGTGATTAACGGTAAGTGGAAATTACCAATTATTGGTTCCTTGCTTTATGGTAAAAAGCGTTTTAAGGAACTGGAGCGGGATATTGAGAAAATTACGCCCCGTATGCTCTCGAAGGAATTAAAAGACCTGGAGATGAACAGCATTGTGAAACGGACGGTGCATAATACCACCCCGGTAACCGTGGAATATGAGTTGACTGAGTCGGGCCAGCGCTTCAAAGCGGTGCTGGATGTGATGGTGGAGTGGGGGATTGAACACCGCAGGAATGTGAAGAGTGAGATAATGGGGGGCAAATAAATTCAAACCTTGCCCGGAATATTATTGCGTATTCGGGAAATTCCCGGCCATCCGGGGTAAATCCGTTTCCGCCTCTTTTTTCATCCGGAATTCGTGGGGCACTGCCTGGGGAGATCAGGGATTTGAAGGGATTAACTGAGCATGCCTTTGCTCCGGAACCAGTCAATCGCTTCGGCAATGGCTTGTTTTACGGGACGGAAGGTCATGCCCAGTTGTTGTCCCGCTTTCTCATTGTTGTAGTAGTTGTGCACGCACAGGCTTCGCATGTTGACCGACGAGAAACTGACGGGATAGCCGATAAAGCGAAGCAGATCGCCAATGTATCCCGCTGCCAATAAAATGAACCCGGGAACTGGTATCAGCATGGGGTTGCGTTCGGTGACCACGGCCAGTTGACGAAAGAATTCGCGGTAGGAGAGGTTTTCATTGGCCATGAGGTACGATTCACCTGCGGTCCCGTTTTCCAGTGCCAGCACCGTTCCTTTTGCCACGTCTGCTACATGCACGAAGTTTTTCCCTCCCGGCGGATAGAAAATAACCGGTTTAAGGTACCCCATGAAAATGATTTGTCCGGAGCTGGGTTTCCCGTCGTAGGCCCCCAGCATAAAGGTCGGGTTGATGACCACAACTTCCATTTGATCCCGGTAGGATAAAACCCGCATCTGCGCTTCCTGTTTGCTGCGGGCATAAAGAGAGGAGGTAAACGGCGCTTTCATGGAGGTTGTCTCGTCTCCGGGATTTTCCTTGCTCCCGTAACCAAACGCATTGGCCGAACTGACGTAAACGAAACGTTTGATCTTTGCATCGATGGCCAGCTTGACGAGCTTTTCGGAAGCCTGAACATTTACTTTTTCATAAACATCGTAACGGAGAAAGTTCTGGGCCGTTAGGGCTGCCACATGAATGACTGACCCGCATCCTGCTAAAGCATTTTTGACGGAAGGGAAGTCGGTGATATCGCTTTCGATGAGTTCGAGGTTTGGATGACCGGGATATTGGAACTTCGCGCGGTTACGCAACAAGCCTTTTACGTGGTAGCCGTTTTCAAGTAATTCAATGATAATGTGCGTGGCCAATAATCCATTGGCGCCAGTGACTAATATGGTTGGCATACATCTTCTTTATTCCATTTGAAATTTTGATTCGCGGCGGAAAGCCCGGTTCAGGATGGGAAATTTAATCCAGGTCGGGACAAAACGCATGAAAAGCCAGCTCAGACGATTACTCCAGCCCAACAGGATAAACGATTTCTTTTTCAATAGTTGATGAATACTTTTTCTGGCTACTTTTTCCGGCGAAAGCAGGCCTATTTTTCCCAATACTCCCTGTTGTTTAATACGTTGTGTGACGTGATTGTTGGTTTTCATGGGGCCCGGGTGAACGATACTGACAAACACGTTGCTGTGTTTTAGTTCCTGGTGCAAACTGAGGGAAAAGTGCTGGATGAAACGTTTGGATGCTGAGTATATCACTTTGTAGGCCATTGGACAAAACGCAGCCATGCTGGAAACGTTGAGGATGTAGGCTTGCTTTTGCTGCATCATATTGGGGAGCAATTGGTGTGTAATCATGGCAGTGGCCCGGATATTCAGCTGGATGATGTGGTCGACATAATCGACATCGGTTTCATGGAAACTTTCTGTTCCGCCTAAGCCGGCATTGTTGATGAGAATACTGATGTTGAAATTCTCATTGATCCAGTGTGTGAGCGCCAAAAGGTCTTCCTTTTTCGTCAGGTCTGTTTCGTAATAATATGCTTTTACCCCAAAAGCCCTGCACTGTTTGGCAATGCTTTGGATGTCTTCGTTGGGTAGGGCTACCAGGATGGTATTGAATTGTCTCCTGGCCAGCTCTAAAGCCATGTGTTTGCCCAAGCCCTGGCTGGCGCCGGTCAAAAGGGCAAACGATCCGCCCGTTTCTCTTGTCATATGTGGAAATTCAATTTGTTCATTATCAGATGGACGATGTAACGTAGTAAACGGTACAACATGCCCTCTCCTTTTATCTGTGTTTCACATAAACTTCAAAGTTACCAATTCTTGATGCGGGGAACAAATTGGATGAATACCTTTAATCGTTTCTTTTAGGGAAGATCGCTCATCCAAGGTAGAAATTCTGCTGATAACCTTGATAGTGAAAAATGTTAAATTCATGTTTAATTAGTGCCATCTTACCGGTTTCAGGCTTAAATTCGGTTGTTATCAACACGCTGGGCATTGCTTTGATATTCGAAAGCTTATTTATGCTCATTGATGTCCCCGTCTCTCTTGTGTATGGAGGGACCGATGTTTATGCTATTGGTCGGTCATTCCTGATTACGCTGGCATCGGGCGGGGTGATGGTGTTGGCCACGCATCGCAACCAGATGAAGGAGCCTGGTTTAAGAGACAGTTTCCTGGTGGTGGTACTGGTTTGGATTTTCATTTCGCTGTTTGGGACTTTGCCGTACCTGCTCAGTCATTCCATCCCACGTTTTGTCGATGCATTCTTTGAAACGGTGTCCGGATTTACGACCACAGGTTCGTCCATCCTGGTCATCTTGAGTATTTACCCGTTTGCCTTCATTTATTTCCTGACCTTCCTGATTGGTTCCATTATCATGATGGGTACCGGCCTCGATTACAAACCGGCATTCAGTAGCGTGATTACCACGCTGGGCGGAATAGGTCCGGTATTAGGGAAAGTAGGACCCGCTAATAACTTTTCCGGGATAACCGATTTTGGCAAGTATTATCTTTCGTTTAACATGATCATGGGGCGTCTGGAGATTCTGTCGGTGTTGGCCATTTTCACACCCTCATTCTACAAAACCTGATTTTTCCATGGGTATTCTGAAACCGATATAAACAGGAGGATGGATATTCAAACATGATCATTCTTTAGGGCTTAACAATTTCCTGGAAAGAGTTTTTACCCAAAGTGTTTCGAGCAATACCGATATCAAAACCGTCATGATGGTCGCCGAGAGAATAATCTCGCCCCAGTAAATCAGGGACTGATCGTGATTCATAAACCCGATGCTTAGGGGAACTCCAGCCAATGCAGCAGGAACAACGCCCCGGGGCCCTTCAAGCGCAATAAAAAGATATTCTTTGAAGGTCCATTTTTTTAATGGAACGATGATTAAGGCAGCAAGAGGGCGGGCAATAAAAACAACCCCTAAAGCAATTAAGGCCCCTTTTAACAGCGTTTCGTTAAGAACGGATATGTTAATGGTGGCGCCAAACAAAATAAAGATGAACACACTGGCCATATCGGAGATGATTTCATTAAAATGCATTTCCTCCCTGATAAATTGGTTGAACCCTTCGTGTTCATTCCATCTTTTAAACATGATGGCATGGTTGCCAAAAACAATACCGATGATGGTGGCTACCAGGTAACCCGATGTCTGGACTGCTTCACCAATCAGGAAACCCCCGAATGCGATGGAGATACCAAAGATTTGGGGAAAAAATCCCGGTTTCAACCACCGGATAAACCAGTAACCGATAACCCCCAACCCTACGCCTAATGCCAGGGACGAAACCATAACGTAGAGGAAGTAAATGATTCCAGCCGGGTAGATGGTGGTATAATGTGCAATCGTTTCGATGAGATGAGCCTGGTCGGCATGTGGTGCAACCATGGCAATGGCCAGTGTACTCAAGACGATGGCCAGCGGGTCATTGAAAATGGATTCGGTAACAATAACCGTTTTAATATTCTCGTCGACCTTGTTTTGCTTGAATAGTGGAATCAAGGTAGCGGGGTCGGTTGCTGATACAATGGTCCCGAAAAGTAAACCAGCGCCCAAAGGCAGGTCGAATACATACGAAAACAGGAAACCGCTAATGGCAGCCGTTAAAAGCAAGCCTACTGTATCCATCAGCCCGATGGTAGTAACGTGCTTTTTAATCATCGACCATTTCAGGTTATGCCCCTCCGTATATAATATGAGTACCAAACCTAAAACACGGGCATAATTAAAAATGGTGTGTCCCTGGGCATTGGGGATCAATCCAAAAACAGGACCGAACAGAAAACCCAAAATAACGAGTATCGGGATGGAGGAAATATGCACTTTTTCACTTAGCAAAAACGCAATAAACCCGAGAGTCAATACCGTAAGAATCGTTAAGTCAATAAGATTTACATGTGACATTTTTGGTTTTTTAATTTAATTTAAAACAATCATCGTAACCAGCCGACCCCGGTATTTACGATATCAATTGTTAACTGCCGAAAATCAGGGTACAAAAATATAAAAAGGTCTTAGATTGTTCTTAAATAAGATTGCGATTTTCAGTAGAAATTTTTTAAGCACAACAGGCATTGGGCATCCTGTTTTGCTGTTAACGGAAAATCCGGCCCCCTTTCGGTAAGTTTTGTTATTTGAAATCCCTCGACGGGAAAAGTGTTCCCTGGACAACCTTCCCGGATGAAGTTTCTTCAGTAGCCCCTTTCGCCTGCATATGCTTATGGACAGGGCCGATATCATACCCCTCAGTATCGAGGCTCATCCATTCATTTAGGTTGTAGCAGGTATTGACCACCACATGGATGACTTCGCCTTTGACCTGTAATTTGCCGGATACCATGAGCAGCCTGGATTGAAGGACCTGTTTGCGGTATTTCCTGAAAGTCTTTGACCAGACAACCAGGTTGGCAAATCCGGTTTCATCTTCGATAGTGATGAACAGAACGCCTTTGGCCGTACCGGGACGTTGCCGGACCGTGATTAGGCCACAGGCCTTTACGTACATGCCATTCTTCATTTTTCTTAATCCGGCGGCAGGCGTAACCTGTAGTTGGTTTAGCTTCCGCCGAAGAAAACTGACCGGATGGGCTTTTAGCGACAGAGATGTGCTGGCGTAGTCCTGGATCACATGTTCTTCGGGTGTCATTCGGGGTAATTCTGTGGCTTCCTCTTCTGTACTTTGAGAAGGCGCCCCCTTGAATATTCCGGTTGGATGGTCACGCAGGGCAGACACTTCCCATAGCGCCTGCCTCCGGTCGAGATCGATGGATCGGAAAGCATCGGCATCGGCAAGCCGTTCCAGCGCAGATGGCGAAACACCTGCATTAATCAAATCGTTCACATTTTGGTAGGGCATGGGCCTTCCGGACACAAGGGCTTGTATGTCTTCTTCGCGTAAGCCTTTTACCTGCCGGAAGCCCAGGCGGATCGCACGGTATTGGCCCGATTGTTCTTCCAATGTATTGTCCCAATGAGAATGATTGATATCTACGGGCCTTACCGCTACGCCGTGCCTGCGGGCATCAATCACAATCTGTGCCGGACGGTAAAAACCCATTGGCTGACTATTGATTAAGGCAGCAGCGAATACATCGGGATAATAGCATTTGAGCCAGGAGGACACATACACCAGCGACGCAAAGCTGGCCGCATGACTTTCGGGGAAACCGTAACTTCCGAAGCCTTCAATCTGCTTGAATACGCGGTTCGCAAAATCGGGGGTATAGCCGTTCTTTATCATGCCATTGATCAGTTTTTCGCGATAGCGGCTTACTTTACCTTTTGCTTTAAATGTGGCCATAGCCCTGCGTAAACCGTCGGCCTCGCCGGGTGTAAAACCAGCGGCAACAATGGCTATTTCCATCGCCTGTTCCTGGAATAACGGAACGCCCAGCGTTCTTCCCAGGATACTTTCCAGCTCTTTCGATGGATATTCTACCGGTTCCTCACCGTTTCGTCGTTTTAAATAGGGATGCACCATGTCGCCTTGTATCGGGCCGGGCCTTACGATGGCAACTTCGATGACGAGGTCATAGAAGTTGCGGGGCTTTAACCGGGGAAGCATGGACATTTGCGCCCGGCTTTCGACCTGGAATACACCGAGTGTGTCGGCATGGCTAATCATTTCATAAACCTTCGGATCATCCTGGGGAATATTGGCTAATGTCAGATCCAAACCGTAATGTTGCTTTGCCAGATCGAATGCTTTACGGATGCAGGTCAGCATGCCCAGCGCCAGCACATCGGCCTTCATAAAGCCCAGCGCCTTAATGTCGTCCTTATTCCATTCAATGTTGGTGCGGTTTTGCATGCGTGCGTTCAGGATCGGGCACAGCTCGTGCAGTTTTCCCCGCGTGATGACAAATCCGCCCGTATGTTGTCCCAGCTGTCGCGGAAAGCCAATATACTGGTCCGTTATTTCGAGGATCTTTCGCAAATGCGGATCGTCGTGGTTGAAGCGATTGGTGGGGGCCGCTTTACCGGTGGACCAATTTTCGGTGAACTCATACGCCGATTTGGAAAGAACATTGATTGCATCGGTGGACAGTCCCATTGCTTTTCCCACATCCCGCACGGCGCCCTTCCAGTGTACCTGCGTGACGGTGGCAATAATGCCGGCCCGGTCGCGGCCGTATTTTTCATAGATGTATTGCATAATTTCCTCCCGTCGTTCGTGCTCGAAGTCTACGTCGATATCAGGTGGTTCATTGCGCGCATCACTCATGAACCGGGCGAACAGCAATTTGAATTTCGAAGGGTTCACCGATGTGATGCCCAGGCAATAGCAAACCACCGAGTTGGCTGCCGAACCGCGTCCCTGGCACAGGATGCCCCTGGATCTGGCTTCGCGTACATAATCATATACCGTCAAAAAATAAGAGGCATAATCTTTTCGTCCGATGAACTCCAGCTCCATCTCAATGGTGTCCTTTATCTTTCCAGGAATTGCACCGTCGAAACGCTCTTTGGCACCTTTCCAGGTAAGGCAGGCCAATTCTTCCATCGGCGTTCGCCCTTCACTGGTAATCTCTTCCGGATAGAGATATTTTAGTTCATCCAATGAAAAACGACAGGCGCCGGCTATTTCCTGTGTACGGTAAATCGCTTCGGGATACTGCCGAAAAAGACGCTGCATTTCTTCGACAGGTTTCAGGTAGCGCTCTGCATTCTGATAAAGTCTGAAACCTGCTGTGTGGATGGTGCATTTCTCCCGGACGCAGGTCAGGATATCCTGTAATTCCCTGCGTTCCGGAGCATGGTAATGCACATCGTTGGTGGCTACCATCGGTATTCCCAACCTGGTTTCCAGCTGCGAGAGGCGGAACAATCTCTTTTGATCATCCCCCGTGTAGGTGAAACTGGCCGCAAGATACAGGTCGTTTCCCAGTGCTTCTTTGTATTCCGTCAGCGCCTTAACAAATTCCGGTTCGAAATCAAAATCCGCATTGAGCGATGCCGGCGGTATTACGATGAACTTCATCTCCCGGGCATATTGGTAGGCATCGGCTTTGTACAGGTGGCATTCCCCTTTTTCTGCCCGAAGATTCCCCACTGAAAGTAGTTCCGACAAACCGGCATAGGCTGATATGTTTGTTGGATAGGCCAGAAGGCCCGGTCCATCCAGCAGGTCGAGGCGGCATGCGGGAATGAACCGGATATTCTTGCCGCGGGCTTCTGCATGAGCACGGACGATTCCCGCCAGGGTATTGCGGTCGGTAATGGCAATCCCTTTATAGCCCAGCTCTTCGGCCTTTTCAATTAGCTCTTCCGGATGTGAGCCTCCCCGGAGAAAGGTGAAGTTTGAGGTCACCTGTAGTTCCGTATAATTCATCATCTTGTTCTTTCCTTAGGCGAAAAATCCGTGTAGAAACCATCGGGGGTCTCCATTGTCATATGTTCCAAGCCTGAACAGCCAGTAACGCGCGCCGTTTTCATCTTCAACGTAGTAGTAATCCCTGGGCGGTCCCTTTTGGAGCCACCATTCCTGTTCAATCCTTTCCGGTCCGTCGGCTTTGGCCACTTTGATAATATTTCCTTTGTACCGGAAATGCAGTGGCGGATAATCGGGGAGTGTTACCATGACTTCGATGGGGACGGGGTTGGGCAAAAGATGAAGCGGCCTGGGACGGTCGGTGTGCCATGCTGTCTCAGGTCCTTCCACCAGGGAGGAGACTTCCTTTATTGAAGCTTCCGGCCAATGATGTTCCTGCGGGAGGTAGCGGTGGATGGAATTCATTCCCACCTTACCGGCAATGTTGTCCAGTAATTCAGCAATGGCTGTATGATTGCTGTTTCCCATACTCCATAAAGCTTCCTGTGTTTCGCTGACCTCTTCAACAAGTGTTGCCTCCAGCACAAACAGTTCAATTCCAGGCGCCGGTTCTATTTCCGGTATCTTAAGCTCAAATAACTTGAACAGGTGGGCCGCATTACGCGATGCCTGGTTTGTCCCGATGCTAATCTGCCCGGTCTTGCCGTCAACGCGGTATCCTTTAAAGGTACCTGTTCGCATCCCTTTTCCTTCATTGAAAAGGCGTTCACACAAGGTGTCCAGTAAGCGCTGAAGGGCAATCTCAATTCCTTTGGCCGTTCGGATCGGTTCCAGGGAGGGCAGCCATTCCTGGAAGAGTGGGGCAGGCTGGACCGGATTCAGGATTTCCGGTTCGGTTCCCAACGCCTGCCCTAGCCGGATAAGTAGAACATCGCCAAAACGTCTGCGCAGATTGCTCCGGGGGATGCGGCTCAGCTGCCCGATTTGCCTGAAACCAAGCTTTTCCAAACGTTGAAGAATAGTCGCTTCCAGTCGCAAAGCCGCTGGCGGAAGTGAACGAAGAGCCTCTGCTTGTCTTCCGGGTTCGACGATTATTCCGTTTTTGCTGTAATGAGCCATGGCCCATGCTGCACTGATGGTATCGGCAATCGCGGCATGTACATCGTATCCGCCTTTGCGGAGACGAAGGATGATCGACTTGAGGTAGGAAAGTTCCCCTCCCCACAAGTGTGTGCAACCGGTGATATCCAGCATCAGGCCGTCGGGCGGGTCGATGGCAGCTACGGGTGTATAGCGGAGAAACCATTCCGCAAGGCCTTTCAGCAGTTTTCCGGCCGACACCGGATCGTCGGGGAAGACTTCCACCGAAGGGAGTATGGCCCGCACATCGGCCACGGCCATGCCGGGCACAATGCCTTCCTTATCTAAAACCCGGCTTGAGGCCCTGACTACCATCCGGCCGCGTTCGGGAGCGTACAGGAGGAACGGCTTATTCCGAAGTTCGGGATGAAGCCTGACCATCCGGTCTGTGGGCAGATGACGAAACCATATGGACAAATAACGCTTAGGCATAATGTTTTTCTTTTCTTGGTGATCCGGATTCCGGAACCGCTCGTTTGGGAACGGTGATATGCCTGAATTGGCCGCTTCGCCATTCGAACTGCCAGATACCGGGTTGGCCGTTCCGGATTTTTTCCAGTTTCACTTCCCAACGGGGAAATCCTACCCCGGGTAACCCGTCGATTACCAAGCTGGGCAGAGGTTTGATTTTCCAACGGGATACAGCGGCCAGCGTATTTTGGGTACGTGGAAAATAGTGGTGCAAAAAACCGGTGACCCGGCTATCTTCAACGGCCAGTTGCAATCGTCTTGACTCCGCAAAGCTGATGTCTCTCAATTCGGCCACCACCGCTGCAAGTGAATTGCACTTCAAGGCTTGCTCCATGACCCATAAAGCATCTTTATCCCGTCTGACATCGATAAAGATGATTCGATGCGGTTCGATTCCGAAAGATTTCAATGTTGGTGGAAACAGTCTGCGCCCCGTGCTAACCCACAGGCAAATGCCCTCCTGCTTCATGAGTGTGCTCAACAGGCCGGATACAAAGCCGTTGGTTGCCGAGAAACGGGCCTGGGTAGGACTAATGAACTCGTGCACCGCCCCAACAGGAAAAGTATCTCCCGGAAATGCTTCATTCATCGGTCCCAGTCCGAAATCAAACGGGTGACTGTCCGGCCCCGGGCTGAACCCTTCCATTGCAAGTATCTTCTCTTTCAGCTGCTTGATAATTTCTTTTTTCCCGGCCAATTCTTTCATAATTGAAAATAATTACTAAATTTGTTATTATTAATAACAAATTGATGTTTCTAAATATAACAAATGAGGGGCAGATCACAAAAACTTTTTTTCGCCGGGAATATTAAATTTCTCCGGGAACGGAAGAAAATGAGCCAGGAAGCCCTTGCAGCAGAGTTGGGATTAAGCAGGGCCAAACTGGCAGCCATCGAGGCCGGTAACACGAAGTCACCGCAACCGGAAGATTACCTGAATTTTTCGGATTTTTTCAAAATAAGTATCGATACCTTACTAAGAATCAACCTTTCCACGCTGGGAGAAATAAAGCTCCGGGAACTGGAGGCCGGAAATGATGTGTACATCCGGGGAGGTAATTTGCGCGTGTTGGCCATCTCGGTAGACTTGTCCAATAACGAAAATGTGGAGTACGTGCCGGTAAAAGCCAAAGCAGGATACATGGCCGGGTACAACGACCCGGAGTTTATCGCATCCCTGCCGAAATATTCGCTTCCCAACCTGCCGGCCCAGGGGACGTTTCGTGTTTTTCCATCTACCGGCGATTCCATGCTGCCGGTGCCGGAGAACAGTGACATTATCACGCAATACGTGGAGGACTGGACAGCCATCAAACCAGATACACCTTGTATCGTCATCCTGAAAGGACAACAGGATTTCGTATTTAAGATGGTTACAGTGAACACGAACGGCACGGTTCAGCTGAAATCACTTAACTCTATGTATGAACCTTACACCGTTGACGCCAGTGATGTGATGGAAATATGGCAGTTCTACGCCTATACGAGCAAGGAATTTCCGGAAGCCCGGCCAGAAATGACAACGGTACTAACAGCCATAAAAAACCTGGAGGAAAAAATCAAACAATTACCAGGTAAGTCTAAATGACATTTGGAATTAGAAAAGCCAAATAAGCAGACTGGCGAATTTTAGCGGGGTAAATAAGTCTGATTTATTTCTGGATTGCCCAATTTAAAATTGAACAGCTATTTACCCAATTCCCTTATTTTTCCGTAAATTTAGTATGAAGTCAGACTATTGAGCACGCTTCTGAAAGCGATATTTATTCTTCCCGGAAAGATTACAAGCAGTAATATATCCTCTATCACAGCCCTCTCAGGAGATACTTCAGGTAATTTCTCAATCAAAACGATACTGCCATGAATAAAGATCAGCTAGCCACCATGGAAATGTTTCTGGCTGTGGAGAAGGTTTGCAGTGAGTATCATTCCCTTTGGCGCAACCATTACGGATTTCGTTCGGCATTTCACCTGTTTTCGGGGCGTTTGCTTTACATCAGGCAAATTGTACGGAAAATGGAATCGTTGTATGTTTTGCCGAAAAAAGATTCAGCTGTTTTCAGAAAACGACTGGAGGAACTCACCATCAGGATTTCCAAAAATCTGTTGGTGTACGCATTAACGCAGGACGATCATCAGTTGATTGACAAACTGGACTACATTTCGTCCGATTTTAGTGAAATTACCTGTGACGATTTATTGCGTAAAAGTCAGGATATATTGGACATCAGTGTACAGCACTATAGCGAGCTTCGTACTTACTTTATTACACTGGCACATTTGGCCGAAATGGAGGAGAACATCGAGAAACTGCGTTATTGTACCGGAGGAGAACCAATCACAATTCAAACCCGGGAAAAGCTTTACGACAAGCTCGATGATTTGATGCTGGAGGCAAAAAAAGTGTTGAGGGAACATCTGGATGCCCAGTCGATGATGTTTCGGTGGGTGAACAAAGACTTTTACGAAGCTTACAAACAAGCCCGGGGAATTCGTACTGCTTATTCCATTCCGTTGCAGGGAACCGTTATCGACGATGCCACGCATCTTCCGGTAGGAAATGCCGATGTTACGATACGCGAATTGAAGTTAACCCGGCATATATCCCCTCTCGGACATTTCAGGTTCTGTAATTTGCCTCCCGGACAATATCATGCTAAGGTACATAAGTATGGTTATGAAGATAGTGAGGTTGAGGTGAAGGTTCAAAAAGACGAAGCAACCAGTATGGATATTTTAATTCATCACATCTGATTCCTCCGTTAAAGTATTTAATTGCTGAACTTATTAATGGTACTTCAGTAGTTTTTCCAGTAAATCACTGGCGGTAGTTACATCTAACCGTTTGGCAATAATTTTTTTATTCTTGTCGAGAATGTATAATGTTGGCGTGCTGTGTACGTCGTACAAGGTGTGGAAGTTGGAAATCATATCCGGATCCCAAACATTTATCCAGTCATATAGTCCGTGATCGTCGATGAATTTTTGCCAGTCAGTTTTCTCGTCCGGCTGCGTTAATACCGCATAAACTTCAACTCCCTTCGAATGTAATTTCTTGTATATTTTGTCGTACAAAACCGGAGTTTGTTCTTTACAATGGTTGCAACCGGGCTCCCAGAAGTAAAGAATAGTGTATTTGGCATCAACCTGGTGTAGGCTGAAATACTGACCATCGGCATTTTGGAGTTTTAACTCCGGCGCAATTTTTCCAAGCAGGTTGGGGCGTGTAACATATACTTTCTTCCGGATTTTAGACAGCATGGTCGAATCGGCCCAACTGGCTTTCCCATTCAGGAAATAAGCATCGGCAATTTGAACAAAGACCTTGTCCATGCCCATTACCTGCGAATTGGCACTGTGAGTCAATACAAAGTCGGCCATGAACCGGAACATATTGTCATTGGCTTTCGATTTTTCTATCAACTTTTTTGCCGGACCGATAATCGAGTCGGGATTTTGTATCAAAACTTTGTCGAAGTAGGTGTCGAGCCGGTTTTGAACAAGCGGTGTACGAATAAGGCCAGGCTGGGCAAAATTAAAATTGTCCCAGAAATGATCCCGGCGGAACGCATACTCTTTGGTCCATTTAACCGAGTCGGGATTGGCAACATTGGCCGGTACTTTGATGTCATCCGGACGCGGAATAATCATGAAGCGCATAAAGTCGGCGTAAAATGTTCCTTTGTACTTGTCGGCCTGTTCCTCCCAGTATTTTTGCATTTCCTGATTTAAGGCCATCATCCGGTTTCTGATTTGTTTAACCGAATCGGTATTTGAATGATATTGCTGCATTTCCTGTTGCAGATTCATTTGTATTTTTCGCTGTTGCCCCAAAAATTGCTGGTATTTTTGAAATGCCCCTGTTTCCGGTGCGCCTGAAAAATGTTGATTTTCGATGTTTTGAAAGCCTGCGGAAACGGAAAATGTTTGATCCTTTCCAACCAGGAAATCGAAGTAATGGTCTTTGTCGAGATACAGCAGGTAAAATCCTTCATCCAGGCTTGAATCGCCGGCTAAGGTTGCATTACCGTGCTGGTCGGTCTGAGTGGAATCGATCCGGAAAATTCGGTTGCCATAATAGCTGGCCAGATAAATACGCGTATCTTTCTGCCGAGGTAACGAAAGTTTAATTTGGTAACCTTCGGCAACGACAACTTTTGCCGCCAATAAAAATGCCACGAGCGTTAGTGGCAGATATTTTTTTATATGAAACATTCCAGTTAATTTTTGCATGATTGCGAATCGGATTTCGGGTTTGCAACTTAGTAAAAACAATTGCAATTCCCATGATTTCAATATTGATTCCAAGCTATCATAATAATTGTCGCCTGCTGGTCAAAACGTTGCACGAGCAGGCTGTATTGTGCGAAATCCCGTTTGAAATCATTGTAGGGGAAGACGGGCCAACACCGGCATTCAACTTTGATAGAGAATTTCCTTTTGCCCGGATTGAAACTGCAGCGGAAACTGCGGGCCGGGCTGCAAATCGTAACCGCCTGGCGGAAATCGCACAATATCCTTATCTGCTTTTTATTGACGCTGATGCGGAAATCTTTAACCCGGATTTTTTGAAAAACTATATAGCTTACGCTGATGATGTAGATGTCATCTGTGGCGGTACAACTTATTTTTATGAGCCGCCAGCTGAAGAGAGAAATCATTTACGATGGAGATATGGCATTCACCGGGAGCAAATTCCTTCAACCCGGCGAAATCAGCAGCCTTTCAATTCTTTTTCTGCATTCAATTTCCTGATAAGGAAAGAACGATTTCTGAAGATTCGTTTTTCGGAAGAATTGTCCCGGTACGGGCACGAGGATACATTTTTAGGGCAGAAATTGAAAAAGACAGGCGCAAGCATTCTTCATATCGATAACCCGGCGGTTCATACCGGGCTCGACGATGCTGATGTTTTTCTTGCCAAGACAAGGGAAGGAGTGGAGAACCTGGCTGAATTGATGCAGGCAAATACCGGTTTTGATTCATCGGGCGTTAAGGTTATTCGGTATTTTAGGTTTTTCAAAAGGTTGGGAATGCAAAAAATGATGACGACTTTGTACCGGAATTTTCACGTGAAATGGGAAAAGCAATTGGCGCGAAAAGGAGGGCCGTTGTGGTTGTTTGACTTGTACAAACTGACTTATTTGTTTTTCAGAAAAAAAGCCGGTCGTAAAACGGCCGGCTGAAAAGGCAGCATTCGAGTTTACTGTATTAAGGAAATACTTCCGTAACGGCTGGTTATATCCACTTTTGCTTTGGGAGCACTATCGTTTCCGATGATCCCGTCTACTTCGTAACTGGTGTTTTCCTTCATCCGGTTCAACCGGTTACTGTCGGGATGGCGGAAGTTACAATACTGAACATCTCCGTGCAGGTAATAGGATGCACCGGGTACAAGGCCCAGCTTGATGCTGGCGTATTTGTTTGTAACGTTAATGCTGTCGAAACTTGCCGGAATTGTACCAATTTTAATATCTCCGTAACCATTTTGCAGTTTCAGAACGGAATTTAACCGGTCAGCCTTGATGTTGGTGTACATCGACCCCGCAATCAGCGTATTCAATTCGCCCAGCTCAAAGTTGTCGTAGCGCGATTCAGCTTTCAGGTAATCGCAATTGTCGGCTTTTACTACCGAGTAGCGGCTGTCGACAGTCAATTTCTTTCCTTTTGTCAGGAAAAGTTTGGAGTAACGCAGGTCGGCAGTCAAATCATCGGTTTCCTCTACTTCGGCTTTGCCGTAGGCCAAATCGAAGCTAAGCAAAGGTGAATTGAGTTTTTTAGCGGTAAGATTACCGTACTTGATTTCGAATTTACCCTTACCGGTCAGATTATTCATCGTGACGTTTCCGTAACGCTGTTTCACCGTTAGGTCACGGTCAGCCGGAACCGAAATGTGGTAATCGATACTGAACGTTTGCCGCGTTTTAAAATCCGATGTAATGTTGGTTTCGCCATAAACCGTTCCGCCATCCTGGTGAATGGATACATCAATTTTATTGAGTAGTCCTTTGGCTTTGTCTTCGGGCAATCCTTCAACCCAGATATCTACATCGACCACAACGGAATCGCTGCGAACGTCATCGATGTAAACATTGCCAAATTTATTGTTGATATTCAGTGCTTTTACCGAGTTAATGTCGAAACTCTGGTACACTTTCTTGGTTGTTTTCTCAGCAAAGGCCTGGCTGGCAAAAAGAATAGCAACCAGAAGGAACAGGTTATATTTGAATTTTTTCATGAGATGATGATTTTTTTTGAATTGAAGCGTTTTTTAAATCGTTGAGCATGGTATTTATGATTGCCAGTTTCGTCTGGTAATGTTCAATCATAGCGTTTAATATCCGTTCGTCGCCTGGATTTGCTTTCAGCTCTTTTTGCAGGTTCCGGTAAAGGCTGTCCATTTCTGTCAATTCCTTTTGGATTTCTTTGGCCTCTTTGGAGGATTCCACCCCCTGGCCGGCCATCTTCTGCAATTGACTGATTCCGTCGTTTATTCGGGCTGTATAGTAGAGCTGAGCTTCGTTAAATTCACCCGAAATTTTCTCTGTCTGATTGACAGCCCGGCCCTGGTCGTTTGCCGGATGGAACCAATAGAGAACCAGGTTGGCCGATAGCAACAGAATAATAGCAACAGCAGCTACGCGACTGACCCGGGAAACCAGCAACTTCTTCCGCTTTGTTTTCCTTTTGGTTTGCTCCAGTCGGTTTTGGAAGCGTTCAAAATGGCCTTCTGCGGGTTCCTCCGGAAAATCGTCCCTTCGTTCCTTTAATATTTTCTCCAGATTATCCATGATTTACATAATTGCTACGTTATTTTTACTTTTTCGGTTGAGCAAGATTTCTTTTAACCGGTTGCGTGCCCGCAGAAACTGCGAACGGCTGGTTGCATTTTTAATACCCAAAATTTCACTCACCTCTTCATGATTGTATCCTTCGAACAGGATGAGCGAAAGTACCACCCGGTAACCGTCTGATAGTTCACTTATTGCCTGTTTTATTTCATCAACTGTAATACTTTCCTTCATTTCCGGTTCGCTGTCAGTATCCGGCAGCTGGTTTTCATTGGGCGAAAGTTCATTGAATTCCATCTTTCTTTTTTTCAGATAATCGATAGAATGATTGATGACAATCCGCTTCAACCAGGCTCCGAAGCTTACTTTGCCTTTGTAACTATCCAGTTTTTTGAACGCTTTAAGAAAAGCTTCCTGCATTACATCTTCGGCATCTTCAGTTGTGCCGACAATTCGCAAACTAGTTGTATACATTGCTTTGTAATACAGTTTGTAGATCTCGAACTGAGCTTTGGTATCGTTAAGCAGGCAGCGGTCAATCAGGTGCTGATGAATATTTATCGCATTCCTTTTCAATTTGTTCTATACTTCTTGTTTGAATGACGAGACGACTTCATTTGTGTTGCATCGTGGAAACATAAAATTCATATTTTGAAACAGGGTATGCAAGAAATACCGCGAATATAACAGTAGAATTGGTTATTTTTGTTTTTAAATAAACTAACTAATGAAAGATTACGATAACCGAATGCATACGGCCGAGCATATTTTAAATCAGACGATGATGCGTATGTTTGGTTGTAACCGCGCCTTTTCCAGTCATATCGAGCGACGAAAATCGAAATGTGATTATCGGCTTAGCCGTCCCCTGGACAGTGATGAGGAAAAGGAGCTCGAATCGCGGGTCAATGAAGTTATTGGCTGGGATTTGGCAGTAAGTTACGAAATGGTCACCTATGATGTGGCGGCAGAGCGATACAATCTGGACCGGTTGCCTGAAGAAGCCATCGATGAGGAGCATCTTCGTATTGTGCATGTTGGTGAATATGATGCCTGTCCCTGTATTGGCGAGCATGTTAACCAGACTAACGAAATTGGAAAGTTTCAGTTGATTTCCACCTCTTTCTCCGATGGGGTGCTTCGGGTCCGGTTTAAACTTAGTTAAGGAATGTGTTCGTTTCCAGGTAATACCTTCTTTATATATAATAAGTCGGTCGCATTTGTTGATAATATTTTTCATTAAATTCAGAAATAGGGTTCAAATTTTCTAAATTTGGTTCGAACCCTTAATAAATTTTGAGAAGAAACCATTTTACGTTGTTTTTGCAACTAACCGTGATAAAAATGAGAAGACATTTTACTCCGCCTGGATTACTTCGTGCCACATTGATGCTTTTATTGATTTCTGTATCCGTGGGTGCAACTGCACAGGAACAGGACAGTACACAGGCAAAACCGGAAAAGTATCACATCAGTCAACCCTGGTTTTTTTACATTAATGGAGGAGCCACCAATTATTTTAAAGCGATAAACAATGAAAATGATCCGTATTTCAAGGCTTATTTTAACGAAATAACACCGTTTGTAGGGGCGGGAATTCAACGAAAAATAAACGATGTTTTTTCCATCCAGACTGAGTATGAGTTTGGTTTTGCCCGTGCAGTTGGTAACGATTATTCCTATTACCATGATATCAACCTGAACGGATTGATTAATTTTACCAATTTACAGGCAAACGATGTTTCTCAAAAGCGATATGCGTTTTACGGTAAAGTCGGTGGAGGTGTAAATATATTTGAACCGTCACCTAATATTGCAAAGCCAAAAGATAAATACAAAATTTCCTATCAGGTTGGGTTGCTTTTCGATTATAATCTGACGCATCATCTGGGATTGCGTTTGGGAGCATCGTGGCGAGGTCTTGATTCACAATATTACGAAGGAGGAAACGACAGGGATTACAAATGGTTGAGAAATCCGAATTACCTGGTGGGCGAGGTTGGGCTGGTTTATAAGTTTGGAAAAAGAAGAGGGGAAAAGACGGCTGAAGACATGCTGGATTTGGACAAAAAATTTGGCTTGAAGGAAGTTCCCCTTACGGTGAATGCGGAAAACAAACTCTTACCCGGACATGAGTATCATGTGGATATCAAAATTCAGAAAGGAGATCTGGGTACGCCGGGAATGTTGGATATTCCACTTCCTAAGGGTGTTTACGCCTGGAATGATTCAACGAAGAGTTATGACATGACGGATATCCATGTAGATTACCCGCAACTGCCAAAAGGCCCAACAATGATGCTGAGTTATAAGATTCTTCCGCTGAAAGATTATGCCGGAGCTCAGCAAATTGATGGACATTTCGGCTTTTACCGCACAGGTGACGACAGCGTAAAAGCAAGCGGCCATTTGTATAAGGATGCAGTTTATCGCTTTGCTGTCCAAGTGGGCGCTTTTGCCCAATATCATTATACTGTTGAGGAGCTGGCAAGAATACTTCATCTGACTCAACCCATCAAGCGTGAAGAGCAGGATGGTTACCTGAAGTTTACCTTAGGAACTTTTGACACTTATCCGGAGGCTGAAGCTTTCAGGAACCGCATCAGGAAAGACACCAAAATTAAGGATGCTTTCGTCGTTTGTTACAAAAACGGGGCACGTATACGATCAATTTCCAATGAGTTCCATGGCATATACGATGATGAATAATTATTATTTCATCAGGTTTGGGGCGTAGGACGCTCTCCGGAAGAAACTGGTAGTTGTTGTTTACTGAACCCATAATTATGAGAGCAGAATAAGATAGAAAAAGGGTGATTTCCAATGGAAGCCACCCTTTCTTGAATATTTACCTTTTTATTCGATAATACAAGTCTCTTTATTATCGAATGACGATTTTACGTGTTACAATTTTTGGCTTCTTTTTGAAGAATATCTTTACAAAATATACGCCTTTAGGCGAGTTGGTGAAGTCATATTCATGAATTCCCTGATCGATTTGGCCTGCATAAATCAACTGGCCAACCATATTGGTGAATTGCATGTCCATCATTCCTTCCGCTGGTGCAATCACTTTAATCGAGAAAGCTCCGTTGTTTGGATTCGGGAAAACAATTACATCTGAAAAATCAGCCGTCCCCAAATCGCCTGCGGTAAATTTGCCAAAATTGCTTGTGGCAAAGGTAAAGCTATGAGTTACCGGATTGAGGTTGCCATCGAAGCGCGGCCACATTTGTCCATTGTTTTCAAAGAAGCGCATGGCATAAATCTGCGATGAGTCACCAAAAACCTCTTCCGGCGCATAATGAAATGTTAGGTCGGCTTTCGGATTGTCCACGTCGTTTACCTGTACGTCCCAGTATTTTTCAAGGTAATTCTGCGGACTGGTATTGGCGTCCAGTTTTTCCGGTTTAACCGAAAGCATAACCAAACTATTGCTGTAAAAGTTGCCCGATTCCCAGGCAATATCGACGGGAGAATAGTGTGCACCTTTGGCAGTAGTTCCTACCGGCAGCGTAATATCTTCCTGTTGTGTCATACTTTTAATCAATCTTCCGGTACCAGAAGTGGTAATCATGGATTGATTACCCGGTGTGCCGGAAGTAAAAGCATTTGAATAGAGGACCAAATCCTGGTCACCGACATCGAGATATCCCTGTTGAAAATTCAGGTCGTTGATAATACGAACATTGGTTTGCAGAAGCGTTGTTCCTGTACCGTTGAGTTCCAGGTTGTACACCAGAAACGGAGCGGACGAATTACTACTGATAACCTGGGTTCCCGGGCCTGTCAAAATCAGGTATCCTTCGGATATACGGAAAAGATTGTCGGAGTGATTAATGATATCACCCGAAATACTGAGTCTTCCGTTTAACTGAATTTTGGGGGCAATATTATTGGCGGGCTCGCTAAGCATGGAACCCTGAATATTCATTTCTGCTCCTTTGGTAATCACAATCTGTGCACCGCTATTGTGAAAAACAGTTTGCTGTGCTTCAGTATTCCTGCACAGAAGTGTGAAGACAAGAAGAGATGCTATGTAGATGAGTCGACTCATTACTGTGTAATAATGAATTTCCGAATTGCATAAAACTGGAATTTGCTCGATTTGGTTAATCCGCTGCTAATAACCGGATTTCCGTTAGAACCGTTAATAGCGATAGCGTTTGAGGTATCAACTTCCGTTGAGGACCAGTAGTAAACATTTGATTGAATAAAATTAGTTGGTAGCTGACCTTTGGCAGCAAATAGTAACGCCATCTCTTCCTGCGACGGTAAATACCAATCAGTTTTCAATTCGTAACTATAATTTTCACAAAACGGAGCAGCATAAGTTATATCGCTTGCCAATGCTGTGTTAATCAGTGATGTATTGGATGCTCCGTCAGTACTGGTTGCACCAATCAGCTGATTGGTCGGTCCCCATTCAAGGCTATTAAATACTTGCTCTGCCACGACATATACTTCGTTTGTTGCATTGTTAACATAGAAGATGATACCACCTTCCAATTTATTACCGACTTTAATTTCCGCTGGTAATCCTGTATAGGTCATCCAGTGAGTTCCATTGTAATACAAAGGTTGGTGAAGCGAAGTGCAGTACACCATTAAACCTTCGGCGGGAGATGCAATAGCATCAATCTGTGCCAGGGACATCCGTGGTGGAAGAAAACCCTGTGTAGTTGAATTTACTTCCATAATGGCTGAGGCTTCGGGCTGCGTAGTTGCCCCAACGGTTACTTTTCCATCGGTAGATATTTTGTTAAAACCACTAACCGATTTATCGCTTCCGGCTACAATGGCCTTGTTGGCTTCCACAGTACCGGCAGCTCCAAAATCACTCTTGGAAACTGTATTGTTTTCCAATGTTTGTACACGATTGTCCAGATTGGAAATATCAGACTGGTTTGTTTGAGCCGTTGTGGTAACATCGGTTACCGCCTGGTCGAGCAATACATCGGCATTGTTCAGGTCGGTTGCATTAATGATTACGTTGGTTCCGGCATTGGCGGTATAACTACCGTCGGTTCCTATTCCGGCCCCGGCCTGGGTATTGTCCAGCTCAGCCTGAATGTTTGTAGCCTGTTGCTGTACGTTAGCTACATCTTGGGAGAGTTGTGAAACATCCTGGTTGTTGGTTTGCACGTTAGCCATGACAGAACTGATTGCCTGATCCAACAAGTAATCAGCATTGTTTAGGCTGGTGGCGGTTCCAATATAAGTAGTGCCACTGTTAGTTGAATAGGTTCCGTCGGTATTTAAGCCGGCACCGGCTTCAACCGCATCTATTTCAGTTTGTGTTGGTGTATTCGACGCGAGATTATTTACCTGTGTTTGTAAGTCCGAAATGTCAGTTGTATTTGTTGAAATATTGGATGTATTGTTTACAACTCTCGTATTTAAATTAACAAGCGCTGTGCTGTTTGTATTGACTTGCGATTGCAGCAATGCTGTTGTATTTGTAACGCTGGTCAATTGCGTATCCAGAAGTGAATCAGCCCCATTTAGCGAAGTGGCTGTCGAAATGTACGTTGCTGTCGGATGATTAATGTAGGAACCATCGGTTTGGTTCAATCCGGCTCCCTGGCGGGTTGCAATAATATTTACCATATAGTTGGCGTTGGTACCAGGCTGATTGGCTATCACCTGAAAAAGATCATCTATAGCGTGCAAGTTTTCATCCAATATGAAGTCGGCGCTATTGTATGATGTTGCCTGGTCTATATAATAAGCTGATGCCTGCGGAACATATTCCGTCGATGAAATACTTTTCCAATCAGCAGTAACATCATCCCAATAATATAATCCAACATTGGGATAAAGTGCCGAAGCGGTTTTGTTCCAGACCAACAATCCTGTCGGTTTTGTTCCAACAACCGGGTCATCGGGCGCAACCAGGTCTACGCGGGGGATAAGCAGGCCTTTAGTGTTTGAGTATATGTCCAAAACCGCAGTCGAGTCCGGGCTATGGGGTTCGTCACTTACTGAAACATTTTGAGCCACAGTGATACCGGGGTTGAAAAATAGAAGTAACCCCAACAACAACAAGTAAGTTACTTTCTCAGAATTTAGGATTTTCATGCTTCCGTATTTGTGATTTGGGTTAGTCAAACTGCACAATTTCTCGAATTTTAAGCTTGCTAACATAACATTTTTTTGGTAATTCAGAATTACCCTTTGCCATTAATAACGCACTATAACGGCAAAAATTATGTAATTATGATATAAAATTGTGAATTGTAGAGGTTATTGGGTTAGCAACAGGTATCAATGTCCTTGTTTCAGGTGTCAGATCATCAGCTGTTTCGGGTTTTGTAGAAAAAATTAAAGCTGCAAAAGGGATAAATATTGTTGGTGTAAAAAATTTTTCCGGAGATGTTTTCTACTTTTACAGGAATTCCGTCATATGTTATCGGTTTTATGCGGAAATGATGAGTTATGAAGGAGGATGGACCGATTGAAAACGCCAAAAAATTCTTACGGTAATGTCTAATTTGAAAATATATAAAGCTTCGGCCGGTTCGGGAAAAACGTTTCAGATTATCCGGGAATATCTGAAACTGATTTTCCGCGAACCGACGGCCTACCGGCATATACTGGCTGTAACCTTTACCAATAAGGCGACAACCGAAATGAAAGGAAGGATACTCAGTGAACTTTACCTGCTGGCCAGTGGTCAAGCGTCCCAACATTTGGATACGTTATTGAGTGTTTCCGGTAAACCGGAAGATGTGCTCAGGAAGCTAGCCAATAATATATTGAAATCGGTTTTGCACGATTATTCCCGCTTTTCAGTCAGTACCATCGATAGTTTTTTTCAACGGGTTGTACGGGCTTTTACACGAGAAATCAGGTTGCATGCCTCATTCCGGACCGAATTGGATCATCGGGCTATTTTGGAGGAAGCCGTCGAAAGGCTTTTTCTTGGTATTGATGATAATGAATTGCTCCGGGAATGGTTTTTAGATTTCGCTGAGCAGACGTTACAAGTCGGACAGAATTGGAACTTTAAACAGCATATCCTGGAAAGGGGAAGTGAAATCTTCGGCGAAGTTTTCCGGACATTCGATGAGGAATTAATTGCCCGGATGGAGGACAAGGAGTTCCTGGCTGATTATGGAAAGAAGTTGAAGAAGATTGCTGAGGAGTTCGATGAGCGGATGGCTGATATCGGGCGAAAAGCAATTGCTTTGATGAGCAGTCATGGATTGAACCCTGAATCGTTTAAGTATGGATCACGTTCATTCGCATCCTATTTTTCTAAGTTGACAGAAGGAAACTATGAACCTGGCACACGGGTTTTGAATGCCGTTGACAATCTTGACGATTGGTCGACCAAGACGACTGGGCCGGCTGTTAAAAATGCCATTGCTTCGGCGTATGACGAAGGATTAAATAGTTTGCTCAAAGAGGCATTGCAATATTACAACGAAGAATCTCCACGGGTAGAGTCAGTGAAGGCCGTTCTTCCTAATCTTTATACATTGGGAGTTTTAACCGATTTGGCTTCCAAAGTCAAGGAAATATCCTTGGAGAAGAACATTCTGATCCTGAGTGACACGGCGCAGTTGCTGAACAAAGTGATAGCCGGCAGCGATACGCCCTTTGTCTATGAAAAGATGGGGTCGGTATATCAACATTTTATGCTTGATGAGTTTCAGGATACATCCCGGATGCAGTGGCATAACCTGAACCCGCTGGTAGAAAATTCGTTGGCCGAAGGGGGACAAAATATGGTGGTAGGCGACGTGAAGCAATCGATTTACCGTTGGCGTAATGGTGATTGGAACTTACTGGCGAACCAGTTGGAGAACGATTTTCAACATTATGGTCTCGATAAAGTAACGCTTGATACCAACTGGCGAAGCTCAAAGAATGTCATCGACTTCAATAACATAGTCTTCCGGCAAGCTTCCGAATTTTTGCAGGATGATGTGAATGCTCAACTCGAATCGGCCGGCGATACGATCAAAAACAAAGGAGATTTCGAAAATCTGATAGCAAAAGCATATGCCGATCATTTTCAGAAGTGCGCTAAACGTGGAAATGAAGATGGTTACGTGCGCATTGAACTGATGGAAAATGAAGGAAACAAGGATGACTTCCGGCAAATGGCCATCGGTAAAACCATCTCGGATATTGAAAAAATGCAGGAGCTGGGTTATGAGCCGGGCGATATGGCGATTCTTGTGCGGAACAAACGGGAAGGAGCAGAAATTGCCAGGGCATTGCTGGAAAAGAAACTGGCAGTTCCCGGTTCAACCTTTAGCTATGAGGTTATTTCGAACGACTCATTGTTCGTGGGTAATGCCGCAACGGTGAAGTTCATCCTGAACTACTTTCATATTTTGGCTGTTCCGAAGAATAAAATCAGGGAAGCTGAAATGATCCACGAGTTTTTCTTTTATCTGCTTCCTTCCATGCCGCAACAAGATCAGGCATTGTTGAAGAATGAAGGAAAACCGCAGTTGGACTTGTTCGGGACACCGGAAATGGATCAGGACGAAGCAGCTGACTGGTATTTTAATTATATGAATAATATGCCGGCGCTTTTTAAACCCTGGTTAGGAGACGAGGAAAGCGTTGCCTTGAAAAACGAACTACGGGGATTGCCGTTGTATAATCTGGCTGAACGGTTGATTCGCGAATTCCGGTTGAATAGTATTTCCGGAGAATGGCCCTATTTGCAGGCGTTTTTGGATATTCTGCTGGATTATACGAACACGGAATCTGCCGATATCAACTCGTTTGTCGATTGGTGGGAGAGTACCGGTTTTAGTAAAACCATCAGTGTGGCAGAGGAACAAAACGCTATTCGGGTTTTGACCATCCATAAATCGAAGGGATTGGAATTCCCGGTTGTCTTTATTCCGTTCTGCGACTGGCTGGTTTATCCCGAACCAAAACATGCGCCGCATTTGTGGTGTAAGCCTGATAGTGAGCCGTTAAGTGAGCTGGCGCTGGTTCCGGTGAAGTATAAAAAGAATCTGACCAATTCGTTATTTGCTGATGAGTACTTTACCGAATTGTTGTACAGTGCCGTCGACAACCTCAATTTGCTGTATGTGGCATTTACACGTGCCAAAAATGCGTTGGTTGCGTATGGTGCATACCATCCAAAATTGACTAAAGGAGTTGGAAACTCGATGTCGGGTTTACTGCAACGCATATTTGAAAATCCGCCATTGCTCGATTCGGAGGACCGGCAACATTACATCGACATTACGGACTATTGGAATATGGAGGAGAAAGCCTTTGAGTTAGGAGCTCTCCAACCTTTTGAAAAGGAAAGAACAACCGCAGGTTCGTTTGTGCTAACTAATTTTCAATTTGGTGGGAAAGGCGATAGTCTGAAAATCCGGTTGCACAGCCGGGATTACTTTGAGATTATACCCAGCGACAAATTAGAGAAAGTGAACTATGGACAGTTGATGCATGAGCTATTCGAGAACATCATTACTATCCACGATATCGACAGGGCATTGAACCGCATGTTGTTTGAAGGGAAAATCGAAAAAACAGCAATGAAGGACCTCAGAAATGAGATTGCCGGAAAGCTGGAGAAAGACATTATTCATTCGTGGTTCGATGGTAGTTGGAAGGTTCTCGCCGAACGGGACATCCTTCGCGGAAAAGAACGCACACATCGTCCCGACAGGGTAATGATAAAGGGTGGCCAGTTGGTGGTCGTTGATTACAAAACGGGAAGTGAAAATGAAAAAAACCGGAAGCAGGTCGCCGGCTACTTAACCGATATCAGGAAAATGGGATATGCGCATGCAAAGGGATATGTTTGGTATATCCAGGAAAACAAACTGGTTGAGGTTGATTGAGTTTTCCATCAATATAAACGAAGCGTCTAAATAAAACATTTTATATACACATGAAAAAGATTATCAATCCTTACGCAAAAGATACCTCCGGTGAATACCATTGTTTTGGTTGCTCTCCCAGCAATCCGATTGGCTTAAATATGCATTTTCATGAAGTGAAAGAGGGTGAAGTAATTTCGAAATGGATTCCTGAAAAGAAATATGAGGGATACCTGAATGTATTGCATGGAGGAATTCAGGCAACGATGCTGGATGAAATCTCCGGTTGGGTGGTGTATACACAATGTGGAACGGCCGGTGTCACCGCATCGATGGAAGTGAAATATCAGCAACCGGTACTGATTGATAAGGGCGAAATCACCTTGAAAGCAAAGTTGGTTGATCAGAACCGGCGGTTAGCCACCATTCATGCACAAATTATCAATCACGAAGGAAAAGTAGCCAGTGAAGGTAATATCCGGTATTTCCTGTTTCCCGTTGAAAAAGCAATGGAATCGATGAATTATCCCGGGAAGGAAGCTTTCTTCGAGGAAAAGTAGTTGTATTTTAGGAATTTTAGGAAAACTTTTATCGGGTTAACACCTTTATCGACCATCTTTGGTGGCAAGAGAGGAGAAATTTTTTTCATACAATTTTGGTCAGGCCTGGTTAAAAGAGGAAAGGGAATTGCTTACTTAAGCGATTCCCTTACTTATTTTATGAACTCCTTTACCGCTCGTATTTTTGATGAAAATATTCTGCTTTGCTTTTCTTTTTCGTTGCCGGTGTTCATTACCTTTGTGATTAGGTTATTACCAAAAAATGGTGTAATTATAACGAAGAAAAAATAGCGTTGTGAAAAAGGGGATTTTACTTGTCATTTCGATGATCATGCTGGCGGGTTGTCACCAGGGGAACCGATTGCTTTATAAAGCAGAAAATTATAAGGTATATGCCAATCGGGTTGTCCAGGGAAAGTATAAGGCAAAAGTTATTTCTCCTACTCAAATGGTTTCTGATTATCAAAGTCCGGCCAATGAGGATTTTCCCAATTTCATTGAATTCAAGTTTGCCGTAAACGGAAAAGACAACGAGTTGCCTGTGGGGGTAAACCATACTTTTTTGCTGAATCCAGACAAAAATAAGGTGGTAAGCTTACCACCGATTGAATTTGGTCAAAAAGGCAAGGACGAAAAACAATCGAACCCAACGGGCAGTTTACCTGCTAACACCAGGGTGGAAATCAGTCTCGATGCCCGTGAGCTGATAAAAGACTTTAGAGAAAAAGGTTTTCACGATTTCTCAAATGGGCAACGAATTTATAAAGATGATTTTACGGGAATATTCATTGCCGGAAATTTAGCTCCATTGAGTTGGGATTTTGATAACCTGTCAACACGCAAACAATTTCAATTAACCGATCCGGATGGTGATGGCATTTACACCATCACGGTAGTATTGAATCCATACGAACCCGGAAATTTTACGGCAAAGAAATGGGACCTGAAAAATGATATTTCCGGTTATCCCCAATTGCATTCAGATATTCCGTTGGTTGATGCCATGTATAATATGTCACTTGACGAGACGGTACAAGATATTGAGTCAGACAGAACTTTCCGCACGGGTGAGTCATGGCCGGGAGTTTGGACGCGCGATGTAAGTTACAGCATTATCCTCGCCTATGCATATCTCGAACCGGAGGTGGCCAAAACAAGCCTGATGCGAAAAGTGAAAAACGTCCGGATTATTCAGGATACCGGAACGGGAGGGGCCTGGCCGGTTTCGTCTGACAGGAGTATTTGGGCAACCGCAGCCTGGGAAATTTATAAAGTGACCGGCGATCGGGATTGGTTGAAAACCATTTATCCGATTATTAAAAATAGCGTTGATGACGACATTAAAACGTTACTGAATAACCGGAATCACCTGATGATGGGGGAATCGTCATTTCTCGACTGGCGAAAACAGACGTATCCTGCATGGATGAATGGTGTTGATATATCCCAGTCACGTTGTTTGGGTACCAATGCAGTGCATTTTCATTCGTTGATGATTCTTTCCCGTTTGGCTAAAATGATGGGGGATACGACCTCTCGTTATGAACAACTGGCAGATTCCATTAAAGCGGATATGAATAACAAATTGTGGGTTGCCGAGAAAGGATATTATGGCCAGTATCTTTACGGAAGAAATAATTTTTCGCTTTCGCCAGGAAGTGAAGCGCTCGGAGAAGCATTGTCTGTTTTATTTGGGATAGCCGATACTACCCGTGTTCGATCCATCCTGGGAAAAACACCTGTCGTCGATTATGGAATTCCCACGATTTATCCGCAAATACCCGGAATTCCTCCGTATCACAATAACAGTATCTGGCCGTTTGTACAGGCTTATTGGAATTGGGCTAATGCCCTGCATGGAAATATGGCCGGATTGGATCAGGGCCTTGCCGCTTTATACCGGCCGGCAGCGCTCTTCCTGACCAACAAGGAAAATATGGTAGCCGGAAATGGTGATTTCAGGGATACACAAGTCAATTCTAACCGGCAGTTATGGAGTATTGCCGGAAATCTGGCTATGGTTTACCGGGTCTTTTTGGGAATGGATTTCCATGTGGACGGAATAATGTTTGCTCCGGTTATTCCTATTGCCTATAGGGGAAACTTTGAGGTAACGAATTTCCATTACAGGAAAATGAATCTTTCCATAAAGGTCGAAGGCTATGGCGATGAAATCAGCCGTTTTTCTATCGACGGAAAGGCGGGTAAAGATTACTTTTTGCCGGGAAATTTAAACGGAAAGCATAAGATCATCATCGAAATGAATAACCGGATTCAACATACGGGAAACATTAATCGGGTGGGCAATCGTTTCTCACCGGCTGCACCAATGCAGGTAACACTTAAGGGCGATCGCCTTACCTGGCAACCGGTTAAAGAGGCTGATAGCTACACCGTTTACCGGAATGGAAAATTCTTCCAGATGGTTAGTGACACAGCTGTACGCATTCTGTTGACAACTCGTTTGGCAGAATATCAGGTAGAAACTCGCGGAAAGGCCGATAATTCATTTTTAAGCCAGCCAGTGGACGTTATATCGCCAAAGAGAGTTATCGAAGTAGAGGCTGAACAGGTGGCCCCAAAATCATCGCTTGAATACCATGGTTACAGCGGAAAAGGTTTTGTAGAACTAACCAAAAATAAAAACCGGAAACTTGTTTTTCAGTTCAACGTAAACCACACCGGAAAATACACCGTCGATTTCAGGTATTCTAACGGTTCCGGACCGGACAATACCGATAATAAGTGTGCGGTTCGTTCGGTGAAAGTTGATAGCCAGTTTGCCGGGGTAGCTGTTTTTGCACAGCGAGGAAAAGAAGAATGGTCGAACTGGGGATGGAGCAATCCCATTCAGGTGGAATTGAAGGCCGGTAAAAATACATTGAAGCTTTCGCTGGAAGATTTCAATGAAAATATGAATGGTGATATCAATATGGCGATGCTCGATCTCATGCGTGTTCGGCCGCTTTAACCGGCATCGGAATTTAAAAACCACAAACTAAAAATAAAGCATATGTCAATGAAAAAGTTGTTGCTATTACTTGTGTTGCTGTCATTTCAGGTTGCTGCATTTGCTCAGCAAGGCACGGTACTGGAGAGCCTTTCCATGAAAAGCGATCTCCTGAAACGCGATGTGAAGTATTCCATTTACCTGCCACCGGGTTACGATGATTCGCAGCGGGATTATCCAGTTCTTTATCTTTTACACGGTTATTCCGATGATGAGACTGGCTGGGTTCAGTTTGGTGAGGTGGACCGGATAGCCGATGATGCCATTGACAGCGGTTCGAGTTCGCCCATGATCATCGTGATGCCGGATGCTAAAGTAACCTGGTATTGCAACGACTATCAGGGGAAAGATCCGTACGAGGATATGTTCATTAAAGAGTTTGTCCCGTTTATCGAGTCACAATACCGCATTCGCTCGAAGAAAGAGTTTCGGGCTGTTGCCGGATTATCGATGGGTGGCTATGGTGCATTGATGTACGCCATGAAGTATAACGATTTGTTTTCTTCCTGTGTTGCCTTTTCTTCCGGAACGATGACTGACAAGGAAATTGTCGATATGCCTGATAAGAATTACAACATGTTTTTTGGCGATATTTTTGGTAAAAATCTGGAAGGCCAAGGCCGTATCACAAAGAACTGGATCGAACATAGTCCGCTGCATTTGGCCAAGGATATCCCGGTTGAAAAACTTCGTTCCGTCAGGTTTTACGTCGATTGTGGCGATGATGATTTCCTGTATAAGGGAAATTCGGCGTTGCACGTATTATTGCGCGACTTGAAAATTCCTCACGAATACAGGGTCCGTGATGGCTCACACAGTTGGACCTATTGGCGCACCGGTTTGCCAGCCGGACTTAAGTTTATTAGTGAATCGTTCCGTCGGTAATCACAACAGTTTAAAGCGCAATGAAGGTGAACCGGGCAACAGGTCTGTATTTTTTTCTCTTCCTGATGATGGGATGGCAGATGCTTTTCGCCAACGGTAAAGTGAAAAATGATTTACCCGGGCAGACGGATAACTCGACATTGACTGACCGGGATAAAATTGATATGTTGCTGAACTCGTGTGAGGAGAATATATTTTCCGATCCACAAACCGTAAGATTGCAGCTTCGCGGGATTTTGAGCTATGCCACCCGTGTTGGATATGAAAAAGGGATTGCCGATGCGAAACAATACTATGGGATTTTATCTCAGCAAGATGGCGATTTAAATCAGGCGATGTCTTTATATCAGGAGGCATTAGTGATTTATGAAAGAATAGATGATGAGCGTGGTGCGGCACATGCGCATAATAACATTGGAGGTATTTATCACCGGCAGGGAAAATATGTAAAAGCACTTCAAAATTACCAGGTTTCCCTGAATTATTACGATTCCAATCATATTATTCACCCACTAATAACAACACTGACGAATATTGCCAGCACTTATATTACAATTGGGCTGATCGATAATGCGAAGGAATATAATCAGCGAGCATTGGATTTGGCTAAAAAAAATGGCTTTAAAGATAAATTAGCTGCCAGTCTGGTCAATATGGGAGTTATATCATCGAATCGGCATAAGCTGGTCGACGCCAAACAATATTACACAAAGGCACTCAATGTTTATAAAGAACTGGATAACCAGCGAGGAATTGCTAACTGCTTGATGAATATTGGGGTCATTTTGCAGAAACAGGGAGAAATGCCCCTGGCTTTTGAACATGCATTGCAGGCTATGGCATTGTATAAGGAGATGAATGATCATAGTCGTATCTCACAGTGTGTGAATAATATTGGCGTAATTCTCGATAAGACTGGCTCGTACGAGAAAGCCATCAGTTTTTATGCTGCTGCTCTCAATATTATAGGTGACATGGGCGTGAATAACGAAGTGGCCCGCATCTATAAAAATCTTTCGAAGGCTTATGCAGGTTTGGAGAACTATAAAAAAGCGTTTTATTATCATGAAAAATATAAGGCTTACAGCGACTCGGTTCTCAATCTCGCCAAATCGCAACAAATTGCCGAATTGCAGACAAAATATGAGACACAGAAGAAAGAGCAGTTGATTGAATTGCAGCAGGCAAAGCTCGAAAGGGAAAAGTTTTTAGGCAATACTTTGTTGGGCCTAACCATCTCCATTCTTCTTGTTGCCGCATTGATTATTTACGCGTACGTGCAAAAACGGCTGGATAATGAGAAAATTACGCAGCAGAATACAGCGATTGCGCGGCAAAATGAAATGCTGGAAATGCAGAAAAATACGCTTGAGGAACTGAACCAAACGAAAGACAAGCTTTTCTCGGTTATTGGACACGACCTTCGCGGACCGATTGCCAATATGCGTTCCATCTTTGATATGGTTTTGGAAGATGAGTTCACCGATAGGAAAGAACTCTTCGATGTGATGAAAGTGCTGCGGGACAAAACCTGCGATACTCATAATTTGCTGGAAAACCTGTTGTATTGGTCACGGTCACAACAAGGCCGAATTACGCCCAATCAAGGTGTGGTTGACTTAACCGGGTTGGTTGAAGAATCGCTGGACCTGATTAAAGCAGATGCGAAAGTAAAAGGCATCGATTTGGAGATCAATATGGGAGAAGCCGTACTTTCCTATTGCGATGCGGACATGATTGCCCTGGTTTTGAGAAACTTGCTTAGTAATGCCATTAAATTTACGCCTTCCGGCGGACGCATTGTGCTGAAGATTGAACAGGGTAATAAGCATATTAAAGTGTCAGTCAGCGATACTGGTATCGGCATTCCGAAAGAAAATATTCCCAGGTTATTTGATAAGAGCACTTATTTCACCACATACGGAACAAATAATGAAAAGGGATCTGGCCTGGGATTGAATCTGTGCAGCGAATTTGTGGGTGCCAACAATGGAAGTATTTGGGTTGATAGTCAGTTGGGAAAGGGTTCGGAATTCTATTTTACCTTACCATTGGCTGGTTCTCGGCAACTTGCAGACAAACAATTATCAGGCGCTTGATGTTCAGTGATTTATAGGCTGGTGTGTAGGATGAATGTGATGATGACAGGTACCAGGATTGTCAATACAATTCCGCTGACAAGCGAGATAATCGCATAATCTTTTCCCGAGTAACGGGTGATAATGGGCAGGGTTGTATCCATGGCTGTGGCGCCCCCACTCATGATTCCGGCGAGTTTTCCAAAATACTTTACAAAGACAGGAGTCAGCAACAGCGTGGCAACTTCGCGGATAATATTCGACAGCAAGGCCATTACGCCAAGCGTTTCTCCGTGCATTTGTGTAATAAAAATGCTGGACAGGCTGTAATAACCGTAGCCGGCTCCAACGGCCATCGCTTCTCTGATAGACAAATTTGGGAGGAACAGGGAAACAATGGTAACACCAATGGCCGTTCCTACCATAACTCCCAGGGGCACCAGAAAGATTTTGACATTGATAGTCCGGATAACTTTCCACGATTTTCGATCGGCTCCGATACCGATTCCCACCAGAAACATGAGTATGTACAACGCATACATGCTGAAATCGGTCTTCAGCAGGACGGCTGGCAAGGAATGTGTAATACCCAGAATAAGCCCCAGGGCAAAGAAAGAGAGAATGATAATACTGCCTTTCATGGTTTAGTTGTTATTCAGGTGAAAAAATACACGATAGATAATCCATCCCATCGCAATGCTTCCTGCCAACGCACCGATGGTTAAAAGCAAAGCTTGTAAACCAATCGAATCGAGGCTTTGGATAACCATTTTGTTGGTTCCCACACCGATTCCGAGTAAAAACAACAACAGATAGATGGCCCATGAGATGAGCTTGTCATTGATTTTCATTACCAGCGGAAATTTTCCCAGCCACACTCCGGCAAGAATGCCGGCCCCCATTAGTAGTAAAACGGTAATCATTTGTTTTCTTTTCAATTTCGATCGGAGGCAAAGATAACACAAATACAGGCTTCTGGTAGGAGCGGGTTCTCCGTGGAGACGTAAAAGAGAACGGAGATTAATTATCGGATAGGCTGATTCCTGAAAATTTATTTTGGTTTTCTACCGTAAGGTGAACTTTTTAAAATGGCTCTTGTTATCCTGATATCCACGATTAAATTAAGCGTTAGTTGATTTATTTTTTGATGATTGAAAGTACAAGAAGTCATTAAAATGATGTGTACGGTTTAACCATGGTGTTCCTGTTCTATAAAGACAGGAAACCGTGGTTTTTTCAATTCCCCGATTTTTGAAGTGCTCCATCCGGCGGGTAAATGCCTTTATTTTCGGTCGGTTTTCATTCCTTTTTTGTAACTTTTGCTTTCCGAATGCTCAGAATAACTCTATGCTGTTCGATTGAAACTACATTAAAATAAAGAAGATGAAGCTGATCTTTACGTTAATTTTTAGCCTGGCAACTTTGTTTGCCTATGGGCAGGAGAAACGACCGGGTATATTTTACGGAGATGCCCAATATGGCGCCGATCACTATATTCTGGATTTAAGTTGGGAAGGATTACACAATTTTCCGGTTCAGGCGCTTTCGCCTACTATTCGCGTGTTGATTCTTGATCACAATAATTTGAAGGAAATTCCAAATAACATTACAGCGATGAAAAACTTGCGGACTTTATCGTTGAGGGATAATGATCTGCAATCAGTTAACAAGGTGCTGGATTTGTGTGATAACCTGGAAGAGTTGTATTTGAGCAATAATCCAAATCTGACGGAATTACCTTACACACTTTCCAACTGTAAAAAGTTGAAAATAATTGATGTCAGCAATACCGGAATTCGTCAGCCGCCGGCCTGGTTGAGGGGAATGAAACAACTTTATTATTTTAAATACACCAAGATTGTGACCGGGGACAAAAAGAAGTAGTTTTTGATCGAAACGGAAAAACGAACAAAACACCAAAATAACCAAACCGATGAAATGGATACTGACCATCCTGATTTGGAGCAGTGTATGCATAACTGGCTTAGGTCAGGAAGTTGCCCTGAATAAGATAAACCCTTCGTTATTAAGTAAACCATGGAGCGCCCATTGGATAAGTCATCCAACGGCTTCCCCAACGGAATATGGCGTATTTCATTTCCGAAAAAGTTTTGATTTGACCGATGTCCCGGAGAAATTCGTCGTGCATATTTCTGGTGACAACCGGTATCGTTTTTTTGTAAACGGGCAAACCGTTTGCGAAGGCCCTTCGCGTGGAGACATCGAACACTGGCATTTTGAACCGGCCGACATTGCTCCCTATCTCCGGAAAGGAAAGAATGTGCTGGCAGCCGAAGTTTGGAATTTCGGATTGAAACGGCCGGTAGCACAGTTTTCGTTAATGACAGCTTTCATTCTACAGGGAAATTCATCGAAAGAAGAAATGGTGAATACTAATTCATCCTGGAAAGTCATGCAGGATACTGCATATCGTCCGGGAGAAGATCCGGGGAAATTGCTTCATGCATATATCGTAGTAGGCCCAACCGATGTGGTCGATGGTTCGGAATATCCCTGGGGATGGGAGAACGTTGATTACGACGATTCGGTTTGGAAACAAGCTAGCCAACTGAACAATGGTCAGCCGAAAGGAATCGGAACAGAAACATCCTGGACGTTGACCCCGCGGCAAATTCCTTTCATGGAGAATAAGATGGAACGGATGAAATCTGTCCGGAGAAGTGAAGGAATTAATTTAACCGATAATTGGCTTCAGGGAAAAGCTCCGTTAACTATTCCGGCCAACAGGGAAGTTTCCATTTTGATTGATAATGGTGTTTTGACGACCGCTTATCCCGAATTGCACGTTACAAACGGGAAAGGAGCTACCGTGAAAATCAGTTACGCGGAAGCGCTATTTGATGCAAATGGACAGAAAGGAAACCGCAATAACATTGACGGAAAAAAGCTTATCGGCTATACCGACGTTTTTCTGCCGGACGGCGGAACGAACCGCATGTTCCGGCCATTGTGGTTCCGAACGTACCGGTACATCCGAATGGATATTCAAACAGCTGATGAGCCGCTAACTATCAACGACTTTTATGGAATGTTTACGGCCTATCCGTTGGTGGAGAAAGCAAAATTCGCATCCAGTGATTCGACCCTGCAGCAAATTTGGAACGTAGGTTGGCGAACAGCCCGTTTGTGTGCTAATGAAACTTATTTCGATTGTCCGTACTACGAACAGCTGCAGTATGTGGGCGATACGCGTATACAGGCGTTGATTTCACTTTACGTGTCGGGCGATGATCGATTGGTGCGCAAAGCCATTAAACTGTTTAACGATTCCCGTTTTTCGGAAGGACTGACCAGAAGCCGGTATCCGTCCTATTTACCGCAAATCATACCTCCCTATTCGCTGTTTTGGGTGGATATGGTGAATGATTACCGGATGCTTCGCAATGATCCGGGGTTTGTTCGAAGTAATCTTTGGGGAATTGAAAATGTGATGCATTGGTTTGAACAACGCATCGATCCGAAAACGGGTTTATTGGGGAAAGTTGAATACTGGAATTTTGTTGATTGGGCCAAAGAATGGGCCTGGAGCAGCGAGACGCAAATGGGAGGTGTCCCGGCCGGTGGATTTCGTGGTCAAAGTGCCATGTTGACGTTGCAATTTGCCTATAGTGCACAACATGCCGCTGAAATCTTTAAACAATTTGACGATACTTGTCTTGCCCAAAAATATCAGATATTGGCTGATAACCTGGTAAAGGCTGTTAAGGAAAATTGCCGGGACGAATCGAAAGGATACTTTTCGGATGCACCGGAAAAGAAGGAGTTCAGCATGCACACGAATATATTTGCTGTACTAACGGGAGCAGTGGATAAGCGCAATGCGAAGGATTTTGTTAGGAGAATGATGAATGACACTTCGCTAGTCCAGCCAACAATGTATTTTCGGTTTTATCTTACCCGGGCCATGAAAAAGGCAGGTTTGGCTGATGAATACCTGAATACCCTTGGGCTTTGGCGGGATATGCTGACGAAAGGATTAACCACGTTTGCAGAGAAGCCTGATCCGACACGCTCTGATTGTCATGCCTGGAGCGCAAGCCCCGGCTATGATTTATTGGCTACAGTTGCCGGCATTGAGCCATCTTCGCCCGGTTTTAAAACGGTGAAGATAGAACCGGCGCTTGGTCCATTGCAATTTATAAAAGGCAACTTTCCGCATCCGGAAGGAATGATTGAATTTGACTTGAAACGTAAAGGGACGAATGGAATTACGGGACGAATAATCTTGCCGGCAAATCTTACGGGTATTTTCCGTTGGAATGGTGAAAAACGTCTATTGCATTCTGGAAGTCAGGAAATTAATTTGTAGGAATTAGGTGATTAAAAAGTATAATAGATTGCCAGGTTCACTGCGTCAATGCGTGGATTGTAGCCGGAATATTCGTAGATAATTTCACCATCGATACCCAACCAATGTTGATCAAACTGAACAACGTCGAGGTGAAATCCGCCGCTGAATCCGGGGCGGAGTTTAGTTGATTCTTCCAGGTAGTCACTGGTTCGTTCCATCAGATCGTTTTCGTTGGTCGAATGAAAGCGGGAAAACAGTACTTCTGTCAGGATACCTGACTGAAAGTGCAATCGGGAAAATTTTCCCGGCAGGGGAGTGATAACCAAATTCACACGCGGGACTACACGCAAGTCTTTACTGTCGAAAGTGGAACGCCAATATTCCGTATCGTTTTTCCAGGCAGAATGGCGGTAGGCCAGCCAAACTCCGGGTGAAATTCCAATGACCGGGTTTAGTTGCCAGTTATAATCCGCCATGAGGAGCGGGCCGCACCGGTCGATGCCGCGCTCGAATAATATACCGATACCTACCCTGAATTTATGCTGCTTGTCAGGAGTGGTTTGTGCCGTTATTGGCTGAAGAGACAATAGTAAAATAATGATTGTCAGGCTGATGGTTTGTTTCTGGTTGTCCATATAAAGTGGTTATGCCGGAAAATTTGCGGCTATCCGGTTTTAAAAATAATGAATTCGATGAAATTATGGGCTAAGCAAACAAGACAAGGTTCTGAACGTTATAAACTGTGCCAGGGACTAACGAATTCTCTCAAAAGAAAAATAGAGATGATTGGTTGATATTATGGTGTTTCCACAAGTCAATTGAAATTAAACTTTAATTTGACCATCTCCTGAAAATTGAATTGATCAAGTTCTATAATCCAGTCATATCGGGGTTTAAACATGTTTTATATATGAGGAAAGCTAGGCTCACTTTAAAAAGTTGTGGAGTAAGATAAAAAAAACGAAGTTTGAATTTTTTATTTTATTATAAATACTGACGGGCAATCGGCTCATCATCCACCACAATACATTTAATCCTTTCCATCATAACTCCTCTTTTTTTGAAAAAACCGAAAACCGGAGCGATACCATGTACTCCTCTTCCTGTTTCACGATTTCAAGTTCATAATTTTCCCCGAAAATCAGGTCCAACCGCTTTCTTACATTTACCAGTCCAAGCCCAGAAGCTTTCGTTTTTCCGGCTTTTTTATCTTTCCGGTAACTATTTTAACAAACAAAAAGAAGCGCTCTTTTTCATCCCAGATATTTAGTTCTTTTTCCACCGGCACTAATTTTTGCTCGGTCTCATAAATCAGGTAGCGCATCGCGTCCGGGAGCCCCAGTACCATTTGCGGGACCAGGTCGGATTTGGACCAGGCCAACCCGTACAGGTTGTTCAGGGTATTGAAAAGGAAATGCGGGTTAACCAAACGCCGATATGTACAAATAATTTTTTCATAAAGCAATAATACAAATTAATCCATTCAGGATAAACTCTTTAAACCAACGTCATTTAAGCTTCAACCAATGGCAAAAAGGTTCAACATGCCGCTTATTGATCTGTCAGGTTATTGGTGTAAAAGAATCTGCCGTTTGATGAAAAGTTTTCCATAACGCGGTACGGAGGGCGTAAGTTTGAAGCGAATTTTAAAATGAAATATTATGATGAGAATAAAAAACTTACTTGTAGTAACAGCAGCACTGCTTACATTAATTATGTTTAGCAGTTTCGCGCCGGGCAGGCAAGATGGCTTTCGTGAGCTGTTCAGGAGGAGCCCGGAAACCCGTGCACAGGTAGTTACCATGGTTATGGAAAACAGACTGGACATGGATGAAGCTCAGGCTGAAAAAGCCTTGCAGATTAATCTGAAATACGCAAAGTTAAGTCAATCCTACCTGAAAGTGGAAGGTGTGACAATGGAAAATACGGGTGAACTGCTGGCGCTCAACCAAAAGCGAAGCGACGAACTAAAAGCCATCCTCACGCCGGAACAAATCAAAAAGGCCGAAGACATCCGGGAAAAGTGGATTAACCGGCTGGAAACCATCTTGGTCCATTTAAAGGAAAACAATTTTTAATAACTAGTCACTTAAAATTTTTAACAATGAAAACAAGAAATCTTTTATTAGCGGGTATTATTACCCTTTCGGGAATATTCGTTTTTACTTCCTGTAACAAGGATGATGAAACAGTAGATGAGGACTTACCGCCTACCGAAACAGAAGCAGTTGACATGGTGGCTTATAGTTTGTCAGATGCCGGTACTACATCGGATATTGAAACTGCTGCCGTACTTGCCGACGAAGCGGTTGGTTCGGAAAGTAACCTGAAGTCTGCCAGCGCTACTGACAGAAGTTTAAGCTGTGGTGAATCGGCGGATACCACAATGGTAACAACGGGTACCAGTGTAATTACTTATGAATATACGAAAATCTACAATTACACATTGGAGTGCGACACATTGGAGAACCCCGAGAAGTTGGATGTAAGCTTTAGCTACGACGGTGAATTCGACGCCCCCCGCCTGGCTTCCACTCACTCGGTGAGCGGTAATTTTGAAATCACTCAAATCGAATATACTTCCGATATGTACCTGATAAACGGTACGTGGCAACGAAGTGGCGGGTTCGAGTCTAAAATTGGCAACCAGGCAAACCGCCAGGCCACGATTCAATTTGAACTTATTGATGTAGCCGTTGAAAAAGAACCTAAGGAAATTGACAACGGCACCATTCACTTCACGATGTCAGGCGGCAGCGGACGCGGTTCGTTCAACTACGAAGGGAACATTACGTTTACCGGCAACGGAGAAGCAATCATCGAAATTTCCGGGACCCGTTATGTTACCAATCTGGAAACAGGAGACGTGGAAGAGCAATAAAAAAATTATAACTGGATTAAACCTTGTGTATCCGAATTTATTTTTAAAAAATTAAAATTATGAAAACAAGAAATCTTTTATTAACAGGTATCATTATCCTTTCGGGAATGTTAATTTTTACTTCCTGTAGCAAGGATGACGAACCGGTAGCCGAAGACTTATCGGCTACTGAAACAGAAGCAGCCGAAATGGTGGCCTCTTCACTGGCCGACGGAACCTCAGGCACCGCATCGGATATTGAAACTGCCGCCGCGCTTACCAACGAGGCGGTTGGATATGAAAGTAACTTGAAATCTGCCACCACGAATGACAAAAGTTTAAGTTGTGGCGAATCGGCTGACACAACAATGGTCACCGCCGGAACTGGTGTAATTACTTATAATAACACCAAAACCTACAATTACATGCTGGATTGCGACACATTGGGAAACCCTGTAATGCTCGACATGAGCTTTACATACGACGGTGAATTCGACGCCCCCCGCCTGGCTTCCACTCACTCGGTGAGCGGTAATTTTGAAATCACTCAAATCGAATATACTTCCGATATGTACCTGATAAACGGTACGTGGCAACGAAGTGGCGGGTTCGAGTCTAAAATTGGCAACCAGGCAAACCGCCAGGCCACGATTCAATTTGAACTTGTTGATGTAGCCGTTGAAAAAGAACCTAAGGAAATTGACAATGGGACCATTCATTTCTCGATGTCAGGCAGCAGCGGACGCGGTTCTTTCAGCTACGATGGAACCATTACGTTTACCGGCAACCGGGAAGCCATCATTGAAATTTCAGGGACCCGTTATGTTACCAATTTGGAAACAGGGGAAGTGGAAGAGCAATAAACTTCTTCGAATATTTTTAATATCTGTCTTTTAGTAAATTGAAAAGTGAGTTTGGTAAATTGATAACCAGATAAAGTTTAAAAAGAAACCATGCCGGCAGAAAGAATGATAGCGGCATGGTTTTTATAGTTCACTCAAAATATGTTAATAATGAAGAAAAGACAAGTTATATTTTTTTTATTGATTTTTTCCTTTCTTTTGGTTTTTGAGGGTAAATTATTTGCTCAACGAAATTGCGGTACAATGGCCTTCGACAGTTTAAGAAGGGTTGAATATTCTCTCCCATCACTGGAAGATTTTGAAGATTGGTTGAATGAAAAGATGACTCAGGATACCAGGTTGAAATCTGATCAGGTATATCGCATACCGGTTATTGTGCATGTGGTACATAACGGTGAAAATCCGGGAGAAGGAGCTAATATTAGCTATGAACAGGTTGTGTCCCAGATTCAGGTATTAAATGAAGATTTCAGAAGGATGCAGGGAACCCGTGGTTACAATGACGACCCGGCAGGCGCAGATACAGGGATAGAATTTCACCTTGCCGAATACGGCCCCGATGGAGAAGTTTTGGGGGAACCGGGTATCGACCGTCTATATGGCGGGAGGGATTCCTGGCCGTCGAGCCCCCTCCGTAATCCTATAGAAACCGAACTCAAACCTTCTACTATTTGGGACCCTGATAGGTATTTCAATATCTGGACTGTTAATTTCGGTGGGTTTGTTTCAAGAAACCTGTTGGGCTACGCACAATTCCCGGATATGTCGGGACTGGATGGACTTTCTGGGACAAACGGAAGTGCTTCAACGGATGGCGTGGTAATAGGATACCAATATTTCGGGAGCAGTGATAAGGGCGATTTTCCCGACCTTTATGCCCCTTTCGACCTGGGCAGGACAACCACGCACGAAGTTGGCCATTGGCTGGGGCTTCGTCATATCTGGGGCGATGGTGATTGTTCTGTTGATGATTATTGCAGTGATACACCAAATGCGGCGGAACCAAATTACGGATGTCCGGAAGGCAAAATTTCTTGTAATTCCATAGATATGATTAACAATTACCTCGACTATACAGATGATACCTGCATGGATATTTTCACAAATTGTCAGAAAGAAAGGATGCTTACTGTTCTGGGAAACAGTCCCCGGAGAAAAGAATTAGTCGAAAATACCGGCACATCCGTTTCAACAAGGGAGATGGAAACTAAAATAAATGTATATGTGAACCAGTTAACTAAAACGTTGTATGTCGAATTTCCTCAGCCTGTGGATAATGTATCGCTCAGGATCCTCAATATTGACGGAAGGCTGGTAGTTGGTGAAAAACAGTTAAATTCGTCAATGAACAACGTGAATGTAAGTCAAATTAAACCGGGCATTTACATTGTGGTACTAAACGATGAGGAATCAAAAATCTTCTCTTCAAAAATAATCATACAATGAAACGAACATGACAACGATTGTCACAAAAGTTGATGTATAAAATCAATCATGCGAGTTCCATTCGACTTTAATGAAAAGAATAAAATATTATCGTATGAATTGTATGAACGTATTGTTATTTGCATTACTATTATTGACAAGTTGCAGTAAAGATGACAACCCGGCACCGACCCATCCAGATACTTCTATGTATTTTCCTGCAAATTCAGGCACAGAATGGGAAACAACGCCTGTTTCGGAATTAGGTTGGAATCAAAATGCCATTCAGCCTTTAAAAGATTTTCTTGTCCAAAAGAATACAAAATCATTTATGATACTCGTAAACGGCAGAATTGTTCTGGAAGAATATTTTAATGGACACACGGTAAACACAGACTGGGAGTGGAACAGTGCAGGTAAAACTTTGGTAGCTACAACAACGGGAATTGCTCAACAGGAAAGTTTATTGAATATAAACAATAAAGCATCCGATTATTTGGGAACGGAATGGACGAATATGCCATTGGAAAAAGAGAATCGGATAAAAGTAAGGAATTTGCTGACAATGACCTCTGGCATTGACGACACAAAACAATATGTGATAAAATCTAATCTCACTTATGTTGCCGATGCAGGAACGAGATGGGCTTACGGCAATGTTTTCCAAAAACTAACAGACATAGTTGCCGAAACGAGCAGTAAAGATTTTGAAACTTACTTCAACGAAAAACTGAAAAACAAAATCGGAATGGATGGCTATTGGAATTTCGGGATAATTTTTACCATATACTATAGCACGACAAGAAGTATGGCAAGATTTGGAATATTAGCACTTAACAAAGGAAAATGGAATAACGAACAGATTATCAATGAAACCTTTTTTAATGAAAGCATTTCAACATCTCAAAATATCAATCCTTCTTATGGATATTTATGGTGGTTAAATGGAAAAACAAAGTTTATGATACCGGGTGAGCAAACCGTTTACCCTGGATTTTTAGTTCCCAATGCACCAGCAGATATGTACGCAGCCATGGGTGCAAACGACCAGCGGATTTATGTTATACCAGGCAAAAAAATGGTCATCGTAAGAATGGGAAATGCCGCTGACCCAAACAACCCCAATTTTGCTGTTTCAGGTTTTGACAATGAACTTTGGGCAAAAATCAATGCAGTGATAAACTAAAAAACAACGAACGGCCAACAAGAGCTTGGTGTTGACGTTTTATTAGAGATAAAAAATGATTACCGGTCCATCCACCGCTTAAAAGCTGCTACCTTGTCCTTACCTACCACGGGTTTTTCCATTGGGGAAGGGTTAATCTCAAGTACCAGTTTGCCCTGAAACCAGGAATGCACACGGGAAATCGCATTCAGGTTAACGATAAACTGACGGTTTATTTTAAAAAAAACATCGGGATCAAGTTGCTCTTTCAGGTTTTCGAGGGAAAAATCAACAGGATACTCCCTTTTCTTGAAAGTAACCGCGAAGGTGATTTTTTGGAGGCTGTAAAAATAGGCTATCTCTTCTACCGGCACCTGGAACCAGCTTTCATTTGACCGGATTAGAAACCGTTTTCGGTACCCGGGAAGGGAATTTTTAATCACTGAAATCAGTTCTTCGTAGTTGGTGTCCAGGTTCTTTGTCTGTATAAACTTTAGGCCGTAGTTGTCGTATTTCTGAAAAGCTTCCTCCAGTTCATGTACTTCAACCGGTTTGAGCAGGTAATCGAGGCTGTTTACTTTAAAAGCCCGGATGGCGTATTCGTCGTAGGCCGTCACAAAAATAATCAGGCTTTCGATGTTCACTTCCTTCATGATATCGAAGCTCACCCCATCCGAGAGCTGAATGTCGAGTAAAACAATTTCCGGGTGCGAATTTTGTTTAAACCATTTTACCGATTCCCGGACACTGCCCAAACAGCCTGCAATTTCAATATCCCGTTTCATACTATTCAGTAAATCGACCAGTAACCTTTGGGCAGGAATTTCATCTTCTATAATTAATACTCTCATTTACACTGTTTTTTAATTCCCCAGTAAAGGAACTTCTACTACAAATTCTTTTTCGTTTTTATACACTTCGATTGACCGGTTTCCCAACAAGGCATATCTGCTTTTCAGGTTCGACAGTCCGGTATGTGGGGATTCCAGTGCCATTTTCGGGTTGAAATTGTTTTTTACAGTCAAAACCGGTTTTATCTGAGAATAGATGCCGATGTGCAATGGGTTATCCTTTTCAAGGACATTGTGTTTAATGGCATTTTCAACCAATACCTGGAGTGTCAGAGGGGGCAGGAATAGCGATGCGGCTTGTTCGTCCACGTCGATTTCAACCTGAAGGGCGTCGCCAACCCGTGCCTGGTGCAGGTAAATGAAAGACTGAACAAATTCCAGTTCGGTTTTTAAAGCGACCAGTTCGCGGTCTTTGCTTTGCAACACGTACCGGTAAATACGTGAAAGCCCGCGGGCAAAATCTGCTGCCGTTTCCGGGTGATGGTAAATCTCCGATATTAACACATTCAGGCTGTTGAACAGGAAATGCGGATTGATCTGGTCCTGCAGGGCCTGATAATCGCGCTTCAATTTTTCCTGCTTCAGCTTTTCTATTTCAAGAAGGGAAGATTTCCACTTGTGGAAATAATTGCGGGCAATATAAATTCCGTTAAAAGCGATAAGAAAAAAGGTCCCTTCAATATAGGTGAACAGCGCAAATGCAGGGAAAATACGCAGCATATCGCTGTCGTGGAAAAGAAGTTCGTTGTTTACCAGGAACCTTGTTGATAATGGAATGGCTGTCATCAGAAATGTCCAGCCTAAAGTTGCAACAATTTGTATGACCAGTCTTTTTCGTGTGAAAATAAACCACGGCAATCTTTTGTTCAGGTACTTATCAATGAGCAGGTTGCCTTCGCTGGCCACATTAAAAAAGAAAATATAGGCCGGTATAAGCACCCAAAGGTTAACTTTTCCCCTTAGGGTAAAATCCCGCATCATTCCAAAAAGGTAAAGTACCAAAAGGGAATAAACCGAAACAATCAATATGCGGATAAAAACCTTTCTGTTAAGATTCAGGTGCATTTCTGTTTACTTTTAACGATAGCTCAAAATTAATAAATTACAAGATTACAATACCTTTTATTGAAACGGCGCACCCCGAATAACGCTCATATCCACCAATGGCGCTGTCAAATTTCCCGGAAAGACTGTACTTCAAGTCCAGCTCCAACATAAAATGGTTGTCTAACCGGTAATCAATGCCTGACGAGATGCCCGCAAGGGGGGCAGTTGCATTGAACACAAAATCTGTTCGGGAAATACCCTCGAAAATGTTCCCTTCCACTATTGTGTACTGCGATTTTCCCAGGATCAGACCTGCGCTTGCCTGAATGTACGGGCTGAGCCTCCTGCCGGTAAAATTATATTTTAATCCCGCTTCAAGGGGAATAAAACCGCCCCCGCTGCCTTCAATTTTTATCTCTTCGCCAGAAATAACCCGAAGAAGGCCCGGACTTGCAGGGATATCCTTTTTGAATTGAAGGCCAACCGTTAAATTGGTCGAAAATTTTTCGTGAAAATGCCAGGTCACGCTAAAAGTCCCCGTCCCCATGTTGGGAAGGAAAAAGAGTTCATCGGGATTCCCGGATTTTGAAGCTTCGGAAAAATACCACCTTCCGTAACCGGCGGAAAGTTCCCATTTATTTTTTAAATGTATCAGGGTATAATCCTCTCTATCCCTTTTTTTCTGCTGATATTCCACAGTTTTATTAACCTCCTGTCCATTCTGGGCAAACAGGCCGCTTGTTAAAAGCATAAAAACAAAACTGAAAAATGCTGCGGGAATTGGCTTTGTTAGTTTTCTTTTCGTGTCCATATGTTAAGATTTTATTTCGTTGACAGCTTTATTGGTTTCTTTGAATTTTCTTTTTCCAAAACTTTATAAAGCACGGGTACAATAAGCAGGGTAAGCGTTGTTGAAAGGGTCAGTCCACCGATGATGGTCCAGCCCATGGGCCCCCAAAATGTCCCGCCCTGCAGGGTAAGGGGAAGCAGTCCGCCGATGGTGGTGAACGAGGTAATCAATATCGGCATAAAGCGGACCTGTGCCGCTTCGGTCAGCGCCTGATGAACCGTTTTTCCTTCTTTCCGCAATTCATTGGTAAAATCAATTAAAACAATGGCATCGTTGATGACAATCCCAAGCAGGGCCACGGCACCCACGAAAGCTGTAAACGAGAAAGTATAGCCGGTCACGAATAACGCGTAGAACGAGCCAATTAAAGCCATGGGCACGGCGGCAAAGATGATGAACGGTTGCCTGAATGAATGAAATTGGAATACCAGGATGGCCAGAATCATCAGGAACGCGATCAGCGCGGCAGCGCCGAGTGAGCTGAATGATTTCCCCTGCGCTTCGATTTCCCCTGCCAGATGATAATTAAAGTTTGAAGGGAAAGGATAATTTTTTAATTGAGCTTCAATGGCCCGGGTTACTTCCGCGGTATTGTACCCTTTTTCCACATCGGCGCCAATCGTGGCACTGCGCTTTGAATTGTAATGCGTAATCACGCCGGGCCCCTTTTTAAATTCGATGCGGGCCAGTTGGCTGAGCGGAATCTGTTCACCACTCAGCGATTTCACATAAATACGCCCGAAATCTTCAAAAGTGGCATTATTTCCCGCCGACGAGCCCAGAACCATATCATATTCCTTGCCTTCTTCATTCCTGAACTTCGATACCGACGAGCCGTTCATGTAAATCCGTACGGTTTTGTCAATTTCGGAAATTGGCACCCCCAGGAGGGCTGCCTTGTTTTTATTGATGTGCACAAACAGGTCGGTACGTACCCCTTCCAGCTTATTCTCCACGTTAACTGCGCCGGGTTGTTGTTGAACAATGGCTTTGATTTCTTCCGAAACCCGTGTTAATTCATCGAGGTTATCACCATAAATGATAACTTCCACAGGGTACTGAATGGGGACTCCCTGTGCAAATTCTTTCACCCGGATGTCGGCAGCCGGGTAAGCGCTAAACGCGCCGCGAAGCGAATCCAGCAGCGCCTCAACTCCTTCGGGATTGTATTCCTTCAGTTCCACAAAAAATTCGGCCAGGTTTTTGGCATAGTCCCGGGGAAAATAATTGTAATAGACCTTGGGATTACCGTGGCCAATGTTTGAGGCATAATGTTTTATTTCGGGAATGGTGTCCAGCGTTGCTTCAACATAGCTGGCCACCCGGTTCGTTTCATTCAGGTTAGCACCCTGTGGCAGTTGGGCCTGGATCATGAAGCTGGGTTTTTCCGCTTTTGGGAAAAAGCTAAACCCTACAAACCGGAACAGGACAAAAATGGCCGACAGGAATACCACTATGGTAATAAACAAAACGCGTTTGGGTTGGGAAAGACAGTATTCAAGCAACTTGCGAAAAGGCCCACGGATGAATTTCTTCAACCTTTTTTGCAAGGGCTGTTCTTTGGGCTTTACCCCGGGCTTTATCCTGATGAATTTTGACAAAAGGAGCGGCGACACGCTGATGGCAATCACCAGGGAAACCGTCAGGGTGGCGGTGACCGTTACAGGCAGGCTTTTCATAAAATCACCGGCTGAATCTTTTATCATCGCGATGGGAATAAATGCCGCCAGGGTAGTGAGCGTTGAGCTTGTAATAGCTGATACCACCTGGGAGGTACCTTTAATGGCTGCGTCCCTCGCCGGCAAACCTGCCTGCAGGTACCGTTCCACGTTTTCTGTCACCACAATGGAATTGTCAACCAACAATCCCAACGCGATGACCAGGGCCGCGATGGAAATATTCTGCAGCCCATAGCCCGCCAAATCTACAAAACCCAGCCCAATGAGAATGGAAGAAGGAATGGCCAGCATCACAACCAGGCTTGGTTTAAAGCCAATGGCCAGAAAAATAAAAAGTCCTACCAGGATGATGCCCTGGATAAGGTTGATGATAAAACCGTTGACGCTTGTCCTTACACTTTCAGCCTGGCTGTGCACAGCTTCCAGCCTGAGCCCGGGTGGAAGATTGGATTTAAAAGTTTCGGTTTTCGCATTTATCTGGTCGGTTAAATCCAGTATATTGACGTTTTCTTTTTGTTCTGCTGTAATAAATATGCACCTCTTACCGTTAAACCGGGCCAGGTAATTGTTGTTTTCGTATCCAAATTCAACGGTGGCCACATCTTTCAGGTATACCAGTTTTCCCTGTACCGACCCCACAACCGTATTGCGTATCTCGTCAAGGTCTTTGTATGAACCGCTGGTTTTGATATTAAAACTTTTCCGGCCTGCATAGAGTTCCCCGCCAGGTATATTTTGATTATTGGCGTCGATGGCATTGATGATGTTGTCAGTGGTAATGCCCATGTTCACCATCTTGTCTGCCCGCAGGGCAATTTTTACCTGTTTTTCCGGGACGGCAAGAATTTCTACACTTTTAATCCCGTCCATTTCTTCCAGGGACCCTTTCAGATTTTCGGCATACTCGTCCATTTGTTCAAAATCCATGTATTCCGAAGCCAGGGCCAGTTGCAGGATTTTGGTGTCGGTGGTGGTTTTTTTCTTGAAATTAATTTCGCGAATGTCTTCCGGAAGGTCGGTACGGATATTATTCACCTGCCGGATCACTTCGTTGTATTTCTCATCCTCATCGTAATTACCGTAGTCGAATGAAATGTTGAAAATGGCGAACCCGTCGGAAATAATCGTAGCGATGTTATCAATATTTTCCAATTCATTGATTTTTTCTTCGATGGTCGTTACTACCAGCTCTTCCATGTCCATGGGTGAAGCGCCGGGATAGATTACCGTAACTACCGCTCCCGGTGTGACAACAGGCGGGTCTTCACTCCGGGGCATGGTTAAAAAAGAATGTATGCCTGCAACCAGGAGAACCAGGAACAGCACCAAAACAAACTGGTAATTATCAATGGAAAATTTTGGAAGATTCTTCATAGTCTTGTTTTTTTTCGCAAAGGCGCGAAGAGGCAAAGTAATTTTTAACAGTCATCATTTTAAACTGATCCTTACTGAATCGCCCGAAAGTTTTTGCAGGCCTTCAACCACAATAGTCTCATGACCTTCAAGTCCTTCTGATACCAGTAGGCTGTCACCGGCAATTTTCTCAATTCTGATGTGCCGCTGGTAAGCTGTGTCGTCTTTGGCCACGTAAATGCTTCCCTCATTGGCATCGGCAAAGATCAGGGCATCAACCGGAATCTGAACGCGTTCTTTCCGGACTGAAGGCCGGATGGAAATGTTCCCGATAAAACCTGACTTCAACTGGTTTTCCGAATCGTTCATATTGATTTTTATCTCGTATGTCCCGGTAACCGGGTCGGCTGTCCCCGCTATTTCAGTGATAGCCCCGTTAAAAAGTTTGTCTGGGAAAGGGTCAAAGCGTATCCATGCCGTGTCGCCGATTGCGATTTTTACCACATCGGCATCCGACAGGTTTGTTGTAATAATTCTGGAAACGCTGCCCCGGCCAAAGAAAATGACCGGCATTCCTGCCTGTACCGCCTCATTCTCCCGGGCGTTTACCTTTAATACCCATCCGTTTCCCGGCGCACTGATTTGAGAATGTTTCAGGTTAAACTGTGCCGTTTCCACTTCCAACCGGGCATTTTCCAGTTGTGTACGGGCATTTTGCAGGTGTTCGAGCGTAGCGACACTGTCCCCGTATAATCCTTTCACCCGTTCGTAGTCCCGCCGGGCTTTCTCCAGCCCGTTTTCGGCCTGCCCGACCTTTGCCCTGATTTCTTCCAGTTTCAGGGAAGCCATCAATTGGCCGGCTTTTACCCTTTGCCCTTCTTTCACGGGGATGTTACCCACAATACCCGAAGTTTTGAAACTCAGTTGAAATTCATCCTGGTACGTAACCCGGCCCGTAGCGTAAATTTCATCACGAAAGGCCACCCTGCTTACCTTTTCCAGCCGGACAACCGGGACAGCGGATTCTTCCTGTTGCTGCGCGGGCTTTTTAGTACAGGCAAATGTGAATAAAAGCAGGAACAGAGGTATTATATTTTTAACCGTTCTATTCATGTGTTATATTTCTAATTTTTCATTGTTAAAAATTCATAGCCAGCTACAACCCGTTCCAACTCAACCTGCCGGATTTGATTGTCATAGCGGGCCAAAATCAGTTTATTTTCAGCATTCAGCATGTTGTTCAGGGCATTCGATAATTCCAGGTGGCTGGCCATTCCCCTCTGGTATTTTTTGCTGACCAGATTGTACGCTTTCCTGTAATTCAGCGCTTCCTCCTCAGCCTGGTCAATCCCTTTACGGGCAGTGTTCAACGAATACCAGGCATCCATGACCTCCATTCTGATATGACTGACAGCTTCCAGTTTCTTCTGTTCCATCATATCCCGGTCAATTCTGGCCTGCCGCACCTTTGCTTTGCGTTGGCCGGAAGTAAACAGGTCCCAGGAAAGCGAAATGCCGATCTGAGCAAAGTCGTCATCTTTTGTAAATGAGTATTTCTCACCCTGGTAACCGTAAGATGCCCACAAACCCACCTCGGGCAGGGCGCTTCCTGCTTCCCGCTTCACCTTTTTTTGCTGTATGTTTATGTATTGGTCTAACTGAACCAGTTCTTTCCTGTTACCGACAGCCTTAATAACCAGGGAATCCAGGTCAAACGTGAGGTAAGAAATAGCAATGGGTTCTCCTGTTTGAATTTCAGCATTCAAATCCCTGTTCAAAAGAAAATTGAACCAGGCCCGGGCCATTGCCTCGTCCTTTTGTGCCGATGCCAGCTCTTTTTCCATCTCCTTTATTTTGGCCCGCGCAGCATACACCTCTTCCATCGTGACCTTATCATGATGGTACAGGCTTTCGCTGTTCCTGAGGTTTTCCTGCGTAACGCCGAGCGAATTCCGGTACAATTCAACCATCTTTCCGGCACGCAGGTAATTGAACCAGGCCGTTTTTACCTCTTTAACTAACTCCCGTTTATAGATATCCACGTTGATTTTTTCAACTTTGGCCATCCCTTCTTTAATCTCCCGGTTTTTGATAATAGCGTCGTTAAAAACGGGCATAACCAGTTGAATTTTAGTTTCCTGCTCTTTAGGACGAACGAAGTTGATGGTGTAGTCGTCAATTTTGGGGTATGCCGGAAAAGCAGGATAACCGGGAACGGACTGACTTAACGAATGATTGATTACCTCCAGGTTGTCGTAAGCAGGGTTCATGATTTCGCCAAATGGTACCACAAGCATCCTTCCCCCCTCGGCACGGGAGTACCTGGCCTGTAGTGATATTATGGGAAAAAACATGCGTTTGGCTTCCTTCAGTGCTTCCAGGCTCTTGGTATAGGAATACTCTTTTTGCTTTAAAGCAATATTACTTTCCAGCGCCTGGTCAACATATCCGTCAATCACGCTGTTTTGTGAAAATACAGGGATATGCCAGGCGAGTATGAAAACAATAAATCCTGTTCTTTTGATATTCCATCCCATCTTTTTTTGGCAAAGAATAGGATCACCAATACATTTTTTCAGGATTTATTTACCGTGATCGAATTTAGGGGGATAGGGTCGAAAAAAGGGAGATGGTTCTCATTTGGTGAACTTGGGTTCATTTAATAGACTCCTCATTTTCCCCCGTTATTTTTTAAATCATTCAAACAGTTTTGATCCAGCGACGGGATTATGCCCCCGGTTAATAAGTTAATAAATGGGCCGCTGTGTTCGGCAGCCCAATACATCAGGCAATCCTGGTTATTGCAGTGTTTTCCGTTAGTTACATCCTGGTGGTTTACAACCATGTTTGTACCGTTATTGACCAGCCCGAGGATATGGCCGAACTCATGTTCCGTGACTGTTGTCTCCAGTACCGTCGTGGACGGTTGCCCACGTTCCCCGCTGAATTCCCCGATCGTTTTTTCGAAAATAACCATGGAGGTGGGGCCATACGCAATGCCAAGCACTTTTGAGTCGCCCTCGTTTTCAGCGTAATCCGCATCGGCAAAGAAAAACCATGCTGTCAGTTTTTTTTCTTCCGGATCAGGGAAGAGCGTACGGTATTCCTGTTCAATTTTTTTTATATCATCGAGGGAATACGCGACTTTACCCGGCGAGGGAATAGAAGCGGGTACCAACTCGATCCCACCGTTCTTGTTCAACCGGGATTCCAGAAATGCTTTGAGATTGTTAAGTGCCTCTCCTGTTGGCTCAAATCCCTGCACACTGGCTATCTCCACGATTAACCGGTCGTAATTTTCTCCCGAAAGAAAATCATTGGGTTTTATCACAACTTCTTTCGGTATCTGATCATCCGGGTCGGGTAATGAAGAATGATCCTGTTCGCACCGCGAAAAAAGGGCAATTCCAATTGCCAGCAACAAAAAGAATTTGAATAACTGCTTCATTTTTTCGTATTATTCTTGCCGCTAACCAGCAACAAATTCATTTCAAAGTAAAAAAAACAAAACGTAGAAGATAAATTTTTTAAACCAAAGCAACTATAATTTCAACCAACAACCTGTATTGTTCAATTGTTATTGGTTAAAACGGTCGGTTGTTTGTTGAATTCATTCTGTCGTTCGATGAATAAAATTCTTACGATAAACCGATTTGAATTATTTTTAAGCCGTAAAAAAAACAATAGTTATGGGAAGAATTATTTTTAGTGGTATTTTTTTTTAATCTTTCTTGCACAGGGTGCTTTTGCACAGAATTTCGGGATGCAACGTACACCCGAAGAACGCGCCCAAATGCAAACGGAAAGATCTGCGAATAAAAGCGATGGAAATGGCCAAAGAACGAAAGGAACAGGGTGGGATTGAACAATTTAACAAATATCTAAAAAAATAGAAATCATGAAAGCAAAACAAGTTGTATTTATTTTAATGGTCATTCTGCTGGGTGTAGCTTCAAATTCGTATGCACAACGAAGGGTAATCAAAACACCCCGACGGACGGTGGTGCAAGGGCCACGCGGAACGGTGGTTTACCGGAAAAAACCGGTGGTCCGGACTGTAAGGCGCCTGCCACGGCGCGCTGTTGTTATCCGTTACCGTAACGTTCCTTACTACTATCATGGTGGGATGTTTTATGTGTCCCGTAATGGGGTTTATGTCCGCTCGGTTCCGCCCGTGGGCATCCGGGTTGCAGCATTGCCTGCCGGATATGTGCGGGTTGTTGTCGGGCCGCGCGTTTTCTTTTATGCCGGGGGGATATTTTATATCCTGGATGAAGCCAGCCGGGAATATGCCGTTGCTGACCCGCCCGTTGGTGCAGTTGTAAGCCAACTGCCATCCGATGCTGCCGAAATAGAAATCGACGGTAAACCTTTCATGGAATACAACGATATCATTTACAAGCAGGTAACTATTGAAAAAACGGGTTACGAAGTGGTGGGGAAACTTGATGAATGAAAGATCTATGAGTGCAGTCTAAAAAGCCTTAGAACTGCTGATTGTTACCATTTTTACCCCTAACCCCTAAAGGGGAATTGCTAAAAATCAGCAGTTTGAAAAAGTCCCCTTTAGAAGGGGTCATAAGGCTTTTTAGACCAGACTCATCTATTATTAATGGGATGATTGAGATAAAATCATTTTGAAGATCCGGAAAAATACGATGGAGCAAATAAAGGGTTTATTTACTACAACCAGATTAACCCGCAGGGAGAATTTGAAATCTGGCGGTTTGCAACGGGTATTCCAACGGGAACAACAAAATCAGCCGGCAGCTATAACAGGGTAGCGTACATGCATAATAAAAATGTTTCATCGCAAACGAAATAATTATAATAAAAGCAATGGATTATGAGTAAATACCTTATCAGTCTTTTTTTTATCCCCCTTATAGCATCAGGCATTTAGTATCACTTACCTCCGGGCTCTCACAGGATGTTTACTATATACAGGGAGAGGATCCTTTGGCGCCTGACATCTATGATTACGCGGTCAACAATCTGTCTCTTAATTTTTATCCCGGAACGACATTCCAGTACGGGCCAAGTCATTTTTATGTTTTTGGTGAATTGTTGAAACGAAAACTGAAACAGTCCGGGATTAACGAGAATCCACTCGAATATCTGGATGAAAAAATAGTTCAAAAAATAGGGTTTCACTATGAGAAATGGATATATGACGATGCCGGAAATCCCCACATCCCTAACGGATGCTATACTACACCTATGAAGATATAATAGGGTGTCTGGGTGCCGGGAAAAACAGGATGTATATTATTCCCTCACTCAATGCAGTTATTGTTCGGCAGGCCATAGAGGATACCGGTGATTTTAATGATAATGATTTTCTGAAATTATTACTACCGGGCGAAAATTAAAGAACGCCAAAAAAGATTCAAAAAGCATACCGTAAACCCAATCCAAACCTGGCTGCATTAAAATCTGTCCCATGGGTTACCACAAAGGCAGGCCGCCAGTCAAAGGTGAAATTCAACGGCACGTTCTTTATCTTGTAATCCAAACCACCTACAGGACGCAACAAAAAATCGGTAGCGTCGTTGCCAAACGCGAAACCAGGGCCAAAGCCGAAGAACCATTTTAACCCGGGGGCATTGGGGATATCCCCGTGATACTGGTACTCTACTTCAAGCAAAGTAAAACCATCGCCAAAAAGCAATTGTGCTTCTCCGGCGTTGGTTGCATCAAAAAAATGCTTGAAGGTGAAACCGGCAAACGTGCCGTATTTACTGCCAAACTCGATGCGCATGCCCGCTGCATCGTTGTATGACGAACCTGACCCGCTTTGCGCCAACATATTTTCAGGCATAATAAACAGCAAGGCGAACGTTAACCCAAGAGAGAGTATAAACTTTTTCTTCATAACATGTAAATTTTATTTCGTGAAACATTTTTTTTCAATTTATTAAACGGCGCTTTTCTGAAAATGTTTGATGGGAAAAGTTAAATTCCGGTTAAAATCCCGCATAAATTTTAACCGGATTGTATTTTTCTGCTAACAGCAGGATAACGTTTAAATAAAATTAAAGAAACTTATCTACCGGAAATTTTGAATGCTGAATGATGACACGTGAGGACAACGAACTGTTCGATCAGATAAAAAAGGGCAACCTCAAAGCGTTTTCGGTTTTGTTTGAGCTGTATTACCAGCCACTTTGCGGTTTTGCTTTTGTGTTTGTTCCGGAAAAAGAAGTTGCGGAAGAACTCGCGGCCAATGTTTTTATCAACCTGTGGAAAAATAAAAAGCATATCGCTGTAAGGAGCAGCCTGAAGGCCTATTTGTTCAGCGCGGCAAAAAACCAGGCCTTTTCGCATTTACGGAAACAAAAAACAGTTTTGCTCCCCATCGAACAATTTTTTGGCCTTCCGGCCCGGAAAGACACCATCCCCGAAACCATCTGTATCGAGAATGAATTAAAAACCGAATTTGAGCGGATTTTCCGGAAACTGCCGCCACGCGCCAAACTTGCCTTTAACTGCACCGTTTTGACAATCTAAAATATGCAGAAATTGCAGAGATAATGGAAAATTAGCTACCTGCTGTCGAAAAAAATATAACCACAGCCTTAAAAATACGTCACAAAGAGTTGCAAAGCGCCCTCCATATTCATTAACCGTTTTTCTACATTTTATTAATCGTTTGTTAATCGGGAGAAATCAAAAAAATGCGTCAGTATTTTAAACGCATTTGAATGACGGAAACTGGAAAAATACAAATGATTTTAAGGGAGCTCAATGGAGAATAGATAAAACGGACGAAGATGTGCCAGTTGTTTTGGTCCAACTTGTGCCACCGAAAGAAAGAAGAATGATTTTCTGGAATTATTACTACCGGGCGAAAATTAAAGAACGCCAAAAAAGGTTCAAAAAGCATACCTGAAACCCAATCCAAACCTGGCTGCATTAAAATCTGTCCCGTGGGTTACCACAAAGGCAGGCCCGCTAAACTTCGGGTGAAATTCCAATGACCGGGTTTAGTTGCCAGTTATAATCCGCCATGAGGAGCGGGCCGCACCGGTCGATGCCGCGTTCGAACAATATACCGGGACCTACCCTGAATTTATGCTGTTTGTCAAGAGTGTTTTGCGCCGTTATTGGCTGAAGAGACAATAGCAAAATAATGATTGTCAGGCTGATGGTTGGTTTCTGGTTGTCCATATAAAGTGGTTATACCGGGAAATGTACGCTATCCGGTTTTAAAAATAATGAATTCGATGAAATTACGGGCTAAGCAAACAAAACAAGGTTCTGAACGTTATAAACTGTGCCAGGGACTAACGAATTCTCACAAAAGAAAAATAGAGATGATTGATTGAGGTTGTGGTGTCTTCACAAGTCAATTGAAATTAAACTTTAAACACATGAAAAAACTATTTCTTTTATCAGCATTATTCATTGCTGGACTGGCCATGTCGGCTAATGCACAAGTTGTAAAAGACCACGCAATTGGTTTGCGGTTCGGAGGCGGAAGCGGATTTGGCACCGAAGTTTCGTATCAGCATGGTTTGTCGGATTTAAACCGGCTGGAATTTGATTTAGGCCTGATTTCGCACAGCGACTATACAGCCTGGGGATTAACAGGAATCTATCAATGGGTTTGGCCTTTGGGCGAAGGATTTAACTGGTATGCCGGACCGGGCGCTAAGATTGGTTCATGGGATTATAAAAGCAGTTATACCGGAAGCAGTAGTAGTGGTTTTTATCTGGCTGTAGCGGGTGATATTGGTATTGAGTATTCATGGCCCTTTGGTTTGCAGCTCGGTTTAGATATGAGACCCGAATTGGGCTTAGTAAACCATGGTGATAGTTTTGACTTTAATCTTGGCCTCGGAGTACGTTACCAGTTTTAATGGAGCAGATTTATATTTCAACTAAAAAAGAGGAAGAGATGCAGTTTTCAATTGCATCTCTTTTTTTATCTCATTTACATTGTTTTGCATCAGGTATTTTCACTTAGGTAAATTAATTCTTTGATAATATTGTCGATCCCTTCAGTTATTTGCAGAATGGTTGCATCGAGCATGTAACAGGGGTTTGTGACCAGTTTGTATTTTTCATCGACAATAATTTCACCATGTTCGGTAATTTATTCGTCTTCATCGATGTAAGATTTTGGTTTTTTAGTAAAGTTACCTTCTCAGGGGTAAGTATGAAAGAATTATAATGGATAAACAGCGGATTCTTCCTTCTCCTTTTAATTTATTAGCCTATTTAAACGTTTATGCGGGTATAAATAACGCAATTTAATCTTGTTGTATTTTTTGTATCGAACATTTTAAAAAGAATTCGGTTTAGTAAGAGGTACCTTGAGTGGTAAGATAAATAAAGGAATATTCCCGTAAAATTCGGGATATGTGATAATTAAAATAATAAGATACACATGAAAGAGAATGCTAAAAAAGTAACGTTTGCCGGAAACCCGGTGACACTTGTTGGAGAAGAGATAAAAGTGGGACAGAAAGCTCCTGAATTTACGGTTGTAGGAGCAGACTTGAGTCCGGTTAAGTTAAGTGATTATGCAGGAAAAGTGGTTGTTATTGCCGTTTATCCTTCTATCGATACAGATGTTTGTGCTGCACAAAACCGTCGTTTTAATGCTGAAGCAGACAAACTGGGTGATGCCGTAGTTCTTTCGGTTTCCTGTGATTTACCTTTTGCGCAAAAACGTTTTTGTGCAGCAGAAGGCCTGGATAACATCGTAACATTGTCTGATCACCGCGATACGGACTTTGGAGTAAAATACGGATTTCTGATTAAGGAACTGCGTTTGCTGGCTCGTGGTACGGTTGTCATCGACAAAGAGGGAACTGTTAAATACGTAGAATTTGTTCCGGAAATCACTACCGAACCCGATTACGAAGTTGCTCTTAAAGTAGTCAAAGAGTTGCTTTGATAATTGATTGATAAAAATGAAAGCTGGTTGAAAATGAAGTAAATACGCTTCAATCAATCAGTTTTTTTTCTGTTGTTACTTCTTTGCTACACCAATTCCGGGAATTTCATCTGAGAGCGAATACACAGGTTCGGTGAATTCCGGGCCACCGGTAAACGGATCCTGTGCCGGTTCCAAATGCGGATCCAAATCAACAAAGCGGAAGCCGCCCAATCCGGCTGCCAGATGTACAGCGCACCCCAGTCCCAGCCTTGATTCAATCATACAACCAATCATCAGTTCCATATTAGCGCTTCGTGCGATTGCGGCGATATCCAAAGCTTCCACTATTCCTGATTTCATAAGCTTGATGTTGATCAAATCAGCACATCCGGCCTGTACGACTTTAATGGCATCGGCCGATGTAAAGACCGACTCATCTGCTGCGATTGGCACTGACGTATGATCCTTCACGAATTTCATTCCGCACAAGTCATCCTTCCTGACAGGCTGTTCAAATAATTCAGGACGAATATTGTTCTTTTCAAGCTCTTTCAGGAAGTAAACAGCATCAGCTGGCGAATATCCCTGGTTGGCATCCAGCATGAGCCGGCACCCCGGTGCCCCGTCTTTGATGGCCAGTAACCGGTCGATATCTTCTACCAGGTTTTTACCGACTTTGGTTTTTAGGGTATTGTACCCTTTGCTGCTGAGTTTGGCTGCATTTTTCCGGGCTGTGTCGGTCGATACGATATCAATGGTATAGTCGGTTTCGATTTGATTTTCGGCCTTACCAAGGAAAGTATACAATGGTGTGTTTAGCGATTTTGCGAAGGCATCAATGAGGGCCATTTCGATAGCACTTCGGGCAGCTGCCTGCACACCATACACACTTTTCAGGTGTTTGGATATTTGCCGGAATTCGGCTGCTTCCTTCCCGATAAGGAATTTTTGACAACTATTGATTGTGGCCAGTGCCGTGGCCTGATTCTCCCCGTTAACAGGTTCCAACGGAGCAGCTTCGCCGTAACCTTCTATGCCGTTTTCGAGACGTACGATGATGAGCACATTCTCCATCTCGTATTTTACACCGGTGGCTATTGTAAACGGTGCATCCAGCGGGATGTTAATGGTTTCGATGAAAACCTCTTTAATGGTGGTGGGTATCATATTTTTCTCTCCATTGTTTTAAGGTTTGTAACAGGTGTTGTATTTGAGTTTCAGTGTGTATACTTGATACGGTAATTCGTACAATGAATTGGCTCGTTTTAACCGGATAGTCGACTGCCGGAGCAACGATCCCGTTTTCTTCAAGGAATTGAGAGAGATGAACTGCTGTTTGTTTTTTCTTGAAATAGAGAGGAATAATGGGTGTAGATCCAGTGGTTGTCGAAAACGCCAGATCTTCAATTCCCTTTCGAAGCATACGAGTATTATTCATTAATGTGGTACGCAGTTCCGGATGTTTTTCAATAAGTTTCAGTGACGATAAGCCTGCGGCTACGATCGGTGGTGGCAATGCAGTGGATGCGCCATAGAACGTTGATTTTTTCCGGATGGCCTCAATTAGTCCGTGATTACCTGCAATGAAGCCGCCATAGGAGCCAATCGCTTTGCTCATGGTTTCACTTTGATAAAGATCGGGTGCGTTGTCCAGATGAAAGTGTTCGGGAGTTCCCCGCCCGTTTTCTCCGAGAACGCCAGTCGCATGTGCATCATCCACAATCAGAGTTGCTCCGTATTTTTGAGCCAGTGAATAAAGTTGATCGACGGGCGCAATTTCCCCCGTAAGGGCAAATATACCGTCAGTAATGATGAGTGGACGGCTTTTGGGCGAAGCTTTCAGCAATTCTTCCAGATGGCTGGGATTAGCATGCTCATAATATTTTACTTGCGGAATATCACAGGGAATGCCATCTGTGATGCTGGAATGGACCATGGAATCGGCGAAGATGGAATCGTAGCGCCCCCTTAGCACGTGAAGCAGAATTTTATTTCCCATGTACCCCGAAGCAAATACTACTGCATCCTGCTGGCCTTTATATTCAGCCAACGATTTTTCCAACTCCAGGTGGATATCCGACGTACCTGTTGTTCGCCTGGACGCGGCAAAATTTACCCCATACTTTTTCAGTGCCTTAATCGCATTCTTCACCAATAGGGGGTTATTGGCAAGTCCCAGGTAGTTGTTCCCGGCAAAATAAGACAACAACGTTTTATCATTTACCCTGATAGTGCGACCAACTCCACTGTTTAAAATATTCATGAATAGATTATTAGGGTGTAATCCGGGTAACCGGAATGATTTAATGCTTTTGCTGATTATTCATAAAAGCAACCCATATTGGTATTAATGTAAGTTATCATACCAAAATGGTCAGGTCAAATATAGGAAAAAAATGTAGATTTTCCTGGAAGGAAAGTTTTCTCGCTGTCAGATGGCGACTAACGGGATAGTTTTTCCAAAAATTATTCGGAAAGCAACGCTGAAATTAATTTTCCAGCAGGTCACGAATAACGACCGAACCGATAAAACAGCCAAAAGCCGGGGGCATGTAGGAGATGGTTCCTATCGTTGATTTTTTGTTCCGCGATTCTTCAATAATCAGCTTGCTCTTGTCTACATCTTCGGGCGAAAAAACTACTTTGATGCCTTTGTGAACACCCATTTTTCGAAGACGTTTACGAATCATTTTTGCCAGTGCACAATTGTAGGATTTGGAGATGTCGGCAATCTGAATTTGCGTGGGATCCATTTTTCCACCGGCTCCCATTGAGCTGACAATAGGAAGATTGAGTTGCACAGCCGTGTACATCAGGGTTACTTTAGGTGAAAGTGTATCGATGCAGTCCACAACATAATCGAATTGCTGTTCCTGAAGTACCTGATGCATATGTTCTTCCTGAAGATAATCGTTGATAAGCCCGAGTTGAATGTCCGGATTGATATCCTGAAATCGTTGCGCCAGCACTTCTGCTTTGGGATGGCCTTCGTTCGATACAAGGGCCGGGAGTTGACGGTTGCGGTTGGTCATTTCTACCGTATCGCCATCTACGATGGTCATCCGTCCCACGCCGGAACGACAAATGGTTTCGGCTGCATATGCACCAACACCACCTAATCCTACTACCAATACATGTGCATTCCGCAATTTCTCAATTCCGGTGCTTCCGACCAGGAGCTCCGTCCGTTTGTACCACTTCATTTCTGGGAAAAAACTATGCCCGGACAATTGGTCCGAAGATTTTTTTTAGGTTGCCAAAGATATGCATTTTCAAATCTTCGAGAGGCATATTATTCAGAAGAGCTACTTCCCGGTAAATATCTTTGATATCTACAGAAGAATCATCTGTTTCCAGGAATAAATTTTTTATCGGGATTATCTCTACCGATTCCCGCAGTTTTGCCCGGTGGTCGAGCAGATGGGAACCGATGGAAAAGATAAAGTCTGTTTTGAGAAGTTCCTGCGTGGTTTGCAGATTGCCTGTATAGCCATGCAATATCCACGGAATTGTGGTGCCTTTTTTCATTCGAAGAACATCCTGCCAACATCTTACACAGTGTATAATCAGTGGTTTACCGAATTTTTGTGCAGCATGAATATGCAGTTTGAAAATCTCTTCCTGGATAGCGAGACAAGTGTGAATGGAGCGATCGAGGCCAGTTTCACCAATGCCGACAATGTTTGGATTTCCGATGTTGCGCTCCAGCATTTCCCGGGCCTCGTCCGGAGTGAACAAATGAGCATGCCACGGATGTATGCCTGCAGTTACAGGATAATTCAGCGAAGGGTTCTGCTCAAAATCCTGTAAAAATAAACTTTGCAGTTGAAAAAGGTCTTCCTGGTCAACAGCGTTGTGTGTATGGATATCGATATACGGAACAGGCACAATTATGCTTTTTATCAAATGTAATGATTATTTTCGGATAGATATTAACCAGAAAAATGCAACCACCCGTTTTTTGATGGTTATCATTGGTTTTTCAGGGCTACAGGGGACGGAAGAAGCAATGAAGCTGGCTGTTGATCTGCTGGCTCGTTATGGAAAGGCCGGCAATATAGAACAATGGATTGTTCGATAGAAGTTCGTGAAGAAGATAAAAGGACTATTTTTGCGTGAAACAACGTTGATAGATTAAAGCAAAAAAATGAAGAAACTTACCGCATTTATATTACGTCTCCTGGGATGGAAAGCGATGAGTGGAGTGGCTCCGGAATCGAAGTGTATTATTTTGGGAGCACCGCATACCTCCGCACTTGACTTTGTCATTTCGTGGCTCTATTATACCAGTGTGGGTGGGAAAGCTTATGTAATGGTGAAGAAGGAATTTTTCTTCTGGCCAGTGGGATACATAGTCCGTTGGATGGGAGGTATTCCGGTTGACCGCACCCGTGGGGCCAATGTCTTGAAGCAAGTTGTTGATGAATTCAAAACGCGCGATTACCTTCACCTGGCGATTGCCCCCGAGGGGACCCGAAAGCCAACAGCGCGCTGGAAAGCCGGATTTCATACGATGGCCCGTCTGGCAAATGTCCCGGTGTATTTGGGCTATTTCGATTGGGGCAAAAAAGAAATAGGTTTCAATGAAAAATTTGAATTGACTGATGATGTGAACGCAGATTTGAAGAGGGTACGTCAATGGTACAAGAATAAAGGCGTACAGGGAAAACATCCGGAACTGTTTAATACCGGGGACGATTTGGATTAAAAAACTGCTTATGGAACAGGTAAAAGATCTTCGCATTACGCTGATACAGCCCAATGTTTATTGGGAGTCGCCAGTGGAAAACCGGGAGCGCATATCGGAAATGATGAACACGGTAAGTGGAAATACCGACCTGGTTGTTCTGCCGGAAATGTTTACCACCGGTTTTACCATGAATGCTTCGGCTTTAGCTGAGCCGATGAACGGGGAAACCATGGCATGGATGAAAGCAAAGGCTGCCGAGCTGAATGCGGCTATTTGCGGAAGTGCGATTATTGAAGATGAGGGAGGCAGTTACAATCGTTTGCTGTTTGTCCATCCCGATGGAAGTTATCAAAGTTACGACAAGCGGCATCTGTTCTTCATCGAGGGTGAGATTGGCGTATTTGAGCCGGGAAAAGAGCGGGTGATTGTCAATTTCAGGGGATGGCGTATCGGCCTGTATATATGTTATGATGTACGTTTTCCTGTTTGGTCGCGTAACCGGAATGATACCGATTTAGCGCTTTACGTAGCCAACTGGCCAGCATCGCGTACGCGGGTATGGCAAACTTTACTGAAAGCCCGTGCCATCGAGAACCAGATTTATGTAGCGGGTGCCAACCGGGTTGGTTCAGATGGTAATGAAGTAGATTACTGTGGCGATTCGCTGCTGGTAAATCCACGCGGAGAAGTAATGCATCGCCTGGAGAACCGGGAAGTAGTTGTTACAGGCACATTATCCATCGAAAATTTGGAAAACTTCAGGTTGAAATTCCCGGTCGGGAATGATGCCGATGATTTTCGGTTACTCTGACCTTCCCTAATTGAGCTACTTAGCAACAAACGGATTATAACGGCCGAAATAAAAACCCGGGCAATAATCAATATTAGCGGTGTAAAGAACATACGTTATCAACAGTTTGTTAATACGTTTTTAACGAGATTTCAACGAACGATCGCAGGCAGGCACCAATCTGCGATCTTCGCTGAATTTTATCCCCAATAAGTCTTTTCTATTTTTCAACATTTTTTTGAAATCAGGAGGTAAGTGGAGGGGCACAAGGGTATAACGGTCAGATATGCCAAATTATTTCTTTCACACCAATGTTTCTGCAACAGTTATTTTTTAAGAAAAACTAATTATATAGTTGTAAAACTAAAAGATTAGTTGTATTATTGTGAATAGATTTCCATGCGCAGGAAATAAGATGATGAATAATCGAAAAACGGAATAACATGAAAGAGAAATTGAAAAGGGGCATACCACCCTGATTTTTTTACCTGCATTAACTAACAAAGTAGTTTGAAATAAATAACGACTTCGGTAACTTTAGCCGAAGGAATAAATGTTATTGAATAATAGTCAATTTACAATGAAAGAACTGACAAGGGCAGAAGAACAGGTGATGCAACTACTGTGGAATATGGAAAGAGCATTTGTGCGTGACATTATCGACGAAATGCCGGAGCCGAAACCGGCGTATAATACGGTTTCCACCATCGTCAGGATATTGGAGCGAAAAGGGTTTGTCGACCATAGGGCGTACGGCAAATCGCACCAGTATTTTCCCATCGTAAGCAAAAAGGAGTACACCCGTTCGTTTGGAAAGCGTTTTATGCGGAATTACTTCGATGGTTCATTTAAAGAGATGGTATCGTTTTTTGCCCGGGAGGACAAACTCGATATTCATGACCTGAATGACTTGCTGGAAGAAGTCCGGCGCGAGATAGATGATAGCGATAAAATGAAATCGTGATTTGGTAATGAACGACAACTGACTTTAGCCATATGAACACGTATATTAACTTCATTACAGAATCGGGAATCAGCTTAGGCTTGCTGACCCTGGTGTATCTCTTCTTTCTTCGCAACGAGACGTTTTTCCGGTTAAACCGTTTGTATCTGCTTGTATCAGCTGTTTTTTCCGGTATACTTCCCTTGCTTCATATTCCGGTGTTCCTGAATTCGGTTTCATCCAATCTGGGACTAATTGCCAGTGGACCAAGTGTGCTCGAAGTTGTCGAGGTGTACGGTGGTGCCGGGGCCAACGCATCCGGAGCATTTCTTTCATTGCCTCTCATCGGTCTGATATATTTTAGTGGAATACTCTTTTTTGCGCTGCGTTTTACCTGGAAACTGGGGCAGATGGTCCTGTTGGTCCGCAGTGGTGAGAAACGCAAGTTCAGAGGGCTGACTATTGTCCGCCTGGGATTCGATACATCTGCTTTTTCCTTTTTTCGCTGGCTGTTTGTTGGCCGAAGTTTCCAATTTGGAACCGAGGAAAGTAATCATATCCTGAAACATGAGATGGTACACATCCGGCAACGGCATTCCATCGATGTTTTATTGCTCGAACTGGTCGTTTTGGTGCAATGGTCCAACCCATTCATCTGGTATCTGCGCCGTGCAGTAAGAGAAAATCACGAATTTCTGGCCGATGCGCTGGTGGTTAACAAAGGCATTTCGCCTGTACGTTACAAAGCCATGCTGATTGAACAGGTGACCGGCATTCAGCTTCAGGTCGCCAACAACTTCAATTATTCCTTACTTAAAAGTAGAATAAAGATGATTTCAAAAATAAAATCGCCCCGTTGGGCCGGATATAAATACCTGATTGGATTAATAGGCATGCTGTTGCTGGTAGTTGTTTTTGCGTGCGAAAAAACAACCGAGCCGGCGACGGAGCAAGTTGCTGTTAAATCTGCGAACGTTGATAGCCAGCCGTTGATGGTATTAGACGAGGTACCAGTTACGAAAGCTGTGATGGATACGCTGAATCCAAAATCAATTTCTCACATTGATGTACTCAAGAACAAAGAATCCCTGGCTCCGTACGCAGAAAAATATGGTCAAGAAAGAGTTAAAAATGGTGTAATCCTTATTTATACAAAAGGATTTTTGAATGAACCCGTTGAAAGCACGGTCGAGAAAGATGCCAGCATAACCAGGCAAAATGCCAGTGACAATAATGCAGGGTATAACGGAGAGCCTGTTTTCTTCATTGTAGAAAATATGCCCAAATTTCCTGGTGGTGACTTAGCGCTTAGAAAATATATTGCGGCCAATATTAAGTATCCTGAAGATGCCCAAAAACAGGGAATACAGGGTAAGGTATATGTCACCTTTGTTGTGACGAAAACTGGTGAGGTAGGCGGAGCGAAAATTGCCAGGGGCGTTTCTTCTTCATTGGATGACGAGGCATTGCGTGTTGTTAGAGGCTTACCTAAGTGGACTCCGGGAACGCAAAGAGGAAAAGCGGTCAACGTTCAGTATACAGTACCTATCAATTTTGTATTGCAGTGAATTGCCGGACATCCGATACCCGAATTTAGGGTGGTTGTACCGCAAATTTACTTATGTTGACAACAGGTGAATAGAACGAGATGCCGGAGTGATTCATCCACCAGCGGCATCTCTTTTTTCTTAAATCCCCCAATATGAATGAGAAACTGAAACAGTCTACATGGTGTCTATGGATCGGTGACCAAGGGCTTTTGAAAAGTATTTTTCAGCTGATAAAAAATTAGTAGCTTTCGAACAGCTGGCGGGAGTGAAGGATATGACAGACTCTCTCTCCCTGTTTGAGCATACAGCAAATGTATAAATTAATCAAACCTATTATTTCTATGAAAAAAACACTTGTCCTGATCGCTTTTGGTGTCGGCCTTATCTTCGCCGGATGCCAGTCAAACAAACAAAAGCAAACAAAAACTGAGGCTGTTGAGGTCGAGAAAACTTCCTATGCCGGTCAAGCCGGTTGTGCTTCTGATTGTCTCTCGAAACACGAATTGGAAGCATTGAACACACTAACCGATCAGGAAAAAGCTGATGGTTGGCAACTGCTGTTCGACGGCAAAACGTTAAATGGCTGGAAAGGTTTCAATGGTAACGACATCTCCAAAGGTTGGGTGGTTCGCGACGGTTGCCTGATGTCACTCGGTAAAGGTGGCGATATTGGTGGCGACATCATTACCGACAAGCAATACGAAAATTTTGAGCTGAAATTGGAATGGCGAATTTCGCATGGAGGCAATAGCGGAATTCTGTACGGCGTTATCGATGATCCGAAGTACGGTGCGGTGTATTATACTGGCCCCGAGTACCAATTGCTTGATGATGTTGGTTTCCCGGAAAAGGTGGAAGAATGGCAGTTGACCGGCGCTAATTACGGGATGTACACAGCCGATAAGTCGAAGAAGAAACTGCAGATGGTTGGTTGCCCGGCGTTCAATACGGCCCGTATTATAGTGAACGGCAACCATGTGGAGCAATGGCTGAACGGCGGGAAGGTGGTCGGGTTCGAGCGCTGGACCGATGACTGGGGCAAACGCAAGAACGAAGGAAAATGGAAAGATTATCCCGATTATGGGATGGCGAAGATTGGCCATATTTCTCTGCAGGATCACGGAAGTTACATCTGGTTCCGGAACATCAAAATCCGTGAACTCTAATCTGCTAACCTGACTAAATTAACTGCAATGAAGAAAATAGGAATATTGCTGGCAGTGGTAGCGCTGTTCAGCGGATTTATGTCGTTACCCAAGACCATTTCCCTTTTTAACGGGAAAGATCTGACCGGATGGACGGTTTACGGAACTGAAAAGTGGTATGTCGATAACGGGGAGCTGGTGTGCGAAAGTGGTCCCGATAAGGAATATGGTTACCTGGGCACCGATAAGTATTACAAGAACTTCGATTTGACACTCCAGTTTTTGCAGGAGAGCAATGGCAACAGCGGCGTTTTTTTCCGGTCAACCATCGAAGGGACCAAGATAACCGGCTGGCAGTGCGAAGTAGCTCCTCCGGGACACGATACCGGCGGAATATACGAGTCGTACGGTCGTGGCTGGTTGGAGAAAATTCCGGAAGAGAAGGAAGATATCCTGAAGATGGGAGAGTGGAACACGTTGCGTTTGCGCGTGGTTGGGCCAACGGTTGAAACCTGGCTCAACGGAAAGAAGATGGTGAAGCTGACGGATGAAAAAATCGGGAAGGCCACTGGTTCCATTGCGTTGCAGATTCATGCCGGAGGTGGAATCAAAGTGCGCTGGAAAAATATCGAACTGAAAAAACTACCATAAAGAAAAGGGGCTGGTGAGGCCCCTTTCTTATTTTTGGTTTCCCGGAAGGAAAACTTATTTCAAATCGCGGGTACTTTCCATCAGGAATTTTACGCTGTCCTGGCAGAATCCGTGTTTTTCCCGTTCGATGAACTCGTAAATGATGCCGGTAAAAGGCGTCGGTTTGGTGAAAACCTGTGTCAGGCCTTCGCACCGGATAGGCTCCTCGGTAGTAAATTCCATCAGGCCTTTCTCTTTGAACTCTTTCATTTTAGCTTCCACCGATTCAACCTGGTATGCAATGTGATGCACACCTCCAATTCCACCGTTCTTTGAGGCTACCCACTCTTCTACAACCGAGTGATTTTGTCCGTCGGAAATGAAGATTTCGGGAGCCATGTGGTATTCCAAACCATTAGCCCCGGGAATATCCCACGGAATATCGTTCTTGAGTTTCTCTGGTGGTAACAACACCAGGCATTTGGCCGTAGAGCCATCGTCAAACTTAATTTCAAAGCCATCGGGTAATTCCGGGTCGATTTTGTAACCGAATCCTTCCGTAAAGAATCGTGCTGTCTCAAAGCGGTCGCGAACGCGATAAGCAATGTGATCAATTCTCATGATAATGCTCTTTTTGTTTGCAAGGAAGTTACAAAATCCAAAATCGGCATAACAGGGGATTTATCAGGTGTAGTGGATTTTTTTATCCGAAATAAAATTGATTAAAAAATGCGATACCCCAGAATGAAAGACAGCTTGCTGTATTTTGTATCCCACGACATGGAACTACTTAAAATATCGCGGTTTCCATAATACCGAAATTCAGAGCTGAATCGGTTGTGTTGCACACCTATGCCCGCAATAAAGCTATTTCCCGAAAGGATCTTGTAAAGACGGTCTTCGTTGGTATATGTAATGGTTGAACTAAACGGAATATCGACGACCAGGCCTCCCCTGAGGAAAAGAAACGTTTTTTTGTTCAGCTGGAAGTGGTATTTCAACCCCATCGGTATTTCCAACGATTTGTATTCAGCATTTACATCTCTCGGCAAGTAATAGGTCCTTTCAATTATTTCGTGACCTGAATATTGCTGATAGGTAGGTTCCATGAAAATACTCCACCGGTAATGATTAAATGGGAGGAGCATATTCAGTTCCAGTCCAATCCGGTAATTGAATTTGCTGCCAAAGTCCACATCAATCAGGTTCGTCTCGCGGCTGTCGATTGACATGGATCCCCTTTCGACGCCGGGCGCAAATGTCAGGGAGAAAAGTTTTTTCTTTTCCGATAGCGTATAATCGGTATAAGCCTTGTTTACACATGCATTGTAATTCCGGAAATAATCGCTCAGGTCTTGCGCCTTATATTGGATGGTTTTAATAATATTTATAGAAGTTTCAGAACACCTGACATTCTCCCATAGCTGAGCCGTAAAATCTCTGTTTTTGAAAATTCCTTTATTGCCGTTGATGTATTCCTTGTAGATTAATTGCTCTATCGGCTTGCTTGATGTGCTGTAAAAATAACGGATAAGACTACCGTTCTCATAGTAGTAAAGCGATGCTACTCCTTTGATCAACGTTTTTAAAAATACGGTATCGGTTTTTAACTCAGGATCTCGTTTTTGGGATAAAGCCGCAACATCACCGGAAGAGTAATCGATATCAACAACAGCTCGTACATAGGCTACTTTGTTTCCAATCCCAAAAGCTTTGGTGTTTTTTAAATCTGCGACTTTTGTTTCACCACTTTCACCGATTCTATAATTCACTTTTGCAGGGTTATTCTTCCAATCATTGTCTTTAATATAACAGTTAATCCGTTGTCCATTGTTATTAATGAGATATCCTTTCTCGAATTCTGTTTGGCTGAAACTGGTTATTGAAATTGTAGTAAGCAAAAGGAAGATGATAGTTTTCATGGGTCGTAGTTTTACGGGGTATGAGTTAGTTTTTATTGATGAATGAGTTAAAAATTGTCACCCGATGATGCGCTGATCCCGACTCGGTTTTATACGGAAAAATACACAGGTTTCAGTCATGTCAGGAACGGAACTGTCCGAAAGCGAACCATTAGTGATATACTTAACGGTTAAATTCCATTTTTTAAAGGTAAAATAAAATGACTTATGTCAAACTTTAGTCCTTGGTTTTCCTGCGTATAAATTTTCAAATCGCCATAATCATCTTAATTTTGATGGTAGCCGAACGAAATCTTAACGTATGGATACCCTTCTGATTACCGGAATCATTCTGTTGAGCGGTTATGTTTTTGGTCAGGTGTTTCACCGGATTGGCCTTCCGCGGGTGACCGGTTACATTGTTGCCGGCATTATGTTAAATCCGAGAATATTCTTCATCGTTCCCGATGTTTTTCTTCAGCAAGTACGCCCGATAACCGATCTTTGCCTCGCTTTTATCACCATGGAAGTGGGAACATCTTTAACGATGCCCAAGTTACGGCAATTGGGGCGGTCCATTATTGCCATCGCTTTTGCCGAATCGATTATGGCTTTCTTATTGGTCGGGACGGTACTGTATCTTTTCCTCTATCTCACCGGCTTTGATATGGGCGCAGCCTATTTGTTGCCGTTTAGTATGCTGGTTGCTTCACTGGCTGCACCAACCGATCCTACAGCTACACTTGCCGTGATGCATGAGTACAAGGCGAGAGGAAGGGTGACCGATACCATTATGGGTGTTGCAGCGCTGGATGATGCCATCTGTATCATCATTTTTTCGGTTGCCATCAATATGGCTTCTTCTATGCTGGGGGACGCATCAGCCGGTTTTGGAACCGGATTACTGACATCGTTGAAAGAAATTATTTTCAGTGTTGGTGTAGGGATTCTGTTTGGGTGGATTTTTAATTTTCTGGCACGTCATTTAAAGGTTGTTTCCGAGGGAGCTTATATTATCCTCATCATTGGCGGTTTGGCGTTTTGTTTTGGTATAGCGCGGACATTGGAATTCGACGGGTTACTCTCGGCTATGTCGCTGGGATTGATGATAGCTAATTTTAATCCACATCGTCACATCATTAAAAAAGTTATGCAACGCTACACGGAGGAGCTCATTTTTCTTTTCTTCTTCACTGTGAGTGGGATGTATCTCGAATTTTCAGTCGTTTCCGGAGCCTTGTCCCTCATTTTACTTTTTGTTTTGACTCGGGGGGTGGGCAAATTTACCGGTGTTTATTTCGCCTCAAGGCTGACACATCAATCGGTGAATGTACGCCGTTTCACCATTGGCGGATTGATTCCGCAGGGAGGAATCGTAATAGGATTGGCGTTGGCAGTTCATGCTACACCCGAGTTTGAACCTTTTGCGAAAATATTGTTGGGAACGATTATGGGCGCGACCATTATTCATGAAATTATCGGGCCGCTTATTTCCAGGTTTTCATTGAGAAAAGCTGGTGAAACCGAACCGGTTGTAGAAACATAATATCAACGGGCGGTAATTTTAGGAGGCATTTTATGACGGAGGTCAACGCTACAGGAAATCCAACTATAATGTACTGATAATTTGATTGGAAGCATTCCGTATTGCAAACGCAGGCCTGAAAAGGAGACGCCCTTTCGAAAAAAAACTTATTTTTGCCCCATAAATGAGATATTCCTATGGCCAACTTTACCAAAACAGAGTATTATCTTGAATCGATGTGTTGCGGCACCCGGTTTAATGATGGTAACTGGGAATTGAGCTGTCCTGAAAATGAAACTCCCTCCCTGATTAGGGCAATATATGCAAAGAAGCAATTACATATACGTGAAGAACTTCCCGGGTTGTATAAATTTGCCGACTGGCTGCCGATTAATCGGGTACTGGAAGGCTCCGGAGCGCCTGTAACGTATAAAAGTGATGGATTTGCGCGCGAATTGGGATTGGAGAACCTCTATGTTACCTTCAACGGTTACTGGCCGGAGAAAGGCGCGAAGATGTTGACTGGCAGCTTTAAAGAGTGCGAGGCATACTCGGTTTGTGCCCGGACCAATTACAACGAAGACAAGACCATGGTGGTAGCTTCTGCTGGAAATACCGCCCGTGCGTTTGCCCGTGTTTGTTCGGAGAATAAAATCCCGCTGTTGTTGTGCGTTCCAGCCGATAACATGAAGGCGCTTTGGTTCAACGAACCGATTGATCCGTGTGTGAAGCTGGTTGCAACCGAATCGGGCGGCGATTATTTCGATGCGATTCATCTCTCGAACATTGCCTGCGAAATGGACATTTTCTTCCCGGAAGGAGGAGCCAAAAATGTAGCCCGTCGCGATGGAATGGGGACAACGGTAATGTCGGCTGTAACCACTATCGGAGAAATACCGGATTACTATTTCCAGGCGGTCGGTAGCGGAACAGGGGCCATTGCTGCGTGGGAAGCCAACCTGCGCTTTATCGAAGACGGGCGGTTTGGTTCCAATAAGATGAAACTGATGGTTTCGCAGAATGCACCGTTTACCCCGATAAAGGATGCATGGGAAGCCGGTTCCCGGAAGATATTACCCATGGACGATGCCGTTGCCCGGAAGCAGGTGGAAGCGATTGATGCCATCGTATTATCGAACCGGAAACCTCCGTACGGAATTTTAGGCGGCTTGTATGACGCCCTGAAAGACGCGGGAGGCGAAGTGCTGGCGGTGACGAATGAAGAAGCTGATTTAGCCAGTACGTTATTCGAACTGAACGAAGGCATCGACCTGGAACCTGCTGCTGCAGTGGCTGTTGCTTCGTTAATTCAGGCTGTCGGGGCCGGTAAGGCAGAGAAAGATGCCGTCATCATGCTCAACGTGACCGGTGGAGGTATCCGCAGATTCCAGGAGGAGAATGAAATTCAGTTTATGAAGCCGGATTTGGTTTTCCCGGTTGATCCCGATCCCAAGATGGTAAAGGAACAACTAAAGGAATTATTTGAACACGTATGAAGAAAAGAAACCTGAAATGACTACCGTCTACAATCTAATGTCTATTGTCTTGATCCCGGAATGTTTATTGCTAAAAAACAGACAGAAAAGCACCCAGTATTTCGTAACTTGAAGGGTTGGTTCCCCGTCGGGAATTACCAGGCACAATAAATGCTAACAGGAAAAACATCTCGTATGAAGACACAAACGACACCGCTTTCACTGATATTATTCTTCTGTTTTCTTATTTTCGGTACCAGCCGAACGCATTTGGCAAAAGCACAACAACAGGAAAAGAGGAGTTCGGTACCGGAAGCAACGCAAGCCGGACAAAACGAAAAAGCCCTGGAGGCAACCTGGAAACTGGCCGAAATGGATGGAGAAGCGGTTGACGACCTTTTCCCACACAATCACCCAACCATTGAATTTAACGTGAAAGAAAATCAGGTCGCAGGATTTGCCGGCTGCAACCAATTTCATGGGCAACTGACACTCGACGGGGCATACATGAAGATTGTAGGCGTTGTTGCCACCAAAAAAGCGTGCCCTGCGTTGGACGAAGAGGAAGAATTCCTGGCTATTCTTCAGGAAATCGATCAGTATGATGTAACCGGCAATGAATTATCACTGTGGAGCGGCGGGCAGTTGTTATTAACATTCCGGAAAGCCGAGTGATTTTATGACAGGATGATCTCCGGCATCCTATTCATACTTTTTTGAAGACGATGGTTGTTTGGTGAGCAGAGAAACCGGCGACTTTGCTTAGCATGTTTGTGTCCTTACCCGGTCAGGCTCTCTGATCTACAAATGCCAGTAACAACCTTTTACGCTGAGTTTCCCTCGTGAACTTTACAGAATAGGGAACACCGAAAATAGCGTAGTTTCCTTCCCGGCCACTCATGAAGTTTAACTTTATTTAATAGCTGTTCAAATCAGTTAACAGAAAAAATGGCCACCTTTGATGACAGAAAAAGCAAGTTTTTTCATAGGAATTTTTAGGTTAGTTTGGTTTAGTTAGGTTAGGTTAGTTTCTTAAAGTCGGGTTCCCAGCCCGGCTTTTTTTTTGGTGTGCCGTGCATGGCAGCAGGCTTGGTGGTGAGAGTCCACTATGGGGGTTTGTAATCGCCAACCATTAGCAGAAGGCAAGGTTGTCTGTTGTGAAGCGGAATCTGAAGGAAGCCGGAAGCAAACCTCTGCCCCGGGGAATACAAACCGCATCAGGCATAACCGGTGGGATGAGATTGCCAAACAAATCGAAGTCCAAAGATTACACGGAGACCGGGATGTAAATGCGGCGGGGACATGGAGGGAAAGTTATTTGAATCTCTTGGAGAATATCTGAAACAACATGGTCCTGACCTGATAAAATCCATCCGAAACGGGAAGGATCGCCCGGCAGGGTTGAGATACCTAAAGATGGCCATTCAAAGCGCCCACTGGGTATTCCGACCGTAGTTGACAGGGTAATAAAGTAATACACCGAAATATCAAGCGTGGGCAATACCACTAACTTTTCACAGTTTTGCCCAAGGCTTCTAATAGCTGTGGATTATCTTCCAATCCAATACGTGCTACTGCATAAAACTCGCTCATCCACTCATCTATCTTGCCAATTGCGGCATCTTTTATCTTGGTTGCATCCTGAGATTCTCCTTTTTCTTTCAAGTAAACTGCCCTTGATGCTTCTAATTCAGTTATCAGGGTGTTGGCTGCGTTCAAGTCGTCTATGGATATTTTCAATCTTGAAAGTTTTGTTTGTATGTCGGTATCGGTTGAAGCGACTGTATAGAACTTTCTTGCTGCTTCTAACCATTTCATGTAAGTCCGGGGCATTTGTCCTGAAATAGCCAATTTATCGGCTGTTAAAGAATCGTTACGGAAAACAACTTTTGCTTTCTTGCGGTGAATGTTGAATGCATCCCCTAATTGAGATTTTTTATTTGAAAAATCTGCGTATGCAGCAGAGGTTTCATCGTCTTCGGTTTTGTTTGCATCGTAGGCAGAACGGCTTTCAGCTAAAAGGCTTTTCCCTTCTGTGATTTTAGCTGTATCATATCCCAATTCGGCCATGATGGTTGAAATTTCTGGTTGTGTTTCTGCATTTTCCAATGCTACACGGTACAATTCTAAGGTTGATGCGTCGGTAAGTTTGGTCCTTGATGCCATAATTTAATTTTTAAAGGTTTATAATAAATTACAAATTGGTAATTCGCTTTTACAGTCCTGTTTTCCAGACTTACAATTGCGTTTTTCCGACTTACATTTCCCTTTTTCGGAGTTGCAAATGGGTTTTCCATACTTACATCTCCATTTTCCATACTTACATCTCCATTTTCCAACCTTACAAATGCATTTTTCCGATTAACATGGCCGTTTTTCGGACTTACAGTTGCATTTTTCCGACCAGAAGGTGATTGCCTTCTGCTTATCGCTGACTAAAACGACTTTACAAGTCTATTTTTAAGAACTATAATAAAAATAACGTATGATGACAAATTTAAAAAAGATTTGAACAGGAAGCGGTTTTACGCAATCTAAGTGAAAGGACCCGTAAAAGTTACTGGTGGCACATTGCCGGTTACAGTAGCTTTCAATCCCATAGAGTATAGCTTTGAACAGCAACGGTTAAGCCCAACACGAATTAAAACACAATTGGGCGTGCATTTTGAGCGCAGTTACCCTAAAAAAGGCAGTAAGTATACAAAACCTACTGCCTTTTTTCAGGGCCCAACTGTGCGTGCCTTAATTCCTAAAATGTTAGCAAACGTAATTATTCTTCTCCAACCTTCTTGAGAATCTCACTTTTGAGTTTTTCACTAATCCAAACTTCCTTATCAGTCAATTCATTTAACAGTGGTTTCAATTTTTCAATCAATCCTTCTGATTTTGCTTTTATAAGAATCCCAATTGTTCCTGTAACTTTCAAATCTGCATGTTTGGCATGAAATCTACCAAGTTTTTCGTCAAGTATTATTAAATCAGCGTTTAATTCTGTTGCCAATACAATTGCTTCTGCTTCTCCTGCGTCTAAATCAAGAAAATATTTAACAGCCTGTTTGTCTTGTATTTCAATAATATTTATCCAATCAATTTCGGATAAATCTCTGTAATATCCTTTTGCTTTTCCTGCTTCAATCTCGTTATATACAGCAGTCGGAATATAAATCTGCTTATAAATTTTTTGCAATAATTTCAACCGATTTAGTTTCAGTAGAGATATAATCGGCGTGGTATTTGAAACTGTCTTAGGCATTTGCAATATCTTCATTTAAATCATCAGTATCGTAACCATCGAGAACTGAAACATTATATTTGGCAAGTAATTCAAGAAAATCAAGTCTTGACAATCCTAAAACTCTTGCAGCAACTCCAGATGAAACTTTACCGAGTTCAAATAACTTCACCAAAGAACTTATTTTCATTTCTGATGCAAAATCCTTACCGCTAAGTCTCAGCGTATTCGCTAATGACTCAGGATATTCTATTTTTATCATTCCTTTCATAATAATTTATTTTATACAAAGATAACGAAATCACTGTCGAATTGATTGTTACTGTCGTTCTTTTTTATGTTTGCTAACGGTTACGTGTATGGTGTCGTTTGGCGATTCGAAGCTCAATCCTGTCAAATCGCCACAAAGTTTGCTAGATGTAACACCCTTAATATTAGCACCATCCGCCCAATGTACTATACACGGTGTTGAACTTAACCTCACTGGCGTTCGGTGGTTTTACAGGCCACCGAAAACCACTATCTTTGAGGCATTTAATCATTTAATTATCTTATTATGACAAATTTAAAAAAAGATTTGAACAGGAAGCGGTTTTACGGAATCTAAGTGAAAGGACACGGAAAAGTTACTGGTGGCACATTGCCGATTACAGTAGCTTTTGCAAAAAAGACCCGGAACAGAGAGTGTAAACATCCAGGAAGGCAAAAGGCTGAAACTACGTAAAGTGCCGCTATCGCCGGTTTTATTTTCTGTTTTAAGAGATTATTACAAAAAGTACAAACCCGGGCATTACTTGATGATGCCAACTATCTTGCCAGCCTGTCGGGAGCTTTGCCCTTGCGAAATAACTAATTGCAATAATTCTCTTACTTTTTTCATGTCTGTTTGCTTCATCGCTTTTCCTTTATTTGAAAAAGCAGGATAAACAGGCCTAATTTAGTGTCCGGATGTTTCCGGAATAGTTGTCCGAATGCTTCCGGAATTTGCAACTGGTACACAAATACCTGAATGCGGGTGTTGTAGTGGACCATAAATTTGAGAGAACGGAAGCAGGTGCATCACAGGGCAGTCCGCTGAGCCCGTTATTGTCCAACATCATGTTACATGAGCTGGACATGGAAATGCAGCGGGGCAAGCTTCGTTTCGTACGCTATGCCGTACATATTCGCCGCCCGTTAACCTTCAAGATATTGGGTTACGGTTTTGTATCCACGTATCGAAAAGGGGAAAAGGGCAAATACCAACTGGTGGCCGGGGTGAAACGTTGGAAAACGCTAAAAGCCAAGTTGAAGGAAATAGCCCGCAAAACAAGCCCGGTGAGTTTTGACCAGCGCATTCAAAAGCTGAAAGAAGTACAACGGGGCCGGATCAACTATTTCAAATCCGCGAGCATATCCAATAAGCCCAACGAACTGGACGGATGGTTACGCAACCGGATACGATATTGCATTTGGACTGACTGGAAAAAACCGGAGCGAAAGCGGAAAAAACCTGATAAGGCTTGGAGTAGGTTTAGATCATGCCTACCAATGGAGCCGGAGCAGGATGGGTGGCGGGGCAGTCTACTCGATTGTGCGGTCGTACTTTTTGTCCTTTTAACTTTTAATCTGCTGATGAATGGTATTTCTATCATTGAACTTTTTGCATTGATGGTTATTACACAGCTAAATTTATAATCCAAAGAACAAACCAACTCCTCCTACTACTAAAGCATAAATCATATTGATAATTTTTACCGCGACAAACCCTTTTTTTGATTCGGCAAGCAATGGCAGCATTCCATGTCCGTCCTGTGAAATGGAGCTTGCCAGTAAAACACTGAATGGAATAGTTCCGGCGGCAAACAAGGTAACAAATACTAAATGAGGCCCGGATTCCGGAATAATACCGATTAAAACAGCAATGAGCAGTACTACGAACATATTATTTGATATCCAATCTTCAACATCGATATAAAGCGTTAAAAAATGCATTAACAATAAAACACCAAATACCCACAAAAAGATACGTGGTAAATGAACTTTAATGATGTGATTCCAGATATGTTCTTTCAGAAAATGGTCAGGAACAGTTACCACAATAAACAATGCAAAAGCAAAGGTAAACATCAGCGTAAATTTAACCCACATTTCAGCTTTACCTGAAAGTACTCCTGTGGCTAATCCAATCATAAGGGCTATTATACCAATGGCAACTGATAAGCGATGTAGAGAAGGATGCAATATATTCGACCAAAATATGTTTTTCTGAAAGCACTTACATTGCTCTTCATCATGCAATTCTAAATTATGCCTTGGCATTTTATTAAGAAGATTTTTGGGGTGATAAAATTTATCGGTAAGATAACCTGCCAAAATTCCCACAACCAAAAGGATTATAGTAAGTATTGCAGCTTGCATGGGGAACATGGCAAACATTACAAAAGCCTCATCACCACTGGTGGCAATCATCGTAGTTACCAGCGCTCCAAACGAAACCAATTGATGCGAAAACAAGGCAACCATCGTAAAAGCTCCCAAACAGCCCGGCAATGCACCCAACAGTCCGGCAATAATGTATTGTTTCCATTTATTCCCTGTAAGATGTTTTTGCCAAACTCCTTTCGATTGAACATTGATGTATTCAATCATCACCATCATGATAAACACAAAACCGGATATCATAATGGATTTTAAAAACATTTTATAAACTTCTTCCATCTTTTTTAAGTGCTTTCATTACCACAAAACTTGCTTTCCCAAAACCTTCAATAACAGGTTGAATTTCATTTATGTCGTCAACTTTACCAAAGATTGTTTGCAGGGTTTCTACTACTGTAAACCCTGTTTGCCCTAATATTTTGTAGAGTTCTTCGGTGCCAAAAAAGACAGCTTCTTTGTAGAACATACTTTTATCTTTGTATTTCAGGTATTCTTTACCCACCGGACTGTCTTTATCGACAAATCCCAAAATTAAAAACCCGTCATCTTTTAAAACCCGGTGAGCCTCTTTAAAAGTTTGGTAAATATCATCGACAAAACATATAGAAGTAATCATAACCGCCCCGTTGACAGATTTATCAGGATAGGGTAACTTTTCTGCCACGGCATTTAATACTTTCAACCCTTTTTGTGCGGCTTTTTGGCGCATGGCTTCTGATGGGTCTATTCCTTCCTTAATTCCCAACGGTTCGGCAAAAATACCGCTGCCAATACCGATTTCTATCACTCCGTCAGTTTGCGTAAGCACTTTTTTAACGGCTTCCAGTTCCGACAAAAATGCATAATGGTTTACTACAAACCAATTATCATATTCATTGGTGTATTTTTGGAAAGCTTCTATTTTTGGCATGATTGTATATTTTTTATATAAAACGAACTTGATTTAAACTGATAATTACATGCCTTTCCATGCCGAAGCTTCGAGTTGTAAGAATTTTTGTTTTTCTTCTTCTGTCATAATCACCACCTGATAATCAAAAGCAACACCCAGGTTTGTTACAGGAAGTTTTACGGAATTGATTAACTGTTCGCCAATAGGTATATTGGGGAATGGGAATGCAAAGGTAACTTCTGCTTTTTCATCGGTTACTTTTACATCTTTAACCAAGCCTAAAGTTATGAGGCTTAAATCAATGGCAGGGTGCATAACACTCGCTATTGTGTTTTCAATTTGTTCTTTTAAAATATTATTCATATTCATTTGTTTTTTATCAGATAGTAAATTTATTTTTTTTGTTTTCACTGCTTTTAACAAACGGACGTATTTTTTTAGATATAAATGTTCGTTAAAATTATCAAAGCCTGCTTCTTTTAATATTGCTTTCCAGTCGCGTTTAATGAAATCAAAGGCATATTTGCATTCTATCTTTTTGAATATAAGCCGATGAAAGGCAGGCATTTTTGTCATATCAAATTCGGCAAAATCGAGTATGTTGAATATCCATTTGTTTTATGGCTTTTTTTATAAAACCACGGTACAAGCCAAACGACATGGTGTTCATGATTTTGTCGTAGTTTTTTGCAACAAATTCTTTGAGTTCAACACCCGAATCGGGATAAATTTTTTCAGCCATAATTTATTTTTTACAATTTATTTTAAAGATAAAGAAAGCCGCCATGGCAATAATCAGCATAAAAAGGACAAAGAACGCGTGATACCCAAACCAGTTGATTATTGCACCTCCCGCGAGGGGAAAAATGGCGGGCAGTATATTTCCGGCACCGGCAAAACCTGTATAAAGAGCCCGGTTTTCGTTTCCTGAAACTTCAAGCAACAAACCATTCATCGAAATGGTAAACAGAGAAAACACAATTCCGCCAAGCACAAAAATATATTTGATTGATGTTACATCTTTTATAATAAAAGCTAAGAAAACGAGAAAAAGCGATAGCAAAACATTGCTGTAAAGAAGCAGGTTGTATTTTATTTTTGTTGCCCCCATCAACACTAAAAGACTAACAAAAACAATTCCTATAACCTTGTAAATAAGAAATATGCCTATATCGGCATTTTGGGTATTAAAAGTTTCTTTGGCATACAAAATTATAAAAGGTAAAAACGAAATTGCAATTCCCTGTGTGTTAATATAGCCGAGAAAATAACCCAGTTTTTTATTTTGTTTCAGTTCGGTTTGTAATACCTTAAAAAACGACTTCATTCCCGAAATTTTCAACCTTGACGGTACAACTTCTTTTATGCTCCAAAAACCAGCGGTTGCAATTAACAATAATGTTGCACCGATAAAAAACATAAAAGTGTAATTTATCGGATATTCTTTCCAATCTAATAAACGTTTTACTAAAAATGCCGAGCTAAGTACAACTACACCAGATATAATCTGCCTGGTTGAAAAAAAGGTTTTGCGTTTATTCTGATTGACTGATTTTCCTAAAATATCAACGTAACTGATATTTGTAAAAGCACCGGCAAGAGAGAATACTGTTATAAAAAAGAATATTAGCCACAAGACATAACCCTGCTGTCCGTCTTGTAATAAGAACAATATCGCGCTCAAGCCAAACAGGGCAAAAATCCGGGTGTTAATTCCGAGTAAAAGGTATTTCTTTTTGTAGATTTTATTACTTATAAATGGAGCAAAAAAAATTTGCGTAAATCTTGATCCGCCCAGCATTATTGCGGTTAAAATTCCAATATGCATGGCGCCACCGCCTGCTTCTACAACCATCGACGGGATTATGGTATCCACATCCATAAAATTTTTAGCGAAAGCCAAAAAAGTGGCATGCCATAAAAATGCCTTAAAATTATGACTTGATATTTTTTTTGTTAATTCCATGCAATTGTTTATCGCTATTTATGCTTCAGTTCATAAAAAACGCCCCTTTCGAGACTTTTTGTTATAATTTTTCCTTCGGTTTCGAGCGTGCCAAGGTATTTATTGATTTCATTTACGTGAATACCCAATAAGCGATGTAAATCGTCGAGCGTGCAGGGCCTTCGGGCAATGGTTTCCAGGATGGCCGATTCCACATCGCTGCGATAAGATTCGATAGTTGTGCGCTCAACCTCGCTTGCAATAATTTCAACATTTGAAAATCCCCAAAAATCAATGATATGCTGCAATTCTTCTTTTGTTAAAGGAATGAGTCCTTCTACGGTTCCGGGACGGTCTAAGGTATTGAGCTGTACACTGTCGGGTTTTATTTTTTTAATGGCTTCTTTCAGCCTTATTAATTCGTCTTTGGAATCATTGTAACCTTTTAAAAACAGGACTTCCAACCAGATTTTACCCTCGTATTCTTTTCGAAAATCAATCATTCCCTGTATGTAGTTTTGTAGTGAAAGTTCGGGGGCAGGGCGATTTATTTTTTCAAAAGCTTCTTGTCCGGCAGCATCTAACGAAGGTAAAATGACATCTGCTTTTAGCAATTCTTTTCGCAGGTTTTTGTCAGACAGCAGTGTCCCGTTTGTTAATACAGCCGTTTTTACATCAGGATAATTATCTTTGACAAAATTCAGCACATCACCAATCCGACTGTTAAGCGTTGGTTCGCCCGAACCGGAAAAAGTGATATAATCAATTGTAGGATTGTTGCTCATAAAATCTTTGAGTTCAGCAATCACTTTATCGTATTTTACGTATTCAAGCCTATCGGTCGTTAGTTTGGTGGTTTTCCCTACTTCACAATACACGCAATTTAGCGAGCACACTTTTTTAGGGATTAAATCAATCCCAAGCGACATTCCCAACCTTCGCGAAGGTACCGGGCCAAAGAGATATTTATACATTTATTTTAGTTTTGAATTAATGTGCCCATCAGGCATCATGTTGTCCGGGTGATAAATACCCGCTTCTTCTTTTTGATAGCGGACACATGCTGTCCAATTTCCAAAACAATACTGTTGTATCCATGACTCATCTATTTTACCTTGTTCCCGATAAAATTTCATGGGACAAACCGGGAACCATTTGCATTTTTTGTGCTTATAATCAATCATATGATAGTCTGGTTTGTTCATTAAAAAGAGTAGGTGCAATGAGTTCCTGCCATTCTTCAGATTCCCATGTTTTTAACTTTTGATGGGTTAACCAATATTTTTGCGGGATGGGATGCGTGCCTACAACCACCGGAATTTTATATTTTTCTTCAATAAACTGCTTAAAATAAGTCGTATAAGGACATGGTGGGTAGCCTACTACCAAACCGGTGGCCAGATGTATCACTTCAACCCCGTTTTTAATCATTTCTTCGGGAGCATGTTCAATGTTTCCGCCCGGGCAGCCGCCACATGTAGTATAAGCCGCCAGTTCTAAGTTGGTGTCATCATCATACGTGCTAAATGCCCCTTCATGGTTTTTCATGGCACGAAAGCATTTCCCGCCGGCGCAATTCCGATAGCGGTCGCAAATAATGATTCCTAATTTCTTTGATTTTGTCATTTTTATTTATTTAAGTATGAATATTTGCAAAAAAATTTCGTTGAAAAAACTTAATCATGGTATTTCTTTTCCTTAATCTCGAAGCAGTTACCTGATTTATCCCAAATAAACAGAAGATTTGGCTTGTTATCCCTTTGAATATTGTTGACTTTATAGCCTTTATTTATGCACCGGGTTATTAGTTCATCTCTATTGGACATTTCAAGACAGACATGTGCAAGCCCTTTATTTATATTTTCAGGTAAAACAAACAATTCAAAAGCTACCTGGTCGTTTTTGCACAAATAAGCAGGTAAACTTTTATCAATTCCGAAAATAGTATGACTTAAAGTAGTCGGTAATTCAAATTGATATTCGATATGAAATCCAAGAATGTTCTGGTAAAAATCAATTACCTCATCAACAGAATTAATATTTAATGCGACATGGTTTATTTTCATCTATCCCTTATTCCTTTTTTCGTTCAATAATTCTTCCCGAATCATTGTATGGCCACATTTCGGACATTTTAGTGTAGTACACTTTACTCCCTGTTGATGCGGTATTTTTTCACCACATTTGGCGCAAATGCAAAACCCTCCAACACTGTATCCTCCGCCGTTATTTCTTCCTCTGCCGCCGCCGGTTCCTTGTCCGTGGCCCAGGCCAAAACCGCTGTTTCTTTCTAATTCAGACATTTTAATATAGTTTTAAGTTTGTTTGTGTTAAATTTTCTTTGCTGTTTTATAAGCGCCATGAATTGCATCTTGTGCTTTACCGGGTTTTAGGGCATCACCAATAATGTGAATGGGTTTATCCTGTTTTATATTTTTAAACGGATTATACGATTTCATTCCGGTAGCCAATACGATAACATCAATATTTTCTATGGTTTGCTTATAATCCGGTCCTTCGATTTGAACCTTATCATCACAAATTTTTTGGACTTTTGTGTTCAAAAAAACATTTACGTTTTCGTGTTGAAGTGTTTTCAAAGTAAATTTTTGTTCAAGCAATTCCATTCCTCTGGCAATTTCGCTCAGCATTTCAACGAGAAAAACGTTGTTTCCTTTTGATAGTAATTTAACGGCTATCTCTGTTCCTATCAATCCGCCACCCACTACAAGAACCCGTTTATTTTCAGGTAAATTGTGGTTTTCTAGCACTTCAGCCCAATAGTATTTTTTCAGTCCTTCAATTGGAGGTATAGCAGGTTTTGAACCTGTTGCCACTATTATTTCATCGAAATTTGAAAAATCTTCAATGCTTGCCCCCTTTTTAACAATTTCTATATTTCTGTCCTGAATTTCTTTTTTCAAATAATCCACAATTTTTATCAGAGAGTCTTTGTGTGGAGGCAAAGGAGCCAGCAGAAACTGTCCTCCAAGTTTGTCTTTTTCATAAAGGGTTACTTTATGACCACGTTGGTGAAGTGAAATAGCGGCCTGCATGCCGGCAAGCCCGCCACCGACAATCACAATATTCTTGTTTACAGATGCTTTTTCAATAACTTCTTTTTCGTGTCCGACAGCAGGATTTACCGAACATCCGAGGCCATTGCCACTTCTTACACCGCCCAGACAACCTTCGCTACATGCTAAGCACGGACGAAGATTACCTTTTACTTTACCTAAATATTTGCCTGCAAATTCAGGGTCTGCTAATAATGCGCGGCCTATGGCAACGAAATCTGCCTTAAATTCATTTAGAACTTTATCAACATCTTTAAACTCATTGATTTGACCGACGTAAATTACGGGAATACCTGCTGCTTCTTTAATTTTATTGGCCAATTCCCACGTTTTACCTTTAGGAACAAACATGTGTTGAAAAAACCAGGGTGGAGTACTGCAAGCCGTTCCTGCCGATACATGAATTGCCTCTACTGACTTTTCTTTTAATATTTTTGAAAACTGAATCATTTCATCCACCTTAATTCCGTCAGGAATCATTTCATCACCACTTATTCTGACAATTACAGGTAGATGGGTAGCAGATTTTACTGCATCTAAAATCTGTAAAGGAAACCTTACCCTGTTTTCAAAACTTCCGCCGTAATCATCAGTTCTGTTGTTGACCTTTGGAGAAATAAACTGAGCTGCGAGATAGCCATGCCCGAATTGTAACTCGATAATATCAAAACCTGCTTTTTCTGCTCTTTTGGCGGCATTGGCAAATAAACTCACAACTTGTTTAATATCATTTGCATCCATTTGCTTTGGACTTGCACCACCATTTTCGCAGGCTATATCGGTTGACGACACGAAATAATTTCCCGGAATTTTGGGGTTTGTCATACGGCCCGGATGATTCAGGTGGGCAATGACTTTTGTGTCAAACTGATGAATGGTATCGGTCAGTTTTTTTAATCCTTCAATTTTGTCGTCGCTGTCAATACCCATTTGAGTTGGCAATTCTCTCAATCCTTTGTCTAAATAAAGAGGTTCGGGTGTTAAAGCTCCAATAAACCCGCTTCTGGCTTTGTAAAACTCCAGATGCCTTTCGGTAACTACACCTGTATTATCGCTATATCCTGTTTTTACAGGCGCAAATATGAATTTGTTTTTTAAATTTAACATATTGCCAGGTTTAAAATAAACATTTACTATTTAACAGGATCCCATACAACCAGTATTAAAGCTCCTTTTTTAGACCAGACTCATTTAAGTTTTCAATATAGCCGGTAATACTTGTGCCCGGCTATGATTGGCCATTTCTTTAATGTGGTTCAATGTATCAGCCGAAACAGGGATTTGAATTTCGTTGCGATTAAAGTGTCCGGCTTTTAGCCGTTCGATAGTTATGTATAATCTGAAAGGTTCTTTTTCGCTACGAGATAAAATCAGATTGTCAGCCATTTCCTCTAACTGTGCTATTTCTTCTTTTTTTGCCGATGTGCTTACTGAAATAATATAGGTTAAATGAGTATTACGTTTTATTGTTTCTTTGATTTTACTAAAAATAAGCGCTCCATAAGTGGGTGAAAAGAGTAAAAGATTTAAAGCTGAGACGAAAACCATGATGCCCGGACCATTATCGGGCAATTGTTTTGTAGCGAAACCAACAGCCTGTTCCCAAACTACCGGTTTTACCAGGTTGGCATCAACAAGCTGTTTGTTTATTTGCTCATAGCCCTGTATTTGTGTATTGAGACGAATGAAAATAATGTTTTCATCAAAGTCATTCATGTCTGTTCCTGTAATATTTTTTACGCTTTTTGCCACAAATTCAGGGGAAGGATATTGCAATGAAATGATAACAGCACTTCCCCCGCTTTTTAACCACGATGATAAAAAGTATTCCCCGATAAGCGGCTTCCCTGAGCCTCCAGGCCCGGTAATGATGGTTGTCGATTTTACGGGCAATCCGTCGGGGATAATTTTATTAAACCAGTCAATATTTGTTTTTAACGTTTCCATTTTAATTATTCTTAAGTTCTTGTAGTTGCATTCCTTTTAAGTATTCTACTATTTTTTGTTTCATAATGTCGGTTTCGGGCATACCTCTGATTTTTTTCACCATTCGTAAAATGGGTTCATAGCGCTTGTGTCCAAGTTCTTTTTGAAGTTTTAGAGCCGAAACATTTTCTCCTGTTGCACTCAGGTAGGCAATAACGGACAGCCAATATTGTAGCGGTAAATTACTGTTCTCCATAATAGTGCCTTTTTTTAATGAAGTTCTGTAATTACATTCTTTACACTCAAATTTTTTTTTGTCATTCTTCCAATAATGTGTTTTATTTTTGCATTTTTTACAAATTATTCCTTGTTGCTCCTTGATCTCCTTTAAAATCCGGATACAAATTTCTTCTTTACTAAAAAATTTATAGTAATCTCTAAATTTCTTCATAATGTAAAGATAACAAAATTAGGTCAAATAGCGGATAATTATTTAAAAATAAATTATCGAAAGGAAATTTATACAAAACACGAATTAAAACACAATTGGGCGTGCATTTTGAGCGCAGTTACCCAAAAAAAGGCAGTAAGTATGCAAACCTACTGCCTTTTTTCAGGGCCCAACTGTGCCTTAATTCCTAAAATGTTATGCTTTCGTACTTTTTTATTCGAATTTGATGGAAATGTCTAAATGTCCACCTAATCCTTCGTTAATGATTCTTTGTAATGTCGAAAATCGGATGTCTTTTAAATTTCTTTCCAATTTTGAAATGTAGGATTTGTTTGTTCCTGCTAGTTCAGCCAATTGTTCTTGGGTGAGACCTTTATCCTCTCTGGCTTGTTGAATTAATACTCCAAGTTTGAAAGCGTCATATTCTGTTTCAAATTCCTCACGTTTTTCAGTTCCTCTTTTGCCGATTTTTTCATCGACAAACTGGTCAAGGCTTTTCATGTTTTTATTTTTTGCTTTCATAATATTCTTTTTTTATTTGTTCTGCTCTCTCAATTTGTTGTTTTTGTGTTTTTTGTGTTTTCTTTTGAAACCCGTGACCTACAACTACGATATTGTCCAAGTCGAAAAAGCAAAAAATCCTAAAAATGTTATTTCCTACTTGAACCCTAATTTCGTAAAGTCCAGTCGTGTTTTTCAGATGTTTTAAATAATTCTCGGGAATTCGGTCAATTTCCTCAATGACCTTTAAGGTCCAAATAATTTTCTTTTTTACCTTATCGGTTTGGTCTTCGTAAAAATCCTCAAAGTAATTTTTGAAGAAATATAGTTCCCGTTTTTATTCATAGAACAAATATACAAAAAGTCGTCCAATTAGACAACTTTTCATTTCTTTTGTATGAAGCACAACAACGTAGTTGTATACTGCAGGTGCGTTATATATTGTATATGCTTTGTTTTTCAATCGTCTGTTAATCTATGTTTTTACCCTTCAAAAAGATGTCCAGCGGACTTTTTATTTTTGCAAGAGATTTAGTGCTCACGTGGGTGTAAATCTCTGTTGTTGTACTCGATTCATGTTTTGGTATTGTTTGGAGGGGCGCCCCATATCCATTTCGGGTTCAGGGTGACAATGGCTACTTGTTCGTTCGATTTGGTGATCGATTCTCATCTTGTTAGTTATTTCGGTTCCTCAATGTAGAAAAATTGCTCAAAACCGGGCATCGGGTTCCCCATCCAAACCCCTTTTCCGGTTGTCATAATTTTCGTTCACCTGCCAGATCCGACCGTTCACCATAAAAAATCGGCCACTCGTCAAAATGTTTGGCACAAAAGAGCTTTTTTACTTAAGTTGAAAACTTATTCGTTTACAGGACAGGAAAACGGGAACTTTTGAGCGATGTGGGAACAGCGGGGCAGGAAGGCGGGGCTTTCTTTTTTTGTGTCTTTAGCCATTGGCCCGCATCTTGGGACTAATGATTGTTCAGAGGTGCAGACACGGTTTCGTGTACGCTATCATAATAGGGCTCGATGTGTACGCCGATGTGTGTTTGGCGTCCGTATTTGTCCCGCATTTGCCGCTCTACTTCGGTGGCAATCATGTGGGCCGCTTCCACCGAAAGTTCTTTGTCCACTTTTACATGTACTTCAATAGCAAAGTAATTCCCAATTTTTCGGGTCCGTAAATTGTGATAAGCTTTTACACCCGAAACTCCCTGGATGGTGGCTGCAATTTCGTCCTCTAGTTTTTTGGGCAATGAACTTTCGAGCAACTCTTTCACGCTTGGATTCGCCAGGTCCCAGGCAACTTTTACAATAAAGAGACTAACGATGATACTGGCAATGGGATCGAGTACCCGCCATTTCTCACCCAGAAAAATTGCTCCGGAAATTCCGATGGCGGTTCCAACCGAGGAAAAAGCATCGGAGCGATGATGCCATGCATTGGCGATCACCGCCGAACTGTTGATTCTTTTCCCGGTCTTTATGGTGTACCAATACAAACCCTCTTTAAGAAGAATGGCTACCAGGGCGGCTACCAGCGCAATGATTCCGGGTTGGGTAATGATTTCTCCTTTCAGGGCGCTGATGACCTTTTGTAATCCGGTCCAGAAAATGCCGACACCTACCACCATTAATCCAAAACTAATCAACATGGTGGCAAATGTTTCAAATTTCCCATGTCCGTAATGATGGTCACCGTCCCGCTCTTTGCTGGATGCCCGGATGAATACCAGGACAATGATGTCGGTGACAAAATCGGAAAGCGAGTGAATGCCGTCGGCCAGCATAGCACCACTTTTCCCAACTATTCCAGCCATTATTTTACCAACGGATAGTAACAAGTTGGTGAAAAATCCAACCAGTGTCACCTTGTTTACCTGTTTTAACCGATCAACGTTCTCAATCATGAATGCTCTTCCGAATTTTATGTTTCCTGCTAAAGGTGCATGGATGTTAAATTACGCCAAATTCTCAGATATATACCACTAAAACGTGTTTGAATTAATTCTATATATGCCAGTTATAATTGTTCCTGTTGTTCGCTCAAAACCTTCGACCTTCGACCTTTGACCTTTGACTTTTGACTTTCAACCTTTGACTTTTGACTTTTGACTTTTAAATCATATCGTGTTCTAAAAAACAAGCGCACCGGTCACCAGCTACTACGTAGGGGTTATGCAGGTAGAAGTTCCACGCAAAACCCGCAAAGAACCGCAAAAGGTTTTCCACTGATGGCGCGCACGGATGGATCTTGATAGATAAACACCGAGTTCCTGTTGTTAGGATTGTTCCTGTTGTTCGCTCAAAACCTTCGACCTTCGACCTTCGACCTTCGACCTTCGACTTTTGACCTTTGACTTTTGACTTTTGACTTTCAACCTTTGACTTTTGACTTTTGACTTTTGACTTTTGACTTTTAAATCATATCGTGTTGTAAAAAACAAGTGCACCGGTCACCAGCTACTACGTAGGGGTTATGCAGGTAGAAGTTCCACGCAAAACCCGCAAAGATACCCGCAAAGAACCGCAAAAGGTTTTCTACTGATGGCGCGCACGGATGGATCTTGATAGATAAACACCGAGTTCCTGTTGTTAGGATTGTTCCTGTTGTTCGCTCAAAACCTTCGACCTTCGACCTTCGACCTTTGACCTTTGACCTTTGACAATTACAGGTTGCGCTATCGCCTTCCCGTTTTCCTCGAAATCGAACATTACCATCACATCCTGTGCTTCGGCAGCTATTTCACCTTTGTCGTTCAGTATTTGGTGGTAAACGCCAAAGCTTGTTTTCTTAATGAAATTAATTCTGGAACGGATGGCCCAAATCTGGCGCTTGCCGTCCTTCAGTTTTGGAACTACCCGGTGCACCTTTCCCCTGGTGACGAAGCTGATGAACGGAGCATTGATTTCCACGGACTCATAATCGATAAAATGGTCGAGGGCACTTTCCACACCTACCAGCAGCTCTTCAAAGTCGTGCTGATGAGGTTCATTGCCCGACGCCGCTATTTCCCTGGCTCCTTCCTCTGTGAGCTTGTATATATCGAAGAGTTGCTTCATGGCAACCAAAGATAAAGAATCGGAGCTTTTTCCATGTATGGTGCCTGCAATTATTTGTAATGCGACCTGGGTGAGCCTCTCTTTTTCTTTTGCCGGTTTTCTCCTCTATATGTTTTCTAAAGAGAAAGTGGAAGATGAGTTTATTGAACGCCTCCGCTACATGAGCCTGGCGAAATCGTTGCTCCTAACCTGGCTGATAGCATCGGTTTTATTCCTTACCAGCGATGAATTGCAGCTGAGGGGATTTTATATTCTGCAATTCCAGCTCTTCTTATATGTGGTGATTTATAATTACTACAAGAAATGGAAGTTTATGGTCGCTTACCCCTTTAAAGCATGTGTTGTGAAAAATTTGTTGAAAGTAGAACGGGCCAAAAAAAATCTCACACAAGCTGATTTGGCTAAGCTGGTTTTTGTCAGCCGGCAAACCATTAATGCTATCGAGTCTGGAAAATATGTTCCATCATCGGTGCTTGCATTAAAAATAGCACAGGTTTTCGAAACAAGCGTTAATGAGATTTTTGAATTGGAAGAGTCTGATTGGGCGAAATAATAAGCCACCCGTGTAGGATGGATGAGCATCCTGTTGCGGGTGGCTTTTGGCTATTTGGTTCAATTCGGATTTCAATAATCCAGTGTCACAATGCGTCCTTTCGTAAAATTGAAGAACTTGTCTTTCTGCGCTACCTGAACGCCTTCCATCAAATCATCCGGTGTGTAGCCGGCGATTTTCAGACAGGTGGGACAAGCCATCACCGGAATACCCTTGTCGACCAGTTGCTTCACATAGGTGTGGAACGATTCAAAGTCTGTATAGGTCATGTCCTTGGCATTTTTCACCAACAGTTCCACTGCATGGATATCCATATAAACAACTACGTCTTTATCCGTGGCCATCATGGTGGCCATCTTTAGTGGCATTAATACCCGGTGCGGGTCGTCATAGCCTTGGGTGATGTGAATAAATACTCCATCTTTGGGGGCAACGGCTTCGGCAACCGTTTTTTGCCCTTCGGTGGAAACACTGCTTGTTTTTGGTTTTTGGTTACAAGAGACGAACAATAATCCAATTAAAAGTAAGAATCCTAAGTTTTTCATTGTATTAGTTATTTGGTTAACGAAATCTGGCCTTGCGGCTTTATTAGTTGTTTGAATAATGAGTGGGGGTTACTGCTTCAGGTTTAGGATCTCAAGATACGAAAAACCCATGAAATGGGAAGGTATGGTAATAAGTTATTGGGCAGGGTTAAAGCCATGTACCCAATATGTATTTGCAGGGATACTGGTTGGCTGATTGTTTCCCGACAAAATGTCTTGTGTCTGTTTCCCGGAAGTCATTATATCAATGGGTCTATAATCATCGCGATGATGAGTGCCAGTACAAAGTAGTTGATGCTCATAAAATACCGGAACGGATTGAAATCGAAGTAAGCTTTTCGCAGAAGCTTCGAGAATAAGGCAATCAACCAGGCGGCGGCGAAAAAGACCATTACCTTGAAGAAAGCGGTAATGACCAGTCCCGAAAAGACAATCAATGCCCCGATAATTGCGGTAGCGACCGTCCAGATAAAGATGGCCCGCTTAATTTGTTCGGGTGTCAGTACCGAAGTGATGGACGGAAAACCGGCCACTTCGTATTCTTTACCATATTTCAGCATGAGTAGCCAGAAGTGGGGTACCTGCGAAATGAAGAAGAAAACGGTGAGCACCAACAACCGGATATCGAGCAATGCTCCACCGCCGGCGACCCAACCTACAGCGGGAGGGATGGCGCCAATTACGCTTCCCGGGATAACCGCAAATGCTGTCACCCGTTTCAGGGGCGTGTATATACCGTTGTACCAAATGAACGCCATAAAACCGAGTATGACGGCTTCCAGGTTACTGCCAATGTAAATAATCCAGGTTCCGGCCAGAATTTCGATGGCGGATATCAGTAAAACATTCCGTTCCGATATGCGTCCGGATGGCAACGGGCGGTTCCGGGTGCGTTCCATCAACGCATCTTTGTCCCTATCCTGGTAATGGTTCAGGGCAGCCGAACCACAAGCCAGAACAAAAATCCCAAGCATGGGTAAGACGACATTCGAGTCGATGTGCTTGTTGGCCAATACATAACCTGCCAGGGTCGTCAGCGCCACCACAAACGTAATCCGCGTCTTGTTCAGTTCGAGCAGTATGCTAAAGAAATCTTTCAGTTGTTTCATGTTCTTACCAATGTTTCAATAAAAACCAATTGTGCGACAAAAAGTTCTCCCGTCGAAATTGCTCTTAGAATTTTTAATTCGGGCAAATGACGAAATCTTTTCTGTCCCCGTTGCATTATTTAGACAAAATAAAAATAAATTTGCGACTGTTTTGTAAAATATGGAAGGTTATTTAACTTTTCATATTTAAAATTGTTGAATGACTGTAATCATGTTTTGCACGAACGGATAAAAGTGGCGGTAAGTAGTTTAACAAGAGCATGATAAAATCATTTAATAGAAGTTCATATATTTTAACAGTTGGTTGATAGGTGTTTGAGTGGATGGTCGGGAACAAACCATATTTGAAAAAGGGTGAGTTATGTTTCCTACTGAAGAAAAACGTCAATTTTTATTTGTTTGGGTGCTAAGTGGCTTGATTCGTTTTGTTTTGCCCTCCCAAAATTGAAGAAAATGCTTGTTGATACATGGAAGAAGTCCTATGAAATTGATTAAATCTCATATAAATGTTGCGAGGAACTCAATGATGAAAAAAAATCGTTACAAATCTTTAATGGGAGTGGTATTGTTGCTGGCCACGGTTCTCCTGAGCAGTTGTAGCAATATGGTAGTGCTCGATTCGAAGGGATCAATCGGTAGCGAGGAAGCTTTCCTGATCAAGATCGCATTCATCCTGATGTTGATCGTGGTTCTTCCCGTTTTTGTTATGGTCATTTGGTTTTCGGTGCGGTACCGGGCTTCCAACAAAAAGGCAACCTACAAGCCTAACTGGGCCCACTCACACAAGATTGAGCTGGTAGTATGGTTGGTGCCTATTGCTATTGTGGCGGCCCTTTCGTATCTGACCTGGGTCAAAACCCACCAACTGGATCCGTACAAACCGATTGTATCGGATGTCAAACCGGTTCGTGTCGAAGTCATTTCCACCGACTGGAACTGGCTGTTCATTTACCCCGATTACAACATCGCGGTGGTTAACCACCTGGTCTTCCCGGCCAACACACCGGTGAATTTTCGTCTGACATCAGCCTCGGTGATGACTTCGTTCTTTATTCCGCAGTTGGGAAGTCAGATTTACGTGATGGCTGGTATGCGGACTAAATTGCACCTGCAGGCCGATCACGAAGGAACCTACCTTGGGCAAAACATCGAGTATAGTGGTACAGGATATGCAACCATGCACTTCGATGCGGTGGCCACTTCAAAGGAAGAGTTCGAAGATTGGGTGGAAAAAGCCAAACAATCGCCTGATGTATTGAATATGGCTACCTACGAAAAATTCGCGCAACCCAATACCGACTACCCGGTAACAACTTATTCATCGGTTGCACCCAAGCTGTTCGACCATGTGATGATGCAGTTCATGGGATGGATGGGGGGTACCGACCACGCAATGAAAATGACGGACGATATGAATGATACACACCATATGCACGGAATGCAGGATTCTACACAGATGCAGGAAGAGCACGGTCCAATGATTATGCAGTCCGATTCGGGACACGTACATACTAAAACAATGGAGGACAAATAATATGTTTGGAAAGTTGACCTTATCGGATATACCGTACAACAATCCGATCATCATGGGGGCCGTGGTTAGTTCTACGTTTTTAGCCCTGATAATTATCGGCTTAATAACCTACTTTAAAAAGTGGCCGTACTTGTGGCACGAATGGTTTACCAGTGTCGATCACAAGCGTATTGGTGTGATGTACATCATCCTGGCGCTGGTGATGATGTTGCGCGGTTTCGCTGACGCGATTATGATGCGTGGACAGCAGGCCATGGCAGCTGGTTCTGATCCGGGATACCTGACACCGCATCACTACGACCAGATTTTCGGTTCGCATGGTACCATCATGATCGTCTTCGTGGCCATGCCTTTTGTAATTGGTTTGATGAACCTGGTGATTCCTCATCAGATTGGTGCACGGGATGTGGCCTTTCCGGTGCTGAACTCGGTTAGTTTCTGGCTGACGGCTGCCGGTGCCGGTTTGATTATGATTTCACTCGGTGTGGGTGAGTTTTCCAATACCGGCTGGTTCGGAATTGCACCTCTTTTCGAAAAAACATATAATCCCGGAGTGGGGGTCGACTACTGGATGTGGGCTTTCCAGATAGCGGGGGTCGGGTCGCTCCTTAGCGGGGTGAACTTCCTGGTGACCATTGTGAAGATGCGCGCACCGGGCATGACATGGATGAAAATGCCGTTGTTCACCTGGACAACCCTGACCACAAACGTATTAATGATTTTGTCGTTTCCGGTGATTACCGGTGCATTGTTACTGTTGACGCTTGACCGTTACCTGGGCATGCACTTCTTCACCAACGATATGGGGGGTAACATGATGATGTGGAACAACCTGTTCTGGATGTGGGGCCACCCGGAAGTATACATTGTGGTTCTTCCGTCCTTCGGTATTTTCTCCGAAGTGGTGGCTACTTTCTCACGAAAAAAACTCTTTGGTTACGTATCGCTGGTTTGGGCGACTGCGGCCATTATGATTCTTTCTTTCACTGTATGGTTACACCACTTCTTCACGATGGGTAACGATACGAATGTGAATATTTTCTTCGGAATTGCGACGATGGCCATTGCGATACCCACCGGGGTGAAAGTGTACGACTGGCTCTTTACCATGTACCGGGGGCGTATTACGTTTGCTACACCGATGTACTGGGTCATGGGCTTCCTTACACTCTTCGTGATTGGGGGAATGACCGGAGTACTGATGGCGATTCCGCCGGCTGACTTCGTCGTACACAACAGTCTGTTCCTGATTGCCCACTTCCACAATATGCTGATTCCGGGTGCGCTGTTCGGCTACTTTGCCGGATTGGCCTACTGGTTCCCGAAAGTATTCGGTTTCCATCTCGATGAGAAATGGGGCAAGCGTGCCTTCTGGGGATGGGCCGTCGGTTTCTTTGTTGCATTTATGCCGTTGTATGTACTCGGGTTCATGGGAATGCCGCGTCGTATGGCACACTACGATAACATGGCGTGGCAACCCTGGTTGATTGTGGCTGCCGTTGGCGCCCTGATTGTCGGTGCCGGTATCCTGTCGCAGTTGATTCAGATTTATATCAGTATTCGCGACCGTAAGAAAAACGTCGACCTGACCGGTGACTCCTGGGAAAACGGACGCACACTGGAGTGGATGAGTTCTTCACCGCCGCCGGTATATAACTTCGCAGTGATTCCGAAAGTGGATGAACTCGACGAATGGTGGGCCATGAAAGAGAATGGTACCGCTTATCAGCGTCCGGCTGAATACCACGATATTCACATGCCGAAAAACGTAGCCCGCGGACCGATTATCGGTGGTTTTGTACTGGCCTTCGGATTTGCTATGGTTTGGTATATCTGGTGGTTGGCCATTGCGGCTATCATTGGGGTAATTGCTACCGTGATTATCGGCTCATCACACGACGGTGAGGAATACGTTATTCCGGCTGCCGAAGTGAAACGGATCGAAGACGAGCGTTTCGGGCAACTGGCCGCTGCCATGGAAGAAAAGAAGAATAACTAAAAAATCAGACAGTAATGAATACTAACGTTTCACAAAACGCGGTACATACAGCAGACGCGGAACATCCCAACCATGGTGAGATTCGGACCTTCGGGTTCTGGATTTACCTCATGAGCGACCTGGTTCTGTTTTCTGTGCTCTTCGCTACCTATGCGGTAATCGGTTTTAACAGTGCCGGTGGCCCCACAGGAAAAGATTTGTTCGACATACCTTACCTGTTTGTCGAAACCATGTTCCTGTTGCTGAGTAGTGTGGCTTTCGGCTTTACGATGATTGCCATGCACAACAACAAAAAGCAACGGGTTATCACCGGGTTGATCGTTACCGCCTTGCTTGGCCTTGGCTTCATCGGGATGGAGATTCACGAATTCGTTTCGATGATTGGTGAAGGAGCCAGCCCCGATCGCAGTGGATTCCTTTCCGCCTTCTTCACGTTGGTTGGAACCCACGGTGCCCACGTTACCTTCGGGATCATCTGGATTGCTACCATGATTGGACAGATTGCCAAATCGGGTATCACCGAAGGTATCAGTTCCCGTATGATGCGCCTCAGCCTTTTCTGGCACTTCCTCGACATTGTCTGGATTGGCGTATTCAGCTTTGTTTACCTGTTGCACGTTGTGTAACGGCTTTGACGAATTTAATTGTAGAAAATTAAAAAAGACATACTATGAGTCAAGTACATAACGAGGAGATGGGAGCCAAGATTACCACGAAAGCCTATGTCGTAGGTTTTGTCCTGGCCTTGCTGCTTACCATCGTATCATTCGGAATGGCTATGAGCGGTGCGTTCAGCCGCACGGCTACCATTGTGGGATTGTTTATTGCTGCTTTCGCCCAGATGGTGGTACACTTGCACTACTTCCTGCACCTCGACCGATCGTCGGCGCAGCGCTGGAACGTGATTGCCCTGCTGTTTACCGCAATGTTGTTATTTATCTTCGTAGGCGGAACGCTTTGGGTAATGTATACGCTCAACTCGCGGATGATGTAAAAAAACAGATAAGACCAACGGGAGTGTTGCAACTCGTTTGTATCCTCCCGCTGCTTTCCATTGATTATTGTTCGAAATCAAATGATTATTGGTTTGTCTGTAACGATCCGGCTCGCACCGGGAGTAGGTAGTTGGATTTGGGCTCATCCGGGTTCGGCGGGGCGGGCGGGCCCTGCCTTTTCGGTCAAGGTTTGTTAGCTGGCGGAAACTGTTCTTCCCGAAGCGATGTTCCAACGTCCGGAAAAATACGATGTTAAAGGTACGAATATTCGTGATTTATCAGAACAGGGGACTAGATGGCTAATCAAAGTGCAAAAGTTTGCAACATGTCCTCCCCTGGAGGCCGGAGGGGGAGTTTTTCGGGATCAAATTCAATTATCACCAGAGGTTAAGTTCGGTTTCCACATTGTTTAAACTATCAGTTATATCATTCCTGAATTGGAAAGCATCCTCTAAGAATTTCTGATAGTTATGATCTCCGAGGGTTCGCGGCCCTTTAATATTTTTATTGAAATTGATGTAACCGTAAAAAATCTGCTCTTCGTCGAGGTAACCATCTTTATCGACGTATTCTTCTTCAATACAGATCTCTAATAATCCCAATTCAAACCATAACCACCATTTCTTCCAGTACATACCGCCCTTTCCACCATCGCTTTTGCTTTGAATAACCGGGTCGTAAATATCAATGCAAACACCCCACTCTTTAAATGTTTCGGGTTTATCGAAATTTTCGATACTGTATTTGATATCGGAGGCCAGTTTTCTTTGTTCAGGAGGAGTTTCTGGTTGTCCGGCAACAAAGTCCACAAAGCTTCTTAGTACCTGAAGTTCGTTTAATGTTTCTTTGCCGATAATGTAATAGTTGTCACTCATTTTCGTCGAATTGTTCTAACCCGTGGTGATGCGTAAAACGAAATTTGTTTCCTTCGTAATCGAACGTATTCCAGTGTTGGATCGTTAACAACAATCGCAACGCAGTTGTCGAACGGCGAACTTGTAAGATTGGTAACATCATCAATCCAGTAATCGTATCATTTTAATGATGTTGCCCTTGTAATCAAAAATGTAGTTCTGGTAGGTTAACCATCTGCCAGGTTCTGTTAAATTGAGCGGGATCATGTCAAAACCCAGCTTCTCGAAATCTGATTGATAAAATTCGTCGTATTCTTCCATGTTGGTGTATCATTTTTGGGGCTTTAAACTTTTCCAAGGTTCCGGACTTTGGAAAAGTTAAGCGTTACGTTCGTTTCTACTCTCAAACGGTGTTAGTCATGAAAATCGGAAAAATCGTCATAAAAGGCCAGAGGATATTGTCCGGACGGTAAACGTTTTTTTTGCTTCATGAAATTTGGGATATGAAGCGTACTCGCTTTGAATTCTTTTTTGAGTCCGGATTGTATCGTGTGCCAGTTATTATTACTGTGTACCCAATGTTGGGTCGGGCCTTGATCGTCTAAATACACAACTTCCGAGCCTCCTATTTTTTCGAAAAACGCCTTCACCTTCTTTCTAAATGAGTTTACATATTCCAGGAAAACTCCATCATTATTTTCGGTAAATGCCTTGCAAAAACTCCACCACCGGTTGTGATAGTAGTTATAAAAATCGTGAAACGTATCGTTGTAAATGGTTCCGTAATCAACATCGTTGGTGTTATCTCTTAACTCAAAACAAACACTGTTGATAGCTTCATCAATTTCACTTTTCACATATCCATGCTGCTTAAGCCAGGACAAATCGTAAACCTGGTTTCCATACTTTTCTATGAGCATATGAAGCAAGTAGAACTCATCGGTTAGCCAAAGCGATCTATCCGCGTTGGGATGCTCTATTTTACCCAAAGCCACATATTGAAATGGGGGAGTTCTATCGTCACCTTCCAGTCCGAAGTCGAATATGTCGTAATAACCAAAAGTAACTCCGGTATGGAAGCGTGATGATAAATCGCGGGCTAACGACTCGATGCTACTGGTATCGAGTTGGTGACGACCTATTATGTGAACATCATGTCCCATCGGTTAATGGTTTGAAGTTTCTACTATCGCGATTTCCTCATCTGTTAAACCATATAACTGATAAACCATCTGGCCGATTTCTTTGTCTGTTTTTTCGATCTCTGATTGCAGGATTTGGGCTTCCGCTTTTTTTCCTTCGAACAACTCCATCCACTCCATTTCATCCGATTTGGTGAGTACTTTAGCAACGGGTCGTGACCCGTTGTTGAGACGCTCCTTGTTGGCTGATTTGATTGCTTTATTGAGTTCTTTGATGAATTCCGAAAAGTCAAGTTTGTGCCAGTTTTCGAGCTTTCGACTCAGTTTATCCGAACCGGTTTGCGATTTCAGGTATTTATTGAATCCGCTTACCCTTGTTTGTATAAGCTCGGTTGAGCGTGTACGTTCAGAAGCTAACTCTCCAAGCCGGGCGGTTTGTGCTTCATTAGCCTTTGGTACCGGGAAATGTTCGAAATAAACTTTCCGTATTTCGCGGGTCCCACCCTGTAGTTCGGGGCAGTTGTACCATATCCAACGCTTTGCCAACGATGAATTGAATACCGCTGTTAGATACAGCAGCGAAACAGACTCGTCCTGTGCCGTTAAAATAAAGCTTTTATCATTACTTAGATATCCACTTTCATCATGCACGAACGGAAATACCGAAGTCATGTTGGGATAAATGATTTTGGGTTTGGCAAACTCTTCATGGTAGCCAATGCTATCCTGGGTTTCAAACCATTCTCCTTTTGTTTTCTTGCGTGCCCCGCTATCTCCTGTCTGTTTTAACCGGTCGTAACCAAATGAAAGTAAATGTTGTTTTATAGCAGGATATTCTTCGATATCCAATTTTAGGGAGGGAAACGTGCCAATTAGGTATTCAAAATCAGTGATTCCATATCCTGCAATATTGCGTCCCCTCACCATGGGATGAATAATTTCAGCGCTTTTAGCATCTTCTTTAATCAATCTCTTTCGCGTTTCTTCATCAATAAAAAAAGCATCATTGTAACCCGTTTTTATTCCATAATTAATACTTATCGGTAATTCCTTTAATTCGGAACCATTTTGTTTCATTCTCTCCAGTATCCTGAAATCGCTGTGCGGTTGGATACTCCATTCATTTTCACCGAATCGGGAGGAAGGATAGTCATAAATATTCGCTTTTACTTCGGAGAGAAAATCACCCTGATAGGTCTTTCTATTCAATGATAAGACTTGTACTTTTTCCTTGATTTTATCCTTTTGAGTCACAAAAATGCTAACATAGGTGGTAGCTTCCTGAAAAAATTGAATGTCACCAAAATTGAGTAGCTGCCGCAAGCCTGTTTTCGATAAAAATTTCCTTAAGGGTTTGCCATAAGCTACCAACATCCATTTATTGGGCATGATGTAGGATTGCCTACCACCATCTTTTAATAAATTGTAGCCGCGCTCGGTGAAAAGGCAATACAAGTCAGCACCTTTGTCGAATGCCTCATAGCCACAGCTTTTGAGCTTTTCACTCATTTCTCCCATCGACTGCAGCTGTACGTATGGCGGATTTCCAATCACCACGTCGAAGCCACCGGTGTATTCGGGGCGGAAGGCGTGTTCGCGGGTGGAGCAGGGGAGCATGCTCCCCGGTTGGCCGCCCAGCCCATGTTTCGCCCGGTTATTTTGTATGTAGGCCAGCGTGTTATCGAACTGGTCGTTCGATGTGATTTCTTTTTGGTTGAATTTTTTCGCCCAGAGGTGAAATTGTGTTTTTCCTCTGTGGGGAGCATGCTCCCCTGATCCGGACAGAGTGACAGCTTCATGCGTCGGAGCATGCTCCGACGTTTCCCGATAGGAAGTATGTACCCCCGCATCGGAGCATGCTCCGATGTCCCTGCATGCTCCGGCGTTGTGCGCCCCATGGCGATATTGCATGCCCTCGCCGATACCGATTTTATTTTTTGTACGATTTTAGGTAGTTCTTCTTCTTCGCAAACCAGCAACATATGGGCATGGTCGCCACAAATATTGTAGGCCAGAATATTCAGTTTATCTTCATTCGCAATTTCCGCAATGGTTTTCGTTACTATTTCTTCCTCCTTTTCTGATAGCCAAACTGGTTCGCCTGTTTTGACAAGATTGTCGGACATTCGCTGCGAGTAGCGGGAGTTATGCGTAGCCGTTGTGATATGCCAGGCCTTTTTCTTCTTTTTCTGAAAAATATTCGGAAATTCTTTTTGCCAGTTAAAGGCTTTTTCTCCGGCAATATTAGGGTCGTCAATCAGTGAGTTACCACATTTAATGTTGTTGCTGAGTGTGTTTAGTTTGCGCCCTTTTTGGGCGGTTCGTAACCAAAGCGATAGCTTGGCAATTTCAACCGATTCTTCGTTCAGGTCGACGCCATAAATGTTTTTCTCCAGAATGTCGGTTGTAATATCCGGGAAAACCAAGGCGCCGCCAAGTAGTTGCCCACGCAACTCGTCAACTTTACGATGCTCGTTTATCAGGAATTCCAGCGCCTGGTTTAAAAACGCGCCCGAACCGCAGGCCGGGTCGAGAATGGTTAACGACAGGAGCCAGTTGCGATAGTCTTCCAGTTTTTTGTCGAGGGCACGTACAATATCTTTTTTCCGGTTTCTCCTTCCTTTGGCATATTCCTCATCAACAATTCCCAGTTCTTTCCGTTTTTCCCCGCAAAGTTTTCCAATCGTATTTTCAACAATGTATTTGGTAATGTATTTCGGGGTATAAAATATGCCGTCTTTTTTCCGCCTGTCGGCAGACAACGGGACATGCCCCGCTATTGCGGCAATTGCCGCAATCTCGCCCAGCGAATGTTCAAAAATATGTCCGAGGATATTGACATCTACATCGGTCTCGAAATCGTAACTACTTAACCGCAGGGTGTGTTCGTAAAGAAGATCATCGTCGATGGTAATATTGTCGAGTATCTCGTCAGGAGTAAAAAGTCCGCCGTTATATGCGAAAATTTCCTCCCGATTGCCTTTTTTAGGCCGACCCTTATATAATACATTAAAATATTGCCTGAAAATATCGTAAAGCCTTTTGGATTCACCAAAGGCAACATCATCCTTCCATTTTTCAATAATCTGACTAATAGAATTAGCCGGAACCAAAAGCCGGTCTTCGGCAAAAAAAATAAATAGAAAGCGATCGAGTAGTTTTTGTGTTTTTTTGAAAAGCAGGAGTTTATCTGTCTCCGGATTATTTTTTACCAGGTTGTTGTAAATCGCTTCGCTGGCAAAAAGTGGAGGCTTAACCATTTACTAATTGTTTCCCCGGACAAAAAGTGGAGGCTTAACCATTTACTAATTGTTTCCCCGGACTAAAATAAGCGTTTAAGCATTTGTTAATTGCTTCACCATGCAAAAGGCGGCCGTTTTAGCATTTGCTAATGACTTCGCTGGCGGAAAGTGGTGGTTTTTGCATGTACGAATGGCGGTGGTACATAAGGGTATGGTTAAAATCATTGTGGTATCCTGGCTCTTTTATGTCAAAGAACATCGGTTGGATCTGAGAATTTTATCATAAATTAGTACACAGTTAAACATCCGGACAGTCGTAACCTTAATTAAATTTTCGGAAATGGTTCAATTAACCGTTCCATACGTTGAATTAAAATTTTTCTAACCATGCTACAAAAATTAAGATCCAATAGCCGATCTACCGAAGTGGGTGCGGCTACGACTCGTATAACCAAGGCGTACAAGAACGCCAACCTAACTACCGACAGTTATCTGGACGGGCTCATCACCGGGCTGTCGGCTGAAAATAACCTACTTACCAAGGCTATCGACCGCTCGAAGACGGAGTCGCAGCTGGAGGAGAAGGATGAGGTACGCGATGATAAATTGCGCGCCCTTTATTACTTCCTGCTTGGACAGACGAACCATCCCGGCCCGGCTGTCCGCTCGGCTGCGGAAACCCTGATGCCTGTGTTCGATAAATATGGCCTGGCCATCGTGAATGATAGCTATGCGACTGAGACCACGCTGGTGAAATCGCTGCTCGACGATTTGGGCGAGGCTTCGCTGGAGGTATCCATCACGGCGGTAGCCGGTACAGCCGAACTGATTGCCCAACTGCAGGCCGCACAGGATGATTTTGAGAACTTCAGGGTGGTGTACCAAACCGAGAAAGGGAAGGAGGAGAAACTGGAAAGTGCGACCTCCATTAAAAAACGGATGGTCCGGACCATTAACGATAAGCTGGTGGTGCACCTCCGGGCTATGCTCAATATAGATGAAGCGCTGTACGGCGGTTTTGTGGGGGCGGTATCGACCATTATCGCCGAGAATAACGAAGAGGTGAAGAAACGCCGCAAAAAGCCGGAACCGGCTGCATAATACAGGCCTTCGGGCCAACACCCCGGGTTACGACTTCGTTGGTTTTTCCCATAAGTGGCTATTGTATAGCCGTCCGCCTCGCCTCACCGGTGGGGCGGATTTTTTTATAACCATTCTATCACGGTACACTGACTTTTATGTAACATGGCTCGCGACGTGTCCTCCGCTGAGGAGGTGTTTTTGAATTGCCTCAACTATTTTAATGTCTTGTGGAAAACTTACTGGTAATTATCCTCCCTCTTTAATTCCCCCTCCAAAGGGGGACAGCGCGCCAACTATTCAACCAGATAAACGTTATTGCTCCATTTTTTAGCCATCCTGATTTTTCCAATTCATTCAATGCAATAAATGTTCGCGACGTGTCCTCCTCCGGAGGGGGTGGCCGACAGGCCGGAGGAGGAGTTTTTAAGTGGACAATGAGAAATGCTCCATCCAGGTTCCGAACAAGAGGAACAGCGCAGCCCAACCTGTAACTGTCGAAGGTCAAAAGTCAAAAGTCAAAAGTCAAAAGTCGAAGGTTTTGAGCGAACAACAGGAACAGCTATAATAACAGGAACTCGGTGTTTATTTATCAAGATCCATCCGTGCGCGCCATCAGTAGAAAACCTTTTGCGGTTCTTTGCGGGTATCTTTGCGGGTTTTGCGTGGAACTTCTACCTGCATAACTCCTACGTAGTAGCTGGTGACCGGTGCACTTGTTTTTTACAACACGATATGTTCTACGGGCAAACTGAATGAGAGAAAGCGGGAAGACGGGAAGGCGATAGCGCAACCTGTAACTGTCGAAGGTCGAAGGTCCTGAGCGAACAACAGGAACAGCTAAGCTTAACCTGAAACCAAAAATAATCCCCATCCGGGCGGAACCAGATGGGGATGAAATATATAGAATTGTTTTGGTATTGCTATTCCGCGGAAGCGACGGGTTATTTCCGGTCGGCTCCCTGGCGGTCGAGCATCCAACCGGGGTATTCGGGAGTTAGCTTGCTAACTTCACCGAGTTGGGCGAGTTCGTCGTCGGACAGCTGTACTTTTACTGAGCTGAGGTTGTCGGCCAGCTGCTCCGGCTTCTTGGCTCCCACAATCACGGTGGTGACGGCTTCTTGGTGCAACAGCCAGGCAAGGGCAATTTGTGCCACGGAGACATCTTTGGCTGTGGCTATTTTGCGCATCACATCGATGATGTCGAAAGCTTTGTCCTTGTTCACCGGCGGAAAATCGTAATTAGCACGGCGTCCTTCGCCCGATTCCACGTCGCGGCCATATTTACCGCTGAGCAAACCTCCGGCCAATGGACTCCAGACCATCAATCCGAGTTTTTGGTCGAGGAGGAGCGGCACCAGCTCGCGCTCAAGGTCGCGTCCGGCAATGGTATAATAGGCCTGCAGCGAAACGAACTTGCTGAGGTGCTCGCGGGCCGAGATGCCCAGCGCTTTCATGATTTGCCAGGCAGCGAGGTTGCTGCACCCGATGTAACGAACCTTGCCCGCTTTCACCAGCGAATCGAGTGCGCCGAGGGTTTCCTCCAGCGGTGTCAGCGCATCGAAGCCGTGGATCTGGTACAGGTCGATGTAATCCAAGTTCAGCCGTTTCAGGCTCTCGTCGGCCTGCTGCAGGATATGTTTACGGGTTAAACCCGAATCGTTAGGGCCTACGCCCATCTCGCCGCGCACCTTGGTAGCAACGACCAGCTCATCACGGTTTAGTCCCAAATCGCGGATGGCCTGTCCGGTCATCTGCTCGCTGAGGCCCTCGCTGTACACGTTGGCCGTGTCGATGAAGTTAATGCCGCCGTCAACGGCCTGCTTCACCAGGGCATTGACCTGCTCCTGCGGCAGGGCCCCGATGGACGTCCACATACCGCGTCCGCCAAAAGTCATGGTCCCCAGACACAGTTCCGATACTTTTAATCCGGTATTTCCTAATAGGTTGTACTTCATAATACGTGTTTTTTGTTAGTTGTTTTTTCAGCGTGGAATGCTGTTTTTTGTGTTGTCGTTTACTGGTCTAAACCGCCGGAAGGGCTGAAAGGTTGAATGGGGCAGGGATTGTTTTGATTCTTTAACGTTTCTGAGCCGGCATTTCTATTTTAGCCTGGTCGGTGCGGCGCAACAGCTTATCCGTTTCAATTTGAGCCGGAATGTGCGCCTCTGGCTGTCGCGCGTATGCCAACCCGGGTGATTAATCATTAACCCCTTCGTGGTAACATGGTGCGAAGGATGGCGCAATGAATGAATGTTCCCGATCTGGAATCAGTGTTATCGGTATTTATCTATCAATATCCATCCGTGCGCGCCATCAGTGGAAAACCTTTTACGGTTCTTTGCGGGTATCTTTGCGGGTTTTGCGTGGAACTTCTACCTGCATAATTCCTACGTAGTCGTTGGTGACCGGTGCGCTTGTTTTTTACAACACGATATGATTTAAAAGTCAAAAGTCAAAAGTCGAAAGTCAAAGGTCGAAAGTCAAAAGTCAAAAGTCAAAAGTCAAAAGTCGAAGGTCAAACATCCTGAACGAACAACAGGAACTCGGTGTTCATCTATCAATATCCATCCGTGCGCGCCATCAGTGGAAAACCTTTTGCGGTTCTTTGCGGGTATCTTTGCGGGTTTTGCGTGGAACTTCTACCTGCATAACCCCTACGTAGTAGTTGGTGACCGGTGCGCTTGTTTTTTACCTGTAACTCCGTTCAGCTTGCCATCTTGCCGTCTTTCAGCATTTGCACGGCATCGGCGAGGGAGCCGGCGCGGGTGACTTCCCCGGAGTTGACGAAGTAAATCTCGTCGGCATTGGCAATGGTATTCAACCGGTGCGCGATGATCACTTTCGTGGTGTGTGTTGGCAACTTCTGCAGGATTTCGTTAAGCAGCTGTTCGGTCACGGTATCAATATTGGCCGTAGCTTCGTCGAGGATGAGCAGGTCGGGTTGCCCCAAAACGGCGCGCATAAAAGCGACGAGCTGCTTTTGCCCCAGACTGATGCCATCGCCCGATACGTCGACTTTGGTATCCAGACCTTCATCGAAGCGTTGCAGCAATGATTCGAGCCCGGTATTGTGAAAAAGTTTCGTTAGCTCACCGTTCTTGTATTCCCGGTAGGCGTCGTTGCCATAAAGAATATTGTCGCGGATGGTGCCACTGAAGAGAAACGGTTCCTGCAGGATGAATCCGATTTTGCCGCAGCGTTCTTCCGGTGCATAAGAACCGATGTTTTTACCATCGAGCCATACTGTTCCGCTGGTGGGGTCGTACAAACGGGAAATGAGTGAGGCGGTGGTTGTTTTTCCGCCACCGGTCGGCCCGACGAAAGCGTATGTTTTTCCTTTTTCCAAATCGAAATTGATGTGGTGCAACACTTCGGTGCCGTTGGGATAGGTGAACGATACATCCCGGAAGGATAGGAGCGCCTTTGATTCGCCTTCTTCACTGGCGTCGAGCAGCGGCATGTTGTTCTCCATGTTTAGTATTTTCGCAATGCGATCCCAGGCGGCCAGCGCTATTTGGAAACTGGCCCATAACGACGCAAGTTGTCGTAAGGGATTGTAGAAATTGGTAATGTACGCAAGAAAACTGATGAGCAACCCGATGGTGAAATGGTTGGTGGAGATGAGATAGATTCCGAAGGTTAGCACCACCAGTTGCCCGATGTTGGAAAAGAAGGTGTATACCGGCATGAAGAGGTTGTTGGCGATGCCTGCTTTCACGGAGGTGTTGTAATTGTCCTTGTTAACCTCATCGAACCGTTTCCGGAAATAGTCACGGCGGTTAAATGCCACAATGACCTTGAAATTGTTGAGGCTTTCCTGTACTTCGGAGCTGAGGTTGGCCACGCTGGTGAGGTTAATGGCATTGCGTTTCTTTGCCCACGGTGAGGCAAACCGGGTGATAAACCAGATAATGACCACAGGTGCCAGGGCAGCGGCTCCCAGCGGCAGATTGATGGAGAGCAGGAAGATGCCGGCGCCAATCATGATGAGGATGGAGCGGACAAACTGCATCAGCGACTGCGATAAGAACTGGTTCACCTTGTCGGTGTCGTTGTTGAGTCGCGAGATGAGGTCGCCGGCTTTGTTCTGGTTGAAGAAATCGTAGGGTAGTTCCTGCAGCTTGTTGAACAGGGCATTGCGCAGGTTGAAGAGCATGTGTTGTCCCACGGTGCCCATCAGCTTGGTTTGCAGGTAGCCGGCAAACAGTGAAATGATATACATCACCAGCAGGATGCCGCTGAAAACGAGTACACCGTGAAACTGTTTGGTCTGTATGTACGCATCGATGGTGTGCCCGATGAGCAGCGGGCCCAGCAAGGTGAGGGCTGCGGCCACCTGCATGGCGATAAACGCCGTGATGAGGATGCGTTTTTCTTCGACCATGTGCGATACCAACGATTTCAGCAAGGCAAAAGTCGATTTCTTTTTTCCGGTTTCACCGGAGGATGTATAGAGGTTATAATCCATGTACTGTTTTTCAATTTCTTTTTTCTTTTACTCACCCCGAGGGTGTCCGAAAAGTCAGTTTTACATTTCAATAACTTACAATATGTAAGTAACGGTACCGCGACAACCCCTATCCCGAATTCCCGGGACCATGAAGGGGACTTCAAAGCCGCCCCTTCAGGGGAGCTCCGAGGCTTCGGAGGGAGGGGTAAATCCAAGATTGCCTTCAATTTGAAAGTTAACACTTTTCCAATTCAACTTTTCGGACATCCTCTTCCCCTCCTACAAGTAAAGAGGGGGTGGGCCGGAACTACTTTGACTGGCCCACCCTGACCCTTTGTCCGTTGCAGGTTTGATGGACAATGAGAGAGGCTTGTATTATGATGGGGTTGTTTCATAGTGGCTGGTGCTTTTTTGCGACTGGTAAATCTGCATGTACTCCGGTGAGGTTTCCAGTAGGTTTTCGTGTCTCCCGGCTGCGACCACTTCGCCTTCCATCAGGAGGATGATTTGTTCGTAGTGTTTTACCGGTGCTATTTTCTGTGTAACCGAAATCAAGGTCAAACCGGGGTAATTCTTTAATACGTTTCCAATGATTTTCTGTTCGGTTTGCTGGTCGACCCTTGCGGTGAAGTCGTCGAGCAGCAGGATTTTCGGGTTTAGCGCCAGCGCCCGGGCCAGCATGATGCGCTGCTTTTGTCCGCCCGAAAGACTGGTTCCCCGCTCCGAAACCAGCGTATCCAGTTTCTTCGGAAGTGATTTGATAAACTCTTTCAGCTCGGCTGTTTCGATGGCTTTCTCCAGTGACTCGTCGGTTACTGTATCGCTGAAGGCAATGTTTTCGCGCAGGCTCAGGTTGAACATCACGCTGTCCTGAAAGACGAAGCCAATCTGGTTATGAAACGTTTCTTTCCGGTAATCGTCAAGCGGAATATTGTCGAACAGTACCGTTCCTTCGTTGGGATGAATCAATCCCGTCAGGAGATACAACAATTGTGTTTTTCCGGCTGCTGTCGGTCCGATGATGGCTGTTTGCGAACCGCCTTTAATGTTCAGCGAGACGTTCTTCAATGCCGGCTTTCCTTCGTACGATACCGTTACATGCTTCAGTTCGATATTACCTTCGATTGGTTTTTCGATGGTGCCCTTGTCGACGGTTTCCGGCGCTTTCATCACCTTGTCAATCCGCTCGTAAGAAGCTGTTGCCTTCGCGATGGCGTTGCTCATGAACCCAATGACGATGATGGGGAAGATGAGAATGGCCACGTAGCTGTTAAAGGCGGCAAAATTACCCAGCGTCATACTTCCGTTGATGACGTAATGTCCTCCGAGTGCCAGGATGGTCAGGGTCGCCAGGTTCGCCACGAAAGTGATGATTGGAATAAGCGTGGCAAACAAAGTGAGAATGGAGACGCCTAAATCTTTTGCTTCGGTATTCGCCGACAGGAATTTCCGGTATTCGGCTTGCTGTGCATTCATTACGCGGATAATAGCGGCACCCAAAACGCTTTCGTTGATGACCTTGTTGAGCCAATCGACAACTTCGCGGCTACGTTTGAACAGCACGCGCACCCGCTTCAGTACCATGTAAAAGGCAAATCCGATGATGGGAATCATGGTAATCACCGGAAGGGCCAGTTTCCAGTTGATGGTGAGGAGGAGCACGCAGGTTCCGAGGATGACAAACACCGAAGAAACAATGGAAGCCACAGCCTGGGCTACAAATGTTTTCACCGAATCCATGTCGGAAGTGAGGTTGGTGAGCAGCTTCGACGGATTGTTTTCCCGGATAAAAGAAAAACTCTGCCGCGATATTTTGTTGGAGAGTTTTTCCCGGAGGTCGAAGGCGACCCGCTCGGAAGCGTATGTCTGCACAATGGCCTGCAGATAAGTGAAGGCGAAAATAGCCAGTGTGACGACTAAAAATTGAATGGCGATACTTTTGAATATATAATGGCCGCTGTTGAATGTGTCGATTCCTTGTGAAATAATTTTCGGAATGACCAGGTTGGCCGCGTTCCTCAGCAGGGCAAACAGTACCAGCAGTGCGACCATCATCCGGTACGGCTTCAGCAAACCAAACAGATTAACTTTCTTTCCCGGGCGGGTATTATCTTGTTTTTGTCTTTTCTGCATAGTATGAACTTCCTTCAACCGGCAAAGAAAAACCAAATTTCTGATTTTTCTTTATATATATCGGAGAAATACCGATAGAACCGGTCAGGTGATCGTTGTTAATCTATATGAATACGAATGGTGGGAAATTTTGTTCTACACCGGCAGAAAAAGAACGACCAACTCACTTCCAGACTTTGTTAAATATTTTTAAAAGCGTTTTCAAAGTTGTATCTTTAAATTCGTGAGCCATTTATTGCCCAACGACCATGTTTGATTATCTGAATAAACCATATCCGTTTAACGATGATTTTAAGCGTAATCTGCGGATAATCCCCGGAATCAGTTTGGCTGTGTTTCTATTCCTGATACTCTATAAACCCCTTGATTTATCGGTTCTTGATTTGTACGACAAGGTGTACCTTTTACTCGGTTTTGCTTTGGTAACATTGTTTTCACTGGGCATCAATTTGTTGGTTTTGCCAGCCGTTTTTCCGGGCATTTTCCTTTCCGGGAAATGGAAGGTTAAGCATGAAATTTTCTGGAATCTTTGGATTTTGATGACCATTACCGTTGGGTACTTTTTTTATGCGCGGCTGACGGGTTTGTACGAATTGAACTTTGACACGCTCATCCGGATTTTATTGTTCGGTATTATTCCGGTATCGCTGCTGATTGTCATTAACCAGGACCGGCAGCTCAAAATGAACCTTCATTCGGTTGACGGTTCCCCGGATGGTCCGACAACTGTTCTGGTCAATTTTCCATCGAAATACAAAAGGGGAAACGCCCAGGTAAACCTGCATGATTTGGTAATGATTCATTCGGCTCAAAACTATATCGAGATATACTATAAGGAGGATGGGCAACTGCGAAAGATGATGGTCCGGAATACATTGGAAAACGCCATGAGACAGGTGAAACGCTTTCCGCATATTATTCGTTGTCACCGCACTTGTATCGTGAATGTGAAGTATGTTACCCGCATGCGAAGCAGCCAGCATGGTTACCATATCCAACTCGATGGAGTTCCTGATGAACTGCATGTGTCCCGTTCCTTTGCCCCGCGTTTCCGCGAAATTTACGATAAACTGCACGAACCAAAACTGTTTTAAGCCGGTTCAGCCCTAAAGCGGGAAGTCAAAACCTTATCTGTTCATTTCGTCCCTGGGCCATTGAAGTCTTCACCATTTATTCCTATTTTACTCATAAAGGAAAGAGAATGCGCCCGGACGAATTTCGTGGCACTATTTTCTCTCTCCTGGACAAATTATTAACAGGCAACCCAATGAATGTTCTTTTAGTTAACCCGCAATGTGCCGATACGTTCTGGAGTTTTAAATATGCACTTCGGTTTATCGCCCGGAAGGTCGCCAATCCGCCTTTGGGATTGTTGACTGTTTCGGCGTTATTGCCGGCGGCATGGGAGAAAAAACTGGTCGATATGAATTTATCTCCCTTGCGGGAAGAGGATGTTCGGCGCGCCGATTTGGTATTCATCAGTGCCATGGATATTCAGCGACATTCGGTATTAAATATCATTCGGATGTGCCGTAACCTGAATAAAAAAATGGTGGCAGGCGGGCCACTCTTTACCAGTGAGCCGGAAGAATGGCCCATGATTGATTACCTGGTGTTGAATGAAGCAGAAATAACCCTTTCCAAATTTTTGGAGGACTTGGAGAAAGGAACTCCTAAACACCTGTATCAAACCAACGAGTTCCCTTCACTCAATACTTCACCGGTACCGGATTATTATCTTTTGAACCTGAACCGATACGCCACACCGAGCCTGCAGTATTCGCGCGGATGCCCGTTCGATTGTGAGTTTTGTGATATCACCGCACTGTTTGGGCGTAAGGTTCGTACCAAAACAGCTGAACAGGTAGTTGCTGAACTGGAAAACCTGTTCCGGTTAAATCACCGGGGAAACATCTTTTTTGTGGATGATAATTTCATTGGGAACAAAGCACGGCTGAAAAAAGAGCTTCTTCCGAAATTGATTGCCTGGATGGAAAAACGAAATTATCCTTTCCGGTTCAATACCGAAGCGAGCATTAATCTGGCTGATGATGAAGAGCTGATGCGCCTGATGGGGAAGGCCGGATTTGAAAGTGTGTTCGTGGGAATTGAAACACCCGAACAGGCCAGCCTGGCAGGATGCAACAAAATGCAGAATACCGGACGGAACCTGGTGGAAGATGTCCGGAAAATGCAACGATTTGGGCTGCAGGTTTCGGGTGGGTTTATAGTCGGTTTTGACCATGATTCCCCATCTGTTTTTCAACGTCAGATTGATTTTATTCAGCAGAGCGGTATCGTGACTGCCATGGTTGGCTTGTTGAATGCGCCAAAGAAAACCAAACTGTACCAGCGGCTTAAAGATGAGAAGCGCCTGTTGGATGTGAGTTCGGGAAACAATACAGACTTTAGTATGAATTTTATCCCCCGGATGAACATCGATTTTCTGATGGAAGGATACCGTCAGGTGCTGAAGGAAATTTATAGTTACAAACCCTATTATCAACGAGTCCGGCAATTCTTGAAGATTTATAAGCCAGGGCTGCATTTCCACCGGAAAATGACCTTCGGCAACATAAAGGCGTTAATACGTTCCATGTTAGTTTTGGGAGTATTGAAACAAGGTCAGTTCTATTACTGGAGGTTGTTTGCCTGGACCATTTTTCATTGCCCTGAAAACTTCCCCGAAGCGATTACACTAGCCATCTATGGCTATCATTTTCGTAAGATTTATTCCATCGCTTAATTCCATCAATTCTAGCTCAATTCCGGGAAATTGCTACCGGAACGTTAAATCCATCTTAAAAATCAGATAGCCTTCGGGAATTTTCGCACAGACTTTGTTGATATACGAAAAGACATAATAATCTCAAAAAATATGAGTGCAAATATTCCGGGCTACGACGGTAAGCGGCTGGTTATTCTGGGAGGTGGTTTTGCAGGGCTTACCCTCGCCCGAAAACTGGCGAAAAGTGAGTTTCAGATTGTTTTGGTTAACAAGCATAATTATCACCAGTTTCAACCTTTGTTATATCAAGTGGCAACAGCAGGCCTTGAGCCTAGTGCCATCGCTTTTCCGTTAAGGAAAGTTTTTCAGGACAACCAGAATGTTCATTTTCGCAAAGCGGAAATACAAAGTGTGGATTTCGACAGTAAGGTAGTACATACCAGTGTAGGAACGATTCATTATGACTACCTGGTGAATGCCATGGGAGCCGGAACCAACTTCTTTGGCAATAAAGAGATTCAGAAGCGTTCGTGGGGGTTAAAGAGTATACCCGAATCGTTGGCCTTGCGCAACCACATCCTGATGAATCTTGAACGGGCTTCCAGTATCGATGATGAGAAGAAACGGCAGGAATTACTGACCATCGTGATTGTGGGGGGCGGCCCGACGGGGGTGGAAGTGGCTGGTGCGTTAGCCGAAATGCGCAAATGGATTATTCCACGCGATTACCACGAGATTGACCACAAGAAGGTGAAAATAGCCGTGGTAGAAGCTTCCGGTAAGCTATTGGGACATATGTCGGAGAAATCGCACAAAGCAGCCGAGGATTTTCTTAAATCGCTGGAGGTTGAGGTGTATAACGGCATTGCGGTGGATTCGTATAATGGAGACGAGGTAACGCTTTCGAATGGCGAAAAACTGCCCTGCAATACATTGGTGTGGGCGGCAGGTGTGAAAGGAATGCCGGTAAAAGGGATTCCCGCAGAACTGATTGATAAACGTGATCGCATAGCCGTTGATGAGTTCAATTGCATAAAAGGGCAGGAGCATGAGTTTGCCATCGGTGATATAGCGACAATGCAAACAGAAAAGTATCCGCATGGTCATCCGCAGGTGGCGCAGGTGGCGATTCAGCAGTCAAGTTTGTTAGCGAAAAATCTCCTGCGCCTTGAAAAAAATGTGCCGTTGAAACCATTCCGATATAGTGATAAAGGAACCATGGCTACTGTTGGGCGCAACAAGGCGGTAGTTGATTTGCCTTTTTACAGTTTTCGCGGATTCTGGGCCTGGCTGGTCTGGATGTTTGTCCACCTGATGGCTATCGTAGGCGTAAAAAACCGGTTGCTTATTTTCATCAACTGGGTTTGGAACTATGTATTCTACGACCAGTCGTTGCGGCTGATTATCTCGCCGGCCAAACACCCGAAGCACAAAGAAGTGCCGCCAGCCAATCAAATGGAAACGTCATCGAATTGATATATTTCCGGGAAACCGGGAATTTTTTTGCCTTGTTATTTATGACGTGCCGCCCAGATGGAAAGCAATCCGGACTCCTTCGGTAACCATGTTGGCCCCGATGATGCCCAGAATCAGTCCCATAATCTTACTCATCACCACGATGATTTTGTGACCTACCAGCCGAAGGATGTAGTCGCTGTAGACGAAAGCGAGGTAGGTGAGGAGAATCATCACGCCAAAAATAACCGACGTGATAACCACGTGCCAGCCATTGCTCTCTGTTACGTAGTTCATAGCAGTGACGATCGTTCCCGGTCCGGCCAGAATGGGAATAGCCAGCGGTGAAATAGCCATCCCTTCATCAATGGCAATCTTGTCGGAATGGTGGATGGTGGATTTTTTGGACTGCAACATTTCGAAGCCTACAAAAAATACCAGGATTCCACCGGCAATTTTGAAACCGGGAATCGTAAGTCCGAAAACCATAAAGATATATTTTCCGACGACGATAAAGCAGAGCACGATAATGAATGCAGTGAATGTAGCCGATTTCGCGATCCGTTTGCGGGTGGGAAAATCCGCTTCATCAGTCAGGCTTAAAAAAATCGGAATGTTCGTAATGGGATTCATGATGGCGAAAAATCCCATGAATACAGTGAGCGAAAAACTGAGGAGATGATTCATATTACTATTTTTGACCGATAATTATAGTTATTGAACAATTTACGGAACTTCTGGTTGGACTAACCAGCCGTTTTTATGGTTAAATGTAAAACAAGTGTGCCGAAATAATTGCTGAACGAATGAATAAACTACTGTTAGTCTTTTTGATAATGGTTGTGGGGAGCCTGGTTGCCTGGCAGGGAGCCATCAATGCCCAATTGGGAAAAATGTTGTCCCATCCGTTGCAGGCCGCTTTTATCTCCTTCCTGGGAGGAACTTTGGCGCTTGCTGCTGCATTGTTTATCATGCAAATTGGTTTTCCATCTCTTCATGCAGTGAAAGGCATCCCGCCATATTTGATGATTGGCGGCTTGCTCGGAGCCATATTCGTCACCAGTGTCATTTTGTTTATACCCAAAATCGGTGTGGCTAATGTATTGATTGCAGCGGTGGCGGGCCAACTCATTTTGTCGCTCATTATTGATAATTATGGTTTGCTGGGCGTCCCGAAACAACCAATTGCAGTCAGCCGCGTTGCCGGAACACTGTTGGTGATTGCCGGCCTGTATTTGGTGAATAAGAAGTAGGCAGTATATTTTATTCAGCCGGAATTACTCTTCTTTCGATGTTCAGTGGAAGCCGCGAAAGGACTTCGTAGTTAAGGGCATTGCTGATATCGCTAAAGGCCGATACGTTGATTTCGGTGTCGCCCTGTCGCCCGATGATAACTACCTGGTCGCCGATTTTGACTTCAGGAATTGCCGAGATGTCGACAACAACCATGTTCATGTTTACCACACCAATCACATTGCAGCTACGGCCACGAATGAGCACCCGTCCTTTGTTGCTCAGTGATCGGCTGTAGCCAGTGGCATATCCTACCGGGACAAGTGCCGTGAGGGTTTCCTGCTGTGCCAGAAAATGGTTTCCGTAGCCAACAAATTCGCCTGTTTTAATAATTTTAACGGACATCACTTTGCTTTCCCAACCTAAAATCCGGTGTAACGGATCGGTACGGTTTTTCTTGTGGTTAATAAAGTGGATAAAAGTTTCTGCACTCGGCCAAAAGCCATATTGCATAATACCAATGCGTACCAAATCGAACCGTGCTGCCGGATAGACAAAGGCAGCAGCTGAGTTGGCCACGTGCCTGTAACGAGGCCTGATATCGCTTTTTTCCAGGATAGCGCTCATTTGCCGGTAACGCTTTATTTGCTTTTGGATACGAACATAGTTCGAAACACTTTCCGCGCCAGCGAGATGTGTACAGAAACCCTCTACCTCAAAATTCTCTGGTTGCATTTTGATGACATTGATGGCTTCAATCAGCTCATTCATGTTAAGGCCGGTCCGGTTCATACCAGTCTCCACTTCAATGTGGATTTTGGCGGGTTTGCCCAAATTGCGCGCTTCTTCAAGTGCTACTTCCAACCGTTCCAGGTTGAAGACAAAAAACTCAAAATTTTTTTCGATGGCTTCGCGTAAGTGTTCGTTGGAGATGTACCCCATAATAACCACCGTACTTTTTTTTGTCAGGCTGCGGCAAACCCGTTGTGCTTCGTCGAAATTGAAAACAGAAAAATGATTAATTCCGGCTTTTTCAAGCATGGGAACCATCTGCTCAATGCCATGGCCATACGCATTGGCTTTGACAACCGAGGATATTTTGACATTTTTTCCGAGCTTTTTTTTCAAAAACCGGATATTGTTGATGAGGGCGCTTTCTTTTAGCGTAATGACGGAGGTTTCCTGCATGAGAAATGATTGATTTTAGGTTAGCAACATTTTGTAGAGTACTTGAAAAATATTCATCCCGGCACCTAATATATCATCCGGGAAATTGAATTCGGGATTGTGCAACTGAGGTTGCCCGGGGCCGGAGCCTAGCCCGAAGAAGCCACCTTTGTACTTCTGCGTATAATAGGAGAAGTCTTCTGACCATTTAAAAGGTTGTTCCCTGTACCCGAAAGTCAGTCCCGTTTTCCGTGCTGCATCCTCCAGCATGTCGACACATTGGTCATCATTGACCAGTGCCGGGAAATCTTCGATATAGGAGATGACATGTTTCAGTCGTTTGCTATCGGCGGCTTTTTCAACTACCTGCTCGGCAAGCCGCGTCATTTTCTGCATGTCGTTGTTCTCGTAGGCACGAAGGGTAACCATCACTTCAGCGTCGCCCGGTGTGGTGCCAAAAGTAACCTCGCCCATGCGGATGTGCACAATGGTAAGGAGGGCAAGGTTGCTGAATGCTGATTTATTTTCGGCAATTTCCGATAGTCCGTGAATGATTTGTTCGATGGCTCTCACCGGGCTGATTCCATTTTCCGGCTCGGCCGCATGGGATGTTTTTCCCGTTAACCGGATGATCATTCCTTTGGATGCTGCCGAAAAAGTGCCTTTGCGTAAAACAATTTCTCCCTTCGGGATACCCGGAATGTTGTGCAATCCGAAAATATAATCGGGCGCTATATCGGCGAACGCCGCTGATTCAACTACATCGCGGGCGCCCTGCTCCACTTCTTCAGCTGGTTGAAAGAGCAATATGGCCCTGCCTTTCTCCGGACGATTTTCAGCAATGAAAGGTGCGAGGCCAGCCACCATCGACATATGTCCGTCGTGCCCGCAAGCGTGAGATACTCCGTCATTTTGCGAGGCGTAAGGTACATCGGTGTGTTCCGGAATGGGCAATGCATCGAGCTCAGCGCGAAACATCACGGTAGGGCCGGGATGCTTCCCTTCGAAAACGAAGGCTTTTCCGGTGTGGCTTATATCGATGGTTTTATCGGGGTGGTAGCGCTGCACGAATTCGCGGATCCGGGCTGAGGTCTGCTTTTCCCGGTTCGATAATTCGGGGTGTTGGTGCAAAGTATGTCTTAGTTCGATGATGTCCTGAATGGTTGACATAAACCTTCATTTTTAAAATGAAAACGAACAATTTTGAAAGGTGAAGCGGAATGAAACAGCAACTCGCAATTTTTCATGGCTTCCAGGAAGGTCCCTTCCTTCATCAGGTCAGCCTCGAATAATTCCAATTTTCCTTTGGATTCATTGGCTATATCCAGCAGGTGCTGATATTTGGCGGTATTCGATTTATTGCGAACGGTTGTTCTTACGTTGTAGCCTTCGTCGAGCAACTGCTTCAATATCCATGAAGCTACATAGCCCGAACCACCTGTTACGAGAATCGGTTTGGAGGAATCAATTTGCACACTTGTCTTCATACCGTATTATTTTTACATTCGTTTTTTTGAGGCAGTTTGTTTAATAGTCTGAATCGTTTCCTTTTAACAAAGGATACGTGATCGATGTTCTGATGAATTCCGGTAGTGTTAATTATCCGATGGTTTTTGATGTTTTCGTTCCTGTTCCCCAAACCGCCCGTAAATGTGCCCGATAATTTCGTTAGCGCTGGTTTCGATGGGTTTGTTGGTCACATTGATGACGGTAAAACCACCACGTTCGAAAATCATTTTGGCGTATTGCAATTCATCATTAACGATACGTTTGTCGGTATAGCTTGGATTGCTACCATACCCCAGTTGCGAAAGTCGTTTATGTCGCTGTGCGACTAGATAGCTGATGTTAATGGAAAGACCGAAAACCCGACGTGGGTCAACATTGAACAGTTCTTCGGGAGGTGCTATGCCCTTTACCAGCGGGACATTGGCTACTTTCCAGCCAAACATCGATATATACACCGAGAGGGGGGTTTTACCGCTCCGTGAGACACCGGTCAGTATAATTTCCGCGTCTTTTAGCCGCCTGGGATTTAAGCCGTCATCCTGGTTCAAAGCATATTCAATGGCCTCAATACGGTCGTAATATTGCGCATTGATACGCCTGTAAAGACCGGGTACATTCACACTTATCAAACCAATTTTGTTCTCCAGGTAATTGGCCAGAGGCCCCATGAAATCGATTTCCTCTACACCTTCTTCCCGGCAGGACTTTAGCAGTTCATGCCGCAGATCGGAGTTGACCATGGTGTGCGTAATTAAAGCGTTGGTCTTTTTGGCCCGCAAAACCACCTCTTTGATTTTTTCATTGCTTTGGACATTTGGAATAATGATAACCGGGATTTTGTTATCAGGATACTGAATAAGGAGGGACTGGACCATGGTGTGGCCGGCAACTCCCCGGCCTCCGGAAACTACAAAAAGTTTATCGGCCGGTTTTTTCTCAACGTTTTCCATAGCTTTTGTGCTGATAAATAAATTGATTCATTCCGGTAATTCCTGTTTTTCGGGAAAATACCGGATGAGTATTCTTATATATTACGAATAATTCCATGAATTACAGGTGAAGGACGTCCCGGTAAATCACGGAATTAAACTCTGCGTTGAAAAAAGAAACGAAAACCGCGTGCGCGGAACAAGCTATTGTTTCATCTCAGCGTTATTTTTATTTGAACCTTTCAGATAGGCATCAAGGAAAGTCAGGATTTTTCCGTAACCGCTAATTTCATTTTCTTTTTTTCTGAAACCATGGCCCTCATCGGGGAAGACGACATATTCGACCGGAACATTGTTCTGTTTCATCGCGTTGACAATTTCATCCGATTCGACCTGCAGCACACGTGGGTCGTTTTTACCCTGCAGCACCATCACCGGATTTTTGATCTGGTCGGCATGGAACAGTGGCGAAATATTGTAGAGACGAACCGAATCAGCAGTGAAAGGATCACCCATCTCGGCATAAAGCGCTTTCCGGAAAGATTCCCAGTAAGACGGAATGGACTTCAGGGTACGCAACCAGTTGGTAACGCCAAACAAATCGACACCCACTTTGAACTCATCCGGATGGAAGGTCATGGCAGCCATGGTCATGTAACCGCCATAAGAACCGCCGATGATTCCAATTTTTTCCGGATCGATGTAATCGAGTGTTTGCAGGTACTTTTTGCCGTAGATGCAGTCCATTAAATCTTTATCTCCGTGATTCTGATCATCCATCTTGTAGAAGGTTTTTCCATAGCCACTGCTGCCCCGGTTATTCACCGCAAGGATCGCGTAATCGTGGTTCACCAGGTATTGAATCAGTGCGAAGTAACCGGTTCGGGACTGACCTCCCGGGCCTCCGTGTACCCAAATCAACGCAGGCACTTTGTTGTCGGCAGATGCATTGACGGGCTTATAGAAGATAGCCGGTATTTTCAAGCTATCGAAAGAGTTGAACCGTACCACTTCAGCTGAAACCAAATCATCCGGGTTGATGTCCGGGTTCAGCGAGTTGGTCAGTTTTTTCAGATCCTTCGTTTCGAAATTATAGACATAAATGTTGGTGGGAGCCTTGGACGTTCCAACCGAAAGACGCATCATGTCTTCGTTATCCGAAATGGATACACCAAGAATATTTCCATCAGGAATATCCGGAAAGGTGACTTCCTGTCCTGTAGCATTATCCATTACAATAATTTTGGTTCGGGCATCCTCATTCACACCAATTACGCGGTATTTTTCGTTCTCCGAATTGTAGCTGAATGCAACGTCCCAGTCGGTTTGATAAAGCGGCTCGCGGCTTCCGTCAGCAATATTGTATTTTACGAGGTCCATGAACTCCGAATCGGCATCGGTACGGTAGAAGAAGGAACTGCCATCTTTGCTAAAGCCCGATGCAGCATAAATACCCGGGAAATCGGGCTGGGAAATCTCCGTGCGTTGTCCGTTTTTCATACCTGTGAGGAAGAGTTTGGTTTCACTGGTCGTAATATTTTGTGTCAGTGCCAGGTATTTCTCATCCCAGGAGATACCGTCAATCTCGAGTCCATCGTTGTTTTGATAAATCATTTCCGGCTTCCAGTCGCCGATTTTCATTTTATATAAATCGAAGAAACGCGGATCGCGCTTATTCGACAGGTAATACATGGCTGTTTTATCTTTATTCCAGCCGGCGAAATTGGCTTTCTCCTTTTCGGCCGGCGTCAAATCCACAACGGTGCTGTCAGGCGAAAGCAGATAGAGATGACTGATTTCATTCCCACCTTTATCGGCTGAATAGATGATTTGGTCGGTTCCCGGAACATAGTCAACCGGGAAAATAGACTCGACCCTGGAATCGGTTATTTGCTGTTTCGTTCCATCATCGAGGTTGATTTCGTACAAGTTGTAAATCCCTGATTCATTGCTGCATATCAGTAGTTTGGGTTCATCGGCATTAAACTGTCCTCCAAAAATGGATTTATTCTTGTAAAACTGATCGATGGAATACTGTTTTACCGTGCGTTGAGGTTCTGCCGGTTTCTGTTTGCAGGCAAACATAGCAAACGTTATCAGCAGAATGGAAGTGTGAAAGGCTGTTTTTTTCATGAGTTATATTTTTAAGTTGTAGGGTTGTTGTATGCTTGTATTACCGCAGCTTTGTTGCTTGAAGAAATGACTAGAGGTTCTTCCATCTGAAGTATTTACTGCGATAATCAGGGTTAAATCGGGGGCAATTATCAATCTGAACGAAAAATCATGATTCTTCTGTCCTGTGTTTAGTGTTTTATAAATTTACACTCTTTTCGTGAGAATAAAAATAGGAGGAGGAGGGGGATTTTACCTGGTAATTTGGCTAGATGGTCACCTTATCAGGATAACAATTGTTGTATATTTATTGGCATAGAATAATTATCCGGAGTAAAAAAATGAAGGAAGCAGAAGGTTTTGGAAAAAAAACTGCAGATTCCCAATTGAACCTGCAGCATTTGAGTGATAATATATATGGGCACGTTTAAACATGTGGGAGGAAATTCCCTTTTTCGTCTATGAAAAGGGTTTTTTTCTGTTCTCCCCTGGTTAATCTTACCACATAATGTTTAACGTGATCTTCTCCAACGGTTATCAATTCCTTGTCTTTGGAGATGTTCCAATCTTTGTACTGGCTTTTGGCAATCGCATCTTCAATGTTCATTGGTAATTCTATATCTTTTAGCACCTCGCGCATTCTCACCAGATTCCCATTTTTTCCGTAGACTGCATTGATACGGCCACCGTGGCTGGTTTTAATGTAGACCTCGTATTGATCTGGTTTTTTTTCTTTCTTCGCCAATTTCGGATTGATCACATCCCAGCCGTATTTTTTAAAGACATAAGGGAAAGTATGCCATTGAATGGGTTGGCCATCTGCTACATCTTTTTGTACTGCCTGTGTAACGGCTTGAGGAACCTGATTCCGGTCAATGACCAACTTTTCCATTGGTACCTGTACTTTCATCTTCTGCTGTGCGAAGCCCTGCAGGGTAAAGGCCAGCACAATCATACTTGCTAAAATTAACTTTTTCATGACCCCTGAGATTTTGAGTTTAACATCTTTATCCTTTTAATCACTGATTGTAGTGGGCCTGCCATTCGGCAGGTAGCCAGTGGTATATTTTTTCACGCTAACCGGAAGAGAAAAATATTTCCGGAAGCTGTATATCGTTCAGCATCTTTTTTATTCCAGACATGATTATCTTCTTTTTGGCATATCAAACAATGTATTCTGAATTGGGTTGGCGTAGTATCCTCATTTTTAGGATATTTTAGCTGACAAGGGCGTGGTTTAACACTTGTTCAGGAAAAAGCAGGCATATGCAACATTTTGCAACATTTGAATGGTTGTGTTGGTGTGTAATGTATTTATGGATAGTTGGTAACAGGAGTGATTTCTTACAATGCCAACCTGACGGACAGACGGGGAGAGAATGGGACTGATTCCGTGTTAATTTTGAGAGTGCTGGTGTCGTCGAGCGGTACAGTTTCGAATGAGGAGTATTTAATGTTGTAGTTATTGAATAGGTTGAGAATGGAAAATGCCAGCTCGCCCCTGATTTTTGATGATGAAAAACGGTAGGTCACCGAAACATCGGTACGTTGGTAATCGGGTTCGGTATATGAACCCGGGTCAGTCGGATCTGTGTAGAGTGGAAAACCGCTTCCGTAAATATAGTTTGCCGATAAGTAAAAAGGTTTCAGATGAATAATCCCGGCCAGTTTCAGCTCATGTCGTTGATCCTGCGGCGCCCGTTGGTATTCCGTCGTCAGAAATTTTTCTTCTGCTTTGCCCAACGAATAGGAAAGCCATATGGAATGGCCATGAAAGTCCTTTTTCAGGAACAGGTCGATTCCATAGCTTCGTCCTTTTCCGTGTATATGGGTTTGAACTCCGGTTTCCGGGTCGGTGCGGAATTGCGTTAAACCTTCAATATTTTTGTAATATCCTTCCAGGCTGGCCAGAAAGCTTTTTCCATGAAGGGACCAGCCGCTCACATAGTGTGTTGCTTTTAATACCGGAACATCTGTTCCATCGGAGCCAAACCACAGGTATTGATAGTTCCCAAGAGCATCGATAACGGTACTTTTACTGATGAATTGGTTGAAAATACCCCATGCTGCGTTAAACTTCACCGATTGATTGACGGGAATACTGGCTGAAATTCTCGGCTGGATGAACAACTTTTGTTGCTCAAACGGTAAGTCGAACCGAAAACCACCTTTTAACTGAATATTTCCGGGAAGGGCAATGTGATCCTGAGCATAGAAGTTGAGTCGCTGCAAGTCAGCTTTCTGCGATGACAGATTGATTTGTGTTGTATCGTTGACCAACTTCACCTGGTCGGCAATCAGTCCGAAACCTGTTTCCATAGTATGCTGCTTGCTGACTGCAAAACGGTTGGTATTCTTAAACGAAAACTGCGAAACCTGGTTGTCGGTGTTAGAATTGCTCCAGCTAGCCAGTCCTCTTCCCTTGCCAAACCGGTTTTGGTAATCACTTCTAACATTATTATCGAGGCTGGAGTATTCAATGGTCATGCTGGAGGTATTTCCTTTATTCCAGTTCTTTCCGTAATAAATAGCTCCACCCAGCTGTCTGTTATCTTCCTGTGTGGATTTGGAGATATCAAGCTGCGTGTTTGCCTGGTTTAGCGTGTATTTGAACTGGTCTTCACCGCCCAGCAGACTGACGTAGAACAAGTCGCCGCCGTCGCTGCGTGTCGAAAAACGAATATTGGCGTCGTGGAAGGTGTAGTCGGGCCGGATATTTACATTGATGGAGTTTTGTCCTTGTCCGCCGACGGGTTCCATTCCCTGACCACCCGTTGGTGCCGTTGTGGTTCCGGTATATACCACATCATCGGTATTGTAGAGATTGTAATAGGTTTGCCGGAAGGCCAACAGGATGGATGACTTTTTCGAAAGAGGAACTTCCAGCATGCCGTTAGCCGTGACATTGTTCAGTGCCAGGTTGAGCCCGGGTTTGTATGTGGAACCGTTTTTCCCGGCGATATTGATAATGCCGCCAACCCGTTCTCCGTAACGGGCATCATAACCGCCTTTCAGGACTTGAACGTCTTTTACAACCAATGGATTGACCGCACTAATGTTGTCGTTAAAGTTTTTTAGTCCCCACAGCGTAAATCCATCGAAAAGCACCTGACTGTTTCCTTCGTAACTGCCCCAGATGATCAATCCGTTGGATTGCTCGCCAGCCGCCAGAACACCCGGTTGCAATCGTAGCAGATTAAACACCGAGTTGTCGTCGTTTCCGGGAAGAAACTGCACTATCTGGTGATTCAGGCGCATGACACCGGGGGCATCTCCAATTTGTGTTGCCTTCTCTACGACTTTGTTGGCAACAACAATCTCTTTCAATCCAATGCTGGATGGCGTGAGGATGAACCGGTAGTTGTTGCCGGGAACGCAAATCGTATCGAGAATGTAGTGTCCTAAATGTGAAATACGGATGTGAAAAATGCTGTCGGTTGAGGAGATGTAGCGGAAACTTCCTTTTAAATCCGTGGCCAGGCCCTGGTCGTTTATCAAAACATTGGAGTAGGGAAGTGGTTCGTGAGTAATGGCTTCCAAAACTTGTCCCGAAAGAGAAAATGCTTTCGGGGCCCCCGGTTTTTTTTCTTCCGGAAGGATAAGAAAGACATTGCCCCTTTTTCGGTAATTGAAAGGTATACTTTTCAGTAATGCGCCGAATAGTTCTTCGGGAGTATCGAACGAACCGGAAACAGAAACCTGGTATTGAGCCAGGGCGTTGTCATTGAAAGAGAGATGAAAGTTGTATTTATCGCGTAAGCCGATCAAAACCTGGTTCAATGCCGTATTTTGCGCGTTGACTTTATATTTCTGGCCGGAGGCAGAGGTAACAAAGGCTGCAAGAATGAAAATGACGACAACGATTTTTCGCTTCACGGTTTAGTGGCTTTGTTCAATCTGGTATACTTTTTTTGACTGTTTTACAAAGGTAAGGCCAAATGGTTCACAAACATACTGCAGCACTTCGATAACAGGCATATTTCGCGTAAAATTTCCGGTGTAGGTATAGTCCATATTTTCCTTCGCCTTGATTTGAACGTTGTATTGGCGTTCAATTTCCTGGAATACCAGGTTGATTGGTGTTCCGGTAAAGATAAACATATCGTGCATCCAGGCATTGGACTGTTTTACATTGTAATGGGCCACCACCTTCAGGTTTCCGTTCTTTTCCAGGTATGCATGTTCGTCAGGACGAAGAATAATATTCTCGTGTGTAACAATGGATTCGACCCGTACTTTACCTGTAAAACAGGTTACTTTGTAATCATCGCCACGGGCGTAGATGTTGAAGCTGGTACCCAAAACAGTTACCTCACCGTATTTTGAAATTACATCAAACTGTTTTCCTTTTTGTACCTGGAAAAATCCTTCGCCGTCCAGTTTTACAGAACGGGCTACTTTCCACCAGTACGGGTGATAGGTGAGGGTAGAACCTGCATTCAGGTTGACCGTTGAACTGTCGGGAAGAAGGGCCGCTACGTGTTGACCTGCCGGAGCAATAACCTTGTTTGTGTAGAACCTGAGGAAGCTGGCCGTAGCCAATAAAACAATGATGACGGCGGCTGCAGCCATCCGGTAGGAATGTAATCTTCGAATGGGTGTCGACTGCTCCGTTTGGCCGCTCATCTTTTGCGAAAGCGCGTTCCAGACATCTTCCTTCGACCTCGGGTAGGGAAATCCGATCTCAGGATACTGGTCCGGCGGCTTTTCTCGGAAACGGTTGTCGTTATATGGTAAGTTCTTCTTCATTTAATTCTCCATCGTCTTTTTCAGGAATGCCAGGGCATTCTTCATTCTTTTCTCAACAGCTTTGACACTCAAGCCTAAATTAGCGGCTATTTCGTGGTATTTGAATTCATCCATCCGGCTCATCAGAAAAACCGTTCGTTGTTTTTCCGGCATTTGCCGAAGAGCGGTTTCATAACGTTTTTCCAGTTCTTTGTACTGGAGTTGATCTTCCGGACTTTCTTCCTGGTTACGGGATTGGTGATGTTGTTTAATGGAAAAGTTAACAGCCAGTTTGTGTCGGCGGTAGGAACTGACAAACAGGTCGCCGGCCATTTTGTACAACAGGCCTTTAATGTTGTCTGGCTTCACCAGGTATTTCTTTTCCCATAACCGCATGAACGTATCCTGTGCAATATCGGTGGCCAGTTCCGGGTCGCCTGAACGATAGTACACATAATTGCGAATGGCATCAAAATGAGCGTCGAATAATTCTTTAAATTCTTCTTGTGTCAAAGGAACCTTATTTTGTATAGGCGAATTTACAAAACGCTTTTCAATTGTTGCTTTTTAAAGCCCCCGGCGTTACAGCCGGGAGCATGAAAAATGAATTCTGTTGTCCGCCAGAATTCCAAGATGGCGGTTTTCTTCCTGTGCGATGACCTTCGCTTTGACTGTTAAAGCTTTTGTGACAGGCAGAATTCCCGGATGGTCATTTCGGTGGTTCCATCGCTGGTGGTTACTGTTACCACATTGTCACAGGTGCCATCTCCGTAATCCACTACCGCGAATATTACACCGTTTTGCGAGTAGGTAATCTCGCCTTCCGTGATAAAACGGCATTCTCCTGTTTTTATCAGCGGACTGGTGATGACATAACTGTACTCGTTTCCATCCGAATCGGTAACCTGGACCGAACCGGTTATTTCAATCATATCATCTGCCGGATCGAGTTCGGTATCCAGACCGGTTACCCAGGTGCGGGTTTTGTCGGAGATACGTTGAACCGTGGTTCCGTCAGGCATGGTAAAGGTCAGGTTGCTGGTGCAGCTGAATACCTGTTCTGTAACAGCGTCGCCAGTGTAGACGCGGGTAAGGGTACCATCAATACCGATGGAATCGACGCTGAAGTTTTCGAACGTAACGGTTCGGGTACTGCCATCGGTAAACATTGGGGCCGAAATGGTAATGGTGATAGTTCCGCTCAGTATGCGACCATTGGCCAGCACAGTACTGTCGCCGTAATCGATGGCAATGGTTTTGGGGAATGCCGAATCTCCCATGGCAATATTAACATTCGGGCAAACACCATTGCGGTAGCGTTTGTGGAAACTATAGTAATGTCCAAAGCCATGACCTTCGGTCAGATCGGCACTTTTGAGCGCGCTGGTATAGTCGTCAATTGCAGACTCTGCAGTAGAAATGAAATCCACTTCATAATTTACTTCTTCGGAAACTGCTTCTACTGTACTTTGATCGCTTATGATGGCAGAAACTGATTTGGTCAGTTGTGCATCGGTAATCTCGGGTGTAGACTCAAGGTCAGCCGCTTTTTCACTGCAACTAAATAGTGTAACACCTGCTATTACGGCCATTGCTAATACTAGATTTCTCATGTCATTGATGTTTTGGTTAATTAATAATTTTAACCTTACACCGAATGATTGACGAGTTACCCTACCAACTTTTTAATAAATATTCGGTTAACCTGAAAAACTTTTGCCATCCTTGTTGAACACTTTCGGAGATGCACGGTTTGCCATTGTTGTCACAAATAATTCTAATGGTCCATGCTATGTGATTTCGATTGTGGAAAATGAATATATTGTATGTTGTTAGGACACATTGTTGATTTGGGTAGGTGACCAATATTTCTTCTAAGACTTATTCAATGCTTATATTTTTCAACAATTATTGCGTGTTCATTTGGCCTGGCAGTTTTATCTTAGCAATTTATTTTCAGATACGACGAAATGATTGAAATATGTGCCATTGCATCGGGGAGTAACGGAAATTGTTATTACGTGGGAAATGAGACGGAGGCTGTGCTCATTGATTTGGGAATATCGACCAAACAGGCGGTGCAGCGAATGGCCGAAAAAGGACTGGATTTGCAGAAGATTAAAGCGGTTTTCGTTTCTCATGAACACGCCGATCATGTGCGCGGTGTCCGGGTATTCTCTAACCGATATAACATCCCGGTTTATTTTACGGCACAAACCTATCTGAAGCTCTCCCGGAGAGTGCAACCCAACAGTCCTCGTTTTTTCAAACCCGGCGAGTCGGTTTCTATTGGTTCTATCACGGTACATTCTTTCCTGAAAAATCACGATGCCGTAGAGCCTTGCAGTTTCAGTATTCAGTTGGATGACAAATACATTGGCGTGTTTACCGATATCGGGGAACCCTGCGAGAATTTACATCACCATTTCACACACTGTCAGGCGGTTTTTCTGGAAACCAACTACGACGAACCGATGCTGATGAATGGTCCGTATCCATATTATCTAAAACAGCGGGTTGGATCGAAAAACGGGCATTTGTCAAACTTTCAGGCGCTAAATTTAGTACAGGAAAAAGCAGGAGAGGAGTTGGTCCTGATTTTTTTGTCCCATATTTCGGCTGAGAACAATACGCCGGAGCTGGCAATGGAGTCATTCAGTTTGTTATCAGATAAATATGATGTGCGGTTAACCTCGCGCTATGCGCCAACCGATGTGGTCAGAATTGAATAGTTGAGATTCATTCTTTTCTGCATTATGTATATATTTGTTACGCTTTACAATGAATAATAGGGTGCTTTTGGCTTTCGCCGAAAGCATTCGCGATAAGCATTTAATAAAATATTTGGGATAAAATCATGGCTGAATTTAAGTACCAAAAACCTTTTCCTGTAAAGGAAGAAAAGACGCAATACCGTCTTCTGACAAAAGATTTTGTATCTACCGTGGAGTTTGACGGCCGTAAAATTTTGAAAGTGGATCCGAAAGGCCTTGAATTGCTGGCACAGGAAGCGATTGCTGACGTATCGTTCTACCTTCGTCCGGCACACCTTGAAAAAGTAGCCAGGATTCTGGACGATCCGGAAGCAACGGATAACGACCGTTTCGTAGCTTACACACTACTGAAAAACTCCGAAGTTTCGGCCAGTGGCGATTTGCCTACGTGCCAGGATACCGGAACCGCTATTGTGATAGCTAAGAAAGGTGAAGATGTTTACACCGGTGTGGATGATGCTGAATTCTTGTCGAAGGGAATTTTTAATACCTACGGCGATCGTAACCTTCGTTACTCGCAAGTGGTGCCTTATACCATGTTCGATGAGAAAAATACCGGGACCAATCTTCCGGCTCAGATTGATGTTTACTCCAAGCCCGGCAATTCATACGAATTCCTTTTCCTGACCAAGGGAGGTGGTTCGGCTAATAAAACGTATCTGTATCAGCAAACCAAGTCGTTGTTGAACGAAGAGTCGCTGACCATATTTATTAAGGAGAAAATCAGGGACCTGGGAACAGCAGCTTGCCCTCCTTATCACCTGGCGATTGTGATTGGCGGAACTTCTGCCGAAGGCAACCTGAAAACGGTAAAACTGGCATCAGCAGGTGATTTGGACAACCTGCCTACTGAAGGAAACGATGGTGGACAGGCATTCCGTGATTTGGAATGGGAGGCCAAAGTGCAGAAAATAGCCGAAGAGTCTGGCATTGGCGCCCAGTTTGGCGGTAAATATTTCACGCACGATGTACGGGTGATTCGTTTGCCACGTCATGCGGCGTCCTGTCCGGTGGGCGTGGGCGTAAGCTGTAGTGCCGATCGTAACATCAAGGCAAAAATTACCGAAGAAGGTATTTTTGTGGAGCAGATGGAAAAAAATCCGGCTCGTTTCCTTCCGGCGAAAGCTCCGGAATTGGCTTCTCCGGTAGAAATTGATTTGGATCAGCCCATGGGCGATGTGCTGAAGGAACTGACCAAATATCCGGTGAAAACCCGTTTGAATTTGAAAGGCACGCTGATTGTTGCCCGCGATATCGCCCATGCAAAAATCAAGGATATGGTTGATAGGGGCGGACCGTTGCCTGAGTATTTTAAGAATCATCCGGTTTATTATGCCGGACCGGCAAAAACTCCGGTAGGAATGCCTTCAGGTAGTTTTGGCCCGACAACGGCCAACCGGATGGACCCGTATGTAGATCTGTTCCAAAGTATGGGTGGTTCCATGATTATGCTGGCCAAGGGAAACCGCTCGAAGGTGGTAACCGATGCTTGTAAGCAACACGGTGGTTTCTATCTGGGTTCCATTGGCGGACCGGCGGCTATCCTGGCCAAGGATAACATCAAATCCGTTGAAGTGGTTGATTTCCCTGAACTGGGAATGGAAGCTGTCCGGAAAATCCGGGTGGAAAACTTCCCGGCTTTCATTATCGTTGACGATAAGGGAAACGATTTCTTCGAAATGTTGTAAATCGGTTTTACACGACATTATATACAAAGCTGCATCATTTGGTGCGGCTTTTCTTTTTTTAAGTTGCAGCAGTAAATAATTGCTGTTGAGTAACCAACATATAATTACTTTGTGGCCGGCTTCTTTTTATCGCTTTTTTGTTAAACGGACATAAACATTCGGGCAAAATTGCGGTTATTCTCTAAGTTATTTGCTGACCATTCTTAACTGGCGGAGTTTTGAAAATATTTTAAAAACAATTTTTCATTATGGAGCAAAATAAACGCAGTAACCGAAAAATACTGCTGGTGCTTTTTGTGGGTGTTCTGATGGGAGCCCTGGATATTTCCATTGTCGGACCGGCCATTCCGTCTATTTCAAAGGATATTGCTGTCAGTCAGCGTTTACTCGGATGGATTTTTTCAATCTATGTGTTGTTCAACCTGGTGGGAATATCGCTGTTTGCCAAGCTTTCCGACCGTTTTGGACGACGGAACATCTACATGCTTTCTGTTTTACTGTTCGCTGTTGGGTCACTTATTGTTGCACTTTCACACACTTTCGAGATGCTTATGGTGGGACGTGCTGTGCAGGGATTTGGTTCGAGCGGTATTTTCCCGGTGGCTTCTGCAGTAGTGGGAGATGTGTTTCCGCCTGAGAAACGTGGCCGGATTTTAGGTTTCATCGGAGCGGTTTTCGGACTGGCTTTCATTATCGGGCCGGTTTTGGCTGGAACCATGTTGTCGTTCTTTCCATGGAACTACCTTTTCCTGATTAATCTGCCAATTGCTGCGCTCATCATGTGGGGAAGCTTCCGCATTTTGCCCAATAAAAGCATTGAAAGTTCTTCGGTACTCGACTGGAAGGGAATTGTTTTGCTTGGACTTTTGCTTGGGGCGTTTGCTTTGGGTATCAACCGTACCAGCACTTTAGGCTTTTTCAGCAGCTTGGCATCCATCCGGGTATTACCCTTTTTAATTGCTTCGCTGGCATTCCTTTTTGTGTTTGTCCGGGTTGAGAAAAATGCAAAAACCCCGGTAGTACGGGTGAATATGTTTCAGGGCCGGCAAATACGATTGGTGGCTCTCATCGCTTTTGGAACGGGAGTTTTGCAGGCTTCCTTTGTGTTTGTTCCCGATTTTGTGGTGGATGTTTTTGGCGTAACTTCGGCGAAAGCCAGCTTCATGTTACTTCCCGCCGTACTCGCCATTGCGGTTGGTTCGCCTCTGTTTGGACGCATGCTTGATTCGCTTGGCTCACGTGTTGTGATATTAATTGGATTAGTTATAGCGACTGTTGGTTATTACCTGATGCATGAAGTGGAAGGGAGCCGCACTTTCTTTTACCTTTCCGGAGCGTTGATTGGCCTGGGGCTTTCGGTTCCGTCGGGAAGTTCGTTGCGCTACATCATGTTAAACGAAGTATCGGCAGCCGAACGTGCCACTACACAGGGGCTGGTGACCATTTTTATCAGCATCGGGCAGATGCTGGGGGGAGCGATCATCGGAGCTGTGACAGCGTCAGAAGAAGGAATTAAAGGTTACCAAAACCTGTTTCTTTATCTGGCGGTGATGATTCTTGCAATGACTCTTTTCTCGGTACGGCTAAAAAGTCGCAAAGTTGAGCTGGCAACCAGCGTCAGGGAATAAAAAGAGGATTTTATCACTGAAAATCTATTCAGCCGAAAGGTTGAAGCCGTCAAAATAAATAGCCAACTCCTTATCGGATGTTGGGCTAAATTTGTGATATATGGATTGAAAATTTAGGTGTTTTTCTATTTAAATAAGTGAGACAAATATTTTTTTATTTGCTTGCTTCCAGTTTCTTTCTTAAACCGAGACTGGCACGGTTTCTTTTCCGGTTACCGAATTGATATTTTTTTTTGCGTGCGCCGGTATTCTTTTCCGGATCACGCTTTTCGTCACGACATTCATCTGAACAACAACCATCGTACTGAGCCGCACATTCAGGGCACTGAATGAAGAGCAGGTGGCAGGCATGATTGGAACAGTTGGTATGGGTGTCGCAAGGTTTGCCGCATTGATGACAATGCGAAATGACTTGACCGTCCACACTTTCGCCCATTCGCTCGTCGAATACAAAGTTTTTACCTACAAAGCGTGAGGTAATATTTTCAGCTTTGATTTGTCGGGCATATTCCAGAATTCCACCGTGCAGCTGGTTTACATCGTTGAAACCAAAATGACGAAGGTAAGCGCTGGCCTTCTCACAACGAATACCGCCGGTACAGTAAAGTAGTATTTTCTCATCTTTCTTATCCTGCAACTGCTCTGCCACCATTTCAATCTCTTCGCGGAAAGTATCTGCTTCAGGACAAATGGCACCTTCGAAGTGGCCAATTTCACTTTCGTAGAAATTGCGCATGTCCACAATGATGGTATCATCTTTACCGGCTAGTTCATGAAATTCCAGCGCACTGAGATGTTTTCCTACATTGGTTACATCAAAAGTTCGTTTATCAAGCCCATCGGCCACAATTTTCGGACGAACTTTAACGGTCAGTTTGTAGAAGGATTTGCCGTCGTCTTCAATGGCGTATTTTATGGGAATATCCTTCAATAAGTCGAATTTTATCAATGTTTCCATGAAGGCTTCCATGGTGTGTCCAGGGACACTCATTTGCGCATTGATACCTTCGCGGGCAATATAAATGCGCCCGAAACATCCCAGCGGGAACCATTCACGATAAAGTTGATCACGGATTTCACCCGGGTTATCAATGTAGTGATAACGGTAAAACGAAATGGTTTTCCGGTTGAAAGTCTCCGCCATCAGTTGCTTTTTCAGCTCTTCCTTATTAATTCGATTGTAAAGAAACATCTTATTGAAATGTGGTCTAAATTAATATAGTGCAAAGGTAATTTTTTCGGGAATTTTCACAAATGGCTTGTGTTGATGCAGGCAAAAATTTCGTCGCATAAAAAAAACCGTAGCCAGGCGGATACGGTTTTGTATACAGTATGGAAGGATGTTCTCCTCCGAAAAGTTACTCAAATATGTGTTTACCCACAGCAGCCTGCAGGTCATATACGCTTAATGCATAATCAATTTGGGACTTGAGTAGTAGTAACTGGCTGTTCGACACGGCTGTGGTGGCATCCAACAAATCAAGGTTGGTAATGACGCCCGCCTTGTAGCTGGTTTCGGCCAGAGAAAAGGCGTCACGCGCCTGTTTCAGCTGGAGTTCGAACTGTTTTACCTTTTGCTCTGCTGTTTCGACATTTGCGGAGTTTTGAATTACATCACTTGCTACTTCCCGTTGTAACCGTTCTGTTTCGTAAATGGAAGTTTGTATCCCTGATTTAGCCAGTAGTCTTTGATTTTTGTTTCGGTTTGCATCAAAAATCGGAATGTGAAAATCCAAACCAGCTACATAGTTTGGTTTGAACTGATGCAGGTCTGGAATGTAACCGTTTTTTGCTCCGGCCGAAACAAAGGCTTTCAGACTGGGTGTATTCTCCGATTTAATCAGATTCAAATTTAATTCTGCTAACCGAATTTTTTCGCGGGCAATCTTCATTTCATCACGATTGCGGACAGCCAGGTTGATCATGGTATCAGGAAGGATAGCCGGTCGTTCTACGGTCAGCTTTTCCTTCACAAAATGATGCGTTGTTTCTGGTTCTCCAAGAAGCGTGTTTAGCACAGCCTGCTGAACACGGATAGACGACAGAATATCCAGTTTCTCACTTTTCACTCCGGAAATTTTCACTTTCGTGGAAAGTTCCTCGTATTGGGTTGCCGAGCCGGTTTTTCTCTTTTTTACGATGAAATCGAGATGGTGTTGCAAATTGGCCAACTGCTCGTTTTTGATATCAATCGCATCCTGCAGGAAAAGCAAACTGTAGTAGGTATGAATAGCGCGGATAGTCAATTGTTGCTTTACCTGTTGCAGCGTTTGTTGTCCAAGCTTTTTGGTTTCCTGCTGATAAGCTATATTTGCAGCGGTTTTTCCAAAATCGGAGATGGATTGACTGACATTGATAGTTGCCGCATAATTATCATTCGGATTCATTTGAATTTCTCCGGATCCGGGCAGAGTAAATTTGGTCACAGGCCCAATGTGCGAATAACTGGCATTGGCACTTACGTTGGGGTAATGTCCCGAGCGGGCCAGTTCGATTTGCGTGTCTGCTCTTTTTACGGCTTCTTCAGCTTCTTTTACCGAAGGATAACTGCTGACAACTTTGCTGATGATGCTGTCCAGCGAAAGCGAATCGGTTGCCGTTGTCTCCATAGCGACCGCTTCAGTTTGTGCCTGTACAGGCTGATGAAATGCCATTAGTGTGGCAATGAGCAATAGTAAAATAGGGTATTTCTTAATCATGATTCACTCGATTTTTAGCTTCCAGTTTTTTCCTGGTATGTAGCCAGAAAACCGGTATTCCACCAATTATTGTGATGATAGCGGCTATCAAAAAGTCATCGTCAATCCCCTGAATGAAAGCTTCACTGCTTACGTGACCGATTAGTAGCGATTTTGCCTGCATAGCCGCAGTTCCCATGGAACTTCCGGTTGTATGCTGAATGTAACCAGTCATGTTTTGGGTCACCTGATGAAAAGTTTCTGAATTCAGATTCAGGGCTTCACCATAAATTGTGGAATGGTATTTTGTTCGTGAGGTAAGAAGAGTTGCGAGAATTGCTACACCAAAACTTCCTCCCAACTGACGAATGACATTAAATAATCCGGATGCCTGTGCCATCTGGTCCCTCGAAATCTCGAGGAGGGAGATTGCACTCAGCGGGGTAAAGATGATCCCCATCGCCAGTCCCCGAATGTACAGGGAAAGCATGATATAGTTGTGCTCAGTAAGCCTCGAAAACAGACTATTTAGGTAGAAGCTGAGCGCCAGGAGGATAATCCCCAGAATTACCGGAATCTTAGCATTAAACTTATCGGCAAACCGGCCGGCAAGCGGTGAGGCAGACCCCTGAATAAACCCAATGGGCAGGAAAACGGCCCCCGCCTGAATAGCTGTGTATCCCAGTGAATTTTGCAAATACAGGGGCAACAGGAACGTACTTCCGAACATGCCAATTCCGAAGATGAACATGATGAGATTGCTAATGGCAAAATTATGGTTTTTCAGCAATTTCAAATCCACCAATGGTTTTTTCACATTTAATTCAGTAACAATAAACACTGTCAAAGCAATAGCCGATATGGCAAAACAGGCCAGAATCAATGGGGCATGCCATCCTCCACTGTTGGTCGCCGCATTTCCCTCCGACAAGGCATAGAGCAACACGGGCAGAAAAATACTTACCGACAAAAAGCCGATCAAATCAAATTTTCCCACCTTGGGGTTGATGTATTCCTTCTGGATGATCACGGTGAAGATCATACCGATGATCCCTATCGGGACATTGACGTCGAACATGAGCTCCCAGCTGAAATTATCGACCAGGTACCCCCCAATCAGCGGGCCGAACGAAACCGACGCCGCCGCCGAAATAGACCAGAATCCAAGGGCTGTTCCACGTTGTTCCGGCGGAAATTCGCGGGTGATGATGGCCATCCCGATAGGCATTAGGGAACCGGCTCCTAATCCCTGGATAACCCGGGAAAAAATAAGCATATCCTCGTTGCCCGACATTCCACACATCATGGAACCGAAAGTGAACAGGAACAAACCGAAAAAATACATTCGCTTGTGCCCAAACCGGTCGGCAAACCAACCGGAAGTTGGAAGCATGACGGCCATGGCCAGCATGTAAGCTGTCAGTACCCATTCTATTTTATCGATGTTCACACCAAAGGAGGCCATGATCTTTGGTAAACCCACATTAACAATGGTGGCATCCAATACCGCCATAAAGGTTCCGATCATAACATTTCCCAAAACCCACCAACGATAAAACTTACTTTTGGGATGATACGATGAGTCTCTGTTCCGGAGAATCCGCCTGATTCGGTGGGCAAGCGTTATTTTCCGTAAATGGCTCATTGTCTAATAATTTTAATGACTGATGACATTCCGGCCATCAGATTGAATTGACTGATTTCTTCGTTGTTATCTGCTTTGTCGATTGATATTTTTACCGGGACACGCTGCGTAACTTTCGTAAAGTTTCCGGAAGCGTTGTCTGGCGGAATGAGTGCAAACTGCGAAGCGGCGTTGGAACCGATGTAGAAAATCCTTCCAGAAAAAGTTACTCCCGGATACGCGTCGATGGTGAATTTGGCCTGTTGGCCATTTTTGATTTCACCAACGTTGGTTTCTTCCAGGTAAACGGTTATCCAGTAATCATGATGGTTCGAAATGGTTACTACCGATTGGCCAGGTTGTGCCATATCGCCTTGCAATAACCAACGCTTGGCTATGACTCCGCTAATGGGGGCGTAAAGTTTGGTATTATCTAACGAAGCTTCAATTACACCTACTTGTGATTTGGCTGTATTAATAGCAGCTTTGGCACTTTTAATCTGCGATTGCACCACCTGAAGCTGTTTGAGCGCGGCCTGATAAGTAGCTGACGACGCTTCAAAAGCCTTTTGCAAATGCTCATACTTCTCCTGTGTGATTACTCCGCCATTGAATTGCGTTTTTCCACGATCCAAATCATCTTTGCTTTTGCTCAGGTTTACCTTCAGCACCTTCAGGTTTTCTTTATAATATTCGTATTGTGCCTGTGCCTGGACCAATGCTGTTTGCGCCTGTTCAACCGCGGCCTCAGCCTGAACTTTTTGAGCCAGCAAATCAGTGCTGTCCAGTTCGGCCAAGAGTTTTCCTTTTTGTACAGTGTCTCCTTCATCCACATACATCTTTTCGATGCGTCCCATCATCTTGGCGCTAACGGCAACCTTGTCCGCATCTACATACGCATCATCCGTTTTGATATAATGCGTGTATTCTTTGTAATAATACCATCCAATGCCTAAAACGACGGCAATTACAATGGCCAGGGGAAGGTAAACCCTGACAACCTTTCCTTTTTTCTGATTCTTTTCGGTCATATATTCTTTATAGCTATTTTTTAATTTCTACTTCAAAATTCCCCGAATAAAAACTTCGGTAAACAAATTTGTTTTCTCCAGGAGCACAGAGTACTCTTCGTCATCCAGAAAGAAGTATTCCTTATTTTTAATGAAGGTACTTCGCAGTCCCCGAAGTATATCGATAAATAAAGCAGCCAGTTCGTCGGGATCATCCTTTCGAAATAAACCACTCTCCATTCCCTGTTTTAATACATCACTCATGATTGTAGTCTCTTTAGCTTTCGAACGTATCCATGACTCGTTCATGAGCGTTTTGAATTCCATGAGATTACTCATCTTAAACCGACTGAGATTTAAAAAGGTGCGGAACAATTCCATCCGGGTTTTCACAAAGTTTCGAATCATTTGATCGGGAACCCCTGATTGTTCCATATTGCGTCGGAGATTTTTGATGAATTCATCGTGCTCCTTATCAACAACATGAATATAAAGATGCTCCTTGTCAGGGAAATAGTAATAGAGCGAAGCTTTGGAGATACCCAGATCTGAAGCAATTTCACGCATGAACGTTTTTTCCAGACCATAAATTCCGAAACGTCGCTGTGCCGCCTCAATTATTCGATTGAGTTTCTCTGTGTTTCCTCCGGTATGTTTTACCTGAACCATTCTCTTATTCTATTTGACCTTATTGTTAGAAGGGTCAAAAATAATACAATCATATCGTAGAAATGTTTCGTAAATCTTAAATATTTAGCGGAAGATAAAAGAATCTATGTGATCATTTTTTAACAACATTATGACAATAAGTGCCTTGAATACTTAAGGTGAAGTCAAGAATATTTGATGTTCCTTCACCTAAACTGTTATTTATTAATAGCTCTGTTCGGGTAGACGGATGTACAAGTGGAATATTTTATTTGGAAGGATTTTTTAACAAAATAGGGTGATTTTAACCGATGGGATGCAGTACACTGAAAAGGGTCATGAATCCGGAAAACAGCGTAATCAAGATACAGATTTTCTGAAACAAGCTGACCGAAACAACCCGACTGAGCTTTTGACCAATGAGAATCCCAAAAATCATGATGGGAAGTTGAAAGGCTGTTATTTTCAGTGTTTGAACGGTAAGCATATGACTGAAGGCATATCCGATGATGGCCAGTGTAGCAGTTGCAATATTGAAATAGGCGAACTTGCCCCGAAAATCGTCGTTGGAAACATTGAGTGAGGTGAGAAAAAGGGCAAGGGGAGGACCACTGATGGACGTGAAGCCTCCGAGAAATCCGCTGGTCAAACCAGCCGTTACTGAACCGCGTAAAGGATCTTTGATTTTAAAACGAAATCCTTTTAAAAAGGCAACGGAAACAATAATAAGCATTGCTCCCACAAATATTTTGAACGGACGATCTTCGATGAAATTCAGTAATATCACACCAGGGATGGTTCCGATAACTCCCCAGATTGGGATCTTCAGGGTGTACCGGTTTAGTTTCAGGTTCGGTATTTTCAAAATAATCTGCGTGGAAGTAAGCAGGTTAAACAGGGTTAGTACCGGGATGACTACTTTGGCCGGATAAAAAATGAGCAGAAAAGGCATGGCAAGCAGGGCAAAGCCAAAACCTGTCAAACCCTTTAGTACTGATGCAAATAGTATGACTATTGCGATGAATACCCATTCCATAGTTTTTGGTTAATTGAGAACCAGGATGGAGGAGACGGAAACTAGGGTCCAGAGAACCAGTCCCATCAGGACGGGCCACCATCCTGCTGATTTTATGTCTTTTTTCGAAATTCCTGCTCCGATGAAGAGCAGCGCCACCAACAAGCTCTTTTCTCCCAGCCTTCAGCCAGCTCAGATGTTTAAAAGTACGGCTTCTTTGAGAGATATAATGAGCAACATTCATGGCTACTACAAATAACGGAATGAACCACGGAATGTTGATGCGGTTATCATTTTTATTTTGTTAATACTGCGATGAGGGCGACTAATTCTTTTACTATACTAATATTAATGCAAAGCTACACCGAAGTCATAGGGAAAACAAATAACTAAATATTATTGGTTATAATGATATGTTATTGTTTTGAATAGAGTCGATAAAACATTTAATTTTTCCGGTTTTAGCGGGATATAGAGTTATGTTATAACCTGGTGTTATTGGTCATAAAGAAATGGAAGCAAAATAATAAACAGACATGTCATATTTTTGAGGCGTCTAACAAAAAGAATATAGAAATATGCTTCAGCGAAAAAGAAAGGTGCATGTAATTCATGGTGTTTTATTTGTGGTGTTGTTTGCTTGTTCTGCTTTTTATATATCAGAATTTAAAATAATAAGGTATCTGTCATTCAGCCCTCTTATTATAGGTATTGTATTAGGTATGTTATATGGTAATACTTTAAAAAAGCATATGCCGGAAGAGTGGTTACCGGGAATAAATTTTAGCTCGAAAAAGATTTTACGGCTGGCCATTATTTTATACGGTTTTAAATTGACTTTTCAGAATGTCCTGGATGTCGGTATGTCCGCTATCATTATTGATATTGTCATTATTACCGTGACGCTGGGACTCGGAATATTACTGGGTAAATTAATGAAGATAGACAAGGAAATTGCCTTGTTAACCAGTACTGGAAGTGCTATTTGTGGTGCAGCAGCAGTGTTGGGTATGGAGTCGGTGTTGAATAACAAACCGTATAAAACTGCTATTGCAGTATCTACTGTGATTATTTTTGGAACAACGGCTATGTTTTTGTATCCCGTGTTATATAGGAGTGGAATTTTGCATCTGACTAGCCAGCAATGGGGACTTTATACCGGTGCTACAGTGCATGAAGTTGCCCATGTGGTAGGAGCCGGGAATGCAATGAGCAAAAGCATTTCAGGAACTGCTATTATCGTAAAAATGATACGGGTTATTTTTTTAGCTCCGGTACTGTTAATATTTGCGTTTATTGTTGCAAAATCAAAACGAACTGTAGGTGACTCATCTAAAACTGCTAAAATTACCATTCCCTGGTTTGCCTTTGGATTTTTGGCTGTTATCGGATTTAATTCCTTTAATTTGCTGCCGAAAGACTTGGTTAGTGTAATTAACTATATCGACACGTTTTTGTTGACTATTGCTATGACGGCTTTAGGAATGGAAACTCATCTTAAGCAATTTAAAGAAGCAGGTATTAAACCCTTTATATTAGCGTTTATATTATTTATATGGTTAATTTTAGGAGGACATTTTGTCGTTAGATATTTATCGGCATTGTAGAAAAAACTTGTGTGATTAGAACGTAGATTCATAACGAATTGTTATGATATACCAAAGAACGTTTAGTAACTTCCGGCTTGGCCATTGTGGCCAGGCCTTTAAAATTACATGCGATTGGTAATTGTTGTCAGGGCACAGTTGATTATTTACTTTGTGTATAAATATTTATATTGCTGTTAGTCAAAATGATGTATTATAGTTTTTCGTGAAGTCGACAAAGTACTTTACGTTTCCGGTTAGCGGTCCTTTGGGGTAGGCAAAGCGGAATTTTCGTTTGATATTCAGTCCCTTCACTGGAATTATTTTCAGAGTGTTAAGTTGAATTTCCTTATGGATGGCATTCACAGAAACGAGACCGATTCCGTTGAAGCGGGGAAGAAAATTTTTGATGGCTTCCGTACTTCCCAGATGAAGAATGACATTCAGCCGGTCGAGCGGATAGCCGGCACTTTTCAGGTATTGCTCAATAACTTCCAGTGTTCCTGAGCCTCTTTCGCGTACTACCAACGGAATGTGCTGAAGTTCGGCGAGTGTGCCGTTCGCATTCCGGCCAAATTTGCAAGTATGGCCTGCAATGACCACAATTTCGTCATCCGAAAAATCAACGTACTGCAAATCGGTTTTGCTGGAATAGTTTTCTACCATTGCTAAATCAATCCGGTTTTCCTGCAGTTTTTGCTCCATCTCAAAGGAGTTGCCGTTGATTAAACTGACCTCAATATCGGGGTAGCGGGTATGGAATGCCGCGATAACTTCGGGAATTACATACTGCGAAATGGTGGAACTGGCTCCTAATCGCAGTGAACCGGAGAAGGTTTGCTTTAGGGTACCGAGTTCGTATTGCAGTTCATCGTAAAGGATGTGTGTTTTCTGGGCATACCGGTATACGATTTCTCCGGCTGCTGTCAAGGTTATTCGGTTTCCTTTTCGGTTGAAGAGGGCGAGGCCCAACGTGTTTTCCAGTTCACGAATGTGACGGGTAACAGCAGGTTGACTGATGTACATCTCCTGGGCTGCTTTGGTAAAACTCAAATTATTGGCGACAGCCAGAAAAACCTGGTAGCGGTAATCCATGCGATTGTTTTAAAACGTCCACATCAAAAATAGAACGAATTTTGGGTGAATAGTCTTTTTCATGAAAAAATCCTGAACAGGATTGCTTGGCAACTACCTGTCCAGGATTTAAAATGATAATAGAGTTCGTCTTTACTCAGTATCGTTTATTCATATACCGAAAAAGCATCAGAGTTTTTCGGCTATTAACGTTTGTTTCGTCGAGTAAAAACTTAGTTGGTTTGCTTCTTGAACCAGCCATCGACCAGTTCCTTATGTTCGTCGTACCATTTTTTTGCAGCCTGATCTTCCTTACCGGGAGCGGCTTCAACGGCCAACATCAATGAACCGAGAAGGTCGTCATCCATCTTGAAGTTGCTGAAGAAAGTGGCAGCTTCCGGATTTTTAGCAGCCCATCCTTTGGTTGCATAGGTTGAGATGTTTTCTGCTTCACCCATTACTTTTTTTGGATCCTTCAAAATTTTCAGTTTCCATTTAGCAAACATGGTATGAGGCTTCCAGCCGGTAACCACAATCCACTCTTTTCTGTCGTACGCTTTCTTCAAAGAGGCAAGCATTCCGGCTTCACTTGAGGTGACTAATTCGTAATTCAGACCGTAATCTTTAATTACTTTCTGAGTAATTTTCATGATACCGGCTCCCGGGTTGATACCGATAATTTTGCCTTCGAATTTGTCTTTGTATTCGTTCAACTGGTTGATGGAACCGATGGTAACGTAATCAGGAACAACTAATCCCAGACGACCATCTTTGTAAATGGTCCCCAGTTTTTCAATTTTATCGCCGAACTTGTCAAGGTAGGGCTTGTGCGTAATTGGGCTCCAAACCTCCATGAAAACATTGGCATCGCCTTTGGCAACAGCTGCAAATACAGGTGCTACGTCGGCATTAATCAAATCAACTTTGTAGCCATGTGCTTCCAGGGCTACTTTGGCTAAGTGAGTGTCAGCGATACACTCCGACCAGTTTACCATGGCAATGGTCACTTTTTTCTGAGCGCCTTTTTCAGAATTTTTCTTCTTTGAACCACCACAGGATGTGAGCATCAGTGCTGCGGCTGAGATGATAGTGAGTTTTCGTAATAAATTCATATTCATTTATTATTTAGATTTTCCAAGATGTTGTGTTATGCGGTCGAGAATGATGGCCAACAGTACAACGGCCAAACCACCTTCGAATCCCATTCCGATGCGTAACTGGCTGATTCCCTGAAGAACAATTTCACCCAGTCCTTTGGCACCAATCATGCTGGCAATTACGACCATCGAGAGGGCCATCATAATGGTTTGGTTAACCCCAGCCAGAATGGAAGGCATCGCCAGCGGCACCTGAACTTTTACCAGCAATTGCCTCGAAGTAGCACCAAATGCTTTTGTCGCCTCGACAATGTCTTCGGGTACCTGATTGATACCTAAAGAGGTAAGCCTGACCACCGGTGGCATTGCAAAAATGATGGTCGCAAACGCTCCGGGGACCGTTCCTAAACCGAAAAACAGTACTGCCGGTATCAAATAAACGAAAGCCGGCATGGTTTGCATAAAGTCCAGTATTGGGCGGATGATTTTGTTGGCTGTTTGGCTTCTCGCAGACCAGATTCCCAGGGGTATTCCAATTGCGAGTGCCGTGATGGCGGAGGACAATACCAGGGCAAAAGTTTGCATGGTTTGATCCCAGTAGCCCATCCCGTAGATGAATAACAGGCCAAAGAGTGTCAGAAATCCATTTCCTATTCCGGCCTGCCAAAAGGCGATTCCGGCCATAAACGCGATGGTGATATAAAATGGCAGCCAGACCCAGAACCCCTCGACCGCCCCGATGAAATTGGTCATTCCATAGTTGACGCCGTCGAAGAAACCGGAGAAGTTGGCAGTCAGCCAATTGATGAATTGTTCAATATAGGTTCCGATATCAATCATAAGTCAATGGCATTTTGAATGATTTCCTTAATCTCTTTGTTATCCTTCCCGGTCATCTCAACAATGATGGAAGTTTGTGATACCAATCCTAACAGGAAATTCTCCTCGTTTACTACCGGAATAGGAAGATCCGTCTCTGTCAGAAGTGGCAGCATATTTTCCACGGTTGTATCAGGGTACACCGAGTGGACTTCTGTATTAACGATTTCTTCGATGCTTTTGGCACCTTGTTTTTTCGCTTCCAGAACATCTTTCAGTTGGACAAATCCAATGAAAGTCCGGTTGGTCCGGATAACAGGAAGTGTTTTCAATCCGGCTTCCCGCATTTTGCGGATGACCACTTCCGGACCGTCTTTTTTTAATCGTGCTACGGTCGGTTTTTCAAACATCACCGAAGCAGCAGTTATAATTCTTCCCCGCTCAACTTTCTCGACAAATGATTTGACATAATCGTCAGCCGGTGCCGTCAGGATATCTTCAGATGTGCCTACCTGGACGATCTCACCATCTTTCATGATAGCAATTCGGTCACCCAGTTTAATGGCTTCATCCAGGTCGTGCGTAATAAACACGATGGTTTTCTGCATCTTCTCCTGTAAGATCAGAAGTTCGTCTTGCATTTGGTTGCGAATCAGGGGATCAAGCGCCGAAAATGCCTCATCCATCAGCAGTACTTCCGGGTCGTTGGCCAATCCTCTTGCCAGGCCTACACGCTGCTGCATTCCACCGGAAAGTTCGGAAACTTTCATGTCTTCGTAACCTTCGAGTCCAACCAGTACGATTGTTTCCCGGGCTTTCTGTTCACGTTCTTCTTTCGTGATCCCCTGAATTTCAAGGCCAAAAGCAACATTGCTCAGAACGGTCCGGTGCGGAAGCAGGCCAAAATGCTGAAATACCATCGCAAATTCTTTCCTTCTGATATTTAGCAATTCTTTGTCGGTCGAACGGGTAATGTCCTGCTCGTTCACAATGATTTTGCCTGCTGTTGGCTCAATGAGCCGGTTGATGCACCTAAGCAGGGTGGATTTTCCACTTCCCGAAAGGCCCATGATTACAAAAATTTCACCCTCTTCGATGTTCAGGCTGGTTTTGTTCACAGCCACTGTACATCCGGTAGACGATAAAACCTCGGCTTTGCTTTTCCCTTCGCGGGACTGTTTCAAAGCCTTTTCCCTATTTTTACCAAAGATCAGGTAAAGGTCTTCAATGAGAATCTTCGTCATACGCTTTTAATTAAAAGTAGTAACCAATGTTGATGTTGAACCAGGAGTGCCACTTGTTGTCCGAGCCCTGGCCCAGTCCATGTCCCCACGGTCCAAACCAGTCCTGGTTTTTACCTGATGCATAATCAACGTAGGTGTACAATCCTGCTTTCGTTGAAATCAGTGATCCAACTACGTTCATTTGGGTATCGAGGAAGCCATCAACATTTTTATTCATGTAGTTATAGTCTTCATAAAACTGAATGCTGGTAAACGGTCCCCAATTCATTGGAATCGTATACGCAACACCAGCCGTGTAAACCTGGCCTTCTTTGGCAACCTGGTAAGTAGAGTTATAGGCGGCCATGGTCACCGTATTTGTGTTCGCATCTGAATTATACGCATAAGTCAGCGCTTCCAGTTTCACATTTAACTGCTGCTTGGGCAGAAAGTTTCCGTCGAAGTGGGCAGCAAACGCATAATGATCGCCATTACTTTTGGTTACGTGGTTAAATAACCGACCGTATTCAGCAGAAACACCTATTTCGTTGTGACCGAATTTACGGGTGATCCGACCGTTCCATTGACCGCGTTCTTCATCATCGCCGGCTACATCGTAAGAGTAACGGGCCGGGTCGACTCCGTAACCACTGGAACCATCGGAAAAGTTATTCCAGGTTTTCCCACCTTCGGCATTCTTATAGAAGGCCATCATAAAGGCCCAGTCGTCGGTTGAGTGAACCAGTTTGATACCGGTGTCGTAGTCATCTTCCAACCCGATATAATAAGGAAGGTTGAAAAACCAGGAATGACTGGCATAAGGCAGTGCGCCAAATGGGACCTGGTTCACACCAATCTGGAGTTGTGTTTTGGGCGTGAAATCGTATCCAACAAAACCTTGTTTCAGCATTCCACCACCAAAATCTGACGGGTAGAACCGGTATTCGGCATTCAGAAATAATTTGTTGTAACGTGCTTTTGCGTTGATCCTAAACATGTCGAGTACAAAGTCACCGCCTACATCGGTGTTGGCTTTGTCCCATGCTTTGTAGCGGTAGTTGAAACGCAGCGCTCCGCCAATCTTAAGACTTTTTTCTTTTTTTTCGTTTTGAGAAAATAGAGGGGTAATTAAAAATAATAGTAATCCAGTAATTAAAATCTTCCTTTTACTAATAACCATAATTTAATTGTTTGATTTAAAATGATGTCTCTAAATTTTAAGGCATCAACTCCAGTTTAGAACTTCTGGAGTGTTAGATATGTTCTGTGCGACAAAAGTATTTCTTTGAACGGGAATTAACAAATATCAGGCAGTATTAACGAAGGTTCAGGCAACTTCGGTTCGATATAAGTTGCTGAAAATTAATTATTAGTTATTTATTTGGATGGATTGTATTGACGCAGCAGGAATTCAGGGCCTAATTTAGGTTCTGCAGAACATATGTAAAGTTACTGTTAATTATTTATAACACCTCCAATGAGGGTACTTTTGTGGTAAGGATGAAAGGGGGTAAAAAAACCGGAGCAATTAGCTGCTTTCAGAAATCACGGATATTTTCTTCTCCACCGGTGAGGACCGGAGAGGCATCAATGTTTTCTATTTCCAGCATATTGATGAGCAGATCGAGCGCGTTGTTGATTTTTCCAATTTCATCGTCCGAAAGACTGCGCAACTTCATATCTAACCTTTTCTGCATCAGGTCGGGCGTATTTTTTAAAATTCGTTCTCCGTTGGACGTGAGGGCTATATTGGTGACCCGTTTATCGCCTGATTTGGGCAGGCGGGCAACAAACCCTTTTCTCTCCAGCCGGTCAATAATTCCCGTCATGGTAGACGAATTCAAGCGCATATGGTCGCGTATCATTCGCTGAGTCGCCTGATAATTGGGGGCTTCTTTCAGGTATTCGAGACAAAGTAGCTGCGGAATACTTACGCCATATTCCTTTTGTACTTTTTTCGATTCCAGGTTGATCGAGCGTACAATCCTTCTGACTTTTATAATGACGGGTGTGAAATCCATAATGTGAACTGAGTCGTTTGCAACTCAAAATTGCAAACTTTTCCCGAAAGGAGTACATAAAAATGCAGGCTTTTCTTTCAAAGTAGCGCTTCGGAATATAAAAAATACCCCTGCCGAAATCTTCGGCAGGGGCATGGGGACCGAATACGGGAATTAAGTAGTTAATTGATTGTTAAGCTTACGGTTTGATGTTAATTTCTTTTCATTTTCCGCTGTATTTTTCTGATGGCCTGGTCGATTGACTTTTCCGGTTCGATGACGTTGTACTCGCCCCAGAATTCCGGGTCGGCGAAGCCAGATACGGCATCACTCATAATGACATTCATTTTCATGCGGACCGATGATCTGAACGGCTTTTCATCTGCTTTATCCCAGTCGGTTACTGCCATTTCGATAGTCGATATGTAGTGGGAGTTGAAAAGCTTCTTGTCCCAGTTGATTTTAAATGTTACCTGGCCACGGGAATACCCGTAATACCATTTTCCGTTTTTTTCGCGGTAGTTGACCATATAAACTGCTTCGGTCGGGTACACTTTCGCACCCCTTGGTTTTCTCTTGATAAGAATATCTGCAGCTTTCAGCTCATCGGATGTGTCCATGTTGAATGTGGCGCTGGTGATAGCAAGCGATTCGGTATCGATGAACAATTTACCATAGAACAGTGCGTCAACTGCGCCTGGTCTGGGTTTGAATTCCAGCACGTAAACCAACCGGTTGTCGATACGGGTTACACTGGCCAGGTTGAACTCATAGTTTCCAATCATGTCATCGGTAAAGATGATGTATGGATTCTTCATGATGTCCATCAACAAGTTGGTGTACGGACCTCCCTGAAGTTTAAATACCAACGTGTCCAGTTTGGAGTAATCGGTGCTTTTCCGGCCTTTGAATAACCTGACTTTGTCAGCTCTTGCTGAAGTATAAGGCTGTTTGTATATCTCTACAACAGCTTCGGCAAGCGACACGTAACTCCATCCTTTCTTAATGGTTTCACGGTAGAAAGCCGTCATTTCCAAAGGTTCTTCAACATAGTTGTCCTTTTTCTTGTACATGACAGTCCGGATGAGCAGGTCGGGATCGGTCGGGAAAACCTTGATTTCGCTAAGCGATACGGCTAAAACGTCGAGCTCAATTTTGTTGCGTTCGGGTTTCAGGTCCGAAACAGGAACCTGCTTGTTTTTATAACCAATATAAGAAATGGTTATGTTTTTCTTTAGCTGGCCTTCCGGCACCTTCAGAATGAATTCTCCGTCCGAGTTGCTTACTGTGGCAATGTTGGTCCCATCAATGGCAAGTGTGGCAAATACCAGCGGATCGCCGGAACCGCTATCCCGAATTACCCCTTTGAAAGTCTTGTAGTTCTGGTTGTCATCCGGCTGGCTACGGGGATACGGACCGGCGGCTGCGGCTGTTCCCGAAATGAAAACAAAGAGAAGTAAGGTAACCCATACCTTCATGTTTTTGAAACTAATTGGCTGTTTTGTTTTCATGGCTTAAATTATTTAGCGTTTCTTGCTTTGTGCTTTCTACTCTAAAGACAAGCCGACTTGAAAATGCCCTTAACCGGTTTGTATTTTCTTTTCGCTTCCGCTGAATATTTTTAAACTATCAGTGACCAGACCGGGAAGGAGAGTAACCAGGTGGCTGTGGCGGGTAACTAAGTTGCCGAAATCGTTAACTACGTACACAGTATTCCTTCCGAAGAGCATGAAATAAGCAACTATGTAAATAATAATCACTTCTAACTATGTGAAATGAATTACTATGATATAAATATTGATTCCGTAGTGTATGGAATTGTCTGCTATGTTGTCGGTATTTCTTCCGAAGTTTCGGGTATGAGCTACTATGTTTCCGATATTGTCATCTAGCTAACCAGGATGAGCTACTATGTTACGGGTGTTGTCATCTAGCTCGCCAGTGCGGGCTAAGTAAGTGCCCGCTGCTACCTGCGTAGTAAATCGCGGGTCTGTTTATTGAGCCGGGGGGCATTCCTAATTGCAAGGCTAAATTTTTCTTCAAAAGCCAGATTATCAAAGAAAAAGGGAGAATAACTGAATATCCTCCCTTTTCGTATCAAAAGAATGCTTGTGATTTATAAGGTTACCGTGCCGGTTTGACGAATATCGCGGGAGGAACTTCCTGCCAGGATGTCGAATTTGCCGGGCTCCAGTACCCATTCGTGTTTTTGGTCGTTGTAGTATTCAAATGCGTTGGCCGGAAGTGCCAGGGTAACTTCTTTGGATTCGCCGGGTTGCAGGAAAACCTTACTAAAGGCTTTCAATTCCTTTTCGGGACGTTTCAATTCCGATTTTTCCTGGTGAACGTAAACTTCTACTACTTCGGCACCTGCCATATCGCCGGTATTGGTCAGTTTAACCTTCACTGTTGCCTGTTTGTCGCCGGGTGTTACCTGCAGACTATCGTACTTAAATGTTGTGTAAGAAAGTCCGTGTCCGAAGCAGAACTCAGGAGCAACATTGTAAGAATCGTAGTAGCGGTAGCCAACATAGATTCCTTCTTTATACGTTTCTTTGCCGTTTTTCCCGGGGTAATCGCCCATGGCCTCCGCTGGTACATCGGCCAGCATTTTCGGGAAAGTTACCGGCAGTTTACCGGAAGGATTTAGTTTACCGAAGATGATTTCGGCGAGGGCTTTTCCACCTTCCATTCCGGGGTACCAGGCCTCGAGAATGCCTTTGGCATTGCCTGCCCAGCTGGTCATGTCCATCGGGCCACCGCCCATCATTACGATGATGGTGTTGGGATTGGCTTTGAGTACGGCCTGAATCAATTCGTTTTGACCGAATGGAAGTTGCATGTTCGGTTTGTCGATACCTTCCGAATCGAAAGCGTTGTCAGACCACTGGCCGCCATAACCATGAATCCAGCCACCGATCAGGATCGTTGCGTCAGCCGATTTGGCTGCTTTCACCGCCCGGGCAATCAGTTTCGGGTTGGCTTTTTCGCCGCGGGCTACTTTGTATCCTTCGGCATAGTTCACTTTTACTTTGCCGCCTAAATATTGCTGAATTCCTTGCAACGGCGTAATTTCAAACGGCGGGCGTACCTGGGAACTTCCTCCGCCCATGGCATTTTTGCGATTGGCATTGGCACCAATAACGGCCACGCTTTTCAATCCGTTTTCTTTCAGCGGAAGCACATGATCCTGGTTTTTCAGCAGTACAATACCTTCCTCTGCTACTTTCAATGCAACAGCCTGATGTTCGGGGGTATTTCTCTCACCTTTTTTGCGGCCACCGCCCATTACGTGGGTTTCGTACATCACGCGCAAAATGCGGTGCACTTTATCGTTAATAACGGATACGGGAACTTTTCCGCTTTTTACCAGTCCGATAACGGTATCACCCATGAAGAACCTGCCGTAGTCAGGCGTCTTCTGTGGCAGGTCGGTTCCCATTTCCAGGTCGGTTCCGTTCATCAAAGCGTCCATGGTATTGTGTACGGCGCCCCAGTCGCTCATCACAATACCCTTGAAGCCGAATTCACCTTTCAGAATATCCTTCACCAGGTATTTATTCTCGGTACAGAATTGTCCGCGGAACTTGTTGTAGGCGCCCATCAGTGTGTAAACGTTGCCTTGTTCAACCGCTGCCTTAAAAGCCGGGAGATAGATTTCGCGAAGGGCACGTTCGCTCATCTCCACGTCGATGGTGTTACGCTCGGTTTCCTGGTTGTTGGCCAGGTAGTGTTTTACACAGGCAGCTACATCCTGACTTTGTACGCCTTTGATGTAACCCACAGCCATTTGTCCGGCCAGGTACGGGTCTTCACTCAGGTATTCGAAGTTGCGGCCATTTAGCGGTGTACGGATAATACAAACACCGGGGCCCAGAATGTTGTCTTTTCCCCGGGCATTGGCCTCGCTGCCAAGCACCTTTCCGAACTGGTATCCTAAATCCTTGTTCCAGGTCGATGCCAGGGTTATCCCGGTAGGCAGGTACGTTGATGAGTCTTTACCATTGTTCAATAGTGTCCATCCGCGGCCATGTTCCGGCCTTACTCCGTGTGGGCCGTCGGACATTACCCATTCGGGAATGCCCAGACGGGGAACCCCGGCGGAAGTAAACGAAGAGTTTGCATGGATCATTCCTACTTTCTCCTTCAAAGTCATCTGACTAATCAGGGAGTCAATTTTTTTCTCGTAAGCAGGTGCATTGTTTTTCTTGGGTTGTGAGCAGGACAGCACGCCCAAAATCAACACACTCAGCACAGGAAGTGCAATCGATTTTCGTTTCATGTATAAATCTGTTGTTTTAGTGGTCACGTTTCAAATCTATTCAGGGTAAGGCAATTGTGTTATTGACGGGGAATGAACGAATTCTTTCATCTTGGCTCTGTTTATTGTCAATATTACAAAATAACACAACGCATTCGAAATTAATTCTGTGTTAATAAATGTGAAATTCGACCTATTAAGCACATTATTTGTGACTTACATAATGTGGTTTTAATATAGCTTTTCCTGATGTTTTGATTTTGAAGACGGTAGTCATGGAATTTGGCATTTGTGGCGGAGTGAAAATATGTAGTCCGTCTTTTTTCCATTTCCAGCGGATGGAATCGTTTTCTCCCGGTTGTATCGTTATTCTTTCAAATCCTTTCAACTCCTTTGCCGTCCGTTGTACCTCCGAATGCAGATGGCGAACGTACAGCTGTGCCACTTCATCACCAGCACGTTTGCGGGTATTGGTGATGTTGAAGGAGATGGTAAGCGGCTTTCCAACCTGCATATTGTCTGAACTTACTTTCAGGTTGCTGTATTTGAAGGTGGTATAGCTTAATCCAAAGTCAACCTTAATGGCACTGACACCCATTTTTAACAGACCGGCCAGTTTATCCTGGTACCATTTCACAGCCTCCGGATTGGTGAAATCGAGCACAGCATTTTCCGTCGGCGGGTTACCTTTGGCATCTTTCACATAAATTTAGAGCTGTCCGTAAGTTAATGCCACGAATTGATCGTAAGTCTTATATTTACTGCACCCTTTATCGGGTTTGTATGTATTGGTACAGCTATCAAATATCCAGCGAGGCACTAAGTCAAGGATTTGACGGATTACTGGTTTATTGGTATTTTTGTTTACTTCACCACCATAGAATGACGAAATGTAACCTGTTTTATGAAACTTCCCGATATACGCAACGATAATGTAGCCCGTTTCCTCGACAGCTCGGCTGTTGTTCAGGAAACGGCCGAACAAATCATGAAGGATTTTGCCATGTTTGGTATTACCATCACTTTTTCAGGAAATACAGGTCAGGCTTATCGGGAATTGCACGAACAACTGGTCGACCAGATTCGTCATTTGCTGACCAGCGATTACCGACGATTGCTGTCGGTGCTGTACCAAGTAGATATTACACAAAAGGAGATAACGCGGGCCGGACTGGAATTGCCCGATTACAACGAGATGGAGGTGTTGGCGCATCAGATCATCGTGCGTGATTTGAAGAAGGTGCTCACACGGCGCTACTTCAAATCGCAGAAGTAAACAACAATCAACTTATTTTCTAACCTGCTCGACCTTTAACCTTTCGCAAACCGCACGAGTCAAGGTCTCTGCCGGATGATTCGGGTAACTGATCACCATACTTCCGTCAAATGGCCCTACCGAAACTACTTCCATCTCAACGCCGAGTTGGAGATCCCGATTGTTGAGATACTTCAAAAAATCGGCTGCGGAATGGGGCAACGCTATTAACCGGACTTTGTCACCGGCCTTACAACTACTCAACTGTTCATAAACTTCTTCAGCAACCCGGCCATTCTTGTCTGGAATCGGCGAACCATGCGGATCAATCGTAGGATGCCCCATTAATTCGTCCATCCGCTCAAAAAATATTGCCGAGTCGATATGCTCTATTTGTTCGGCAATTTCGTGAACGACCTCCCGGCCAAATCCCATTTTGGTAACCAAAAACATTTCGGTAAGTCGATGCTTACGCAAAACGAGTGCAGCTTCTTTCTTTCCCTTCTCGGTTAATGAAAGTGGCTTGTATTTTTCATACTTGACCAAATCCTGCTTTTTCAGGTTTTTAATCATGCTATTGGCAGTGGGAAGGCTTACTTTTAGCAAACTACTCAGGTCGGAGATCGTTGCCATTCCTCGTTCCGAAACGAGTATAAAGAGTGCTTTCAGATAATTTTCTTCGGTTACTGAGGCCATAGTTAACGAGTCATTGGCAACAAAAGTAAGAAAAAGGTCAAAATAATTTTATTAGACTCTTCTAACTCTCTACTTTTGTCTATCAAATTATTTGAGAATACAACAACATAACGTATGAAGAGTGAATCATTGAGTGAAGTACATTCAACCGTTAGAACCGACAAGAAAGGTTGGAGAAAGGTTATGGCATTCATTGGTCCGGCCTACCTGATTAGTGTAGGCTATATGGATCCGGGAAACTGGGCCACCGACATTGCCGGGGGTTCGGAATTTGGTTACAAGTTGATATGGGTACTGCTCATGTCCAACTTAATTGCCCTGCTCCTTCAGTCATTAAGTGCACGATTGGGAATTGTAAGAGGAATGGATTTAGCCCAGGCTTCGAAAAATGCTTATCCTGGCTGGGCAAATGTTCCGTTGTACATACTGGCAGAAATTGCCATCGCAGCCTGCGATTTGGCCGAGATTGTCGGAATGGCCATCGGTTTGAACCTGTTATTTGGTCTTCCATTGATTTGGGGTGTCAGTCTAACGGCCCTGGATACGGTCTTGCTGCTCTTTTTAATGAACAAGGGAATGCGTACCATGGAAGTCTTTATTGTATCACTTGTTTTTATTATCGGGCTTTCATTTCTTGCAGAAATGTTCATTGTATCGCCGGTTTATGGCGATGTGATGAAAGGGTTCATTCCTTCCAGCCTGGGTGGAGACGCTTTATACATCGCCATCGGGATAATCGGTGCAACCGTGATGCCGCATAACCTTTATCTGCACTCCTCATTGGTGCAAACCCGCAAAATCGACCGCTCTTCAAATGGATTAAAGTCTGCTATCCGGTTCAACTTCATCGATTCGACCATCGCCTTAAACCTTGCTTTTTTAGTGAATGCAGCCATATTGATATTGGCTGCCGCCGCCTTCTACGTGAACGGTTATTTTCATGTTGCCGAAATTCAAGATGCCTCCAAACTTCTCAACAGCTTGTTTGGGGAAACTGCCCCAATATTCTTTGCTATTGCGTTGATAGCAGCCGGACAAAGTTCCACTATTACGGGTACACTGGCTGGTCAGGTCGTCATGGAAGGCCACCTGAATCTCCGGATTCAACCCTGGTTACGAAGGTTAATCACCCGGCTGCTTGCTATTATTCCCGCCCTGTTCACTATTATTTATTTTGGTGATGGCGCCTTAGGACGACTTTTGGTTTTGAGCCAGGTGGTACTGAGCCTGCAGTTGGGGTTCGCCGTTATTCCGCTTATTCATTTCAACTCCGACAGGAAGGTAATGAAAGAATTTACCATCAAGCTTTGGGTGAAAATTCTGGCTTGGTTAAGCGCAGCGGTCATCATTTATTTGAATATTCGTCTGGTCATCGATGAAATTGTTTTATGGATTAAATCAGCGGGCGACAACCGAATTTATATTTATATCCTGGTTGTTCCGATAGCAGTAGCAGCTCTTGCCCTGTTGGCATTCATTTTTGTTTATCCATTCTTCACTTCTTCAAAGAAAAAGAAACGACAATGGCCACACGGAAAAGCAGAAGAATTCAAATTGGTTGGACCGGTCAGGTACCACCACATTGGTGTCGCTATCGATTTTTCGGGCAACGAACAAAAAATCATCCAGAATGCCATCACACAGGGAGGGAAATCGGCTTCCTATACATTAATTCACGTAGTAGAAAGTGCTGCAGCCCGCTACCTTGGTAAAAATTCCATGGACTATGAAACACAACTGGATAAAGAGAATCTCGAAAAATATCAGAAAGGCCTGGAGAAAAATGGGTATAACGCTAACCTGGTAGTTGGGTTTGGCGACGCAGCTTCAGAAATCAGCAAAGCAATTGTTGACAATGATATCGATTTACTGGTTCTGGGAACACACGGACATAAAGGGGTGAAAGACCTGATTTTTGGTACCACCGTTGATGTTGTAAGGCATAACGTCAAAATTCCGTTGTTGATTATTAACTAAAAAAGAACCAGCCTGTATAAAACAAATTGGTCCTTTGTAGTCGGGGTGGCCGGATTTGAACCGACGACCTCGTCGTCCCGAACGACGCGCGCTACCGGGCTGCGCTACACCCCGAATTTTTTGTCAGGCGGCTGATGTCGTTTGACGGCTGCAAATGTAAGGGATTTTCGGGTTTTAACAATAGCTATTCCTGAAAAAATGCACGTTCTGTCGCACCACATTGATAATGGAAGAAATAGGAAACATAAAATTTTTCTTCCTGATATTTGGCGCTGAAAAAATCGATTGTAAAGGGGAACTTAAAAGCTTCAACTAAACTTTTCACGGTAGTAATCTACTTTGAAATCCTGCAGCGGAGTGGGAGCATCGGCATACTTGTGTTGATTGTCCTTCCATATTTTAGTTTGCGCCCAGGCGCGATTGGCTGCTCCTGAAGGCGAGTAAAGGATGGTTAATTTCACAGGTCTTCCAACAATTTCCGGTTCAAGCACCAATTCCCTGTTGCGACGGATTTCAGGAGTGATTTTTCGCCTGAGTATATCGACATAAAACAGTTTGAACGCATTGTTCTTTTGAAAACCACTGGTGAAAAAGATTTCACGGATATGGGATTGGCGAATTTGCTCCAATAATTTGCGGTTCAGACGAGTAGGAATCAAATCCTCGTCCGAAGCTGAGCCATTTGTCCTGATACATTCCCGAATGGTATCACTCACGGCAATCCGGTGTTTCCTTAAAAAGTAAAGGATGGAATCGAGCGTTAGTTCCGGTTGGAAGTCTTCCGGAAAGGCCTGCTGCAAAATTTTCCATAAACTAAGCCGGTTTCCATAAAAGAACGGCAACTTGAATTGCGAAGCATCGTGAGGGTGGATGGTGCCCACAATCAATTTCTCAGCTTTTGGAGAAACCGGGTATTTATCAAGGTACAAATGTCGTGTTATTCTTTCCATTGCGGGCGTTTATTTGCTTGGAACAAAGAGAGAAAATTAACTAAAATCCGTCAAACAGGGGCATACTGTATCAAAGACATTTATTGCCGGCATCCCTTCGGAATTAATAGAATTATGCTTAATATTGGAAAAACCTCCAACAGGCAATTTTTCATATTATTTGCTAACTGGTAATTGAAGGGCCTGGCTATGTGACTAATAAATCTAAAATAACAAACCGATGAAACTATTTATGTTTTTGATTTCCATTATGGCACTTTTTTCCTGTTCAACACCTCCGGCTAATATAACTGATATTGGCGTATTTGATGAAGCCACCGACATTGGTCAGGTAAAAATAAAAGGGAGCACGGTTTATCATCCGGAAACGCAAGCCTATACCTTAACCGGAAGTGGTACCAATATTTGGGGAACCAGCGATGAATTTCAGTTTGCCCGCAAAAAACTGGGCGGTGATTTCATTTTGACCTGCATGGCTCATTTCGAAGGTGATGGTGTTGATCCCCATCGCAAAATGGGATTAATGTTTCGTAGCGATCTGACTGGCGGTTCGGTATATGCCGATGCGGCCATTCACGGCGACGGGCTAGCCTCTTTGCAATATCGCCCGGAAGAAGGCGCTGAAACACTAGAAGTAAAATCGGAACTGTCGGCTCCGGATGTGATTCAGTTGGAGCGCCAGGGAGATACCATCATTATGCGGGCGGCCAAATTTGGCGATCCATTAACAGAAACCGTCCGGATTACTTTGCAATTGCCCGATACGGTATATGCCGGTTTATTTATCGGTTCACACAATCCGGATGTATCGGAAACTGCTGTTTTTGAAAATTTCCGTATTGACGTTCCGGCACCGGAAGGCGTAGACGGTTATCAAAACCCGTCGCCAAGCAGGTTGGAACTATTGGACGTAGAGACTGGTCGCCGGAAAGTGATTTATGCGACCAATACACATATCGAAGCGCCTAACTGGTCACGCAATGGAAAATTCCTTTTGTACAATTCCGGGGGGAAGATTATCAAATTCCCGTTGGATACCATCAATCCGCAGGTTTTGAATACCGGCGTAGCGCAAAACAATAATAACGACCACGGTATTTCGTTCGACGGAACCATGCTGGCTGTTTCCAGTCATACCGATTTAGGCGATGGGAAGTCGGGCTCCATTATTTACACCATCCGTATCGAAGGAGGGGCCGCTTTCCGGGTAACCGATAATGCACCCTCATACTGGCATGGATGGTCGCCCGATGGAAAGACGTTGGTGTATTGTGCCGAACGGAATGGCAATTACGATGTTTACGGTATTCCTTCAACCGGAGGAAAAGAGTTTCGGTTAACAACAGCCGAAGGTTTGGACGACGGCCCGGAGTATTCTCCGGATGGAAAATATATATACTTCAATTCTGTCCGTTCGGGCCTGATGAAGATTTGGCGCATGAAACCGGATGGAAGCGACCAGGAGCAGGTAAGTTTTGGCCCATATAACGATTGGTTTGCACACATTTCGCCGGATGGCAAACGAATGGTATATGTTTCCTATCCACCTACCGTTGCTCCGGGTGATCATCCACACAATAAGCGGGTCATGATCCAGGTGCAGGACACCGATAGCAAGGAATCGAAAGTGATTGCTTACCTTTATGGCGGACAAGGTACGATGAATGTTCCTTCGTGGAGCCCTGACGGAAAACAGGTGGCTTTCGTTTCATTTACTTACGGTGATCCGGAAGAATAACCTTAAAAATATTGTTAAATAAAGTACCCTGTCTGTGAATTAACCCGGACAGGGTATTTTTTGTATGAAGCCATGAAACAGCAACGTTTTTTTTTACTCCTTTTTCTTGGATTATTATCGATTCTCAGTCCCTTGAGTAGTGCCGCTCAATCATCTGATGAAGTTAATGCGTTACTTGATGTAGGTGCACATCATTTCCTGCCGGGACAAGTTATCAAGGTCGATGTACAATTGAATAATCACACATCCCAACTGATAAAGAACCGGACGAGATTGCAGGTCGTGAACCAGGGCGGTATGGAAAGTTGGAGTACGTTACTCAGGATACCACTGAAAGCCAATCAGCCTTTCCGTATTCCGATGATGGTAAAAGCTCCTGAAGCAGAAGGAAAATATGTTTTGCGGGCATGTGCAGATGAAAACGGGGCTAAATTAAGCGATGACATTCCGTTTGATGTTTTTCAACCCGAAAAATCGAAGAAATCATCGAAAATCATGGTTTATGTTCCCGATTATGAGCCAGCGTTAAAAAAGTTTGTCGAGGAGTGGAAGATCAATGCGCCAACATTTAGCTGGGGACAATGTATGCTATGTTCTTACCGGACCTGGCAGCGCCTTCAAAACGGAGATGCCGATGTCAGTGCAGAAGTAGAACGGGCCCTGCGTAGAAACATGTCGGTTATTTTCCTTGATTTTGGACCGGCAACCATGCCCGATATCGATCAGACTGAAATTGACCTTCCCTTCCGAATTTCCGCTTATTTTTCCGGTAAGGCAAATCCGGAAACTGCATTTTCGATAGTATCAAAAAATCAGGAACTGAATTATCATTTACAAAATATGGAGAGCGGGAACTGGAATGGTTTTGATGCAGTTACCGTACCTCCTGTCCGGATGAATGTGAAGGTAAAAGGCGGCTCAAAAAAGAACATCGTTCAAACCGGGAAAAATCCATACCGGTTTCCGGTTGTCTCAATTTCTATTGGGAGAGGGCGTGGTAAGGTTGTTCTTTCGCAACTACTTACCGACGGACGGTTACTCAAGCCAGACGGGAAAGTACAGTCAAACAAAGATGGTTTGCAATATGATCCGTTAACGGTTCAACTGGTGCTAAATCTCATTTCCATGTCGGTCGACAATAGTCTGCTTCAGGGGGCCAACAATTAAGCCACTCTTTTAATACATCGAATCATTCTTCCCGTAAAGGAAATAGATAAACGTGCCTATCGGGAAAAGAAAGAGAATGACAATGGCCCAGAATACACGGGTGTTGTAACGGGGAAGTTCGGGAAATTAAATCACGAATGGCTGAAATGGTTAGAGTCGGGAAAAACAGAAGGAGTAATATGGTAACTGTCAAGCATGCAAACCAATAATGTTTTCTTTTCAGTGAAAGGTACTAAAACTTGTTCCAGTGGATGATTTCGGAAGCTTCTTTCCGCTTTTTGTGAGGAATGACCTGTTCATCCGGATATCCTACCGGGATTAAAGCAATGGGCTCTAAATGGCTGGGCAGTTTAAAAAACTCAGCACAGATACGTGGAAATTGCATATCCAGTCGTTTTTGGGCGTGATGAGAACAAATATACAAAGAAAACTTTCCGCCAACTATTCCGGTCCATGTTGTACCAGGTTGTCGGCATCTGCCAGCAATTTCATCCGGCGGTGTACCCGGAAGACCATATAGAAAATAAAGGGAATGAAAAGAGCCAGAAGAACCTGATTACCCGACATCAGAATGAAGTCGTATATTCCGTGAAAGATAAAAGGAATCAGGAAAGCATACCCCAGAAAAATTCCCCGGGCTTCAGGGTAAAATTTGGCCATACTGAGATGAAATCCCATTAATACGCCAAACATGGCATGCGCCGGAACCGCGGTAAGCGCCCGGGTTAGTCCGACCGAAAGGCCATTGGCACTGGTGAATACGTACAACATGTTTTCGACCAGGGCAAATCCCATGGAGACGAATACGGCATAGACAATTCCGTCGAAACGCTGATTAAATTCCCTGCTGTGCCAAACCAATAAAAAAGATGCGAGAAACTTGAAACCTTCTTCCGTAGCTCCGGCTACGACAAATGCCTGGTAAAATGTGTTCCAGTAGCCGGTAAATAGTGGGCCGAACATCATCAGAATACCTTCAATCAATGTAACAGGCAATACACTGATAACACCAAACAAAAGTCCTTTTGCCAACAAATAGAAAGGCTCTTTTTCATATTTATCGCGCGAATAAATATAAAACAGGATGATAATTACCGGGGCAATTGTCAGGAGCATCAGATGCATGATGGTGGTTAAGTTTTGTATTAAGCACCGGAAAATACGGATAAATGAAAAAAGGATGACACCATTGCCATCCTTTTCTTTTTATAATGATTCAGATTTTATTGAAATTCCACGTTGCAATAATTGATACCCAAAGCGTCGTAGCGTTTCACCTCATCCTGCATGCGATTCATGAAATCGTCGTAATTACGGGCACCTTTAGGCGACCAAACTACCTCGGCCAACGCGGCAATACGCGGGAAGACCATGTATTCTACACGTTCCGGGGTTTTCATGTACTCAGTCCAAACATTTCCCTGGGCGCCCAAAATATATTTTCCTTCTTCTGCAGACAATTCCTTAGGAACCGGTTCGTACCCATAAACCTCCTTGAGCGGAGTAAAACCGCCAATAGCCAGAGGTTGTGTTTTGGGATCGGCCTGGTAGTGGTCGAAATAGCAGTAATTGCCCGGTGTCATCACAGCATCATGATGTGCCTGTGCTGCAGCAATACCGCCTTCTTCACCCCTCCACGACATTACGGTTGCATTAGGAGCCAATCCACCTTCGAGGATTTCGTCCCAGCCAATCATTTTCTTGCCGTGTTCGTTCAGGAATTTTTCGATGCGCTGCACGAAATAGCTTTGCAGCTCATGCTCGTTTTTCAAACCTTCCTTTTTCATGCGGGCCTGGCAGTAGGGACATTTTTTCCACTGTGTTTTCGGGCACTCATCGCCGCCGATGTGGAAATATTCGCCCGGGAAAAGCGGCATTACCTCTGAGATAACATCTTCAAGGAATTTGAATGTGTTTTCCTTTCCGGCACAATATACATCGTCGAAAATGCCCCAGGTAGTTGCGACTTCATAAGGGCCTCCGGTACATCCCAGTTCGGGGTACGATGCGAGTGCTGCTAAAGCATGTCCGGGAAGCTCTATTTCAGGAACGACGGTTACATAGCGGGCTTTGGCGTATGCTACCACATCCTTGATTTCGTCCTGCGTATAAAATCCACCGTAAGGTTTTCCATCGTATTCATTCGATTCGTGGGCATGCCCGATGAGCGTTTCCTTCCGTTTCGAACCAATTTCGGTCAGTTTTGGATATTTCTTGATTTCAATACGCCATCCCTGGTCTTCCGTGAGGTGCCAGTGGAACACATTCATTTTGTTCATGGCAATGTAATCGATGTACTTTTTCACGAAATCAACCGGCATAAAATGACGGCCCACATCGAGATGCATACCTCGCCAGCTAAATCGTGGCGAATCTTCGATTTCGACAGCAGGAAATACTGCTTCCGATAGCTGTTGACGAGAAGGGGGCAACAACTGAATTAAGGTCTGAACGCCGTAAAACAGGCCATTCGGCGCTGAAGCCTTTAAAACAATTTGCTTCGGGGTTACCGAAAGGTTGTAAGCTTCTTTTCCCAGGCTTAGACTTTTGTCAATGCCGATAAAGATCGCTCTCTTTTGGGGCGAGTCGGCTACATCGACGGAAGCATTTAATCTATAAAAATCGGAAAGATGAGCAGTTAGAAAACCGGCGATTTGTTTCAGTTCCTGGTTATCTTCGTTTACCAGAACTGGTGTTTTTTCATTCAGGGCAAACACACCATCCGCGTTTGTAATTTTGGCCGGCCCCGGAACAATTTTCACTTCAGGCCGCGTGTATTGTTTGGTTGAACATCCAACCAATGCAGCAAGAATAACCAGCATAAAGAATCCTTTTTTAAGTTTCATTTGTCTGTTGTTTAGTGTCCAGTTAAATAATGTGGGATATCATTCGGAAGTTAATACGCGGCAGGTATGTCGGGAGAATGCAAATGAGGCATTTCATCGTAGTCGGGTTTTGTGTTAGTTGCGAGTTAAAACTACAAAGAAGATTTTTTATGTCATAATATGTGTGACCGGTTTCTCAAAAAATTTTAAAAGCAATATTAAGCCGATTTTAAAAAATAGGAATTTGTCCGATTTTTATGTTGAGATGTTTGCATTTTTAAAATCATGTCCATATGTTTGCTGACACATCATACATACTCTTGGGCAAAGAAGATGTTTGATATTATGAAGAAGAGTGGAGAGATTAGGCTCTGTGAAGCTCTGGCAACCGGGAAAAGTCTATGGTGCCAAAACCTAATCATAATAAACAGCAAAACAATGAAAAAAGAACAAATCATTACACCCAAATTTACTGCCGAGGTAACCATTTACACCTCGGGATTGATGACTGCTTCTTCTATGATGCTCACTATGAGTATGTCCATGCGATAGCCTTCAGGTATATCCGTGCCTGGAGGCATTTCCGACCGGTCTGTTCCGGACCACCCATCATCTGAAACACATTATTTTTATTACATCTTATTAAGGATAATTATGCCGAAGGTTGTCGTAAAATTCGGCGGCTCAAACCTTAAAAGCAAGAGTGACGTGCGCCGTGTGGTAAACGTTATCAGGAACTATGATAAACCTCTTGTGGTTGTAGTGTCCGCCTTTTATGGAGTTACCAACTACCTGATTGAGTCGTTAGATAAAGCCCGCCAGGATGAAAAAGTGGCCGGTGAAGTAAGCCGTTATCTTTATCAACTAAAGAAAGAGGCGCTGGAAGAGCATCCAATCGCAAGCGAATTACTGGAACGGGTAGAAACCGACATCCGGAACCTGCTTGATGAATTGGAGAATTACCTGCAGGGAATCGCGCTCACCGGTGATGCTTCGGATGCGTTGGGAGACTTAATCCTGGCTTTCGGAGAGCGTTTATCAGCGGTATTTTTGCAAGGCGTACTCGAAGGTTGCGGTTTAGATGCCCAATATGCTTCACCAGAAGAAATTGGATTGGTTACTGATGGAGAATTTGGTAGTGCATCCATTGATTTTCAAAAAGCAACAACTCCGGTGAGAGAAGCCCTTTCGGGGAACCGGATTTATGTAGTTCCTGGATTTTACGGAGTGTCAGATGAAGGAAAAGTGACCTTGCTGGGCCGTGGGGGAAGCGACTATTCGGCAGCTGCACTGGCCCGTTGCATCGGAGCATCTTCGCTGGATATATGGAAAGATGTAGATGGCTTTTTAAGCGCCGACCCGAAGCTGGTTGACGGACCGGTACGCATTGAGCGGTTAGCTTATGCCGAAGCAGCAGAATTGGCCTATTTCGGTGCAAAAATACTGCACCCGCGCACCATTGAACCACTGGTCGACCCACACATTCCCATCCGGGTATTCAACATCTACGGCGACATGGACGTGCAAAAGCCACTATCCATTGTGAACTCCGACCAGACCATTCGCGAAGGGGTGGTGAAGAGTGTCACCTACAGCGATGATTTTGGTGTGTTGAAGCTAAAAGGCCCCGGAGTAGGATTAAAACCGGGTATTCTGGCAAGAGTAACAACGGCTTTGCATCTGGCCGGTATCAACATCAGTTCCGTGATTACATCTCAAATTTCCATCAATATTCTTTTAGCCAAAAAGGACTTGCGAAATGCGTACGCTGTCGTTAGTGCTGAAGGGCTACCCGCTGTCAGTGAGTTGTTGATCATCGAAAAAATCTCAGTTATCGCGGCAGTGGGCGATGGTTTGATTGACAACTACGGAATCGCTGCCCGGATTTTTTCCTCGATGGCGAACGAGGGAATTAACGTGGTGATGAGCTGTTTCGGGGCGTCACCGGTTGTCAGTTATTTTCTGGTTAACCGTGACGATTGTTCCAAAGCGGTGAACGCAGTTCATCAGGAGTTTTTTGAACCAAAGTTTATTCAGGTATAAAAATCATTCCCCTGCCGGGAAAATGACACAGGGCGGAGTTCTGTGCCACATAAAACAATAAAATCAATTATTAATTATAAAAATGAGCATTATGAGTCAGGGAAGTAAACACTTCGAAACATTACAAGTTCATGCCGGGCACGAACCGGATTCGTCTTCTTTATCGAGAGCAGTACCCATTTATCAGACCACATCGTATGTGTTCAACGATTCGGAGCATGCTGCCAATTTGTTTGGATTGCAGGAATTTGGAAATATTTATACCCGGATTAACAATCCTACCACCGATGTATTAGAACAGCGTATGGCTGCACTCGAAGGGGGAGTGGCTGCACTGGCGCTTTCATCGGGGCATGCTGCGCAGTTTGTTACCCTTACCACTTTGATGGAACAGGGCGATAACTTTGTGACCTCGCCATTCCTGTACGGAGGTTCATTCAACCAGTTCAAAGTATCGTTGAAAAAATTGGGTATTGATGCACGTTTCACCAAAGATTTGAAACCAGAAAGTTTCGAGGCGCTGATTGATGAAAACACCAAAGCGCTTTATTTCGAAACCATTGGGAACCCAAGTTTTGCCATCCCGGATTTTGAAGCGATTGCGGCTATTGCTACAAAGCACGACATTCCGGTGATTGTTGATAATACATTTGGTTGTGGCGGTAAATTGTTCCGCCCCTTGGAACATGGCGCCAACATTGTGGTGGAATCAGCCACCAAATGGATTGGAGGCCACGGAACTTCCATTGGCGGAATCATTGTCGATGGCGGTAATTTCAACTGGAACAATGGAAAATTCCCCGGTTTGACAGAACCTTCGGAAGGATATCATGGTCTGCGTTATTGGGAAACGTTTCAGAACATTGCTTTCATCATCAAAGCCCGTGTTGAAGCGCTTCGTGACTTCGGTCCGGCTCTTAGCCCGTTTAATGCATTCCTGTTATTACAGGGATTAGAAACATTGTCACTTCGGGTTGAACGCCATGTGGAGAATACGTCGAAACTGGCCAAGTGGTTGTCACAGCATCCACAGGTTGAATCTGTCAGTTATCCGGGACTGGAAAGCCATCCCGATCACGGCCTGGCAAAAAAATACCTGCCGAACGGCGCCGGCGCCGTACTATCTTTCATTGTAAAAGGTGGAAAAGAAAAAGCGCGCCAGTTCGTGGATAAACTGGAACTGGTTAGTCACCTGGCAAATGTGGGCGATGCAAAAACCTTGATCATTCAGCCCGCTGCTACCACGCACCAACAATTGAGTGACGAAGAGCAGCTGGCAGCTGGTGTATTACCCGCCTCGTTGCGTGTATCAGTCGGTATAGAACACATCGACGATATCATTGCTGATTTTGAACAGGCGTTTCAATCACTTTAATCGATAAATGGCCGAATAGGAATAGTTTGCAGGATTCGTTATTTTCGAATCCTGCAATTTTAACTTTAAAAACAGCGTAAAATGCCTTTAAACTTGCCCGATAAACTGCCTGCCATTAAAATGCTCAAGAAAGAGAACATCTTTGTCATGAGCAAGACAAGGGCTGCGCAACAGGATATCAGGCCACTTCGAATTGCCATTGTCAATTTGATGCCGCTGAAGGTAAATACAGAAACGGATTTAATCCGGTTATTGTCGAATACACCGCTCCAGGTGGAGATTAATTTGTTGCAGTTGGGCAGTCATACCCCGAAACATACACCCGCTGAACATATGCAGGCATTTTACCAGCGATTTGATTCGGTTTCACAGAACAACTATGACGGAATGATCGTAACTGGAGCGCCGGTGGAATTGCTGCCTTTTGAGGAGGTCGATTATTGGGATGAGTTGAAGGCGGTAATGGATTGGTCTGTTCACCATGTGACCTCGACCTTGTTTATCTGCTGGGGAGCTCAGGCAGGACTTTATCATTTTTATGGTGTCCCGAAATATCCATTGGACAAGAAATTGTTTGGCGTTTTTGAGCATTCGGTTACCAACAATAAATTGCCGATATTCAGAGGTTTTGACGACATGTTTTATGTCCCGCATTCACGATATACGGAAACACGCAGGGAGGACGTCGAAAAAGTTTCTGAATTGAAAATTGTTTCCTCATCGGCGGAAGCTGGTGTGTACATGGTAATGGCGCGAAAGGGAAAACAAATTTTTGTTACCGGCCATTCTGAATATGCACGTATTAATCTCGATTTGGAATACAAACGTGATGTAGCCAAAAACCTGCCAATCGAAGTTCCTAAGAATTACTATCCCAATAACGATAGTTCTCAAAAGCCGATAATGCTTTGGCGTGCGCATTCCAATCTTTTGTTTTCCAACTGGCTGAACTATTACGTTTATCAGGAAACGCCTTTTAATCTGGACGATATAAAGTAGTCACCAGCTACTTTTTCTTGGTATCCAGACTTTTGATTTCCGTAGCAAATTTCCCCTGGGAAAGCCTTTTTGTTTAAACCACACCAGGTAAGGTTCGGGTAAATCAAGGGAATTAATCATGTTGAGTTTATAATCAGATGCAGCCGCAGACAAATTCATCAGCTAAGCCTTCCAGCAATTCTTCAACTTTTTGTTTCTCTGCATCGGTATTATGACAATCCAGACACACTGGGAGTATTACCTGTGGGTGAACCAGTAGCAATTTTTCTTCTTCTGGTGCCTGGCACACAAAACAATTTTTTGGATTTTTATTGGGCATAAAATATTTAATTTATTCGAAACGAAATATCATCTGAGGAACCAGATGCCTGTACATTGACTCGTTCCATTACGAATTTGCCGCTTGTTCCCTCATCGTCAATACTTTCTCCCGTTATCTTTCCATCGGTGTTAATTCGACCTCTCCATGAGTCCATTTCATATATAATATCCTGGTTATTAAACAGAATTTCACATGATTTGGATTTTAAAGAAACGATACGGCCTGTAAGGGTGCCATAAATTTCCTGTCTGATAATAAATGTTTCTTCGCCTTCAATCTGTTCCGCAAACTGAAGCGTTCCCGATATTCTGGAACCAATTTGCTCCAAATCAGCATATCCAGTATCGGTGCCATAGCCGAAGCCTTCAGAGAACAGCCATCTTCCTGTTATATCAATCGTATCCGACATACTTTCCTAATTAAATGGTGAAAATAAGCAAATTTTCGATTCGCGCTAAAATCAGGTTTTAGGTGACGGACATACCAATTCGGAAGAATAGTCCGTTAGCGTTAATTGCAGGGCTATTGAAAAAGCAAATAGCACCTTCATTTTGTTGTGTTTTAGAGGGAACGGGATGTTTTCAATGATTGAATTTAACGATATTTTGTAGTAACTTGAAGCTTGATAACCTCCAGATGTGCTATGAAGAAAGAACTCACAAAACATTTTTACCTGGCAGCATTTTTCTTGTTGATCTTAAATCTTCAGGCCAAGTCTCAGACTTTTCCGTCAGGCAACTTTTCAGCAGGCAATAACACTCCACAAATTGTCCACCAGGACAGTACAGTAGATGAGGCTTCTCGTTCTGCACTTTATAAGGTCCCAGATACTTATAGTGCAGAATGGAAAAAACATGTTGATGAAATATTAAACAAGAGACCGTATCCTGATACGATTTATGTCGATGGGGTAAAAGTACTTCTTGCATTAAAGCCTATTCCTTCAGTGCCCTCAAAGCAATTGTCAGCTACACCCGATTCGCCCCTAAATAAGTTGGGCGACTTGAGTTTTCGGCAAAAAGCTTTCCAAAAAATGATGCTCGAAAAGCTGGTTTCGTTGATCAATGAGCAAAAGCAAAAAGAGAGTGAAAACGCCTTAAGTGTGGAGATTGATGGTCTCGTTGTGGATGAAACGCTTTCGAAGGTAGGACGCGATTTTTATGAGGCTTTTTATTCCAAATGGGTGGCACCAGTAGATGCCAAGGATTACACTCTTTTTATCAAAGAAAGCCCACCCCGAATAAATCGAGTAATGGTGTCTATTTATGTGAATGATGATGAAGTGTTTTCGTCATATCTGTCTCCGCGTGAGGAAATCATCAATGCCTACGCGGACTATGCGGTTAGCCAGGTCCAAACCTACTTAAAACGAAGAGAAAATGTTTCTCAGACCCTGGAAGATCCGGATATGATGGGGAACGGAATATATTAATATCTTCCCTGAATTCTGAAAATCAAAGATAAATTAAGTCCCCTTTCATTTTTTGTTAAATAAACTAATTCTACCAATCCGGCATCTCACCGGCAATTACAGACTTATTAGTTCCGGAGATCGTTCCATCAGGGTTATTTTGTAGATACGATAAGTGAATAGTCTTCGGTCCATCTGGAATGCCAAGAGAATACACCAATCCAACTCCGGCGTTCAAAATATGTGGGTTATATACACTCTCGCCGGCACTTTGACTGATTAGGATTTCCTGCCGATTGGTTCCATCTATATTAATCTGATATAATCGGGCGTCCTGTTCCCATCCGTCAGGAGCGTCTACTCCTCCGGCATCATGTGTGTAGTAAACCGTATTGCCATCGAACGAAAAAGTCGGTGAGTCTGTCCTTCCCGGTTCATTTGCAACCAGCAATTGCATATTACTACCATCTTCGTCCATGATATAGATTTCCGAATCATAAATATTGTCACCAGCGGTCTGAACTACAATTTTGTGCCCGTATCTTGACCAATCACAATACCAAAAATCGCGTCCAGCCGGTGCGGTAGCCAATACCTGGCTGTCATAACCATTCTTATTAATTTTAATAAGCTTATTGTTGTGGGGATAGATGATGTACCCGCCATCTGGTGACCAGGCAAAACCGGTACCGTTATTGTTATATCCGGTTACTGACAATTGTGATATTTTGGTGACATTCCGTCCGTCCATGCCCATGGTATAAATTTGATTGGAATTATCGCGGTCGGAAACAAAAGCTACCTTATCTTCGGCCGGTGATTTTCTCGGGTACCAATCCCTGGATGGATAATTTGTCAGCTGATAGTTGATCTGGGTGGTACTATCGTACGAAAAGATTTCGTAATTGTTATTGAATTTGACCATCTCCCGTTTTTAGTTTTCAAAATTTAGTAAAAGGCTTAACTGTCCGTCATTAGGAGATGGATCTGATTGAGGAAGGAAAGCCCTTGGTGTCATATTGGCCAGCAATACTTTTATTATCGTGCTGATTTTGTAATAGATAAAATTGCGTAGTTCGTACATACGTTCTTTGTTTAGTGTTTTTACCCCACTTTCAAGCAACAGCCTTGTGTGCAGGGATGAAAGCGATGAGTATATGATGCTCATGGCTATTGTCAGTATTGCCAGCATGCTTTGTAAGCCTTCGAATGTTTTGATTTGTATGTCTTCCAGGTTGTAACATTCCTTGATATGTCGGTGGTACTCCTCTATTTTCCACCTAAAACCATAGGCTGTAAATGCTTCTTTGATTACTTCAACAATACTGTCTTTTGGAGAACGTGTCAGTAGCCAGCAATATCCGCCATTGGCCCTTTTGGTTACAACAAGCCAAAGATCATGCATCTTGCCCTTGATTTGATACTGGACCTTTATCGCCCCGCATTCATAGACCAACTGGCGCTTCTTGCTTTTCTGTATCCTTGTAGCCGTTAATTTCATGAACAACGGCACTTTCTGGCTTATTTTGTTCACTGCCATTTCTTCGCCTTTGTACATCAGCTTTGTGGTTTTCTTCAGGCGCAGGTTAAAGTTGCCTTCATTGGCAATAATGAAATCCCTGCAAATGGGACGGTCCATTCCCCGGTCGAATATTGTTGTGACATCTTTGTTAATGATTGCCCCTACTTCGCCCATTGCTTCAAGAACCTCCTTGTTTTCACTTTTTGCGCCATGGTCAAAACTGTAAAGCTTATTGTACAGGGGAGTCATTTCCTGGTCTTTGCTAAAGTGGACAACATTCATCAGCCAATACCCAAGGCCAATGGTTCCTTTATCGCCATCTTTCACATAGTCCAGCCCATCCATCATCTTGGCATATTTCTTTTGGATATCAGAGCCATCGAACAGGATGTAGTCCCCATGACAGATTTTGCTTTTTACACTGTTCATATGTCCCCGGAATAACTTCATGAAAAAATCTTTCTTGTTATAATGGTTCCTAAAGCGCTTGGTCGTCTGGCTCAACGAGATCGTATCGCAAATGCCTGTGGCTATCTTATTGACCAATACTGTACCTGTCTTGAGTATCCCGGTGGTCATTTCCCTGATACATCGGGCTTCCGGTTTTGTTAATTGACCCTCAAGCTTAAGAAAATAGCGACTGATCTTGTTCTGTACCTGTTTTGTTAATACTTTTGACATGAGCTGGTTTTTAGAGATTATTTGCTTTTGTTTGCACAATAAAAATAACCTTTTTAAACCAGCTTTCCTCATATATAAACATCTTTAAACCCCTGATATGACTGGATTGTAGGGCTTGATCAATCCATTTTTCGGGAGATGGTCAAATTGTTATTGAATACTTTTGCATATACCAATAGGTTTTTAGGGACTGCCTGCGTTTGAATTCGTTGAAATTGGGTATTCCCTATAGAAGTACCATCTGCTTCCACCTTTAAATACCAAAGGTAAGTTGTATTGTATTTTAGCCCCTGCACCGTATAGGTGGTATCGGCCGTATGGGCAACCCATGTTTTTTTTTCAAGTGTAGCTGTATTAATGGTCACCAGGCTAACATCAATCGGCCTATTTTTATAGGTTGTAGCACTAAAGTGCCAGTCGAATGTTAAATTAACAGGCTGATCGAGTGAACCATCGAGAGGATTTTTTAGGTCAATAACATCATCTGCCGGATTTGACGTACTATCCTTGGGTAAATAAATACTGACACTCCTGGTTTCGTTTTCTGTGATTGACAGTTTTTCTGTGTAATTCAGATATCCATCACGGGAAGCTGTTACTGTAATGTCACCCAATTCCACTTCCGGGATACTAAAATGCCCGACCGAATCAGTGTAAACGGTCTCGGAGGTAGGCGAAGTTGTTATTTTTACGCCATTTATCGGTTTATCATCGTATTCGCTCAAAATAACTCCTTCAAGCGATCCGTACCGGACAACATCATAGGGTTGTTCCTCACAACGCCATAGACTTAATAGCAAAGCAATAACAAGAAGAAGCCTAAATGAGGAGAATTTTTTCATTGTATCTGGAGGGGTTAAATATTAGTAAGTAGTGCAGTACAAGCCATTTGGAAAAATTTTAGTTGCCGCCATTCTTGAGAAGCAGCTTCATATCGCCTTTCATCTTAATGGAAATACCATTTATCCGGTTAAAGTAATTTTCCTGGATGTATAATTGGGCGCCATCTTGTTGTTGAACATTATAATTTTTATTTCCGGATGAATAGTTGGAAAAATTGTTCACGTAATTATTATTATCTCCACTTTGCACAATGGTTGATGTAATGTTACTGCCTTTGATATTAAGGTCAAGGTTATTATGGTTTCCATTCTGTAATGCGTCGGTTCGCAGATTTTTCCCATCCAGCTGTATTTGGGCATTGTTGGAGTTGCCATTCTGATTAATGGACGTAAAATTCAAGTTTGATTGCACAGATTGATCATTAATCAATGCATGATTGTAGCTACCTCTTTGGTTTACCTGAGATTGCAAGGACATGTTCTGCAAAGCGGTTTGTTCATTAATAAACATTTGCTGCAGGCGCAACTGTTGTTGAATCCTGTCATCTTTTTTTGTGCGATTATCTTGGGCCTGAACACTCATTGCAAAGTAAATAAGTCCCATTAATATGAATGATGTGAGTAGATTTTTCATGACTTTGATTTTTACATAAGTTACAAAAAGTCCGGATTAATGTCAATCAGTAATCATTTTCGTTTCTTTAGATCAAGGTATATATTCAGGCCTACTTTGGCACCCAGGAAATAATCGTTGTAATACCCATGGTTAATGCCATCAATCTTGTCATTCAATAAGTAATTGGAATTTAGTTCCATAAATAAGCCTGCATTATTTTTTAATAAAAATTCCATCCCAATTCCACCTTTGATATACGGGTAAAAATTATTGCTGTAAGTAAGTCCTGTCCCTACGGTAAAATAAGGAGAAAAAGAGCGTTGTGGAAATAGATTGATACCATAATTTAACTCACTGTGAACCATCGTTGTCTCAAATAATCGGCCACTTTTTAGTTTGCCAATACCTGCGGTAAGGGAAAGAAACGACCGGTGTTTATTCGGCAAATAAGACAAGCCAAAACTCCCGCCGCCAGTTAAACTTGTTTTTCCCCAATCGCTTTGAAATTGAAAAGCATCGGATGAAAAATTAAGTGCAAACTTATCTCTTCTCTGTTGCAGCTTATTCCCCCAAAAATTTTCTTGCTCATCGTCATCCTTTTCATGAAGATATTGCGTGAAAATTGGTGCTTCAACATCTGCGGGATTTTTCAATTTCCATAAACCATCAAAGACACCATCCATGATTAAATCCAGGACCGCTTTTTCAATGGCTTCTTTTACCGCAATATCGGTGGGTTCATTGTATGTGAAACCTGTTTCTGCTTCCAATAATTTGTTGGTTGCGACATATTTAAAGACACCTGCACTGACTTCCTGCGATATGATTCTTTTGGTTACATTAACTGATTTGAGTATTCTTCCGCTATTGGTTGAAATCGCCCGGAGGTAGATTGAAATGCGGTCTTCCCTGTATTTTGTATCTGCTCCAATACCCAGGTAGCGAGCGCCGAGCCCTCCGGTTAAAATATTGTAATCGTATGAAATAATTCCACCTTCCAGAATGATACCGGCAAACAAAAGAGGAGGCAGGGAAGGTTCTTTTGCCCCGGTATTCTGAGAATAATTCATCCGGCTTGAATTGATAATTTTCCGCTCATTCAGCAGGTTCGCCAGTCCTTCCCGCTCGATAGGTACGAACCATTTCGAATCTTCCAATGCTTTTAATAGGATGGATGTAGCCCCTTGCGTAATAGCAGTAGACCAGGATGAACCATAATCGGTTGCTTTGTATTGGCCCGTTTGATCCCTGAATTTGTACACTGCCGCAACAATAGGCTCTTCAGGTTCAGGAAGTTCTGCAAACCTGGAGGTAACTTTTGTATTCTGTCCAATACGCGCAGGCATGGGGGCCATAGGTTGATTGAAGTACGCATTGCACGAATTCAGGATTAGCGAAAGAGTCAATATGATGGCAAATTCGATTTTTTTCATGGGGGAAGATCGATTATTATGGTCTAAATTTTTTTATTGATTGGGAATCGTGATACTGGATTGTCCCCCGGTTTGGGTATCTAAAATATTAATATCAACCCCTTGAGTGCCTTGTTTTATGTTGATTTGATAATTCCCAACATTGTATTGTCCATTTTGGAGACTAAAGTTGTTAAACTGATCCTGCAGTATTCTATTCGATAGTTCGTTCAGGATTTGATTATTCAAATTGGTCGTAAAATCGGTAAGATTGGATTGTGATTGACTGAACAAATCGGTGGCGGAATTGGAAGAAGAACTTTGTTTTTTTTGTGCATCTGCTGAATTCATCAACCAACTGTAGTTGTATGTGTTGCCACCAAAGGCAGGATTCACGGGCGTATAAACAAAGTCCTGAGCAAAAACCATAGCCGGCGTTAAACAGAGTAATATTAATAGTATTCTTTTCATACTGCTCAATTAATTTACTACAATATATATTAAATAACTGAAATTAGTTGATTTTCGTATAGGTAATTACAGTGTTATTTTTTGAATTGTTCCGCTCAAAATCTGTTTTATGTACTGCGTGATTTAACCAGAATACTTTCGTATTATAAATAAAATCGAGTGAATCAGCATAAGAAAAATCAATGCTGGTATAACCACTGGGTTTTATTCTCCACTCATCAAAAGGCAACGGTGATTGAGTAGAGGTTAGTTGGTAATTATTGTCGGGGAGTTTTAACAGTTTGGTATGAATCACAATTGGGATGGAGAATTCCATTGTTGATAATGTCTTGTAATGAGTAATTTTTTTATCCTGATTTTTATAAAATGTTTTTCCATACAGAGGGAAGAGTATGTTAAGATTACCCAGAAACACTTTTTGAAAAGTCTTCGCAGGAATCAAAAGGTTTTTCAAATTCATTAACGATTCCTTTACAGCATCTTTCGACAAGGGGGTTACATTTCTTGACGGTAACTCAACCAGGAATTCATCGACCATGTTAGTATAAAAATAACGGAGCGAGTCAGCATTAATGATAGATAGTGGAGCCCCCAACCGATTAAAACGAATTTTTATGTTTAGGGTTTTTCCTTTACTCCACTCCTGAAACCAATCGTACATCGGCCCGGGATAATCCTGGAAAACATTGATGGGAAACCCGTCCGCTTCCCAATTGACAACGTAAATTGAATCGTTCACTTCAACTACCTTAAATTTCTCGGTATTTTTGTAATTCCCAACCCAAGCAAAATTTCCTTGCTTTACATCCTTTTCAATTGTGGCTTCGTATTTAACAGAATCATTAACCTTCCAGTCAGGAGCAAACAAAATTGTCGGTCTTTTTTCCCCGGATATGACTTTTTGTGCTGACAATGTTGTCAAATTGAAGAAGGTCAAAAGAAATGATAAATATCCAATTCTAATCACTAACGAGGTTTTCATATGCACAATTTATTTATAAAGAAAGCTGCCTGCCGAAGCAGGCAGCTAAGACCCAAAATCAGTTATGATTTATTACTATAAATAATTCGTTTGAAAATTGGATCGAAAACTACTTTTAACAAATTACTGAAGAACAATTGACCGGTTTTCACTTCCGTTCTGATAAACCCATGAATTATGATTCGATCCAGAGGTCATCTGAACACTTCCATTGTGGTGACCAACTTGTTCCAGTAATACATTATTGTTATTACCAGTAACACCCTGTACACTGATATTCAGATCTCCATTCTGATCTGCGAAGACTTGATTCCCATTACCTTCAACTTCTGCAATAGCTCTGTTGTTAAGTCCGGAACGCTGATTTACACCAACTGCGTTATTATCTCCATTAATATCAACGTATGCAGTTGCCTCGTCACCATCTTGCTTAACGATTGCTTTGTTGTCGTTTCCAGCAATAGAAACTCCAGCTTTACTCCATTCCCCATTAACCTGGTAAATACCAGCGCGGTTTCTATCACCAGAAACAGTAATACCAGCTAACATGTGACTTCCGTCCTGAGAAATGGATGTTATGTTTTCATCACCAGAAATATAAATTCCGGGATAAATTTTAGGAAGATCGAGTGCAAAAGTCATAAATGGGATCATTTCACCACATGCCAGTTCAATAGTAGAACCTTCTGGCCCCATGTACAAACTCTGGTAACGACCAAACTTTTCACCAGTGTTCATAGCAGAGAAACCAGCACATACATCGAAAGATGTAACATGAATGTCCTGACCTGCTACGTTTTTCTGACCTACTTGTTTGATATAAGTTTGGTTGTAGTCACCATTAACTTGAACAGTTGCATCGGTTCCACTACCATAAGCCATGTCCCAACCACCACCAGAAGCCTGGGTTTGATCAACTAGCGCTTTGTTGTAATTACCCACTTGGCTTACAGTTGCGTCACCATAAACATTCTCTTGTGCCCATAGGACACTGCTGATCATTACAGCTACGAAGAGTAGAATTACTTTTTTCATAATTTTCAATTTTAAGATTGGTTTGTAAAAAAAGAGATTTTGGGTTTTAAAGTATCTTTATTAAGATTTAATGCTATTTTAACGTAATGCTATTTATGAACATACATCCTAAAACGCAGTAACATAAAAGAATTTTTTAACTTATTATTTTTTTAATTAAAGAAGTGGTTGTGTTCATCAGTCGTTCTGTACGACTAAATACGGCGTATTCAAAAGTATCAACGGTACGCTCGAATGTGTTTGGATTATTTTTCCCACCATTACAATGGCTGGAGGGTGAACCTTTGGAACCTTCACTTTTCAACTGGTTTCCATATCGGGCAATTTCCTGGGGGAAGGAGGAAGTGTTGACCATAAATTCAGGAACCAGCACCGTTAGATGCTTTGTCATAACCTGGTTTTAAAATTGGTTTTATTCGTATTTGGTAAAGCCAAGTTACGAAAGTCTAACCTTACGTGTCAAGATCTTTGACAAGAAATTTTATAAAAAATCGTTATCGAATAGGAATAGATAGGCAATAACCCAATAAAACCGACACTTTGAAGGGAGAAAAAAAAGTTGCTTTCTACAAAATATTTTTAAAAAACATACGTTAAAGGGAATGTTGAAGCTCATTTTATGTGATTTTTAATTAAGTAAATAATACCAACAGGGGTGGAGAATTGCCTCAAAATTGTTGTTTTTTCGTCAGGTTTTACCAATATTGCAATAGAATCCACGACAGTCGTTTTCGGTTTTAAGATTGGTTTTTTGTATTTGGGTTTTAAAAGATCATTTGGTTTTAAACTGACTTCAACCTTGTTGTGGATTCTTTGTCATTAAATTTCTTTTCTTTTTTCGACAAAACAACTATTTGACACATGGACAGAATCTTTCCTCCGGGGAATTTTTCCCGCTTTTCTTGTGCTATATTTACGTAATTAGAGGTAAACTCAATCAAATAATATGAAGAAAATTATTTCGACACCAGATGCTCCCGCAGCAATCGGTCCCTATAGCCAGGCTGTTGAAGTAAACGGAACGCTTTACATTTCCGGGCAAATACCAATGAACCCTTCCACAAAGAAAATCCCTGGGGGAATCACGGCACAGGCCGATCAGGTGATGAAAAATATTGAAGCCATTTTAAAAGCCGCTGGTTTTGGTTTTGGTGAGGTGGTGAAGTCCACTTGCTTTTTGACAGATATGGCCAATTTTAAGGCCATGAATGAGGTTTACGGAAGGTATTATGAAACGAATCCACCGGCCAGGGCAGCTTTTGCAGTAAAAGAATTACCATTGGGTGTACTGATCGAAATTGAAACCATTGCCGTAAAATAGTAGCGAAATTTAATCGTTGATGGAGTATAGCAGAAGATGAAATAGACAAAAATGAAAAAAAGCCGTCGAAAATTGACGGCTTTTATGTTGTTTGAAAATGTAATGTTCGGAAAGAATTTAATCAATAATAATAATATTTCTATCAGTTATATAAACTTACTCGGAAACAACTTCAAACTCGAGATCAAAGTACATATCACGGTGCAGTTTGATTTTCGCAACATGCTTACCGACTTCTTTAATAGCGTCTTCTTTGATGGTAATCTGTTTGCGATCGATGTCGAAGCCATTTTCTTTAAGCGCTTCAGCAATCTGAATATTATTAACTGAGCCGAATATTTTTCCGGTCGTACTGGTTTTAGCGCCAATGCTAATTTTTAAGCCTTCGAGTTTGGCTGCAATTGCCTGGGCTTCCTCTTTCAACTTTGCTTCTTTGTGAGCGCGCTGACGTTGGTTTTCGCTTAGTACTTTTTTTGCCGACTTGCTGGCCAAAACAGCCTGTCTTTGCGGAATGAGGAAATTACGTGCGTAACCGTCCTTTACATCCACAATATCATCTTTGCTACCCAGGCGGGGTACATCTTGAAGCAGAATGATTTCCATAGTCTTACCTCCTCCTTTTTTATTTTAACAAATCGGTTACATAAGGCAGCAAAGCAATCTGACGGGCCCTTTTCACAGCCTGTGCTACTTTACGCTGGTATTTCAAAGAAGTTCCGGTGATACGACGGGGAAGAATTTTACCCTGTTCGTTCAGGAATTTCTTCAGGAATTCCGGATCCTTGTAATCAACATACTTAATTCCGTTCTTTTTAAAACGGCAGTATTTTTTCTTCTTGATTTCGACTGACGGCGGGGTCAGGTACCTGATTTCGCTTGTATTACCTGCCATAATTTAGTTCTCCTTCTCTTTTTTAGCTTTTACTTTGTTTCTTCTTTTCTCGCTGTATTCAGCTGCATATTTATCCAGTTTCACAGTTTGGAAACGGATGACACGCTCGTCGCGACGAAACTCAGTTTCGAGCTTGTTAATAAAAGCCGGATCGGCTTTAAATTCGAAAAGGTGATAGAACCCAGTCGATTTCTTTTGAATGGGGTAAGCCAGTTTTTTTAATCCCCAGTGTTCTTCGTGGAGCAATTCGCCGTTGTTACCGGTAATCAGTCCTTTGAACTTTTCAACCGCTTCCTTTATCTGGGCTTCAGATAAAACGGGAGTTGCAATGAAAACGGTTTCATACTGATTCAACATACGTTTCAGTTTTATTAATAATCATTGTTTAAAACCGCGCAAATATAGGAACTATTTGTATGAATTCAAAGATTGTAATCACCGAATTCAGTTCAATTTTGAGGCAAATAAAACAGCCCGATTTTATTCGGTAAAGTGTCGTACTTTTGACGCCGAAAACAAAGAGCCCGATGTTCCGGAATTACCGATCATACTATAAGAATATATTGCGCCTTGCTTTTCCTTTGATGCTTTCGCAGGCAGGTCAGGTGGTGGTACAGCTGGCTGACACAGTGATGGTCGGGCATGTCGGGACCCCCGAACTGGCAGCAGCTTCGTTTGCCAGCAACCTGTTTTACCTGGTGATGATGCTGGGGATGGGAATAACATTTGGCCTTACGCCTTTGGTGGGGCAGTCGTATGGTCGAAATCAATTCCATGAGGTTGCGATTTACTTTAAAAACAGCTTATGGTTGAATTTTGGGTTCACGGTAGTGTTGACTTCAGCTTCATGGGGAGTTTCTTACCTGATGCCTTATATGGGACAGCCTGCCAACGTGGTTGTTTTGGCAATTCCATACTTCAGGGTCCTGAGCATCTCCATGCTGCCTTTTCTCTTGTTTTTTACATTGAAGCAATTCGCCGAAGGGTTGGGGAATACCCATATTGCCATGGTGGTAACGCTCACGGCCAACGCGCTTAACATTTTTCTAAACTATATCCTGATTTATGGTAAGGTAGGGTTCCCGGCATTGGGATTGCTGGGAGCGGGTTACGCTACGTTAGTTGCCCGAACGGCCATGCCGGTTATGATGGCTTTGCTTCTTTATTTTAAAGGTAATTTCAGGAAGTACCTCTTGTTTTTTTCTTCCGTTCCAACAAGCATGCATAAGATGCTTGAGTTACTTAAAATTGGTTTGCCAATTGGGGTACAACTGGTGCTCGAAATTGTCGCTTTTAACTTTGGCGGCGTGATGATGGGGTGGTTGGGCGCCGTTCCGCTGGCAGCGCACCAGGTAGCATTAGGACTGGCAACTATGACTTTCATGATTTCCAATGGTATTGCCATGGCTACCACTGTGCGGGTCAGCACCTGGATGGGAGCCCACCGTTTAAGGGAAATGAGAATGGCCATCGAAGCATCACGGCATCTCGTTTTACTTTTTATGGGATTTTCGGCAGTTGTTTTTATTGTCTTTCGGAACTTACTGCCTGTTCTGTTTACCCCTGACAAGGCGGTCGTCCATCAGGCGACGATTCTGTTGATTGTTGCTGCTTTCTTCCAGATTTTCGATGGGTTACAGGTTGTTTCACTGGGATGCCTTCGCGGGATGGCCGATGTAAAATATCCCATGTACATGGCTGGGATTTCTTACCTTTTAATAGGAATCCCGGTCAGTTACCTGTTTGCATTCGTCCTGAAGTTTGGACCAGCCGGAATCTGGATTGGGTTTCTTGCCGGTTTGGCTTCCGCCGGAATATTTTTTTACCTTCGCATTCGATACAACATCAGGCATATTACAAAATAAAAGCGGGAAGTTGAAAATTCCCGCTTCATTAGTTTAGCATAGCCAGGTCAGAAAATGTTGTGGTTTTAGTAAAAGGCCTAAACCTTCAGATTCAATCAAAATGCTCATCCAGTTTAGCGTTAGCTAATTTAGCACTAATTATTAATTTGTGTTAAAAATGTTAATGTAATTACAACAATTACTATTGCTTTACCTAAGTAAAAATGTCTATAACATTCACATAAACAGTGAATAATATGATATTTGTCATTAATATGTTTTTCAGCATATTCTTTATATAAGAGTAATTCATCCTGAATGCGAATGATTTAAAGCATGACCGTCAAAATATTTTTGAATGGGCACCTGTAATAGATGACATTTATTAGCGATTTGGGTCGGCAAATTGCCTTATTTTGTAAAAAGGAAGAGACTTTCTCGCTTCTGCGAATGGATTGTGCAAATCTGTCCGGATATACAGTAAATAAAAGTCATTCATCCGATAAAAGAAGAAATTCATGAAAGCAATAAGAAAAAGTAAACCAGGAAAAGGACTTTGGCTCGAAGATGTTGCCATTCCTGAAGTTGGTGTAAATGAAGTACTGGTCAGGATAAAAAAATCGGCAATATGCGGAACCGACTTACATATATATAAGTGGGACGCCTGGGCACAGAAAACCATTAATACCCCCATGACCATCGGGCATGAATATGTTGGAGTCGTTGCCGATAAGGGAAATGAAGTAACACATTTCGAAATAGGCGAGCGGGTAACCGTCGAAGGTCATATTGCTTGTGGTTACTGCCGTAATTGCCGTCGGGGGCGGAAACACATCTGCGATCATACAGTAGGAATTGGTGTTAACCGCGATGGTGGGTTTGCCGAATATGTAGTCGTACCTTCCGAAAATGTACTGAAGATAGATGCCCGGATTCCTGATGAGATTGTTTCCATCATGGATCCGTTGGGAAATGCCACCCACACAGCTCTTTCTTTCCCACTCATTGGCGAGGATGTTCTGGTTACGGGTGCCGGTGGCCCAATTGGTTGTATGGCCATTGCCATCAGTAAGTTTGTAGGGGCGCGCAATGTGATTGGAACCGAATTGAGCCCATACCGACGTGATTTGGCGATGAAAATGGGGGCGACGAATGTTATTGATCCGCGAACCGAAAGTTTGGAGAAAACGATGCACGATGCCGGGATGGTTTCAGGGTTTGACATTGGACTGGAAGTATCCGGTTCACCGGTTGCTTTCGATTCAATGATTAAGCACATGTATAATGGCAGTAAGATTTCTTTATTGGGGATTTTGCCGGATACTACACAAATCGAGTGGGATAGAGTTATTTTCAAAGGGATTACCCTGAAAGGGATTTATGGAAGAGAGATGTACGAAACCTGGTACAAAATGGAAAAAATGTTGTTGTCAGGGCTCAATATCTCACCAGTTATTACGCACCGTTTCCACTACACCGAATTTCAGAAAGCATTCGAAATCATGGAAGAAGGAAATTGTGGTAAAATTATCCTCGACTGGGAAGATTAAAAACTTCTATTTTCGGGGGGGGGAGTGTTGGAGTGAATTCCAATTTTACTAAATTTGCCCCCCGAAAATTGCCACTTTAGCTCAGTTGGTAGAGCAGCTCATTCGTAATGAGCAGGCCGTGGGTTCGAGTCCCATGAGTGGCTCTGGTAAAAGGAAAGAAGTCTGTTGAAGGTTCAGCAGACTTCTTTTGTTTGTCATTTTTTTTAACAGCTCTTTCTGTCTTTGGTTTGGTATCCTTGGTTATTTTTCAGGCTTTCTGTTTTCTGCATGTAAATGTTGGGAAGGTTTTCTTTTAAAAGGAACATATGTTCATATACTTTGTTATCTTTAAAAAGATTCCGTTGAAAGGCCTAAATTGGATTTGAGCTTATAATACAAAACTTCAAGCCCTAAAAACCAGAATTTATGAAATCAAACCTGCGTTTTGCTTTAGCTGTGAATGCTCAACATCTCTTTGAGCCCAGATATTTTGGCGATGCCGAAAAATTCCTGCTGTATGACTATCGTGAAGGTGAAATAGCCTTTTGTAAGGAATTAACTAATCCGGCGAAAAGTTCCCATCATTCATTTGCTACTGGTTCCGAAGAAAAAGCCGGTTTACTGACCGAATTATTTACTTCCGAAAAGGTTGACGTTCTTGTTTCCAAAAAGTTTGGTGGTAACCTGAAACGGGTAAATCGCCATTTTATTCCGGTCATCATAATGCAGGACTCTCCCGAAGAGGCTTTGGAAATCATGCAAAAGCATATCCATTGGTTGATGGAGGAACGTCACAAAGATCCCGATTCGTTCCAGCTTTTTCAAATAAATCAAGGGATTCTGAAGACCTCGGTGAGGCAGGATAAGCCTTTGCACCGGAACATGTTTTTTTGATGAAGCGGAAAGAAATTGATGGAAAGTTAGGGCATATTTCCCAATTAATAGGAGAACAGCGTTTTGGAGAAGCTCTTAATGCGTTGAACGAGCTTGAAAAAGATGAAGAATGTACTGAAGTGAAAATATTGCGCATCCAGCTGGAAAACATTCTTCGCTATCAAAATTTAGACATTTACGCCAATACCAATCTTTTTATGGATCCCTGGCTGGAATAAACAAATAAAAAAGTCCCCGAAATTTGCCATTCACAACAAATTCGGGGACATTCCATATCACCGTTAATTACAAACGCTTAATCTCAGTAACCAGTGCTTGCAACGAGTCTTTTGCATCACCAAAAAGCAACCGGGTTTTCTCACCAAAGAATAACTGATTTTCAATTCCGGCATAACCTTTTCCCCGTCCGCGCTTCATAACAATAATGTTTTTGGCTTCATGAGCATGAATGATGGGCATCCCGGCTATTGGACTGCCCGGATCGTTAATTGCAGCAGTATTGACGGTATCATTGGCGCCAATTACTACTGCCACATCGGTATTGGGCATATCCGGGTTGATGTCGTCCATTTCCACCAACTGACCGTAAGGAACATCGGCTTCGGCCAGCAGAACATTCATGTGTCCGGGCATTCGTCCGGCAACGGGATGGATGGCATAACGAACATTTACCCCTTTCGATGCGAGTAATTGATCAAATTCGTGGCAAGCGTGCTGTGCCTGGGCAACAGCCAGACCATAACCGGGAACAATAACCACATTCTGCGAATAACTTAGCAGGATAGACGCATCACTCAGCGTAATTTCTTTCATGGTACCGCCTTCGGCTTGCGCGGAAGAAGGACCTCCACCAAAAGCTCCGATAATCACATTGAGTAATGAGCGGTTCATCGCGTTACACATCAGAACAGTAAGAATACCTCCAGCCGCTCCGACCAGTATACCTCCGAGAATCATGGCCTGGTTATTATAAATAAAACCGGCCATGGCAGCGGCAATACCGGTAAAGCTGTTTAGCAGGGAAATAACTACCGGCATGTCGGCACCACCAATAGGCATAACAAACAGAACGCCATACAACAGCGATACTCCAAACAGCACGTATAGCTCCCAATTAAGCTCTGTAGTACTTTTTCCGGATACGAGCATGTAAACAAAAATGGCCAGGACAAGAATAAGCAGGGCAATATTCACGTACTTCATGATACCGGCCCGAATATCCTTGATTTTTCCGTCCAGTTTACCGTAGGCAATCATCGAGCCGCTAAAGGCAACACTACCAATAACCAATCCCAGAAGTGTAACCAGAACGAGCCGGATGTCATGAATGTCGGCATGCGGAAACTCAAGTAGCGCAACCAATGCCGAGGCCAAACCTCCGGTGGCGTTGAAAAACGATACCAATTGTGGCATGGCAGTCATTTTTACCTTCCTGGCGATGTACCAACCAAGGGCCGTTCCGATGCCAATCGATACAACAATGATCCAGATGTTGGTTAGTGCGATTCCCTGACCATCGGCACTTTTATGCAAAAACATGGTCGAGATCATGGCGAGCAACATACCGGCTCCTGCAATGATGTTTCCCCGACGCGCAGTTTCAGGATGACTCAGTAATTTCAATCCATAAACAAACAGTAGTGCAGCCAGCAAATAGCTAAGCTGAAGAAGGGTTTCGCCCATGGTAAAGGGCGTCCCGTTTAGTGTTCCGATAATTTTATCCATATCGATCGCTTATTTCTTTTTCTTCTTAAACATTTCCAGCATTCTGTCCGTAACCACAAAACCACCTGCCACATTGAGGGTGGCGAAAATGATGGCAAAGATTCCCAGAACCAGTTCTGTGGAAATATGACTGGTGTCGGCGTGCCCAACCAGAATAATTCCTCCGATGATGATAACACCGCTGATGGCATTGGCTCCCGACATGAGCGGTGTATGCAATACCGACGGCACATGGGAAATCACTTCAATACCAAGAAAAACAGAAAGGGCGATGACAAAGATGACCTCTTTGTAGGTATAGAAATATGCTAATATCTGTTCCATATCATTCGTTTTTGCTGTCCAACTTCGACTTGACCCGCTCGTTGATAATTTCACCATCACGGGTTATACAGGTCCCTTTAATAATTTCGTCTTCAAAATCGAGCTGAAGTTGACCTTCTTCATCGATCATGAGCGAAAGGAAATTGGAGAGATTTTTGCCAAACATCTTGCTGGCATCGACAGGCATTTGGGAGGGATAATTAGACTGTCCGACAATGCGAATACCATGATGTTCGACTGTTTCGTTGTCTTTCGCAAACTCACAGTTTCCTCCGGTTGAAGCCGCTAAGTCGATGATAACCGCCCCGGGTTTCATCTTTTCAACCACTTCTTTGGGAACCAAAACCGGAGCTTTCTTACCAGGAATTTGCGCGGTCCCGATAACAACATCCGCTTTGATCGCTTTTTCGTTGATGGCTTCCTGCTGCCGTTTTTTGAAGTCGTCGGTTTGTTCGACGGCATAGCCGCCGGCCGCAGCGTCTTCGCGGGCGCCTTCCACTTCAACGAATTTTGCACCCAGGCTCATTACTTCTTCTTTAACGGCCGAGCGCACATCGAAAACCTGCACCTGCGCTCCCAGTTTTCGTGCGATAGCGATAGTCTGAAGTCCTGCTACTCCAGCACCCAGGATCAGCACATTGGCAGGGCGGATGGTTCCGGCAGCTGTCATAAACATCGGGAAAAAAGAGGGAAGGAGAGAAGCCGCTTCCAGAACCGCCTTGTACCCCGAAACTGTCGCCATCGATGAGAGTACATCCATGGCCTGGGCGCGTGTAATACGGGGAATGGAATCGAGGCTGAAACTGGTTATCCCGTTTGAAATAAAAGTCTTCACCAAATCGGTATTCCACAGTGGATTGTACTGGCTAATCCAAATTTGCTCCTTTCGCAGACTTTCAATTAGCGCTGTCCCGGGAGGTTGAATTTGTATCACCACGGCTGATTTTTCCAAAACTTCCTTTCGTGATACAATCTGAGCCCCGGCTTTTTTATAATTCTCATCACTTTGATAAGCTGTTTCACCGGCCCCTTTTTCGACGAGAATTTCGACTTTCTTACCGATTAAACCGGAGACAACTTCAGGTAACATGGCGACCCGTTTTTCAGAACCGGCCTCCTTGAGTAGTCCAATTATCATAAGTTGCTTATTTAATGGATAGTTTCTACATGAACGTATTAGTTTTTATTCTGTTTACCAATATATTGTACAACAGGAAATCTTAAACATTGAAAAACGATATCAATAATGGGATGAACGAGAGGAACCGGAAGTCGTGTTAAAATGACGATAATTACTTTTTCGTATAACAGGAAAGAAAGTTCCACTTAGACTGTTTTTATTAGAATATGAATGGGAAAAGTCGTTACGGGGAAGGAGTATTTTTTGAAGAAGAAAAAACTCAACTGAAAAAAAATAGTACATTTGCGTGAATATTTTAAAAGGCGGCAGTAGCTCAGTTGGTAGAGCATCAGCTTCCCAAGCTGAGGGTCGCGAGTTCGAATCTCGTTTGCCGCTCAAAAAAAGCCACTTACATATGTTGTCGTTGTAAGTGGCTTTCTATTTTAAAAATAGAAAAAAGCTGAAAGTTGATTTTACGATAACAACAATTATTCTTCGCGACAGCCAAACGTCTGTTCCAATTGAAGAAATGCGGCATCCGTAGCCTTTTTGTCATCCAGTCCGCTTTGTACAAAAAAGCTGATGGTTTTTCCTTCACAATTCAGGCAAATAATTTCGCCTTCCATTTTGCTGCCGTTTACCAGTGTCGCATATTTGGAACGGTAAGCTTTTCGTCCGGCAAAAGTGACAGGCTCAATGGCAGTAAATTCAATGCCTGGCTGCTGATAAATTTGTGCAGCCCGCATATTTTTCTTGTGCGAATCGATGACCACATCCGGTTCGATATGTATGTTCAGCCAGGTAACCGTTATTACACCGGTAGCATCGTCCGTGTTGTGCTCAACCGAAAAATAATGTCCATCGTCATCGACAGGCTCGTCCGATATAATTGTCCAGTCGGCTGGAAGGCTGAAAGATACACCATCTTTTAAGAACTGGATATCATCGTCTGCAGGCGCTGCGGCAAAAGTAGTTGAAAGAAATAAAGCAAAAACGGAAAATATGGAAACCAGATATCTCATGTGCCATTTATATTTTGATGATACAAATATGATGAACCTTGCCGGGAAAATATGACAGTATTAAGAAAATTTAAGATAATTTGAGCGCTGCCAATCGGTCCCGTTTTATAATTTGGCAGGGCATTTGTAAACCAGACACTGTTATGACAAACGAAGGTAACTAAAAACAAAAAGATATGATTTGGATTATTTTTATCGGATTTGCACTTTTGAGCTGGTTGGTCAGTTACCAGTTGAAAAGCCGGTTTAAAGCGTACGGAAAAATTCCTACCGCTAACGGAATGTCCGGGCGTGATGTAGCAGAACAGATGTTACGGGATCACGGTATTCAGGGAGTGAAAATTGGTACGGTGTCAGGTCAATTGAGCGACCATTACAATCCGGCCAACAAAACCGTAAACCTGAGCCACGATGTATATTACGGGCACAGTATCGCAGCAGCAGCAGTTGCCGCTCATGAATGCGGGCACGCCGTTCAGCATGCAGACGCTTATGAATGGTTAGGGCTGCGTTCAAAACTGGTCCCGATTGTGAGTGCCACCTCGAAGTACACCATGTGGATTTTGCTGGCCGGCATTTTTACGGTTCAGCGTTTTCCGGCCATTCTGTTGTTTGGTATTATCCTGTTTGGATTGACCACGCTGTTTAGTTTTATTACCCTTCCGGTAGAAATTAATGCCAGCAGTCGTGCACTGGCCTGGTTGAAGACGACCGGCATTACGACTACCCAAACACAGGGAAAAGCACAAGATGCATTGAAATGGGCTGCGTACACTTATGTGGTAGCTGCACTAGCTTCATTGGCCACCCTGTTTTATTACATCCTGATATTCATAGGGGCGCGAAGATAAAGTCATTTGCATGTAACACGTTTATGTCCTTTCATAGATTAATAAGTTAAATAATCATTTTATGGACAAAACAACTGGCAAGCGCCAGGCACCCGAAGTGGTGACGTTTAAAAAGTGGGGCAGGAAAGGGTACTCGGTCTTTTGTAGCCTGCACAAAGTAGTGCGTATAGGCTCGCTGGGGGTGATGTATTTTTTGCATGCCATACCTTCGAACGCCGCAACCAATCTGTTGGATGCCCGCCGCGATACCCTCGATCTGACAAAAGACGTTCATCAGGTGGATGAGGTAGTGGTGCGTGCGCAACGTGCCCCTGTAACCTTCTCACAGGTGGCTCGTGCCGTTACCGTTATCGGGAAGGACGAGATTGAGGCTGCCCCGGTCCAGAGTATCCAGGATCTTTTAGAGTATGCATTAAATGTTGATGTACGACAACGTGGTAATTTTGGCGTTCAGGCCGATGTCAGCATCCGCGGTGGTTCTTTCGACCAGGTTCTCATCCTGCTTAACGGCATCAACATCACCGACCCGCAAACGGGTCACCACAATTTAAATCTCCCCATCAGCCTCGATGCTGTCGAACGCATCGAAATCCTCGAAGGGCCCGCATCCCGGGTTTACAGAGCCAACGCCTTTAGCGGAGCCATCAACATCATCACCGGGACCAGTGATCATTCGAATTTGAAAGTGCGCGCTGCAGGCGGACAGCACGGCTATTATAATGGTGGTTTGTCGGGTACCTGGGTTACGAAACACATGAAAAACTTCATGGCAGCTGATTACCGAAAATCCGATGGTTATATCAACAACACGGATTTCAATATCGGTGAGGGATTCTACCAGGGGAAAATCATGACCAATGCAGGTAACCTGGAAATCCAGACCGGTTACACCAACCGTGGATTTGGTGCCAATAGCTTCTATACGCCTGCTTATCCCAATCAGTACGAGCGCATTAAAACTATTTTCGCGTCAGCGAAAATGAAAACCGGCAAGGTAGTGCATTTTACACCTTCGGTTTATTGGCGGCGAAATCAAGACCGTTTTGAGCTTTTTCGCGGTATGGTTGATGCGCCTTCGTGGTACACACAACACAATTATCACCTGACCGATGTGTACGGAACCAGCCTGAATGCCTGGTTTACTTCCCCGTTAGGGAAAACAGCATTTGGTTCCAACTTCCGGAGTGAGAACATCTGGAGTACCGTGTTGGGAAAAGAGATGGACAAGCCAATTAATGTTCCGGGAGAAGATGGAATCCGGTTTACGAAATCCGATTCCCGGACCAACTTCAGTATGTTCCTGGAGCATTCGGCCTACCTAAAAAGCTGGACGTTTTCGGGCGGACTGGTGACTAACTGGAATTCGCAGCTGGGAATGAAATGGAATTTGTACCCCGGAGCCAATATGAGTTGGAACTTCAGCAAGATAGCCCGTTGGTATGCATCCGTGAACAAGTCACTGCGAATGCCAACCTTTACCGATTTATATTACAGCAGTCCGACAAACGTCGGAAATCCCGATTTAAAACCGGAAGAAGCTACAGTGTTGGAATCAGGAATAAAATTGGAACAGAAAGGTTTAACAGGCCATGTTTCGTTGTTTCACCGGTGGGGGAAAAACATGATTGATTGGGTCCGTCAACCCGACGAGACAGTTTGGCATGCTGAAAACCTGACCAAAATAAACACCGATGGGGTAGAGTTCGCGGCACGAATCAATCCCAAAGAGTTATTCGGAAAGAAGACTTTTATTCATTCCATCGATGTTTCGTATGCATGGATGAACCAGAATAAGCAGAGCGGAATTTATGCTTCCAGGTATGTACTGGATTACATGAAAAACAAGCTCGACATCGGTATTTCACATGCCATCTGGAATCACGTTGGTGCCAACTGGCAATTCTCTTACCAGGATAGAAACGGCGCCTACACCCGTTGGACAGGGACCAGCTATGGTGAAGAAGTTAGCTACAAGCCATTTTGGCTGGCCGATGCCCGTTTATATTGGAAGAGAAAAGGAACCAACATATACATGGGAATCTCCAATTTGTTGGATAAAACCTATTACGATTTTGGGAATCTCGCACAACCGGGGCGCTGGATTCGGTTTGGGATAATACGGCAAATCGATTTCTGATAATAAATTAATGGATTCGGGCCGGGATGTTGCAAAAATGCATCCCGGATTGAATCCACGTTACTCTTGTCAAGGTTTTGCGCCAATTTATTTACTATATTCGTGCACCAAAAAAATAAGAAACGAAGCATATGTTAAAAGGAATTTTGGCGATTTCCGGACAGCCCGGACTTTTTAAAGTAGTATCCGAAGGAAAAAATAACATCATTGTCGAATCGTTGCTGAACGGAAAAAAGATGCCGGCATTTGCCAGCTCTAAAATCAGTTCATTGGAAGATATTGCCATTTACACTTTACAGGAAGACGTTCCGTTGAAAGACGTTTTCAAAAATATCATCAAAAAAGAAAATGGCGGTAAAGCGATTAGTCACAAGGCATCGACCCAGGAACTTACCAATTATTTTGCCGAAGTATTGCCCGATTATGACCGTGACCAGGTATACATTTCCGATATCCGGAAGGTTATTCAGTGGTACAACCTGCTTCAGGAGAAGGAATTGCTGAATGACGATGAAGAGGTAGAAGATGAAGAAGCAGCAAAATCTGAAGCATCGGAAGACGACAGCAAAAAATAATTTATTATAGATATGGGGTGAGGGCATTCAACATTGAATGCCCTCTTTTTTTTTAGGAATTTTTTGGGTACGTGAAACAGATCCTCAAAATCGGGTGGATTGAAAAAATCGAATAGTTGTCCTTTTTAAGGAGCTTAATCCATTCGCTTGCATTTTGAGCTAAATCTACCCGACATCCGTTTCTTTCAGTAATCTCCTTAACAGGAAGAAATTGCTGCGGTCGTCATCAATCTGAATAATTTTATCAATATCCAATAACTAAAAAGTTAGTTTACATTGAAGTTTATGAGAGCGTTTGCTTAATGTAGCTCGTTACATTGTCTTGAATACGAGCGGCAACGTCGTTGGCTTCGGCTTTTTGAAACGTATCACCGGTAATTTTCTCGAACAGCTCAATGTATCGGTTGGAAACCTGGTTGACAAACTCTTCGTTCATCTCCGGAACTTTCTGGCCATCCTGTCCCTGGAAACCATTTTCGATTAACCACTGACGCACAAATTCTTTCGACAGTTGCTTTTGCTTTTCGCCATTGGCCAATCTTTCTTCGTAGCCATCAGCATAAAAATAGCGTGATGAATCCGGTGTATGAATCTCGTCAATCAGGTAAATCTGACCATTTTTCTTACCGAATTCATACTTGGTATCTACCAAAATCAGCCCCTTTTCGGCCGCCATTTCGGTTCCCAGCTGAAATAATTCGTGCGTATATTTCTCAAGTAACACGTAGTCTTCCTCGCTTACCAGTCCCTTAACCAAAATTTCCTCACGGGAAATATCCTCATCATGGCCTTCGTCGGCTTTGGTTGTAGGAGTGAGGAGTGGTTGAGCAAATTTCTGATTTTCTTTCATTCCCTCCGGGAGAGGAACGCCGCACAACGAGCGCTTTCCATCACGGTACTCGCGCCAGGCGTGCCCCGTCAGGTAACCACGAATGACCATCTCTACTTTGAAAGGCTCACACATATGTCCAACAGTGACCATTGGGTCAGGAGTCGCGATTTTCCAGTTCGGAACAATGTCCGAAGTTGCATCCAAAAATTTAGATGCGATCTGGTTCAGAACCTGTCCTTTGTAAGGAATGCCTTCCGGGAGCACCACATCGAAGGCAGAAATCCGGTCGGAAACAATCATTACAAGGTAATCGTCGTTGATGTTATACACATCGCGCACTTTTCCTTTGTAAACACTTTTTTGTCCGGGAAAATTGAAATCTGTCCGGGTAATGGCTTTACTGCTCATGTTGATAAAGTTTAATAGTTTTAAAAATGCTTATTTCGATTTATCATAACGGTCGTATGCTTCAACAATATCGCGTACCAAACGGTGCCGGATAATATCGCCCTTGTCAAATTCAATGATGGAAATTCCTTCTAAATCCTTTAAAATTCGGAGTGCAGTTATCAAGCCCGAAGGCTGCTTTTTGGGTAGGTCAATCTGCGTAATGTCACCGGTAATCACATATTTGGTATTTAGTCCCATTCGGGTTAAAAACATCTTCAATTGCGGGATAGAAGTATTCTGAGCTTCGTCCAAAATAACATAGGCATTGCTGAGTGTACGTCCGCGCATAAATGCCAGTGGTGCAATCTGAATGACGCCATCTTTCAGAAATTCTTCAAGCTTTCGCGGTGGAATCATATCAAGCAGCGCATCATACAACGGCTGCAGATATGGATCGATCTTCTCCTTCAAATCTCCCGGTAGGAAGCCTAGATTTTCACCAGCTTCAACAGCCGGGCGACTCAGGATGATCCGTTTGATTTCACGGTTTTTCAACGCCCGAACGGCTAAAGCAATGGCCGTGTAGGTTTTTCCTGAACCAGCCGGGCCGATGGCAAAGATCAAATCGTCTTCTTTCGCCTTTTCAACCAGCTTTCGCTGATTGGGAGTACGTGCCCTTATGGGTTTCCCGGAGTTTCCGAAAAGTAAAATATCTTCCTGTCCGGGAAATTGCCGGTCGATGGTTTCCGCGTTCATCATAATTTGATGAATGCTCTCGTCGGACAATGAATTGTAATGGTAGTAGTGGTCGAGTACCAGCTGAAATTTGGTGGTAAACTCCTCTATTTCCGTATGTTCACCTTTTACTTTGACGTTGTGCCCACGGGCAGTGATGATTAGTTTTGGAAAGTAGGACTTTATCAAATCAATTTTACTGCTCCGCACTCCAAAGAAAGAAGTATGTTCTACGCCTTCGAGTTCAAAAATCTTTTCGATCATAAACATTTATTATCACCTCAATGAAAGGCACTACAAAATAAACACTTTTTTTCGTGTTGATACGACAACCTTCCGGCAGATTACCCCCACAAAAGAATTTATTAACTTCGTTCGCAAATCAAAACTCAGTAAAGCCGTTTTGGTTTATAAAAAATAAATTATCATTCTCTAAATAAAGGATTACATGGCGAAGAAGGAACATCTGGATGCATTTGGAAAGTTACTGGATATAATGGACGAACTAAGGGTGAAATGTCCGTGGGACCGAAAGCAGACCTTTGAATCGCTTCGAAAGTTAACCATCGAAGAAACGTACGAATTGGGTGGCGCTATCATTGAGCGCGACTTACCGGAAATCAAAAAAGAGTTGGGTGATATTCTGCTGCATATCGTCTTTTACGCCAAGATTGGCGACGAAATGGACTCGTTCGACATTGGTGATGTGATAAACGCACTGACGGAAAAACTAATTTACCGGCATCCCCACGTTTTCGGCGACGTTTCGGTAGCTGATGCTAACGAAGTAGAGGAAAACTGGGAAGCACTGAAATTGAAGGAAAAAGGTCGTAAGAAGAAAGTTCTGGAAGGCGTTCCCACATCGCTTCCGGCACTGGTTAAGGCTAATCGGATACAGGAAAAGGCGAGGGGGGTTGGCTTTGATTGGGAATACCGGGAACAGGTTTGGGACAAGGTGAAAGAAGAACTGGCGGAGGTAGAGCACGAAATGAAAGTAAATGACCCGGTCAAAATGGAACAGGAATTTGGCGATCTATTCTTTTCGCTGGTTAATGCCGCACGTTTGTATGATATTGATCCGGAAACGGCCCTGGAACGCACGAATCGCAAATTCATCCACCGATTTAATTACCTGGAAGAGAAAACGCTCGGTAACGGACGTTCCATGCATGATATGAGCCTGGAAGAGATGGACATATACTGGGAGGAGGCCAAAAAACTGGATAATAAGTAATCAAAAAAGAGGGTGTCCGAAAAGTCCAAAGAGCATTTTCAGAACTATCAAATTGTAAGTACAGCTTTAGTTATTTACCCCTAAATCCCCTGAAGGGGACTTTAAGCCTCACCTTTAGGGAGTCCCGATGTCCATCGGGAGGAGGGGTAAATCCAAGATTGCTTTCAATTTGAAAGTAAACACTTTTCCAATTCAACTTTTCGGACACCCTCTTTTAATTGCTGTTATTTTCTAATGCCTTGGGCGGGCCTGCCGGTGAGACAATCTTGACCACCATTTTATTTTCTTTGACATTGTAATCAATGGTTATTGTTGAGCCATCTTCAATCCGGTTTTGGATAATGGCTTCTGCCATTTCATCCTCGAGGTATTTTTGAATAGCCCTTTTCAACGGACGCGCTCCAAACTGTGGATCAAAACCTTTATCAGAAATAAAATCTTTTGCCTTATTTGTAATTTTCAGTTTGTAATTCAATGCTTCAACACGTTCGTACAAGCCTTTAAGCTCGATATCGATAATCTTGCCTATTTGCTCCTTCGATAAAGTATTGAAGAGAACCACATCGTCCACACGGTTCAAAAATTCCGGTGCAAAAGCACGTTTCAGCGCTTTCTGAATAATATATTTAGCATGCTCGTTCTCATCATCAGGTGTTTTATTGGTATTGAAGCCCAACCCCTGACCGAAGTCTTTCAGTTGGCGGGTCCCAATATTGGAAGTCATGATGATAATCGTATTTCGAAAGTCAATCTTGCGACCTAAACTATCCGTCAGACGACCTTCATCCAATACCTGAAGAAGCAGGTTGAAAACATCCGGGTGTGCTTTCTCAATTTCATCCAACAACACAACGGCATAAGGTTTTCTCCTTACTTTTTCTGTCAACTGGCCACCTTCTTCGTACCCAACATATCCCGGAGGAGCACCCACCAACCGCGAAACAGAGAATTTCTCCATGTATTCGCTCATATCAATGCGAATCAGCGCTTCACTGCTGTCGAACAGATATTCAGCCAATACTTTCGCCAACTGCGTTTTTCCAACCCCGGTAGGACCAAGGAAGATGAAAGTTCCAATTGGTTTGTTTGGATCCTTCAATCCCGCACGGTTTCGCTGAATCGCCTTGGTAATCTTTTCCAAAGCTTCATCCTGGCCAATCACATTTGCTTTCAGATCGGCCAGCATGTTTTTCAGCTTTTTACCTTCTGCTTCAGCAATACGCTGTACAGGAATACCGGACATCATAGAAACTACATCGGCAACTTGTTCTTCACCAACAGTTTCACGGTGATTTTCCAACTCTTTTTCCCAGTCATCCTTCTCTTTGTCAAGTTTGGCCAACAGGTTTTTTTCCTTGTCCCGAAAGCTGGCAGCCAACTCGAAATTCTGGCTTTTTACAGCCTGAATTTTTTCGTTCCGGGTACCCTCAATTTCGTCCTCCAGCTTAATAATCCTGTCAGGAACCGTAATATTTGAGATATGAACCCTTGAACCTGATTCATCCAATGCATCAATTGCCTTATCAGGAAGATGCCGGTCGGTAATGTATCGGGTTGTGAGTTTCACGCAAGCGTCAATCGCTTCCGGCGTGTAAATTACGTTATGGTGATCTTCGTAACGTTCTTTGATGTTATTAAGAATCTCGATGGTTTCTTCAATACTGGTTGGTTCCACCATTACTTTTTGGAAACGACGCTCCAAGGCACCGTCTTTTTCGATGTGTTGGCGGTATTCATCAAGCGTAGTGGCGCCAATACATTGAATATCACCGCGGGCTAACGCAGGTTTTAACATATTGGCAGCATCCAGCGAACCGGTAGCGCCGCCGGCACCAACAATCGTGTGAATCTCATCGATGAAAAGAATCACATTGTCCACTTTCGAAAGTTCGTTGAGAATCGCTTTCATGCGTTCTTCAAACTGTCCGCGATATTTTGTTCCAGCTACAATAGAAGCCAAGTCGAGGCTTACCACGCGTTTGTCGAACAATATGCGCGACACTTTTTTCTGTGCGATGCGCAAGGCCAGACCTTCTACAATAGCCGATTTACCAACGCCAGGTTCTCCAATTAAAACTGGGTTGTTTTTCTTGCGCCGGCTTAAAACCTGTGCAATCCGCTCGATCTCTTTCTGACGGCCAACAATCGGATCAAGGCTGCCTTCAACGGCTGCTTTGGTAATATCGATACCAAAATTATCGAGAACCGGAGTTTCGGTTTTGGGAGAAGAACCTTTGGTGCTACCTGAACCAGACGGCCCACTTCCGCTACCACGACCACCATACATATCGTCCTGGTCATCGCTGTCTTCCGGAAAATCGGATTTGTTTTCGGTCTTTGAAAGATGCCCGAGTTCGGTTTTTACATCGTCATAACCCAGCCCATAGTCATTGAACAGCTGACTTACCAGGCTATTTTGATCTTTCAGAATAGCCAGGAGTAAATGTCCTGTACTAATGGTCTGTTCGTTCAATGAGCGTGCCTCGAGATAAACAATTTTGAGAACCTTCTCGGTACTTTTCATCAATGGTACCGACGCATCGGGCCCAAGTGGTTTGTCATTAATAACTGCTTTTTCCACATCCTTCTTGATGCCGGAGAAATCAATACCTAGCTGGGTCATGATATCAATGGCGACTCCCTCACCATCTCTTAGAATTCCAAGAAAAAGGTGTTCGGTTCCAATGTGATCATTCCCCAACCGGATGGCTTCTTCGCGGCTGTAGGAGAGGACATCTTTTATTCTGGGTGAAAATTTTGAATCCATACTCATCAGCTAACTGTGTTTGCAATTGCTTATCAAATACTGTTCCGGGTAATCCGAAATTACTAAAATAGCTATTATTTCAGTTTTTTTCAAGGTGTTTTAGCCAAATTAACAACCGATCGCACCAGCATGTTCAGTGGATTCGTGCTGGAAACGAGAAAGTTTACTAATCCATAATTTATTATCTGTCAAAATATGTAACCTTTCTGACTTTTCGTCATTTGAAAGCCCAAACAATATGTAAAGCAGGAGTTTGGGTTTGTCAGTAAATTGAAGCGCAAATAATTCTCATAGATACCTATATTTTACTATTTTTGTGTGACCTAAAAAGAGACGTTAGAAATTTTTAATTTAAAGTAAATGGCTGACGGAGAAAAGATAATTAAGATAAATATTGAAGAGCAGATGAAATCTGCCTACATCGACTACTCGATGTCGGTAATTGTTTCAAGAGCTCTTCCGGATGTTCGTGACGGACTGAAGCCAGTTCACCGAAGAATCCTGTTTGGAATGGGCGAGTTGGGAATTTACTCCAATCGCTCGTATAAGAAATCAGCAAGGATTGTTGGTGAGGTATTGGGGAAATACCACCCGCACGGTGATTCCTCGGTATATTTTGCCATGGTTCGTATGGCACAGCGTTGGTCGATGAGATATCCGCTGGTTGATGGACAGGGAAACTTTGGGTCGGTCGACGGTGATAGTCCGGCTGCCATGCGTTATACCGAAGCCCGTCTTCAAAAACTCGCAGAAGAAGCATTAGCCGATCTGGACAAGAATACGGTTGACTTTGCCCCCAATTTCGATGAGTCGCTGAAAGAACCCACTGTTCTCCCGGCCAAATTTCCGAATTTGCTGGTTAACGGTGCATCGGGTATTGCAGTGGGTATGGCAACTAATATGCCACCACACAACCTGACCGACACCATTGAAGCGATTAATGCCTATATCGACAATCCTGACATAGAAGTGGATGAGTTGATCGATTTGATCAAGGCACCCGATTTCCCGACAGGGGGAATCATTTATGGATACTCTGGCGTACGTGAAGCTTATGAAACCGGTCGTGGGCGGGTTGTCATGCGTGGAAAATCAGAGATTGAGGTAACGCCGAACGGAAGGGAAAAACTGGTCATTACCGAAATTCCATATTTGGTTAACAAGGCAGAACTGATTATTAAAATCGCTGAACTGGTTAACGAAAAGAAAATCGACGGAATTGCCAATATCAATGATGAGTCGGACCGTAAAGGAATGCGTATTGTGGTCGATATCAAACGTGATGACATGGCCAGTGTTGTACTGAATAAGCTGTATAAGTACACTCAGTTACAGTCGACGTTCAGTGTAAACAACATTGCGTTGGTAAAAGGCCGTCCACGTATGTTGAACCTTCGAGACCTGATTCACTATTTTGTTGAACATCGTCACGAAGTAGTTGTCCGGCGCACAAAGTACGAGCTGGACCAGGCAGAAAAAAAAGCTCATGTCTTACGCGGTTTAATTATCGCAATCGATAATCTGGATGCTGTCATCAGCCTGATTCGTGCATCAAAAACGCCGGAAGAGGCAAGAGAAGGCCTTATGGCGAATTTTGATCTGGATGAGATTCAGGCCCGCGCCATTCTGGATATGCGTTTGCAGAAACTGACCGGGCTGGAGCGTGACAAATTGCACGAAGAGTACGCTGAGCTGATGAAGCAAATCGAATATCTGAAAGATATCCTGGCCAATGAGCCTCTCCGGATGAAGATTATCAAAGATGAATTACTAGAGATTCAGGGCCGGTATGGTGACGAAAGAAGAACAGAAATCATCCATTCAGCAGAAGAGTTTAATCCGGAAGATTTCTACGCCGATGATGAAATGGTCATCACCATTTCGCACATGGGATACATGAAGCGTACACCTTTAACTGAATTCCGTACGCAGTCCCGCGGAGGTGTTGGTTCCCGTGGTTCAACCACGCGTGAAGAAGATTTTCTGGAGTACTTGTTTATCGCCACGATGCACAACACCATTCTGCTGTTTACTGAGAAAGGTAAATGTTTCTGGCTGAAGGTTTATGAAATTCCGGAAGGCACAAAAGCCTCCAAGGGACGTGCAATTCAAAACCTGCTGAATATTGAGCCGGACGACAACGTTAAAGCATTCATCAACGTTAAAAATCTGAAGGACGAAGATTACATCAATAACAATTATATCATTCTTTGTACTAAGAAAGGTGTAATCAAGAAAACATCACTCGAGGCTTATTCGCGTCCACGCCAAAATGGGGTAAATGCCATTACAATTCGTGAGAATGACCAATTATTGGAAGCACGGCTGACCAACGGTAATAACGAAATCATGATGGCAGTGCGCACCGGAAAAGCTATTCGTTTCCCGGAAGATAAGGTGAGGGCCATTGGCCGTACAGGGGCTGGAGTACGCGGTATTACGCTGGGTAACGACAAGGATGAACTTGTTGGTATGGTTTGTGTGGAGAATGAAAGCGAGGATATCCTTGTGGTGTCTGAACACGGATTCGGAAAGCGTTCTAAAATTGATGATTACCGGGTGACCAATAGGGGAGGTAAAGGTGTAAAAACCCTTAATGTTACCCCGAAAACGGGTTCATTGGTAGCAATAAAAAGCGTAAGTAACGATGACGACCTGATGATCATCACACAGTCGGGCGTTACCATCCGTCTTCCCGTCAAGGATATTCGGATGACGGGACGTGCTGCACAAGGCGTTAAGCTCATTAACCTGAGAGAAGATGACTCAATTGCATCTGTTGCCCGTGTAGGGGCCGCCGACACTGGAATTGATGTTTCAGATGATGCAGTACAGGCTGATAATGAATCTGATAACGGAGTAGTAGAATAATTTGTTGGAAAGTTTGTACTTTCTGAAAATTCAAGCAAATTTGTAAGTAGCAAAATGATAATCAATTCAAACATGAAAAAAGTATTCTTTGTAGTCATCCTACTTCTTGCCGGAACTACTGTATTCGCGCAGAAAGGTAAAGTATCCAGTGCTGAAAATTATAAGGAAAGCGGAAAGCTGGACAAAGCTCTGGAGACCATAGAGCAAACGGTTGATCCGAATAATGACAAATCAAACAAAACGCTTGATTGGCCTCGTACATGGGAAGTTCGTGGTGAAATCTATCAGGCTATTTTTGCATCGAAAGATGAGAATTATAAAAAACTGAGTGACAATCCGTTGGAAGAAGCCTACAAATCATATATGAAGGCCCTGTCGTTGGATGATAAAGGCCGTTATGCCAACGGTATCAAAATTAAATTGACATTCCTGATTCAGGATTTGACAAAGGCCGCTGTTAATGCCTTTCAGGCAGAAAAATATGATGATGCCACCCGGTACTTTGAAAACATTTTGGATATTGAAAAGACCGATATGTTCAAGAAGGATACACCGGTTGATACAGTCATTATTTACAATACCGGTTTAGCGGCAGCCAATGCCAAGCAGTATAAAAAAGCAATTGACTACTTTAAAGAGTGTATCAAATACAATTACAATGGTGGCGCTTCATATGGTCAAATCATCAGCGCATGCGAAGCCATGGGTGATACCACAGCTGCTGTCAGCGCAATGAAAGAAGGTTTTGAAGCATATCCGGAAAGTCAGAACATACTGGTTTCGCTAATCAACTACTACATGTCGAAGAATAAATCGGAAGATGCAATTTCATATCTTGATAAAGCCATTGAGAAAGATCCGAAAAATCCGACATTCTATTTTGCTAAAGGAGCAGCTCTTGATAAACTGGGCCGCTCAGACGAAGCATTGAAAGCATATCAGCAGGCAACTGAAGTAAACCCGAAATTTGCAGATGCATATTATAACATGGGTGTTGTCTATTTCAACCGGGGTGTGAAACAGCTGGAAGTTGCTGCGAAGATACCGCCGACACAACAGGATAAATACGAAGCTGAAAAAGGGAAAGCTGATGTTCAGTTCAAGAAAGCAATTCCTTATATGGAAAAAGCCAGCGAACTAAACCCGAAAGACCGCTTTATTCTGGAGCATCTCAAAAACTTGTATTACCGTCTGAAAATGATGGATAAGTTCAAAGAAGTTCAAGCCAGGCTCGACAGTTTGAAATAATTCAACAAGTATACCAAAGCAGGGAGGCCAATTAGCTTCCCTGTTTTTCGAAACACTAAAATAACATAATATTAATTATAAGACAAGCGAGTATTAGTATATAGTAGCATGAGACAAGCAATTTTCATTATCGGACTCATTTTACTTGGGGCGATTACGAGCGAGGCACAAAATTCAAAATCGAAACAAAGCAATCAAACTATGGTGAAGAAAACAGACAAAGAATGGAAAGAGAACTTAACGCCACTACAATACGATGTTACACGGAAATCGGCAACTGAAAGACCGTTTACCGGTGTTTATTACGATTTCTATCAAAAAGGTTCATACCATTGTGTTTGTTGTGGCGCTTTGCTGTTCGATTCTGGTTCCAAGTTTCAATCTGGCTGTGGTTGGCCTAGTTTCAGCGATATTGCGGACAATAAAAATATAAAAGAAGTCAGGGACACCAGTCACGGCATGATTCGAACCGAAGTTCGTTGTGCCCACTGCGATGCTCACCTGGGACATGTTTTTAACGATGGCCCGCCACCAACCGGGTTGCGTTACTGCATTAATTCAGCGGCGCTGAAATTCGTTCCTGATAAAGATACTACTCCATCTCCATGTCAATAGAACGGGTAATATAGCCTGAATAATCTTTAATGCGTGGTTTGTATTCTTTGTGAAACAGTTCCGATGAGATCAGAAAATCTGCAGTTGAACGGTTCGAAGCCGTTGGGACGTTGTACAATACCGAAATACGCAACAATGCTTTCACGTCGACATCGTGCGGCTGCGGCTGCATGGGATCCCAAAAAAAGATGACCACGTCAATCAGGCCTTCGCAAATCATCGCTCCTAATTGCTGATCACCACCCAATGGTCCTGATTTCAAACGGGTTAATTCTGGTGGAACGGCATCGTTTTCAATGCATTTCTGATTAATGACTTCTTCAACCAGTTTTCCGGTAGTTCCAGTGCCAACCAAAGAATGTTGAGCCAGTTCATTCCAGTTGTAGCTCACCCATTCCATCATATCTTTCTTCCGGTTGTCATGTGCAACCAGTGCGATTCTTTTCTTCTTTTTCATTATTTCTGACATTATACCCTGATTTAATTTAGTCCAAGACGGTTAAAAATCCTGATATGATTATGCCGTAAAGCTACTAAATAAACATAACTGTCGAAGCGAAAAAATGCTTACCAAAACTTCAATTTTTCATGAATAAACAACACAATGCCCGATTTGTGTTCATATTCCCTTAATGAATAATTGTCGAATTTTGGTATGTTGTTCTCACAGAGAATCAAGCGGACCAGCTGTGCGTACTGACTTTTCTCAGAATAGCGGCTTAAATACGGGAGTAGTTCAATGGATGAGGCTCCTTTCCAGCGTTTCATCCGGAATTTTTTGTAGTATGGCACCCTGGCAATGGTCAGGTAATAGTTACTGATGGATTGTATGTAGGAAGAATAACTTTTCAGGTAAATCGTACGTCCATTTCGTTTGTATTTTGATGCGATGCGCGAATCGTCCTTATCGAACGACCAAACGCCAAAAATGTTATTCCCTTCCCGGAAGAAACGCGATGTACCCCAGCCCGATTCCAACGCCGCCTGAGCAATGGCTAAACTTACCGGATGGGGATAAATCCTCCGTTTCAGTACGTTTATGGAATCAGTATGGTACTTCTTAAACATGTGATTCAGGAATGCTGTATCTGAGCGGGCTACACGTTCTCCCGCATCCATACGATTTTCAACAAATTCGACATGCCGCAAATCTTCCATCAGTTGATGGCGAACCACGAGTACCGCCGGCAACATAAACTGAATGAATTTCTCCTTACGAACCTGCGGATCTAAATCGGTAAAATCAGGTACGCCCTGGTAGCTAACGGGAATAATAGTGGAATCGCCGGGAGGGATAATGCTGTCAATACTGCCAATTTGTTTCTCCAGCAACTGTAGTTTCCTGGTTTTGAATTTAGGTGTTCGGGTTAGTAAAGCAACCAATATCACTACTCCGGTAACGACAATAACTTGAAAAAGTCTGTTCCTTTGCCTTCGTTTCATAAGTTACAAATGTAGGCTAAAAATACGAATACCATGCCAGGGAGGATCTCCCGCAGCATGGTATTCCATATTTTATCAATAAAAAGTATCAGATAATCAGTTAAATGACTTCTTAAGTCCTGCTACCCAATCTTCGATACGTTTATTGGTTTTTCGAGCCTGATTTTCCTGGTCGAGTGCTAGTCCTGCAAATTTGTCACCCCGAACGCTTACCGAGCTTTCGAAATTGTATTCATCGGCCGGAACAAACCCTACGAGCTCAGCACCCTGTTGTTCCATCAGTTTGCCCATTATACCGATTCCGTCACAGAAATTCTCCGGATAATTGATCTGATCGCCCAATCCGAAGATGGCCACTTTTTTGCCTTTTAAATCCATTTCTTCGATAGCTGGAACAAATTCGTCCCAGTAATTAGGCAATTCACCATCGAACCAGGTGGGCACACCCAGTACCAGGTTATCGAAACCGGCGAACTTCTTTTCGTCAACTTCCTCCACATTAAGGGCCTCTACATCTTTCTCACCTAAAGCTTTCTGTATCTTTTCGGCCACTTTAGCGGTTTTCTGTGTATGGAAACTATAGAATAATCCTATTTTCTTCATTGCTAAATGGTTAATCTTCAACTAAAGTTTTAGTACTTGAGTAATACGGCCATACCGTTATAGATCTTCTCATCATTTGGAAGAATGGCTTTTTCGAGAATACGATTGAAACCTACCGGTGTAAAGGTTGAACCCAAACGTTGAACCGGGCCGTCGAGATATTCGAAAGCCTCGGAAGTAATGGTAGCCGCCACTTCAGCACCAAAGCCTGAGAATACTTTATCCTCATGGACCACCAGCGCTTTACCGGTTTTTTTCACCGATTCGATAATCGTTTCTTTATCCAGTGGAATAAGTGAACGCAGGTCGATTACTTCCACACTTTGACCTTCTTCCTCCAGCCTGTTCGCGGCACTGATACACATGTGGGTGGTATTACCATAGGTAATTACAGTCAAATCAGAACCTTCCTTGCGTACACGGGCTTTACCGAACGGAACCTCGAATTCTTCCGGAATCGGGGTTGCTGCAATCGGTGAATTGTACAGCGCTTTGGGCTCCAGGAACAAAGTCGGTCCTTTGGAACGGATCGACGTACGAAGCAGCCCAGCCGCATCGTCAGCAAACGATGGATACACAATGCGGATGCCCGGGAATGTAGACAAAGCGCCTTCGGTGGTCTGCGAGTGGTACAAACCTCCACCGATGTATCCTCCGGAAGCCAGACGAATGGTCACATTCGGGGCAAATTTACCGTTGGTCCGCCAGTATTCGTGGCTCATCTCGACAAACTGCTCCATGGCCGGCCAGAAATAGTCGGCAAATTCGGCACCTTCGACAACAATACGGATATCCTTTTTGAAGCGAGACATTCCGTTGGCTGTTCCGAGGATATAGTCCTCAGCAATCGGGCCGTTAAACACGCGTTCGGAGCCAAATTCCTGCTGCAAACCCTTAGAGACATTGAAGATACCGCCTTTGTCTTTATTGGCCATATCCTGTCCCCAAATGAAGGTATCGGGATTACGACGGAATTCCTCTTTCAGGGTACTGTTCAGCGCCTCGATTAATTTCTTTTTTTCACCTTCCTCATTGTGAAGTCCTTCCGGAAATTTTTCAGAAACGTATGGTTCAGGATATACAAAATCGAAGATCGATTCCGGATCCGGATCCGGAGCCTTCAAAGCCTTCTTATGCACATCCTTAACTTCCTGCATTGCTTTGTTGGTCAATTCATCCAGCTCCTCTTCAGTAAAGCGGTTGTAACGAAGCAACATACGACGGAATTTACCCAGCGGATCATATTCAGCCACATAGTTTAACTCTGAATCGTTGCGATAAAGTTCGTGACGGTCGGAATTTGAATGTGAATGAATACGCACGCAGTTGGCCTGAACAATCACCGGCTTCTGGTTTTCGATAGACCAGGCTTTTGCTTCAGCCATGGCATTCATCGAATCGAATACGTCCTTACCATTACAGTGAATAATGCGCAGATTTTTGAATCCGCTAAAATTGTTCGCCACTTTCCGGTTGGCTGTCTGGTCACGTTTTGGAACCGAGATTCCGTAACCGTTATCCTGTAAAACAAATACTACCGGCAGCTGCTCGTTTGAAGCACCGTTGATGGCCTCATAAACGTATCCTTCAGACACTGACGATTCTCCCTGTGAGCTGATGGAAACCCCCTTGTGTTTGTAATAACGCATGGCACGTCCAACACCAACGGCATGAAGCGAGTGGTTACCGGTACAGGATGATACGTTGTGAATATTCCACTCCGGCTTGGCAAAGTGGTTCGACATGTGGCGACCACCCGAAGCTACATCCGTAGCTTTGGAAATCCCGTTCAGAATCAACTCCTCGGCAGTCAGACCAGCTGATAGGTTTGTCAACATATCACGGTAATAAGGAAACAGGTGGTCTGTCTCCTTATCAAAAACCTGACCGATAGCCAGCTGAATGCCGTCATGACCGGCATAGGGTGCATGGTAAGACCAACCAATCGCCTGTTTCAGGTAGTTGGGGGCCTTCTCGTCAATGGCGCGACCAAGGGTCATCAGGTAAAACCACTTGGCTAAGGTCTCCTTGTCCGTCTTTTTAATATGGTAATTCTTGGGAACTTCAAGTTCGCGAAGATTCTCTTTCATTTTATTTCCTTTTGTAATAATCTGTTATCCGTTTGTCAATTAGATTTCGCGGTTGGGATCATGTTCTTCCAGAATATCGGCCACACGGCGCAGGAATTTACCACCCAACATTCCGTCAATCACACGATGGTCGTATGACAGTGACAGGAACATTTTATGACGGACAACAATAGCGTCGCCGGTCGGTGTCTCCATTACAGCCGGTTTCTTTTCGATGGTACCAATAGCCAGAATAGCAGTTTGCGGCTGATTGATAATCGGTGTTCCGATGATGTTTCCAAATGATCCAAAGTTGGTGATGGCAAATGTTCCTCCCTGCAAATCATCCGGGCTCAGGTTGTTCTTACGTCCCAAAGCAGCCAAATGGTTGATATCCTTTGTCAGACCGAGCAGGTTCTTCATATCGGCATCTTTGATAACCGGAACAACGAGATTGTTATTCTCTGTAGCTACAGCCATACCAACATTAACATGTTTGCGCAAAACAATATTGTAACCGTCAACCGATGAGTTAACGTAAGGGAATTCAGTCAATGCTTTGGCAACTGCTTCAGTAATCAGCGGCATGAAAGTAATTTTCTCGCCGTACTTCTCAAGGTATTCTCCTTTTACTTTGTTACGCCACAAAACCATATTGGTCATATCGGCTTCAACAACCGAAGTAACGTGAGGTGCCACATGTTTCGATGTAACCATGTGATCGGCAATCAACTTGCGCACGCGATCCATTTCCACAATTGTGTCTTCGGCACCAATAGAAACCGAAACTTTGTATTGCGGAGCCTGGGGAGCGGCTTTTGCTGCCTGGGCTGGCGCACCGTCGGCTGCAGGTTTTGCAGCTTTTCCTGAACCACGGTCTTCGAGATAAGCCAGGATATCTTTCTTTTGAACACGACCACCCTGACCACTTCCTTCAATCGATTCGAGCTCTTCGAACGAAACGCCTTCTTTATCGGCGATGCTGCGGACCAGCGGCGAATAGAACCGGCCCGATTGTTTGTTTACATTTCCTTGTGCTGCACCGGAATCTTTTACTGTTTCCGCTGCCTTTTCTTTGGCCGCAGGTTGTGTTTCTGCCATTTTATCGGTAGTTTCTTCCGAAGAAGTGTCCTCTTCTTCGTCTTCCCCATCCATCGAAATCAACATAACAACTTCCCCAACCGCAACCAGGTCATCTTCGTTGTATTTAATCTCTTTTACCTTTCCTGCAACCGGTGAGGGAATTTCCGAATCCACCTTATCGGTGGCAATTTCGAAAAGAACATCGTCCTCTTCAACAGTATCGCCCTTTTTGACAAACATTTTGGTGATTGTACCCTCTTGGACACTTTCACCCATCTTGGGCATAATCACTTGAAAATCAGACATTGTAATTAAACGGTTTTTATTGTGAATGATTATAAATCGATTTTACATTTTCACCTCATTTAACACACTAAAGCCTGAAAGGTTTGAAAAGGGTTCATTCTACTTTAAAAATAATGCGTAAAAATATAATGTTCAGATATCAATCAAAAAAAAAAAGAGCACCAAAATGTGGTACTCTTTTCAATCCGATTATATTGTAAATTAATTAATTGCCAACATATCTTTGGGCCGGTGATATTCGAACAAATTCTGATCAGGCCACTCTTTTACCCGGCGACAAATACGATCCATCAGGTGGCTTAAGTCGCGCGTAAAGTTCGGGCCTTTCCAGCTGCTGGTATTGGTAATAATCACATATTCGAGGCCATCAGGACGACGTTTCATGATCGCAGCCGTTCCGGGCATACTCCCCGTTCTCCACCAGTAACCCGATGCGGTAGTACCACGCCAACCCAGTGGTTCGAATCCACGCGGATTCGGAGTAGTTATTTCCCTGATACTCTCGGGCGACAATATATCCGTTACGCCGGGAAAACCATCGATGACAACCAGTAACTTCATCAATTCGGCAGGAGAAGCGACCCAACCACCGGCTGAACTCAGGAGTGAAATGTCGTTTCCACCATTTGATTTAGGAAGAATTAAACCCGAGCCATCACAAGCCTTAACCGGAAGAGAACCCCGTTGCTCGTAATACTTTACTTCGTTTGGATATTTGTTCTTATATAAATCGTGTCCAATGTGCATATCAGTAATCCCTGCAGGCAACAATACATTGGCCCGCACATAATTCTCATACGACATTCCAGAAGTACGGGCAATCACTTCGCCCAGCAACACAAAGCCCAGGTTAGAATACGAACTCATTGTGCCCGGCTTGAAATGCAACCGGTGACTGGTGACAAATTTCAAATACGTGTCGATGGTAGCCGGAAGCGGATCGCCCACCTTGCGCGCAATGACATCGGGCATAAACATCGGGTCGCCGTATTTCTGTGTCCAGCCGCCAGAGTGATTCAATAACTCCCGTACCGTAATGTCGGCCATGCGCCGATCGCGATACGGCATATATTTTTCGTCGTTGATAATTCCATCCTTGCCAAACACCTTTGAGTCGAGCGATAATTTGCCACTCTCAATGAGTTTAAAAATGGCAACAGCCGTAATCAATTTTGAAACACTGGCAATTCTGAAAATATTACGGGGTTCGGTAATGACATTATGTTCTTTATCAGCATAACCGTAGCCATGTGCAAAAACCAGCTTTTCGTCCTTCACCACAGCAATGGAAACACCGCGCAATTCATTTCTTTCCATGAAACGATCCACCGTACGCTCAATATAATCAGAGTAATCAAACGTCGATAAGTCGTTGGTAAGCCGCTCGTTAAGCGGTTTCATGTCAGGAACCGAAAAGCTGTGTTTGGGAACACCCAGGTCAGAAAAGCCAGGTGTAAAGTCAGACATGACAAACAGCAATGCAAAAATAAATCCCAATAAATACCTCATAGGCACTGTTCTGGAAATAGTATTGTGAAAATTCACTAAAATATCGAAGCACAATTAAATAGGTGCCGCAATTTTATAAACAAAAGCCTGTTCAAAAAACAGGCTGCATGTTATATAACGTTAAAATTCATTAATTCGTGTACGTACAAATGTATTTACAATTGTAAACTGCCGACTAAATCAGCAGCCGATTCAATTTTGTGACGTTTCAGGTAATCCTCTATACCTTTCACAATCTTTACCGGAGCAAGCGGATCGACAAAACCAGCCGTTCCTACCTGGATAGCAGAAGCGCCCGCCAGCATAAACTCAATTGCATCCGCAGCATTCATGATGCCTCCCATACCAATAACCGGTATTTTTACCGCCCGAGCAACCTGCCAGACCATCCGCAGTGCAACAGGCTTGACCGCAGGGCCCGATAGTCCGCCTGTAATCGTCGAAAGCACCGGTTTACGCGTCTCAGCATCAATGGCCATCGCCAGCAACGTATTGATCAGCGAGACACTGTCGGCACCCACACCTTCCACCGCACGGGCAATCTCATCAATGGCAGTTACATTTGGCGACAGCTTTACCATTAAGTGTTTTTTGTAAACTTTGCGCACCGCACGTACAACCGCTTCTGCCGACGGACAACTGGTTCCGAAAGTCATCCCACCTTCCTTCACATTCGGGCAGGAAATATTCAGTTCAATCCCCGGAATATGCTCCAGTTCGTCAATTACCCCCGCACACTCAACGTATTCTTCCACAGTAGATCCCGAAACATTCACCAACACATTGGTCTGAAATCTCTCCAGCTTTGGGTAGATTTTTTCAGCAAAGTATTTTACTCCGCGATTTTGCAGCCCAACAGCATTCAGCATTCCGGAAGGCGTTTCAGCTGAGCGCGGATAAGGATTTCCCTGGCGTTCATGCAAGGTCGTTCCCTTAACTACAAAGCCTCCCAGCCGGTTTAAATCAAAAAAATCCTCAAATTCAACTCCGTATCCAAATGTCCCGGAAGCAGTCATAACCGGGTTCTTCAGGTCAAGATCGCCTATCTTAACACGTAAATCTACCATTTCAAATCCTTTATATTAAACACCGGGCCATCTGTACAAACACACTGATGTCCGCTGGTCGTATCTGTCACGCAGCACAAGCAAACACCAAAGCCGCAAGCCATGGTATTCTCCAGTGATACTTCACAAAAAACGCCGACCGCTGCCGCTTTAGCTGCAACAGCTTTCATCATTGGCTCTGGTCCACAAGTGTAAACCCTGTCAAATATTTGTAAATTATCGTTCAAAACCAAATGGTCAGTCACACGGCCTTTCAATCCGTGTGAACCATCTTCGGTAGTGGTATACACCTGTCCATACTGAGCAAACGAATCCAGTTCCATCAGGTCATCCGCTGTACGGGCGCCTACCAGTGCATGAATATCAACCTTGGAATTGAGATTTTTCAGCTCTTGCGCAAAGAAAAGTAAAGGAGCAATACCAAAACCACCGCCTACCAGCAAAATACGTTCGTTGTTTTCGGGGAGTGAGAACCCATTTCCGAGCGGGAAAACAACATCAACTTCCTCACCTTCGGGCGTTGAAGTAAGTACATGCGAGCCTGGCCCCACATCCTTAATAAACAACGAGATGGTATTTTTCTCATAATTAACCCCGTAAATCGAAAACGGCCGGCGAAGGAAAGTACTCTGTGATTTTTCGACACGGACATTCACAAACTGCCCGGGGTTGATTTGTTCCAATTTGACGGGAGCCTGCAACTCCAGGAGATGATGGTCCCGGTTAAGTTGGATATTCGATAGAACCCTGAGGTTTTGAACAGTCTTATTCATCATCTTAAGCCACTATTTGAAGGGCAAAGATAGCCGAAAAAACTATTTTGAGGGTTTGTATGCTTTAAAAGTTTTATCGGAGTAAAATACCACAATACGCTCAATTTCGCCCAGCCCATCGTCCCAGGTATTCTTCACTGCCTTTTTCGACATATAGGTGGCCTGTTCCTCAGATTGCACCGAAGCTGGTCCATTGGCCTGTTCCGGTGCGGCTTCTAACCTTTCCGACTTTTGCTGAACAGGTGGTTTAGGTGAAATCCGGCTAACAGGTTCAACCTCCCCAGCTTCGGCAAATAAGTCAGGTTTTGTCCGGTTGTCCCACCGGGCCATATCACCCTCACCAAGCAGCAACCAGCGGGTATTTAGTCCGGGAAAAGCAGCAATCATCTTTTGAATAAAGGATGCACTGGGATTATTCCTCCCATTCAATACATGCGAAACACTGGAGCGTTGTACTCCAATATGATCAGCAAATTCGGCCGGCGACAGGCGCTCACTTTGCAAAAACTGATTGATACGTTCTTTCATTTGATTACAATTGGTTCTTAGCGTATTGCTGAAATTCACAAATAATAACAACAAATTGTGGCCCAAGGGGCGGCATTAATTTGAAGTATTTCACTTGTGAACCCCCCGTTATGACAAATGTAACAAAACAAAACAGAACAAACAACACCAGTTATGTACATCTTGCAATTTACAACTGTATCAAAAACATAAAGAGCCTATAAGTAAGAAGCTGAGGAGAATAGAATCTGTCCCATAAACAACTATCTACATTAAGTCATTGTTTTACTACCCTATAAGACCTTAATGCTTAGGTATGCTATTGATGTAAATAACCTCAGTATTCCACTTAAAGTATTGGTACTTAATATAAGTGGTAACATACTGATAAAAAGATAAATAAAGCTATAAATTGATAACGATTAGGCGTGTTTATCCGTAATTGCATACAAATGTATGCGATTACTTAAAGTATTACTTGTATTTCTGAATATAACATATTGATTTTATGGACTTAATGTGCAACTTTTTAAGTATATAATCAACAGCGATATTGTGTTTACAAATTAGACTTTCCATTAATTAACGATGTGAATTAAAATGAAATCTATGTAAATTCAATCAATTTACTTTAGTAATTTATTTATTTGTTATACAAATGTAATTAAAATTACTTGATACATATGTGAATTGAATATCGGTTGACATATGTCCGTTTGAATGTTTTTTGTTATTGATTGGATTGCCGAATTAATTGAGTATTGTAAATCGTTTTGTTGATAATTGACTTACTGAGAATTGAATGGTTTGTGGTTAACCAGGTATTGATACAGTTTTGCTGCGTAGAAATGGATATACAATCCGACAGAAGAAGCCAGCAAAACAAAATTCAGTTTTCTTCCGGTAAATGTAATCCGCAGGTCCTTTTCTGAAATTACAGTGCAGAAAAATTGATTGAAAAAAGTACATCAAAACGATAGTCGTTCAAATCGGGCATGTAACTGTACCTGACTCCCAGGTTGGCCGGCGCTTTGAATCGCAGGAAATGACAATTGGTTGTGACTTCTGCCCCGTACGATTTAAAACTAAAATCATAGTTGATTGTCTGATTATTCTGAGAAGCCAGTACTTCCGTCCATCCATAATCGTAAAACCCGCGCAGGTTGATGCGTTTCAGGTAAATCCACCTCCCCAGGTTCCAGTCCGGGTAAAGTAAAGGCAGCGTATAATCCGTTCGTAATGTAACCAACTGCCGATTGGTAAAACTCTTGTAACCGCGCGGGTACAAAATCAGGTCCGACAACATATTACCGGTTGATGAGAGCTCTTTTTGCTGGTACCCGCCGTAAATACGAATCCCATGATGACGGAAAAATCCCGGAAGATATTCATATCCTGCTGCCGACCACTCCGTTCCATAATTCAGGTTCCCAAAAGGTGTGTGCCGGAAATTGAAATCCATAATCTGTCCCCATCGGGGTTGCAGGTCACGTAAACTTTGTCGGAGTAAATTGTGAAAATACAAGCGGTAAGTAAGGGGCACGATGTTCCCCTCAAAAAACTGAGAAGGTGTAGTGGCATTATGCCGGATACCGGTAAACTCCATTTTTGCTCCCGGCTGAAGTAGCCGGTACCACTTACCGCGGGAAAAATCCAACGGAATCCGGGCATCCAAATCCACATTCCATTGATTCCAGGAAAAATCAACCAGCGAAGTATCGACACGAACGACTTCACCTGCCTGGTTGGTATAATTGGTTATCTGATAGTATTGCGATTTCCGTTTGCCATAACTTGTTTCCAGTTTAAAAATGGGAAGCCACCCTGCATATTCGAGGTTCGCATACCACTTGCCTGTCTTATCATTCACTGAATAGTCATACCCAAATTGAGAAATCATACTGCTCAGCTTATTCTGCGACATGATGGAAAAACCAGGATGGACGGAATAGTCCGTCGTATTTACATACACCGGCGCCCAACTGTGAATATCGAAAAGGTGTCCGAGTTTGCTATACCTCTTGGAAGGATAGATGGCCGGGTCCGGTTCAGTCATTTCCACGGCCCCCGGTCCTTTCTGTGCCAACGTTTGGGCCGGTTCCATATTCACTTCTTTAAGTTGCTGCGATTTTTTCCAAAGCAACGATTTCTCATTGGTCTGAACTACCCGGAAACCATCGGCCGAATAATCGGCATATACAAGTTTTTTCCCATCCGGTGAAAACTGAATATCACGGATACCGAACCGCGAAGAAGTTACCTGATAATTCTCCCCGGTCGCTAAATCCAATGCAAAAATATTATCGATACCCGTTTGGGCCGATGCATAAAACAGATAATTACCTTGTTGTACCGGCCGACGGATTTCCACATAGGAAAAAGACATGAGGTTTTTAAGCTTGCCGGTTTCTGCATCCAGTTCAGCCAGTGTTTTCCCTTTGTCGCCCAACACTACCGTGAAAATATGCTTTCCATCCTCACTCCACGATGGTGTCAGAAAATACATCCCTTCAGGAGCAGGAAAAGACTTGATAATATCACCATCTTCAGCAGAAAGCAGTAAAATGGAACTTTGGTTCTCCCTGCCAATTTCCACCGCACACAAATGTTTTCCATCCTTCGAAACCGACGGTGCAAGTACCTTTTCGTGATAACGCTGTTGCCAGGCCATTCCTTTGTTAATGTCGTATACGCGAAGCAGGGAAAATTCCCGGTGTTCCCAGCGCACATCCGGTTGCTGCTCCACCCAGTAAATCCGATTGTTCCCATATGTTATCGATTCGCTGAACCATGTTCCCGGAGCCACCAGCTTTTTTTCAGCGCCGTCCGGCTGTAGCAAAACAAACTGGCTAATATCGTTGATGGAAGTTTTCAGGGCAACCACTGTTGAGTCATTCACATAATAAGGATACCGGTAACTGGTAAAATATTTAGGATGAGAAGAGAGAACCTGAATTGGGGTCAGCCGGTTCAAACTGTCCTGATACTGCCACTTGGCTTTCAAACCGTTGAATATTTCGTGATACAGGCCAATCTTGTTCTTCCCGGTAGCTAGTTCCAGTCCTTTATCAAAAGCCGTCAGCGATAAAGGTTGCCTGGCCACCTGGTCAAGCACACCCGCCCATACATCCGCACCATAACGACTTCGGGTTCCTGCAACCAGTTGGTACCCCAGTTCATAATGATCGGGAATGAAATTCTTGTAAGACCCCAAATATGCCTTGTCGTAAGAATAGATCTTCTTTTGCAGGACCTGAGCCCGCAAATGCATTTCGAATGATGGCAATCGCCCGCGGCCTGCATGCGAGAGGGCTGTTTCGGTGGTGACAGCATCCCCTTCCAGAAACCAGAATGGCAGGTAAGCGCCCACTGCCACAGCTGCAGCTTGCTGCCCCAGTATTACCTTGAAAATACCAGGCAACTCCTCGCCGATTTTATCAATCTGCACCACATGCCTGAACTCATGAATTGCCAACTGTTCCAGCCATTTCTGCGGATACATGTCCTGTGACGGAGTGGGAAACATTTCCACCCGGGCAGGTGCCCAAGCGGCAAAACCATTGGCATGAACGGTCTTGGTATGTAATATAACGGAGATTTTTCGTGGTTGATGTTCCAATGTCTCACTGGCATAGCCGTACACTTTTTCCAGAATAAAGGCCACCTGTTCTGCTTTTTGCTCAAAATCTTCCGGATAAATTACCTGGAAATTAGGTGTGTTAATTTGCCGCCAGCGAATCGAAGCAGGATCCTGTCCGTTGATATAGTACTGACCGTAGGAAGTCATACCGCTTGCCAGCAGGATGAATAACACGAAAAACCTTCTCATATGCAGAAACAATTAAAAAGCAATACGTAATATTGTTTGGTAGAATGTGCCTCCCCTTCAATTATATGCGGGCACACTTCGCGGTCAGCCATTCTTTTACTTTTCCTGAAATAAGAGGTCCGACTTCCTGCAAAACAATACGATGATAATCATTCAACCACTCCCGCTCTTCCGTTGTCAATAATTCCGGTATCACTGCGCTTGTATCAATCGGACAACGGGTAAGCGTTTCAAATGTCAGGAACCGGCCAAACTCCGATTCTTGTCCCGGTACACAAAGAATCATGTTCTCCGTCCGGATTCCGTATTGTCCGGCCCGGTATAATCCCGGTTCGTTTGACAGAATCTGTCCCGGGCGAATAATCTCCGGATTTAAATCCTGCCGGATGCTCATGGGGCCTTCGTGCACGTTCAGAAAATATCCTACGCCATGCCCTGTTCCGTGACCATAATCCATGTTATTATCCCACAGTGGTTTTCGGGCCAGGATATCAAGTGCCACACCCCGCGTTCCTTCCGGGAAACGGGCCAGGCTCAAGCCGATCATTCCCTTCAGGACCAGTGTAAAATCATGTTGTTGCAGTTCCGAAAGCGGACCGACAGCAACCGTCCGGGTAATATCGGTCGTACCGTCAAGGTATTGACCGCCCGAGTCAATCAGTAAAAATCCCTCGGGCAATACTTCCTTATCCGTTTCTTCCGTTACGCTGTAATGAACAACCGCACCATGCTCGGCATACCCTACTATTGAGTGAAAACTTTCGCCGGCAAACAAATCCTGTTCAGCCCTGAATTCCCTTAATTTTCCATCAACCGTTAATTCCGTTATTTTCTCTTTCCCCAGATGATTCTCCAGCCAATACAAGAAGTTTACCATGGCAGCGCCGTCACGAACATGTGCCTTTTTCATTCCTGCTATCTCTACCGGGCCCTTTACAGACTTCAGTAAGTTTGCCAGTGAAGAAGTTTCCACGATGCTGCACGCTTCAGGAACCGACATATATAATAAGGCATTCGTACGGTCCGGGTCGATTAACAGCGTTTTATTCTCAATATTTTTGATAAATGAAAGAAACTCATCATAGCGATGAATATGAATTCCTTCCGGTTCCAATTTCTCATTCAGTACCCGGTCAATCTTTCCTTCCGGGGCAAAAAGATGCGCTTCTTCCCTGTCGATATATCCGTATCCAACAAAAACCGGATTGTAATCGATATCGCTACCGCGAAGATTAAATGTCCAGGCCAGTTCGTCAAGTGCCGTTATCAGGATGCCATCAGCCCCCTTCTCCGGCAAACGTTCCCGTAACTTGCTTAGCTTTTCCTTGCGGGAAGTGCCAGCGAATTCAGGCATTAGCTCATAAGCCGGTGAATTGGGAAGCGATGGGCGGCCATTCCATAATTTACTGACAAGATCAACTGTAATATCCAAAGATATGCCCTTCGCACCCAGCAAAGCTTCCAAACTACGTTTTTCGTTCACCGAAATGGTTAGTCCATTGATGCCAACCTTACTTCCTTCCGGCAGCACTTTTTTCAGCCAACCGATGTAAGGCGCATCCCCGGGTTGGCGAAGATCCTTTACCAACTGAATACCGGTTCCGGACAGTTGCTCTCCGGCCTGCAAAAAGTAGCGCGAATCAGTGGAAAGAATGGCTTCGTCCAGTGTAACTGCCACCTTTCCGTATGAACCGGTAAATCCGGAAATCCATTCCCTTGTATACCAATGTTTCGGAAGGTATTCACTCATATGCGGATCGGTGCCTGTAACGATCCAGGCATCAATTCCGCGTTGCTTCATCAAATCTCTTGCTGCTGCAAGACGTTCGGGTACAATCATTTTATTTCTTTTTTAATATAGAATTCAATAATATTCCGCATGCTGTCGGAACAAAGTCCATGAAAAGGAACAGACATAATATCATAAAATTCGATGGCCGAAATATCATCTTTCGGCTGAGCTGCCCTCATATTATCAACTTCACATACAAAAGCCAGATCAAGTGTAAAAACACTATAACCCGAGAAGACGTATTCGTTAGGAAATGAAGTCAGGTAGCGTGAACGGGTAACCGAAATACCTAGCTCCTCCCTGATTTCTCTCCGAACAGCGTCTTCGGCCGTTTCCATCACATCCACAAAGCCACCAGGTAAATCGAGCATTCCGAAGTTCGGCTCAACAGCCCGGCGTGACAACATGAGTTCCCCTTTCGAATTGAATATAAGGCAAGCCACTGCAGCCGAACTATTGACAAAATAGACGAACCCACACTCTTCGCATGTGAATGAAATCCCTTCTTTCCGACCTTTAAATTTTCCTGAACCACAACGAGGACAATGATTTATGACCTTGTGTGGATGTGTATTTGACATCATATATTATAAACTTAACAATATAATACTTGTCTGGCTAAAATCTCTCATTATTTATGGAATCAATTTGAGGACGCGCACCCAGTCGATAAGCAGGTACCTCCATTTGTCGTGTGGCTTTCCACTGACATGCATTCCAAAACCGTGACCACCTTCCGCAAAAATGTGCATTTCAGCCGGGATATGATTTTTCTTTAAAGCCAAGTAAAATTCGATACTGTTTTTCGGAGGGACCGTATTGTCATCGTCAGCTAAGAAGAGAAACGTTTGTGGCGTTTGTGGCGTTACCTGTAACTCATTTGAATATTCCTGGATCAACTCCTTCGATGGATTCTTGCCAAGAAGGTTTTCCCGTGATCCCATGTGCGCCCATTCCTTTTTCATGGTCACTACCGGATACCCCAAAATGGCAAAATCGGGTCTGCAACTCTCCTTTTCAATTGAATCGGGAGCATTCGGATTTCCATTATCGAAATGGGTTTCAGCTGTCGAAGCCAGATGGCCACCGGCTGAAAAACCGGCAATACCTATTTTATCAAGACTAATGCCCCACTTAACTGCGTTCGCCCGGACTGTCCTGATAGCCCTTTGAGCATCCTGCAACGGAATGTCGGGGTGACCATAAGGCAAGCGGTATTTTAATACAATACCGGCCACTCCGTGTTCCTGTAGATACTTAGCAAAATCGTATCCTTCGTGATCCATGGCCTCCATCCAGTAACCACCGCCGGGACAAATGACCACAGCCGTTCCACTGTTTTTTTCCTTTTCGGGCAGATAGACGGTCAGTGTCGGTTCAGACACATAACGGACCCGTACGCCATCAAAGGTTTCCTCCGCTTTGGGCGAAACATTGGGGCCAGGGGTTCCGTTGGGCCAGAGTGGGATTGTTTCCTGAGCGAATATAGGTTGGTGCATACACATGAGTAATAAAAACAGGAGAAGAAAATTTTTCATGAGAATGAATTTAGTATACAACAATACAAAATACTTAAATGTATGCCGCGTTGACCTTCAATTGCGGGATAACCAACCAGTGCCACCAGCATATTCAAAATTCCTTTAAAAATAGAAAATTCCATGGGAATCGCAGGAGTATTTTTCATCAGCAAATCCGGGGGCATAACAATTTTTAACTTAATTTTGCGGCCATGGAACTGGAATTAATATGGAAAGGATTTATCATTGGAATTGCGGTTTCCATTCCACTCGGACCAATTGGAATGCTTTGCATCCAACGTACAGTAAACAAAAACTGGCGTTCCGGTATGTCGGCGGGTTTGGGTGCTGCAACATCCGATACGATTTATGCTATCATTGCCGGTTTTAGTATGACGATGATTATTGACTTCATCACGGCACATTCCATCTATTTCGAAATCTTTGGTGCCATCATTCTCATCCTTCTCGGGCTGCACATATTTAATTCCAACCCTTCGCAGGAACTGCAAAAATTCAAGAAAAAAGGTTCGACCTATTTACAGGATTACCTCTTCACATTGCTGTTAACGGTATCCAATCCAATGGCCGTATTTGTGTTTATTGCAGTGTTTGCCGGTTCGGGACTGGCGCTGAAATTGTCGGCCCCCATAAAGTCACTGATGATCATTACCGGTATATTTGGTGGTGCTGCAAGCTGGTGGTTTGTATTGACCGGCATGGTGAACCTTTTCCGGCACAAAATTAATCTTCATATGCTTTGGTGGGCCAACAAAATTGTGGGCATTGTGATCATTATTTTCGCGATCGTATCGTTTATCTACCTCCGGTTCGATTGATTATTTCCCAGTTTATCGCGGAGAATTTCCTCAAAACGATCCGGTATCTTGCACGGTCGTCCAGTCCGGAAGTCCATAAACGCCAGGACTACTTTTCCTTCATTAATCAAATCGCCAGCGTCGTTGTAAATTTCCGAGAACAATGTAAATTTGACTTTGGGCATCTCTTTCACAATGGTGCGAATGGTAAGCAATTCATCGTAATAAGCCGGTTTATGGTAATTGATTTGAAGCGATCGGGCCGGCAGGAAAATTCGATCTTCCTCTTCAAGCAAGCGGTACGACTTATAAATTTCCCGGATCATATCGGTCCGGCCAATTTCGTAAAAGCGGGGATAATTACCATAATAAACCACCCCCATCCTATCCGTGTCGCCGTAGCAAACCCGGTATTGTGAATCGAATGAATACATATCAGTGTTACTTAACAGGTGAACCCGGCTCCTTGGCCATGTGATTGTAAGTTAGTTTATCGAGCAATGACGGGAAAAACCTGCCCAGGAAGACGGTAAATTTCCCTTCCACGAAAGTGAGAATTAACTGACGTTTCCGCTTTTTCACTGCATTGGCAATGTGTGTCGCGCACTCCTCTGCACTCATCATTTTCTCTTCGTTACGTGGTGTTTCACCTTGCGAGGTTCCGTTAGCCGTCAGCGCTGATTTTCGGACTTCGGAAGCGGTAAAACCCGGGGCTGCCACCAATACATGCAATCCTTTCTTCAGGTTTTCGATGCGGACCGTATCTAAAAATCCGCGAACGGCAAATTTCGATGCGGAATATGCTGTCCTTCCCGGCAGGCCCACATGACCGGCAATGGAAATAACGCCGACCAGCGAACCCCTGGACTGTAGCAGATAAGGCAAGGCATACTTGGTACAATATACGGTTCCGTAAAAGTTCACATCCATCACGCGATGCATTACTTCAAGGTCCATCTCTTCAAAATTGGCACGCATGGAGATGCCCGCATTGTTAATGAGCACGTCGATGTGACCAAAGTGTGAAACGGCCTGTTCAATCAGGTTACGGCAATCTGCCTCTACCGACACATCTGTTTTAACCGATAGGATTTCGGTACCCGGAAGCCCCTTTTCGAGCCCGGCCAGCCTGTCGGTACGCCGCGCGCCCAGCACCAGCTTCGCCCCGCGTGAAGCAAATTCAATCGCTAAAGCCTTTCCGATACCGGAAGAAGCGCCGGTAATGATGACAACTTTATTTTTCATAATAGAAATCGAACATTTGGAAACCGAAACGATCTTTCCCGGTTTATTTAAGGTAAACAAAAGTATGTTTTTTTAGTGAACCTGTTTTCGCCGAAAGGTAAATGTTAACGATTACGGTAAGATAAAAGCAGCAGCATACTTTTAAACAACCATAAAGCGTTGTATTTTTAGAAGTCATTAATACCCCGGCACAAATCTCGTATAACCGTAAAAAAACAAGCACGTGAAAAAAGTACTCTTAATTTTTTCGATGTTGGCGCTGATCGTTCCGGCTTTCGCGCAGTCGAGTGAGTTTAAAAAGAAAACTGAAGAATTTCATAATAAAATGAAATCGACGATGAAGGAGATGCAGGATAAGATGAGTCAGTCCTCCGATGAGCAGGCTGGGCCGGGCAACCTGGTTCAGGAGCACAAACAACTTCAGAAAAATACATCGCAGGATGAAATTGAATTCCGGGTAAACCGGAAAATCAAACAGCTGGAACTTTCCATTAACGGTCACAGTACCATCGGTAATGTCGACATCAAGCTACTGGCGCCGAAAGGAAACACCATGGCTACCATTCACATGGAAAATGGCAATTATGCCAGTTGGTCGCGCACGGTACAGGTGGAGGAAGATCATGCCGATTATATCGGCACCTGGAAGTTTATCATCAAAACCGAAAATGCGACCGGCGAATTCACCTTGCGTGCCAATGGAAATTAGCCGGTTTACAGAAGGTTACCAAATCTCCCGAAATTCACGGTTAAAAGAGTGGCAATTTTTTGTATTCATCTTTTGCATAAAAGAAAAATGACTGTATATTTGCACCGCCTTTGAAAAACAAGGGTACAACAAAGGATGACTGAGTAGCTCAGCTGGTAGAGCAACGCCCTTTTAAGGCGTGGGTCCTGGGTTCGAGCCCCAGCTCAGTCACTTTTCAGAAAAGCGTCCCCGAAACGGGAAGCTTTTCTTGTTTAACCGATTTTCCCGCTGCCGCGAAAATTGTCGGTTTTGATGCAAACTACTCCGAATTTCATGCAAACTACTCCGGGCTCCGTGCAAACTACCCGGAGACTGACGTAATGACAGCGGCGACTGTCGCAAAGTCAGTCGGCGGTAAAGAAATGAACTCACACCGAGGCGCGCAAACTACTCCGCCTTCAAAGAAATGGACAGAAAGCCGATTCGCCTTACGGATTCAGTTCTTTCCTGAATAATCTGAACCAACGCTTTCCGGATAAAAAGATGGTGATGAATGCCGTTAACCAGTACGGACAGGCCAATATTCTGTCAACGCCGGTTAATTTCGCCTACACCGAAGTATGGTCACCTAATGACACTTACGAGGATCTTGCGAATATTATTCAGAACAATGCAAAAATGGGAGCCGCTGGAACAAGGACAGTCTTAGCTGCATACATGGATTACGACAAAGCCAATTCCACCGGCTATTTCAATACGCCGGGCGTGTTGATGACCGATGCCGTTATTTTCGCTTTCGGCGGAAGCCACCTGGAACTGGGTGAACACATGCTTGCCAAGGAATATTTCCCAAACAATAATCTGTTGATGCGGGCTGATCTGAAAGAAGCATTAACCACTTATTACGACTTCCAGGTTGCTTATGAAAATCTACTTCATGCAGAAGGAGACTTTAACAATCCGGCAATGACTTCACTCGATGGGCAAATCGACATCAACAGCTGGCCGCCACAAACCGGAAGTGTTTCGGTGGTTGGAAAAGATTTGGGCTCAACGCAGGTTATCAACTTATTGAATTACATGGATGCTACCAGCCTGACTTGGAGGGATGCTTCAGGAACACAACCTTTTCAGCGTGTGATAAAAGATTTCCCGCATTATTCATCAGCCGGAGAATTGTGCATAAAACTATAGCGTTCATATTTTTGAAAGCTGGGCTTGATGAAAACTACACTAAATTCCGGTCGGGCGATATAAATATTGGGGACAACCGATGCCGTGTCCGGCTGTTCTTGTCCCAAAACTCTCATTTTTTGACAACAGGGCATAGCAATCCCATCATTGTGCCCTGCTTGGTTGTTCGCTGCTGTTTATTTTATTGAAAGACCAGTTGCCTGAACAGTTCCTGGTGTACGAACGCCTTGGAAAAGCGGTAGTACACCTTTCGCTTTGTCGTTTTTATTGTTGCCCCAATTTTCAACAATGATGCCCTAATAGTATCAACCTGCCATTTTTTGGCCGCTTCGAAGCCTGTTTTCTTTATTGCTTCTTTCACAAGTAAAAATATTTCGTAGGACAAGCTGCTGAGGAACAACCGAAAAAAGTTTGGCCAAAAGCCATGGTCGGACAACCTGTCCGAAAAACACATGTTTTTTACCTCTTTGATCCGGTTTTCGCTGGCCTCGCCCCGTTTTACGTAAAACCCAAAATAGATGGACCGGGCATCGGCTTCTTCCATATTGCTGACAATATGCCTGACGTTCAGCCCCTTTCCCGTGCTTTCTATCTTCGAGTAGCATTGTTGTGGTTTGTGCCAGGTGCCTGCTTGATAGGTATAGCTTATAAAATGTTGGTGCTTGGTGTTGTTGGAAACGAACAAATGGCGCACGGCTTTCTCCGCCCTTGCGGTTTTTTTCTTCAGTGTTTCGTTTGCGGCGATGCCAACGGCGAACTTGAGGCCAAAATCATCGGCCAGTTGGTAAAAAGCGGGGCAACTGAAGCCGCTGTCGGCCCGCACAATGATCTTCAGTCCGGGATAGGCGGCCCTTATCTTTTTCAATATCCGCTTTAAAATGGCAACGTACCATTTGTTGGAGTGGCTGTTACCCGGGCGTAGTACCGGGAGGATGATCTGCCCCGTGTCGCCATCGTGGAAAAACAGTTCGTTGTACATGAACTGGCCGTAATAGCCATTGAACATCGACAGTTGCTGTTCGCCATGGGTGGGGTCGTCGGTGCCGTCAATATCGATCACAAGTTGTTCCCTGCCCGCCAGTGTGAGTACATAGCGGTCAACCCACGCATTGCACAAAGCAAATACGGAATGCTTGTCAAAACCGTTCTCGAACCTTGACATGGTGGGCTGTGAGGCCAGTTCCCCTTCAAGGATGTCCTTTAACAGCGGGTCGTTTTTCAGGTACTGGACATCGTTGGCATCTTCGTAGCCCTGTACCATGGTGAACACGCGCTGCTTTAAAAGCTTATCAATGGGGTGGACTATACGAAATGGATCACGACAATCGGGAATCACTTGGCTAAAATAGTGCAATATGCGATGTTTCCTTTCGAGTTTTTCCAGCAGTAGTACGGCCCCGTCAGAACTGACTGCATCTGCTGAAAAATCCATGTTTATTGCTGTCCTGCCTCGGTAAAAAACGGTATCTTTATTGCTCATAAATGGGTGCGTTTAAAAGTGTTGTTGTTTCGTTTAATCTACTTAAAGATAACACTTTGCACCCATTTTATTGTACTCGAGATGAATAATTCGGGATTTATCGCTGCAGATTGAGACTTCAAAAACAGCGAACAAGGTTTGGTATGCCTCACCTGATTATCGCTACGGTTCATCCGAAGAATTGGCATTTACGCAAGAAGGTTCTACACTCACCTGTACCGTTCCGGAGATGCAGTATTGGGGCATGTTGGTGATAGAATATAATTAACAGAAAGGCCAGAGAAACGAATAGAGAATAGGTAAAAAGAGTAGAAGGATCATCGGTTCTTCAGGGGATGTTTTGTGTTTCCGGAACCAAATAATAAGACGAAAAATGATAAAACGAATTATACAAACAGTAGCTTTTGTTCTCCTCTTTGCAGGAATGATAAAAGCTTCAGATGTTATTCATCCGGGAAATTGCCGGAGTTATTCCGTGAATGGAAATACGGCTGTATTTACCTGTGAAAACAGCATCAAAGTGCAGATAAAAGAAGTAGGTCCCGGAATCATCCGAATTTGGTACGATACCGACGATTTTCACCGGAATAACCCATCGTTTGCTGTGGTAGCCGACGAGTCGAACGGAAATCAGCAACTGAATATTTCGGAGCAACCACAACACTACGAAATCTATACCGGTGATTTGATCATCCGGGTACGGAAAGCTCCTTTCCACATCAGTATTTTCGACAAGTATCAGAAGTTATTGATGGATGATTACCAAAACCGGGGCTTTGAGAGCGATTCTACCGGGATGGCCAGTTACATCGGCCTTCGCCCGGGTGAACGCATTTACGGATTGGGTGAAAAAAACGGCCCTATCGACCGCATCGGCCATAACTTTAAAATGTGGAACAGCGACAATCCATGCTACGAGGTCGATAAAGATCCGTTGTACAAAAGCATTCCCTTCTTCATGAGCAGCGAAGGTTACGGCATCTACTTCGACAATACCTTCAAAACTACCTACAATTTCGGCTCTGAATCAGTCGATAACTATTCGTTTGCTACACCGGGTGGAGAAATGATTTATTACTTTATTTACGGTCCTTCCTACAAACAAATTATTAGCCGGTACATGAACCTGACCGGTCATCCCATCATGCCGCCCGATTGGGCACTTGGATTCTCGCAATCGCGCGGTATGCTGACCAATGAAAAGCTCACACGCGAGATTGCCAAAGGCTTCCGGGAACGGAAAATCCCCTGCGATATCATCTTTCAGGACATTGGCTGGACGCAATATTTGCAGGATTTCAATTGGCGAAAGGAGAATTACACCGATCCCGTGAAGATGCTCGGAGATCTCGAATCCGAAGGTTTTAAAATAATTGTTTCGCAGGATCCGGTTGTTTCGCAAAGTAATAAAGTACAATGGACAGAAGCCGATTCTCTCGGGTATTTTGTGAAAGATGTCCGAACCGGAAAATCGTATGATATGCCCTGGCCCTGGGGAGGTAACTGTGGCGTAGTCGATTTCACCAATCCGGCAGTAGCCGACTGGTGGGGCAACTACCAGCAAAAAGTCATCGGCCAGGGCGTTCGTGGCTTTTGGACCGACATGGGCGAACCCGCATGGAGCAACGAAGAGAGTACCGACCGGCTTAATATGAAGCACTACCTGGGCATGCATGCCGAAATCCACAATGTTTTCGGCTTAACCTGGGACAAGGTCGTGACCAAAGAATTTGAAAAGCACAATCCCAACACCCGCATTTTCCAGATGACCCGTTCGGCTTTCGCCGGAATGCAGCGGTACACATTCGGTTGGTCGGGCGATTCAGGTAACGGAGATAATGTAACCGAAGGCTGGAACAAACTGGCCGGACAGATTCCGTTGGCCCTTTCGTCCGGAATGGGCGGGATTCCTTTCTGGAGTTGTGACATATCGGGCTATTGCGGCGATATAACCGACTACCAGGCCGAAGGTGAGCTCTATACCCGTTGGATGCAATTCGGGGTATTTAATCCCATCAGCCGGGCGCATCACGAAGGGAACAATGCGGTGGAGCCCTGGCGCTTTGGTCCGGAAGTAGAAGCCATCTGCAAAAAAGCCATTGAACAGAAATACCAACTCTTCCCATACATTTACTCGTATGCCCGGAAGGCTCACGACACCGGCCTTCCGTTAATGCGCGCCTTGATGCTCGAGTATCCGGATGATCCGGAAACAGCAGGCCTGAACGGTGAATTCCTTTTCGGGAAGGAATTGCTGGTGGCTCCCGTAACGGAAGAAGGTGCCGCATCGAAAAAAGTCTATCTGCCGGAAGGCGAATGGATAGACTTTAAACATCCGGAAACGGTTTATACCGGAAAGCAGTGGATTGATTATCCGGTTTCGCTGGAAACCACGCCTTTGTTTGTCCGCAAAGGTTCCATCATCCCCATGATGCCGGTCATGCAATTCATCAATCAAAATCCGCGATATCCGCTCATCCTGCATGTTTACCCGGCTTCGGTGAATAAGAAAGCCACTTTTTCGGTGTACGAAGATGACGGCGAAAGCAACGACTACAAACGAAACATCTTCGCCGAAAGGAAACTGGTTTGCGGCACGGCCCGCGAAGCTTATTCTATTAATTATTCACTAAAGGTGTCAAACGGTTACAAGGTTACTGCCAGGGAGTTAGTTTATCGCATTTATCTGGAACAGGCACCACATATAATACTCACGCAGGACGGTAAAATGAAGAAGGTGAAAGAAGCCTGGAATCCTTCCGGCAAACATTTCGCGAAACGCGTCCAGTGGTCCTGGGACAAGGATTCACATGTGTGTACCATTTACGTCCCGGCCGACCTAACAGTAGCACACATTACCATCGAAAAATAACGACCAACAGCCTAACAATGAAAGTTAAGCTCTACCGGAAATCAACCGGTGGTTATCAATGCCGTATTCGGAAAACCAAGGGATACTATGAAGATGTTCATGGTAATAAAATTTACCGGAAAGATTTTAAAGGTGTGTACGTTGCCGGCAGTGCTTATCCGTTGAACCGGGACTTCGAGGACCTTCCCAACAACAAACAACTGGAACTCACCGGCCCTGATAGTAACGGAATTTACAGCGTTCAACTGATGTTTAATGCATTCAATCGTGCTCTCACTGGCGATGCTGGAACCGGAAGTGGCCAAAATCAGCCGGGTGAAGAAGGTGAAAGATGGTCACATTATTCAGGATACGGGAACCGGCGGCGCCTGGCCGGTCTCCTCCGACCGTGTGTGGCGTGGTCGCTGGCAGCCTGGGAGATATACAAAACGACCGGTGACAAGAACTGGTTGAAATTAAGCTACGAGATTGTCCGCAACACGAATATAAACGGTGAAGTTAACCGATTCCTGCTCGATGGAATTCAGATGAACAGAACGTGTGGGTAAACCAAGTCATACATCGCCTGACTTTCCAAAGCGAAAGCCGCCTCCCGTTAAGTCAGGAAGTGGCTTTTTTGCTTTGTTTTTCGATACATTATTTCAACGGGTCTGCTCCGAGTGTACCATATAACTCATTGAGATAGGCTTCTGATTGTACATGAGCCAGTTCTTTTCGGGCCGTTTTAAGTTTCGATTCCAGTTCAAGCTTTTGAACGGCTTCTTTCAGGTTTTCCCGGCCTATTGCGTCTTCCAGATAGGCAATGGTTTGATTCCAGAATTTGATATCGCGCTCCTGCTTCACCTTCAGACGGTGCCTGTACCAATCGCTGTTTATCACATATTCCCTGGTAAACAGCTTCCGTATGTCCGGATGTTCACGGTCCTTACCTTCGAATTGCCCTTTCACCATAATCGATAACAGCGCCTGCAATGGAGGGCACAATGCCTCGTAGGTCCCGTCCGTCATCAACCCTTCGGCCACCCGTTTTTGGGTGATGAAAAGGTTTTTCAGCGACTGGACAAATGCCTCCATGTCCTGTAGTTCGGGGCGCAGCATATCCTCTGTAAATACGGCATCCGGTTTGTTGAAGATTCGTCCCAGGAAATGGCGTACAAACTTGATGGTAATCCGGTATCCCAGCAGACTGGCTTCAATGGTCTCACCGTTGTATTCAACATTTTCGACCTTTTCAAGGTACCCGTTTTCAATCAGGTATTTCGGATCACGCTCCTTGACCGACATGCGCGAAATCACTTCCGGCATCAGCAGGCTGATATCGTGATCGACCCTGTACTTCGGTCCAACATAGCCAGCGGCCGATGACAGCGGTTCATAACCCGTCAGAATGTATGACAGCAGGGCATTATTCAGGTCGGAAGCTACCAATAGGTTATTAAAGGGGCCTTTGGTCAAGGCACCTTCCGAACCGAATCCGGTAGTGGATGGCGATTTTCCGGTGACACTGCAGATGAAATCAATGAACAATTCGGGCAGCTCCTGATAGTGCACCGGGCTGTAAATGGCCAGCGGCGGCACCTTGTTTTTCGGATCGGACGGATTGTTGCGGCGCCCCGGAAGGACACTGTTCACCGGCTGGTAAAGAGCTTTGTCCAAAGGTATTCTGCGGTAAATACGCGTACAGGTCTCGGCCAGGTATTTTTCGATCGGATCAACAAAGTCGGGACGTACCTGCAGGTAACGTGGATTTTGTGACGGAACACCGTTTACCAGTCTGGGTTCGGAAGGAACCACCAGGTATTCAGGTTCATCACTAGCCAGGAAATTATTGATTAAATCCTTCACCGGGCGGGAATAGAAATCAAACCCGATGGTATCTTCCTTGATCTCTTTTACCTGTTCGCGCGTCAACGGTTCGAAGTTCGACAGGAATGTATTCGGACTGGCAATATCGCTCTCCGCCTGTTTATCGTATCCTTTAATAATACAATCGTCCGGGCGTTGGAATAACCGCGCCTCGCAATTAGTCACCAGCTTAACACTCGGATTGTCGTAATTCGAATTGAGATAGGACAACCTATCGCTTCTCACAATGATAGAGGCTGTAATATCGTCTTCTACCTGTATTTTTTGTGCCGGATAGAAATCCTGCCGCAGCTGGAAAATTCGCCAGGAGTTATCCAGATCATGGCCCACGCGCAGGTAATTGGAAATCAACTTACGGTTCATGAACTTCAGCTCATTTCCCGGACTACCATTGATTTGGTCGACAGAAAAGTATTCCCGCCAGTACTGGCTCCACTCGTTGTGATATCTTCGTTTGACAATGTAAATCAAATCCTTTATCCGTTGCGGAACCGATTTCAACCAGTCGTTGTATTCATCGGTGTATTCATTGGCCGGTGTCAGCAGTTTGATAACTGAACCCAGCGAGCGGTCCGCATCGAGGATACTGCGGGGCGGCCGTTTGTAATCAACCGGTATTTTGAAGCGGTGAGAGAAATCTTTTTGCATGATCTCTTCCACCATATCCAGATCCCCGGACAGGTCAGAAACAATCACGCTGCCTTGAATCATGGCATCCCGGATGGATTTGGATATCTCCGATTTTCCGCCACCGGAAACCGTGCAGGGTTTGTGGCACAACGTGCCTTCGCCAACCGCTCCGGTCAGGTGCCAGTGATGGCCGTTTAAACGCTTCCGCATTCTTATCCGGTACCCCGAAGGAAGAACGTAGTGATTGGCCGGAAGCAATTTAATGGAATAGGTTGCCTGGTCATTTGTCCAGCTCACCGATTGTTCGAAGATATTGAAGCGCGCGTTCTCCGGTACATAAATAATGTTCGGGTAGTTCTTGTCAGTCCCGTACCCTTCAGGATGAAGGTTCATCATATCGGAATAAAGCGCGGTAAACTCTTTAAATGTCATGGTCGACGGCAACAGACTTTCGTCGAGTACGTACCGTTCTCCCAAATCATAACCGGGATAGGCAATTGCGCCACCCGCGTGTTCTTCTTCCGCCAGGCCGAACAAGTTGGCTGAATAACTGATTTGCGTTTTGACCTCTTTTTTGCAGTATCCAAAATAGTTGTCGGCAATAATGGTCACCACCACTCCCCGTTCGTCACGGGCGGTAATTTTAAACGCGCCGCCATCGTTGTACCGCTCATTTTCGTCCTTCCAGCACATGCCTTCGCGGCGCTGCCGTTCGGTTGCATTATTGTAATGCGGAAGGCCCATATCTTTCTTTTTCACATGGACCAGGTGTGTCGCCATAATAACACAACCGGTATGTCCGGTCCAGCCTTCAGGATCGAGGGCCGCATCATTCTCCGGCAAGTTGGGATCGCCGGCGTTTCCAAAAATGGATTCAACGAAATCGAGGTTGCTAATGAGGCTTCCGGGAGCCAGAAAAAGAACTTCCATCGATTTTTCCTTGGTTACCCCATGAACTTCCGGAACAACAATCGGGCGCAACATCAGGCTCATAAACAATTCTGCCTTATCATCCTGATCCGAGGTAAATGGTAGTTCCATCAAATCCTTTGGCGGGTTCAGGGCTGCTTCGAGCAATTTGGCGAACGTCTCTTTGGGCACCGCCTTTTTGTCATTGGGAATAGGCAACCCGCCTTCGCAAATGTGAAATACCCCTTTGGTTGTTCGCTTATCTCCTTTGGGATTGTGCAAAATGCCTTGTGAGGTCCGGTACGATTTCACCATATCGGTTTCGTAACAATCCTTGCCGGGCGATATGGACATCATGCGGGCCAGACCATGTGTGTCGAGCACAAAAGAATTTCCCGGCAGGGAAATATTTTTTTTCCCCGGAACATCAGCAAAGTAATCGTCCAGGAAGGTTTGAACCCGTTTTTCAATGGGTGATAAATGACTGGCCAACAGCCGCGATTGTTCCTTATAGTTATCCAGTAAAGGAGTGGCTATTTCCAGAAACTGGGCTGAACGTTCATCCTGATAATAGGGAAATCCTTGTGCTGCCAGTTTCAGATTGATATACTGAATCTTCTTTTTCTTGTTGACGGCACGCTTTTCCGCGTCAATACCAACGCCATAAGTCTTTCTCATCGTCAAATCCTTTTATTATTTAGTAATCCGATTTCAAATTTACAAATAAATCATCCATTAAATCCTTACAATATGTACAACCAGCGAGGTTTTCGAAAGTTTTAAAATAGGGATAATATATGGCGATTTGAAAGCATTTAAAACTAGATTTGGCAGCACAATTTTTCAGCTATTTTTTTTTGAGAATGATGAATTGTTAATTAAAATAATAGCGGTAAAATATGACCGGCTGGTGTCTGTGGAAATTATTCTTAGTATTCATCAATTGGGCATATATTGAGCCCGAACTCATGTTCTGTCAAACCCCAAACATATTCCCTGATGCTTATTACTATAATGGGACCACATGAGCAAAATATCAGAAGATTTGCTGAAACAACAAACGCCATAATTTTGCCGAACGTGCAAAATATTATCAACAACATGTCTCAGGATAGTGAGAATATCAATAAAAAGGCAATTTCTGCCATGAGAAAGGGCAAAACAACCCAATTGGGGACTTGTCCTGGCTCAATTGAAGATAAAATTCGACGATAGAATTAATCGTGATATATGACACCTTCATCGAAAAATGTGATGACTATGCAGAGTGACAGACACAGTTGAGTGAACATTCTCGGGGAATCATAAAATCAGCTGATGACGCGGTTTCCCAGCAGTGGGAAAGCTTGAATCCAATCTGCGGCAACGTTTCTCTATTAAGAGAAAGTATGAAAACAGTTGTCGGCAAGGTTTCTCGATCCGAGAAAGTATGAAAACGATTGGCGGCAAGGTTTCTCGCCGCGAGACTGCATGAAAACAGTTGCCGGTATAATATTTCAGGAAGCGAACAGTAGAAACAAGTCTTTCGATATTCCAATAGCTATAAACTAATATGAAAAAGAAAGGATGTTGCAATCATCTTTACAAGCCAGACTTGTAATCAACTGTTTCGTTTGTGTAAAAAACATCTGATAAATTGAATATTTTTGTAACGAAAAGAACCAAAATGATGATCATAAACATGTTTTGAAGATTGAATTTTATTTTAGATAGTTGTAAATTAGTTATCATTTTTCCACTTAAATATAACATTATGAATCTAATCCAAAACTTCAATCTAATCTACCTACGGAACAATGAACATTATCAGTTTATGACCGATGTTAAAACACTTATCGAAGCTGCAACCTCTGAAACATTAGGCATTACAGTGCAATACGCTGCATTTGGGGATGCATTAGGCAGCCTTGATTCGGCCTTACGTGTTGAGCAAGGCAGCAATAAATCAGCCGAGGTATACCAGCTGGATAAACTTCGCGATACGACATGGAGCGCTATCAGAGGCCGGGTAAATGCCACGGTACGCAGTCCGGTCGAAGCCGAGGAAGAAAGTGCCCGCAAGTTAAAACGGGTAATCAGCCTGTATGGCAACATGCGCAAAATGTCATATAACGAAGAGAGCGCCGCACTAACCAATCTGGTTGGCGATTTGCAAAATGAAACCTACAGCCCTCATGTCGATCTAATCGGCATAACCACCTGGGTAGCTATGCTGAAAGAGCAAAACGAACATTTTCAGACGGTGTTGAACCAACGAAACACCGAGTTAGCCGGTCGACTTAACGCAGATGTACGTTCGACCCGCTTGATTATTGATCCGATTTACAAACAAATGGTCAAACGGATTAACGCCACCATCACCCTCGACATGGCTGCCGAAGGTGTGGAGACATTCGTGAATGAGCTGAACGAAAAAATCAAATACTACCAAACCCAACTGGCCATTCGGGCCGGACGCAATAGTAAAGAAGAGGCTGTTGACGAAGAGGTTTGATTTGTTTGGGCCAATCAGAATTGATATTTTCCCATATAAGTTTGATTTTAGGTTAATTAATTTTTTGTCTTAAAACGAGCCGCAACCGGAAATCGGTTGCGGCTCGTTTGTTATTTAAGGATGTGAGATATTCGGGAAAAGAAAATTATTGTCCTGTACATTTTTTTCAACCTACTCCACTGTTTAGTTGTTTAACGGGGAAAACAGACTGAAAAGAGATTATTAAACCATTCAATAAAAAAAGAAACAATGGCAAAATTGGTGTTGGTCCGTCACGGACAATCCCTTTGGAACAAGAAAAACGTATTTACCGGCTGGGTAGACGTCCCGCTGTCGACTGTCGGAATTGAAGAAGCGCTGAAAGCCGGTGAGACGCTGGCCGATATGGAATTCGACGTAGTCTACACTTCGGTACAGGTTCGTGCCCTCGAAACAGCCATGATTGCAATGGCCAAAAACAAAAGCGAAAAAACACCGGTAGTGGTTCATCCTGATGGTAAGATGAGCGAATGGGGCGTAATCTACAGCGAAGAAATGAATAAAAATGTCATCCCGGTTTACCGTGACTGGCACCTGAACGAACGGTACTACGGCGAATTGCAGGGCATGAACAAAGCTGAAACCGCAAAAACATACGGCGACGAGCAAGTTCATATCTGGAGAAGAAGTTACGATGTTCCGCCGCCAAACGGCGAATGCCTGCAGGACACGGCCGAGCGGACCATCCCCTTCTTCAGGGAAAACATTCTGAAACAACTGAAAGAAGGCAAAAACGTGTTGGTTTCAGCTCACGGAAACAGCCTGCGTTCCATTGTAATGTACATCGAAAACCTTTCGAAGGAGGAAGTTCTGCAACTGGAAATTCCTACCGGCGTTCCGTTGCTCTTCAGCTACGAGGACGATAAACTTATCCGGGAATAATTACCCTTTCTGAACTTCTGGAAAAAAAGAAGTTGCCGCATACGAAGACCATTGTTTTCGCCATGTTTAGAATTCAACTTTTGATTTTTTAACAAAAGATTCTATATTTGCACCGCCTTTGAAAAACAAGGGTACTACAAGGATGACTGAGTAGCTCAGCTGGTAGAGCAACGCCCTTTTAAGGCGTGGGTCCTGGGTCCGAGCCCCAGCTCAGTCACTTTCAGAAAAGCCTCTTCTATCGGGAGGCTTTTTTGTTTCTCTCCTACTTTAAATCGCGAAAACGGGGCCACATCTATTATCATAATTTTCATTACTTTTTACTAAACGAAAATCCAACCAGCAAATACATTCCGTCCGAAACTTTATTAAACAGTTTCAAAAGGCATATAACCATCAGTACTACAACAAAATATAATGAATAATCCGTTCATCTCAGACGAAGAAGGGGGCCTTATACCCCAAAGTGTAAAAAAATGTTTCATTTAACCTGTAATTTAGAATAATTCTTTGATTGGTTTTTATAGGAAAGTATATCAGTGATTTATGTCATGCCTTATTTAGAATAAGTTCAATTTAATGAAAAGAACCCCTCCTTTTGTTTGTTAATACCAAAAACTTAGGATAATTTTGATAGTATGTTTGATCAACCAAACACGCATTCTAGTCAGTCAACACGAACTTTAATCATCAAAAACCATGACACAGATTCAATTTCAAAACACTTTAATCAGTCTGGAAGACCGGCTGTATCATTTTGCCCTAAGTTTAACAAGCGACCCGGAAAAAGCACAGGATTTGCTTCAGGAAACTTATCTGAAAGCGCTTACCTATCGTGATAAGTTCCGCACGAATACCAATTTCAAAGCCTGGATTTACACCATTATGAAGAACACGTTCATTAATGACTATAGGCGCAACGTAAAGGCAAAAAAAACATTTGATTCAGCCAACAATAACTTTCATCTTTCCCTTTCCAAGGATGTTCATTATCCGGCCCCCGATTCTATTCATGCAGAGAAGGAGATTTACAAGAAAATTGACATGCTCGAGAAAGAATTCAGAGAGCCTTTCCAGATGTTTCTGAGCGGGTACAAATACAAAGAAATCGCTGAAAAACTAAACCTACCGTTAGGTACGGTTAAAAGTCGCATTTTCTTTACCCGTAAAAAGCTCAGTAAGTGGTTAAAAGATTATGCCGTTTAATTAGCTGAAAAATAAATCTTCAATTTTTCTTTGAGGCCCGGTTAACAATTGTTTTTCCGGGCTTTTTTGTGTTCATGCCAGCTAATCATTAACTTTGATCATCAAAAAAATACACAATATGACCAACATTGCAGTACACCTTGCCGAGGGATTTGAAGAGATTGAAGCTATCAGCATTATTGATGTTCTCAGGCGTGCCCGTTTAGATGTGACAACTGTTTCCGTTACAGGAAAGAAAGAGGTAAAGGGTAATCACAACATCCCGGTTATTGCAGACAAACTATTCGAAGAAGTCAATTACAATAATGTTGAAATGATTGTTCTGCCTGGAGGTATGCCAGGTGCACGCCATTTAAACGAACATGAAGGGCTTAAGAAACAAATCAAAGCCTTTGCCGACGAAGATAAGCCTATGGGAGCTATTTGTGCTGCGCCCCTTGTTTTGGGGGAATTAGGACTTCTTGAAGGCAAGAAAGCTGTTTGTTACCCCGGATATGAAAAGTACCTGAAGGGTGCAACCATCCTGGAAGAACCGACGTTGCAATGTGAAAATATCATCATGGGAAGAGGCGCCGGCGTTGCCATTAAATTCGCACTGAAAATTGTTGAATACCTGGAAGACAAAAAAGTAGCAGAGAAGCTGGCGGAAGACATGCTTGTTGAATAAACCCGAAATCAGAGATTATTTGCAGAATACAAATGGCATCTCATCCGGGGTGCCATCGTCATATCTACTTCCTCTCATAAGTTAAATAATTGTAATAAACACAAAATGCTATTTAACATTTTTCTCAATCTCCTTCCTTTTATTAATTTTCGGGCGATTTGTATCTCAACTTTTATCCTATCAATACGAAACGCACCATGTTAAATCCTCACCAAAAACTTTCCAATGCCCAGCTTGCGGCATTGCTTATCCTTCGTGTGGTGATCGGCTGGCATTTTCTCTATGAAGGTATTACCAAGCTCCTGAACCCCAACTGGACTTCTGTTGGCTATTTAATGGATTCCAAAGGATTTTTATCCGGGTTTTATCACTCACTGGCAGCTTCCCCAAAATTACTTCCGGTTATCGACGCTTTAAACGAATGGGGGCTTGTCCTTATCGGCGTAGCATTGATAATGGGCCTGTTTACCCGTTGGGCCATTTACGGAGGCATGTTGTTACTGGCCATGTATTATTTCTCTCATCCACCTTTCATCGGATTAACGTACGCCCTTCCTTCCGAAGGAAGTTACCTCTTCATCGATAAGGTGGCCATCGAATTTTTTGCTATGTGGGCATTATCCCTTTTTCCTACCGGGAAAATTATTGGGTTCGATCGGTTGCTGGTTAAAACAAAGTAAAATTTAATTATTTGAGAGGAACGAGAAATGAGTGATAAAAAGCAAAATCAGGAACACACAGAACAGAACGAGAATAAAAAGAATGTAGGACGCCGCGACGTGATTAAAAGTCTGGCAACAGTTCCCGTTTTGGGTGCTTTTGCCTACGGTGTTTACAAAAAGAAACAATACGATCGCCTGCTGAGTAGTTCAATTACCGATGAAGTAGGTATGGGTTATGAAGAGCCGGCCGCCACTCCCCCTTCGGACCTTAGCGGAAAACCGCTTCGCGTTGGATTGATCGGATACGGTATCCGTGGGAAAATGCTGGCTAAAGCGTTAGGCTTTGCCCATCCTACGATGGTAGACGAGTGGAAAGAAGGCGCCATGAATAATAAAGGGGATAAACGGTACGAGGAATTTCTTCAGCAGGAAAACCTCGGAATTCAGATTACTGCTGTTTGCGATATCTTCAACACTTATGAAAAAATGTGTGCCGAAGCCGGCGCCAATGTTAACCGCGAAGGAACCGGTGGAAACATGGGGCCAATGCCTAAAATATTTAAGAATTACAAAGAGCTTTGTGCTGCTCCCGATATAGATGCCGTTGTTATTGCTGCCCCTGATCACTGGCACGGTCCGATGACCATTGAAGCAGCGAAAAATGGCATACATGTTTACTGCGAAAAACCCATGACCTGGACGGTTGAAGAAACTTATGAGGTCAGGAAGGCAGTAAAAGAGAGTGGAATAACTTTCCAGCTCGGCCACCAGGGACGGCAGACTGATAGTTACCAGAAAGCCAAAGAAGCCATCGAAAAAGGCGTACTGGGGCCAATTAACCTGGTTGAAGTAACCACCAACCGGAATACGCCAAATGGTGCCTGGGTGTATCCAATACATAAAGACGCCAATCCTGGAACCATCGACTGGGAGCAATTTATCGGGCCAGCGCCATGGCATGAATTCAGTCTCGAGCGTTTTTTCCGCTGGCGTTGTTGGTGGGATTACAGCACCGGCTTGTCAGGCGACTTGCTTACACATGAATACGATGCCATCAACCAAATCATGAATGTTGGCATTCCGGATTCAGCCATGTCAACCGGGGGAATTTATTTCTATAAAGACGGACGGACGGTACCGGATGTGTTGCATACCGTGTTTGAATTCCCAAAACAGGATTTATCACTGGTTTACAGTGCCACTCTCTCCAGTCAGCATCAACGCGGAAAAGTAGTGATGGGGCACGATGCCTGGATGGAGCTCGGACAAACCCTCACCATCAATGCCGACGTTGAGTCAACCAAATACGCCGACAAGATCAAGAAAGGGATCATCGATCCGGAACTGCCTATTTATTCTTATATTCCCGGCAGGAAAAATGCAGATGCCGTTACGTCGGCTACCGAAAAGTATTTTGCCGGTCGAGGTCTGTTATACACTTACAGAGGTGGCAAACGAGTAGATACAACGCACCTGCACATGAAAGAGTGGGTCGACTGCATCCGCGACGGGAAACAGCCCAGTTGCAATATTGATCAGGGTTTCGAAGAAGCCATTACGGCACACATGGGAACACTTTCATATAAGCATAATAAAAAAGTGTTCTGGGATGCTGAAAATGAAAAAATCATCGTGTAAATTTACATTCTATCTAACATTATAAACCGATAAAAATGGGAACAAGACGCGATTTTCTTAAAAAATCAGCCATGCTCACAACCGCTGCAATGGTGGCTCCCACAGCTCTTTCATCCTGTGGTAAAAAGCAAAAAGAAATTGGCTTACAGGTTTACACTGTACGCGATCAGCTAAATGACGATCTGGAAGGCACACTAAAAAAAGTTGCTGAAACAGGATACAATTCGGTTGAAGCCGCCGGTTTCGGTAATGGCCGTTTTTATGGAAAAGAACCGAAGGAATTTACCAGGATGCTCAATGATATGGGCATGAAGTTCATGTCGAGCCATACCGTATTCGAACCGGATGTAGCTGATGAGGTTTGTTCCGCTCACGCCGAAGCTGGTTGCAAGTACATTGTTTACCCTTATCTGTCTGGTGAGTTCCGCGAAAACCTCGATGGATACAAGAATACGGCTGACAAACTCAATACGCTGGGACAATTTGCCAAAAAACACGGCCTTCAGTTTGCCTATCACAACCACAATTTCGAGTTCGAGCCCATGGAAGGCCAAATTCCAATGGATGTATTGCTCAGCAATACCGATCCGAACCTGGTAAAAAGTGAGTTGGATTTATACTGGATTACCAAAGGTGGCCACACGCCGATTGAATATTTCGATAAATTTCCCGGCCGTTTCGAACTCTGGCATGTAAAAGACATGGATAACACTCCGGAACAATTTTTTGCAGCTGTAGGTACCGGAACAATTGATTTTAAACCGATATTTGATGCGCGCGAAAAAGCAGGAATGAAACATTTCTTTGTGGAAGAAGATCGTTGCAAAGGCGATATTTGGGAAGATTTGAATACCAGCTTTACGTTTTTGAATAACGCAAGTTTTGTATAACGAAATAAGGTCCCGCCGGATTTATTTAAATCCTTCTACTCACCTTACAAAAAAACAAAAAGCCCGGCGGGGCTTTTTTTGCTTTTAAAGCTTGTTACAGGCTGTCCAACCTGTTTAACTGTGTTTTTGGATATGATTCATCGGGTTTCAGGGCGAGCGCTTTCTTATAGTAAAAACGGGCAACTGAAATGTCTTTTTGGCCGAACGCCTCATCAGCCTTTTTCACAAAAGAACGGAATTGGGTTTCTTCTTCTGAAGCGTGTTTTTGTTGGACCGCTTTCTTAACTTCAACCAGCTGCCTTTTGGGGTAGTCCTCTCCTCCTTTAATCTTCAGCGCCTGATGATAATAGAATTTTGCCAACGTGAATTCAGCGGTTTTCAGACTCGCATCCGCCTTGCTGATAAAATCCTGATATTGCTTTTCTCTTTTGGCCAGCAACTCCGATTCTATCGCTTTATCACATAAATCAACCTGCTTTTGCGGATATTTTTCCGAAGGTTTGTACTTCTGTGCTTCGTAATAAAAGAAACGGGCAACTGTCCACATTGATTCGGCGTAAGCGGCATCCGCTTTTTTGATATTGTTCAGATACAAATCCTCTACTACACCAATATAATGGAAACTCGCAGTGTCTTTTTGTTCCTGATACGTCGAACGGTTCTGTGCTTGCTCAGCCAACTGTTTTTCCTTTGCAGCCTGCTCTTTTTCAGCCAAAGCGTGCTTTATTTTTTCTAGCATCGTAGCCGGATAAGTTGCACCGGGTTGTAATTGCAACGCTTCATTAAAAGCAGCAATGGAGCTATTGTATTGTTTCAATCCAAATAAACTATCACCTTTTGCTATTGCAGAAGAAAAACGGCGTTGTTCTACTTTGGCTTCAGCCTGTTTTTGGCGGGCTTCGGCCAAAGCTTTCTGTTTGGCCGCCTCCTCCGCAGCTTGCCTTTGTGCGGCAATAGCAGCTTTAATTTTGTTCAACATCTCCTGCGGATGTTTTGCCACGGGCTGCAACTGTAATGCTTGATTAAAAGCGGTTGTCGCATCAGGATAAGATTTAACGGCAAACAAGCTGTCTCCTTTCGAAACAACCTGCTCAAATTGTTTTTGACGGGCTTCGGCCAAAGCTTTCTGTTTGGCCGCTTCCTCCGCAGCTTGCCTTTGTGCGGCAATGGCAGCTTTAATTTTGTTCAACATCTCCTGCGGATGTTTTGCAACGGGCTGCAACTGTAATGCTTGATTAAAAGCGGTTGTCGCATCAGGATAAGATTTAACGGCAAACAAGCTGTCTCCTTTCGAAACAACCTGCTCAAATTGTTTTTGACGGGCTTCGGCCAAAGCTTTCTGTTTGGCCGCTTCCTCCGCAGCTTGCCTTTGTGCGGCAATGGCAGCTTTAATTTTGTTCAACATCTCTTTAGGATGCTGCGCATCCGGTTGTAATTTCAGGGCCTTATTGTATATATTCAGGGCCTCCTGGAATGCCTTACTGGCAACCTTTTCCTCTCCTTCGGCCATTAGCTGTTTAAATTCTTCATTCTGCTTTGCCTGCTCTTCTTTCAGTTTAATTTGTTCGCCAAGCAATTTAATCTTGTCCTTAACAAAATTATCGTTCGGCTTTAAATCGGCAGCCTGTTGATATACGGCAATAGCTTCCGCCAATTTTTCAGCTTCTTCGAGCGTTTTGGCCAGATCCAGTTTCTTCTGATAAGATTTGTCGGCAAGTTTGGTCTTTTCGTCATCAATCTCCTGACGTATTTGCATATCGTTGAAGTACGATTCCGAATCGAAATTATCCACTTTAGCCGAATAGAATATTTTCCCGACTGGCTTTTTTGAAAACGCCGGATCGATTTCCGGCACCACCTTAAATAATGTGACGACAAACTGGATCGGTGGAAAATAAGGGTCGCGCTCCAATACTTTTTCCGGGATAACCGTTGTTACAATCAACATCTTCGGATAAAAACCACTTTTTCGGAAAAATAGCTGGTAATTATACTGATACGGTAATTCAAAATCAAATTTTCCTGCTGTCGTTACGTTTATCTTTTTCTCAATTTTATTATTGTCGGTATTGAGTACTTCAATGGTTGCCCCGTCAAATCGGCCTTCATCTAACCGCACTTTTCCACCAACTTCTAATATTTGTGGTTTCTTTTTTTGAGCATAGGCAGACGGGGATGATAAAAACACCACTCCCAAAGACAAAGTAATCAGAACATTACGCAACGAAATATAGGTAGTATCCATAAATACGGCAAAATCTGATAATAGATGAAACATAAAAGTAAGCAAAACTTTAATTCTACATAACAAAATATTATCGGGGATTTGAACTTCTGGTATCTTTTAAACATCAGGAAAAAACACACTAAATAAGTAAAAATACCTTTTCTTTGTAACGGGAATTTGCAGGAGATATTATATTCCTGAGACCTAATATTCTAACCATTAACTAATTTTTTTCGATTTTGGTTCAAGCACAAGAAGACCTAAATAAACCGGCTTTGTGGCAGGCATTTCTTCCGATTATCTTTCTGATAACGCTTCTCAGCGCGAATGTCTGGTTTTTCGAAGACACATTGGCTGGCGCGAACCAGATTGCCCTATTACTTTCGGCTGCTATTGCAGGTCTCATTTGTCACAGGCTGAAGCGAAGCTGGACAACCATACAAAAACAGGTCATAGAGAATATCAGCTCAGCAATGCCATCAATGCTTATCCTGCTGCTCATTGGTTCACTTGCCGGAACCTGGATGATTAGTGGCGTGGTCCCTGCAATGATTTTTTATGGCCTGGATATTATCTCTCCCAAATTATTCCTCTTCTCCGCAGTGGTCGTATCGGCTATTGTTTCGGTTGCTACCGGAAGTTCATGGTCTACGGTTGCAACCATTGGCGTGGCATTGTTAGGTATTGGCAAAACACTGGGATTTAGCGAACCGGTTGTAGCCGGCGCCATTATCAGTGGAGCCTATTTCGGCGACAAGATGTCTCCCCTCTCCGATACGACGAATCTGGCTCCTGCCATGGCTGGCACCGATATCTTTACGCACATCCGGTACATGATGTATACCACGGTCCCCACCATGACCATTACGCTCATTATTTTCCTCATCATGGGAATCACTCACGACTTTACCCAAATTACCATTAATGTTGACGATGTAAAGACAGCCATTGAAGGAACCTTCAACACAACGCCATTACTCTTTATCGTGCCAATAACTTTGCTGGTCATCATTATTCGGAAAATGCCTGCCTTGCCCGCTCTTTTTATTGGAACCATGCTGGGCGCCCTGTTTGCAGTCATATTTCAACCGCAAATCATTCAAAGCGTTTCCGGCGAATCAGGCATTTACCTGAAAGATGCTTATATCGCTGTGATGCAATCGATGTTTGGCGATATTAGCTTAACCACCCGGGACGCGGCAGTAAATGAGCTTTTGCACACCTCCGGGATGAGTGGAATGCTGGACACTATCTGGTTAATCTTATCCGCCATGGTTTTTGGGGGTGTGATGGAAGCAGGCGGTTTGTTGAATCGCATTACCAATGAGATTCTGAAGTTTGCCCACAGCACAGGTTCGTTGGTATTCTCCACCGTCAGCAGCTGTATATTTTTCAACTTTACTGCTTCCGATCAATACCTGGCCATCGTAGTTCCGGGGCGCATGTTTTCGCAAACCTACCGGGAAAACGGTCTTAAGCCTGAACTACTCAGCCGAACACTCGAAGATTCGGGTACGGTTGTTTCTGTACTGATTCCCTGGAATACATGCGGTGCGACGCAGTCACGGGTTCTGGGCGTTCCTACGCTGGCCTATCTGCCTTATGCATTTTTCAACCTGATCAGCCCGGTGATGACAATTCTGGTGGCTTATCTCAACTTTAAAATACGGAGGTATTCACCCGAAGAACTCAAGGAAGAAGGAATTGAGTTGACTGGTAAGATAATACAATAATAAACTACAAGTTAGCCGGAGAGAAAAAAGGCTGCACTAAATGATGCAGCCTTTTTCAATATAGGTAACCTCAGATAATTACTTGAATATTTTCTGCAACTCGTTGCCAAGCTTTTTCGCGGCATCCTGAATCTGCTTCTTCGATGACTTTTTAAATTCCTCTTCGACGAGTTTTTTAGCATCGTTCAGGTTCAATTTTACTTCCGGTTGCTTGAATGTACCTCCAATGGTCACTCCTACCGGCAATTTTTGAATATTTTCCGAGCCCGGAACAAAGCCCAGGTACTTGTTAACATTGCCGCTTAAATTGTCTTTATCGACCTTAAAGTCTATTTTGTAATTCAGGTTTTGACTAACGGTTTGATGCCCGGATATCACCGCTTCCTGTCCGGCAATATTTGTTTTGAACGGCGAAACATCCAGACCTCCGTTAACAATCTTGAATTTTGTTGCAAAATTACCGATATCAACTTTGTGGAACGTATTCTTCTTGAAATATTTACCAATTTCCTGGAATACCTTCGCCCCCACAATCTGAATATCAGATGTAGAAATGTCGCCGTTTCCGTTAAACGATTGGAAAACCGGTTCCATATTTCTCGTTAACGAACCGGAAATGGATAAGCCTGTACTGAATGCACCGGTACTGTTCGACGCAATCGGCAGCATGGTTCGAACGGTCGACAATGAGCGATAGGCCTGTGGGATATCAAATCCCTTCACTTTCAGGTTGAAATCAAATTTCGGCTTTTGTGGCTGTGGCGTTTCATATGATCCATTCATCGTCACCTCACCGTTCAGCATATTCATTTGTAAACCATCCAGTAAAAGCTTTTTATTCCTGACAGTTACTTCACCTTTGGTTCCGGTAATCACCATCTTGTCATACAGAATTTTATTGATATTGGCCTGCATTGCAAAATCGATGTGATCGGGAACTTCAAAGGCTTCCATTTTGCTGGTATCGGTCTTTGTGGTATCGGTAGTTGCCATGCTGGCCATCAATTGATTCACATCGAGCAGATTGGAACTTACTTTCAGATTTCCCTTCAGTGTCTCACTTTTTAGAATATACGGCCAGTAGTTAGAAAGCGAACCGGATGCCGAAAAGTCGGAATGCCCCATATTCCCTTTTAGCGAAGCGAGCGATACTGAACGTGAGTTCATCGTCATATCAGCCGAGGAAATGGTTATTGGCATGGGCAAATCTTTCGAAGCCATTCGGAATCCTTTTAGCTGAACCTTTCCTTCGGTTTCAAACTTGTCGTACTGCTGCGTTTCAATAGCAGAATAGGGTCCGTTAAACTGAACAGCAGCATCAAGCAGGCCGCGAATATCCATCGAATCCATTGGCAACGCCTGCGATACTGTTGTGAAATCGATTTTCCCGTTCAGCTTTCCTTTCAACTGCATATCTCTCATCGGATGCGCAATGGAGAGGTTAGCCGAAACCGGGTTTCCTGCTGCCTTGGCTTCGAATTTAGTCACATCCACTGTCATCAAATCCAAATCGCCTTCGGGCTTTTTCACGCTGGCTGCCAGATTGACGTTTTCAACCGCTTTGGGCAAATCAGGATATTTTAACCAACCATTATCCAGCTTCAGGTCGATACCAAATGCCGGGTAGCTCGTTTCGGTATAAGCACCTTTTACAAATCCGCCAAATGTCACATCACCTTTCGTCTGAACATCTTTCAGATACGACTGGTATTCTTCGGGCACAAAGCCCAGCAATTCGTCAAATCCGGAACCGGGAGAACTGAATTTCAAATCAAAATCATAACTGGAATCAGCCAGGGCAAAGCTACCGTCGATTTTCACCGGTAGTTTATTGATGTGCATCTCATTTTCGGCAACAGCAAATTTCATCTTATCGAAGTTGGCTGTCAACACAGTATTCATATCCAGATTAATATCTTTCGCATACCGGCTGCCTTCGTAATCAAACGTGATATTCTTTACCTGTGCATCGGTTTTCAGGGTACTGTTCGCACCATCCATTGTTCCCGAAAGGTTGAATTCCCCTTTCTCCATCGAAAAGAACATGGGGGTTGACTCATCGGTATAACGGAGTGACAAGTTGTGCACTGCGATTTTATCCAGGTTCAATTGCATTTCTGATGCTGTTGTATCGGTGGTTGCCGGCTGTTCGTTTGAAGTGGTAATATCCCAGTTGCTTTTACCGGCTTTATTCACTTTCAGGGCAACCGTTGGATTGTCGACGATAATTTCATTCACATCGATTCCCTGGTCGAGATGCCACAAGCTGGACAGATTAATGGTAGTAGCTACCGAGCCTACACTCACCAGTGTATCGTTGGCAAAATCACCTTTCCCGATAACACGTAGCCCGTCCAACTCGGCGTACACTTTTGGAAAACTCTTGAACAGGGACAGGTTTACCCCATCGAGTTCAACCCGGGCATCAACCATCTCGTTAGCTTTGTCGAGCGCTTTCTGATAAACCTGATCTTTAAAAATCAGTGGAACGGCAATCATGGCAGCCAATAAAACCACCACAACTACGCCAATAATGATGAGTGCTTTTTTCATATCATCGTTTTTTATCTGTCCGTATAATTCTCATTCCGGCTAACCGGGAACCAAGCAATGCATTGAGAGTCTAAAAAATAAGTTTGGTTATTCGGCTGTCTGTTTTTTACTTCAACAAAGTATTGCGTAACAGGTTCAGGGCCGATTGCGACGAGCGAACAATATTTCTTCCGCGGTCGTTACCAAAGTTATATTTTTTTGAAACAACACCGTCAGGGCCGGCAACCGCTATCCAAACCAAGCCAACCGGCTTTTCCGGTGTGCCTCCTGTAGGTCCGGCAATTCCGGAAGTAGCCACTACATAATCAACTCCCAATACTTTTCGCGCACCAACTGCCATCGCTTCCACGACTTCGGCACTTACAGCTCCATGCTCAATAAGCACTTTTTCAGGGACACCGAGAACGTTTTCCTTTACTTCGTTGGAATAAGCTACTACGCTTCCGCGGAAATAATCTGAGCTACCTGCATCGGAAGTGAAAAAGTGTGCAATATTTCCACCGGTGCAACTTTCTGCTGTTCCAACTGTCAGGTTGCGCTGTTTTAGCAGCTTGCCAATATTCCCGGTAAGGGTATCATCTTCATAACCGAAAATATGTTCCGGGATAATCGTTATTAATTCCTGTACTTTTTGGTCAAGTACACGGTTCATCATGTCGCGGTCATCGCCCGTAGCGCTCAACCGCAACCGGATGTGCATCGGATTAGGCAAATACGCCAGTTTGATGAACGAAGGCAGATTGTCTTCCCAACCGGCAATCCGTTCGGCCAACACCGACTCCGGTAAACCTTGCGATAAAATGGTCCGGTGAATGATTGGTGTAGTTTTGAACCGGGTACGCACCCTTGGTAATATCTGCTCATTTACCAGTGTTTTCATTTCGAATGGAACGCCGGGCATAAAAACAAAAACATATCCCTCTTTTTCCATCCAAAGTCCGGGAGCTGTTCCCATCCGGTTGTGCAGCACAACCGCACTTTCAGGAACCAGCGCCTGGTCGCGGTTGAGTCCGTTCATCTGCACTCCGCGCGGAGCTAGCAATGTTTTTATGTGTTCCAGTACGTTATCGTCATAGACCAACTGTGTGCCAAAGAACTGACAAATAGCGTCTTTGGTCCTGTCGTCTTTTGTCGGGCCTAATCCTCCGGTAATCAGCACTAAATCGACTTTGCCCAAAGCATCTGCCAATGTTTCCAACATGTGGTCGTGCTCGTCTGATATACTGGTAATCTGCCGGACGGCAATTCCTTCGTCATTGAGTTGTCTGGCCATCCAGGCCGAATTAGTATCGATAATCTGGCCGATGAGAATCTCATCGCCAATGGTAATTAAATCTGCTTTCATCAAGTATTATAATCTGTTCATGGGGCCAAATGAAACCAACACTGCAGTTTTCATTCCTTCGGGTTAATATCGGTCTAAATTACGGAAAACAACCTTGCGTTCATCTTCAGAATACCATAAACCTGGGCCATGGTCGCTTACGGGTAACATCCTTTAGCCCGAAACAAATAGCTTATAAGCCATCTATGATCCTAATCCATTGAAATTTTGCAGATAATGTTCCAGCCGTCTCATCCCATCTTCCAGATTTTTATTCAGGAAACCTCTTCGCCCTGTTTAGCGCAGGCCGTATCCGAAGGGGTAAAATCCCAGTCGCATCAGTTTAAAATGCTGAAGTCCGAACGGAATTCCGATAATGGTGACACAAAACAGAATTCCGAACAGAAGATGTGTAACAGCAATCCAAAACCCGGCCAAAATGATCCAGATGACATTCAACAGAAACGAAATGACCGGGATGCTTTCGCCGGTCGGAACCACGTGTTTTCCGAAAGGGGTCAAATGAGCAACGCCCAGTTTAAAAGCCTGCAATCCCCAGGGAATGCCAACAATCGTCAGGCAGAGGACCAAGCCCCCCCAAAGATACTCGAAGAAGATAAAAACGCCTCCAAATACGAACCATATAATATTTCCTAAAAGTCTCATAACGAATAGGTATAATTGTCCTTCCTAAGGATGTTTGGGCTCATAAAAACAACGCCTGGGAGAAACAATTTTCCCTTCGTCTTTCAGCTTTTTCAGTGCTTTGTCGACCACCTTTTTGTCAATGCCGGCTCTTTCAGCTATTTCACCACTCTTAAGTGGGCGGCCGGTTTCGTTCATGGTTTGCAGGATTAGTTCACTGATTTCCATTGGTTAAAATGTTAGAGTTTTGAGATGCTGTTCATCAGGAAATGATCGGCCAGTACAAGGGCAGCCATCGCTTCAACAATGGGCACAGCCCTCGGCAATACACACGGATCATGACGACCTTTGGGATTGATCGTTACTTCGTGTGCCGAGCTATCTATTGTATGCTGCTCTTTCAGTAAGGTAGCAATGGGTTTAAATGCTACCCGGAAATAAATGTCTTCACCATTGGATATTCCTCCCTGCACGCCACCGGAGTGGTTCGTTTTTGTCCGGATTTTGTCGCCGTCTTTCACAAATACATCGTTGTGTTCCGAACCAGATAAACGGGTTCCGGCAAAACCGGAGCCATACTCAAAGCCTTTTACCGCATTAATTCCCAACATGGCATGTCCTAAATCGGCATGCAATTTATTGAAAACAGGTTCTCCAAGACCAGCTGGCGCACCTGTTGCAACGCAGGTAATTACACCACCAACCGTATCGTGATTATTTCCGGCTTCTTCAATGCGGGCAATCATTCTCCCGGCTGTTTCCAAATCCGGGCAGCGGACAATATTTGATTCGGTTAAACCAAGATCCAGTTCCAGGTAACTTTTGGCCACTTCCACCTCACCAACCTGCGATACATATGCCTGAATGTTTACACCAATATTCTGCAGCAACTGCCTGGCAACTGCTCCGGCAGCTACCCGGGCAATGGTTTCCCGGGCCGATGAGCGTCCACCACCGCGATGATCGCGCCGGCCATATTTCTTAACGTAGGTATAATCGGCGTGCGAAGGGCGAAAGATCTCCCGGAGGTTATTATAATCCTTCGAATGCTGATCTTTATTTCGAATAATGAAACCGATAGGTGTTCCGGTGGTTTTTCCTTCAAATATTCCCGAAAGGAATTCAATCTTGTCGCCTTCCTCGCGTTGTGTGGTAATATGTGATTGTCCGGGTTTACGGCGATCCAAATCCTTCTGCACTTTTTCCACATCCAGTTCCAGTCCGGATGGGCATCCGTCAATAACGCCGCCTATCGCTGCACCGTGTGATTCTCCAAATGTGGTTAACCTGAATATTTGTCCAAACGTGTTCATAGGCTGAAATAAGAAACCCGGGAAAGTCCCGGGTTGATAAAAATACGTTAATTTCTTTATTTCAAAAAGAAAATGTTTTTACGATTTGCTTAGCAGCCGCAACTTCCGCCGCCGCTTCCGCAACCACAACCACCGCCTGCATGTGCATGCTCGTGTTCGTGCTCGTGCTCATCGGTACTGCAACTTCCGCTACCGCAACCGCCGCCGCTTCCACAGCCACAACCGCCCTGGTTATATACAGCCGCCAATTCTTCAGCTGTTGCATCACGTACTTCCATAACCTCACCTTTGAAGAACAAATCTTCGCCGGCCAACGGGTGATTGAAGTCCATGCGTACCGTATCGTCTTCAACAGCCAAAACGATTCCGTTCATTCGCTGTCCTGAAGTAGACATCATCGGAACGGTATTTCCCTGTTTAACCAGTTCAGCATCAAACTCGCCGTTCACTTCGAAAATGTGTTTGGGCAGGTTAATGATGGCCTCTTCGTTCACTTCACCGTAAGCATCTTTTGCCGGAATTTCCACGTCAAATACGGCACCGTCAGTCAATCCGGCCAAACGTTCTTCGAACATCGGCAGCATCAACCCGGCTCCGTAAAGAAATGTCAATGGATTTTCACGTCCGGCAGTCTCGAATACTTCTCCTTCCTTCCCGTCTACTCTGAGCTCATAAGTGAGGGAAACCATTTTATCTCTAGCAATTGTCATAATAAGCTATTTAATACAAATTTTGCGTCGTACAAAGAAAGCACGAACTATTCTATCATGCAAATATCAGTTATCAAAAATACATTAATTTAGATTAAATTTAAAAGAAATTTCATCAATCATGTAGCTAATTAATAGCCTATAGCCTCTCCATCTTTTCTTGATTCAGATGCTCCGTAATAAACATCATTCTTAGCATCGTACATAATCGCCTGGTAACCACCATAAATTCCATTTTCAAAACCAACACGATGTCCTCGTTGCATTAATGTTCTTATCGCTTCGTAGCCAAAACCGCTTTCCAGCGAAATTTGCCCGGTTCCGTCGGCTGGTGTGCCAGTCGGTGATGTAGAACCATCGTGACTAATACGTGGCGCATCGCCGGCTTCCTGCAGCCCCATTCCAAAATCGATAACGTTCATCAAAATCTGGACATGTCCCTGCGGCTGGAAATCGCCTCCCATCACGCCAAAACTCATAAATGGCTGGCCATCCCTGGTAACAAAAGCCGGAATAATGGTGTGGAAAGGCCTTTTACCAGGTTCATAGGTATTGGCATGTCCTTCTTCCAGGTTGAAAAGCTGACCGCGATCCTGCAGCATGAATCCCAGTCCCGGAGGGACCATTCCGGAACCCATTCCACGATAATTCGATTGAATTAATGAAACCATATTCCCTTCATCGTCAGCTGCAGTCAGGTAAACCGTTTCTCCCTGGCTGATTTCACCGGCTGAATATTTTCCTGCCCTGTCGGGACGAATAAGCTTCCGGCGCTCGGCGGCATATTTTTCAGAAATCAGTGTTTCTACCGGTACGTTAGCAAAATCCATATCGGCATAGTATTTAGCCCGGTCCTCGAAGGCCAGTTTCTTAGCTTCGGTAAAGTAATGAATGTGATCAGCCGAGCCAAACCCCATGGAAGCAATATCGTAACCTTTCAAAATCTGGAGCATTTGTAACGCAGCAATTCCCTGTCCATTCGGCGGAAGCTCCCAAACATCGTAGCCGCGGTAGTTCACTGAAACCGGCTCCACCCATTCCGAATGATGTGAAGCTAAATCTTCATACGAAAGGTAACCTCCCTGTTCCTGGATAAAATCCGCGATCACATGTGCGATTCGGCCTTTATAGAAAGTATCGCGGCCGCCTTTGGCAATTTCCCGGTAGGTATTGGCCAGCATGGGATTCCGGAATACTTTGCCTTTATAGGGTGGTTCGCCGGCAGACATGTAAGTCTCTTTCACGTTGGGGAACTTTCGGCTGAAATATTCCACGGAACGGCCAAAGTAATAACCGATAATTTCCGTTACCGGGAATCCTTCTTCAGCATATTGAATCGCCGGAGCCAGAAGATCTTTCATGGGCAGTTTTCCAAAACGATTATGTAACGAGAACCATCCATCTACACATCCGGGAACAGTCACCGGAAGCGGGCCAAACGGCGGTATTTCCGTCAATCCCTTTTCCTTGAAAATCGCCAGTGTCAGCGCCTTCGGCGAACGGCCGCTGGCATTCAGTCCGTAAAGCTTTTTGGTTTTGGCATCCCAGACGATGGCGAACAGGTCACCGCCCATTCCGCTACCGGTCGGTTCCATCAATCCAAGCGCCGCATTGGCTGCAATGGCTGCATCGATAGCCGAGCCGCCTTTCTTCAGGATATCGATACCAATTTGTGTCGCCAATGGCTGGCTGGTACATACCATCCCATGGCGCGCCATCACCTCAGAACGTGTGGCGAAATTCTTACCGGTTATCCGATCCTGCGCAAACAGCGAGATACTTGTCAAAAAAAACAATACCAGAGAAGCAAATTTTTTCATTGTCAATTCGGTTTAAAATGAACGGGAATTTACAGAAATTCTGCCAAATGGACAGAAAGGCCACACGACAGACAAAAAAGGCAGATGCTCCTTAAATGGATTCATCCGCCTTTTTACAATCAAGTATGTTAAGCAGGAATAGTAAAAAATCTAAACAGTTACAACATGACAATAGTTTATTCCTGTGGGGTGATGATTCACTACTCTCCTTTTGATACTATTTCGTAACGAATATTGTCGAGACAAACATAAGTAGGTGTATTGATGCCATAATCACCGACATCAGAAGATCCAAAGCGGAAAGTTAATTTATTCACTTTACCTAAACCTGATAAATCAACTTTGGACCACTCGTTCACGATGTAATCCTGGCTGTTGTCTGTGAAACGGTAATCGGCCAGGTAAAACGCTACATTGCCAATTGAATCGCCGGCCGCATCGTAGCCGATAATGTCTACTTTGAACCAATCAGGATCGTTTCCGGTATCGCCGCCGAATTTTTTACCGTAAGCATCTCCGTCTTTCATCGAAAGCGCCGGATAGGCGTCATTACACAGCTCAATGTTTTTTACCTGGTATTCCTGGCCGTTCAGAAATGAAAAGTATACATCACCTGGGTATGACGGGAAAAATATGGCAAAGCTGTTGCCGTTATTGGCGGCGTCATAAACGCTGTACTGATTGCCATAACCGGCTGTTTGGGTGTCATTCAGTTTGGAATACGAAAAACTGTCCCAGGTTGACCAATCGGCGTTGTAATTATTCGGGAAAACCATATCGCCCGAAGTAAATCCGCCCGATGCATCGCTTCCGTTCCAGTAACCGGAAGAAGGCGTCTGGAGGCCTTCAAAATCGATTGTTTTCGTTTCAGTAATGGTTTCTTCCGATTTGTCGCAGGCAGTAAATAGCAAAGCCAAAGCAATTGTTGCCATGAACAATCCGTTTAATTTCTTCATGATTAATCCTTTTTTGTCGTTTGATTTCCATTGATTCGGAGGTCATTTTGAAGTTCACTGATGCATGACATACATAAACATGCATCGTAGTTGTCCCTGAGCGTTTCACTCAACGCATCGGGCAATCTTTCACGGGCACACCAACATTGCTGAATGTCGTCCTCCCGACATTCGAATGTGGAACCACAGCGCGGACATACATTTTCCATAATAATGACATTTAATTAGTGGATGATTCCGGCTTTCTTTCAAATGTGAAAAATGAAGAACAATTGCTTGCAGTTCATTTTTGCTATTTATCCCGAAAGCAAAAACTAGTCTGTGAACCGTGGCAGGTCTTCTGGCTCACCCGGGTTTCCTGCACCTTCCCGTTTCAAAATGAAACAGTGGTTATGCGGATCAGGAAACTCATAACTACGGGCTTACAGCTGCGGGAACAGCTCCGGATTTTCACCGGATTCCCTTTTCATTTTCTTCTCCCCGACCGGGAGTTGAAAAACCAAAATTCACGTCAAAGATATATGACATTTTCAAATTATGACCATTTTTTAACAGGATATTTTGCTTACTTTTCAACAATAATAGCATTTGATTTTTTACCCACGGCCAAGATTTCCAAGAAATGATGAAGGCCCGGAAGATGGCTAATCTGACCCGGCTGGTTGTGCTTGCCGGTTTCGTGATTATCTATCTGATTATGATTTCACAATTTCATTAAAGTAAACGAATTCGCTGCGAATGGCTTCTTTTTCTATTCCCGAACTGCCATTTTTAGTACTTTTAGTTTTTTAAAATGTGAAGAAAATGACTTCGGAAACGACCCGGAAACGCATTCTGGAATTAAGAGAAGAACTCGAGCAGCATAATTACAATTACTACGTATTAAACCAGCCAACTATCGGTGATGAAACTTTCGACCATTTGATGAATGAACTCATCGAACTGGAGAAAGAGGCGCCGGAATTGTACGATTCCAATTCACCTTCGCAACGCGTAGGCAGTGACATCAACCAGCAGTTTGCACAGGTTCGTCACACCTACCCGATGCTTTCGTTGAGCAACACCTATTCTGAGAGTGAAGTCCGGGAATTTGACCAACGGGCCCGAAAGCTCGTCGATGAACCATTCATTTATGTTTGTGAGCTGAAATTTGACGGGATTTCCATCAGTTTGACGTATGAAAACGGTCAATTAGTTCGTGCCGTAACCCGCGGCGATGGTGTTCAGGGAGACGATGTGACAGCCAATGTAAAAACCATCCGAAGTGTACCGCTAAAGCTGAAAGGTGACTATCCGGGAAAATTTGAGATACGCGGAGAAGTGCTGATGCCTTTTGCTTCGTTTGAAAAGCTGAACGAAGCACGTGCTGAAGCCGGTGAACCACCTTTTGCCAACCCGCGAAATGTAGCTTCAGGAACACTGAAACTGCAGAATTCATCTGACGTAGCCAAGCGAAACCTGGACGCCGTCTTCTATTATGTATTGGGTGATAACCTGCCGTCTGACGGTCATATGGAGTTGTTGGAAAAGGCAAAGAGATGGGGATTCAAAACCTCTGAACATATTAAGGCCTGTAAAAACGTAGAAGAGATATTTCAATTTCTCCATTACTGGGATGAGGAGCGGAAAAATCTTCCGGTTGCTACCGACGGCGTTGTGATTAAAGTGAATTCCCGCAGGATACAGGAAGAGATGGGCTATACGGCCAAATCACCGCGTTGGGCCATTGCTTATAAGTTTAAGGCCGAAAGACTGGCGACCCGTTTGAAAGCCGTCACGTACCAGGTGGGACGGACTGGCGCGGTTACACCGGTCGCTAATTTGGACCCCATATTGTTGGCGGGAACCATTGTTAAAAGAGCTTCCCTCCATAATGCCGATATCATTGCCAACCTCGATCTCCATATCGATGACCAGGTTTACGTGGAAAAAGGCGGGGAAATTATTCCCAAAATTGTGGGGGTCGATACCGAATCCCGAAAGGCAGGCGCTGCTAAAGTTGAATTCATAACCAATTGTCCGGAGTGTAATACACCCCTGAAACGCACGGAAGGCGAAGCTGCCTATTATTGCCCCAACGAAAATGGTTGCCCCCCCCAGCTAAGGGGGAAAATAGAGCATTTCTGTAGTCGTGGCGCCATGGATATTGAAGGACTTGGAAAAGAGACCATCCGGCTTTTCTTTGATAAAGGGTTACTCACCGACGTAGCCGGCATCTATGATCTTCCTGAAAAACAACGAGAAATTCTCGCCCTGGATTTCTTTCAGAAAAAATCGGTGGAGAACCTGGTAACTGGTATTGAGAATTCAAAAAAACAACCTTTTGAGAAGGTGTTGTTCGGTTTGGGTATTCGGTTTATCGGGGAAACAGCTGCCAAAAAAATTGTCCGTGCTTTTCGTTCTATCGAAAAACTGGAAGAAGCTTCGCTGGATGAATTGATTGCTGTAGATGAGATTGGCGAAAAAATGGCTCAGTCCATCCGGAATTATTTTGATGACGAAAAAAACCGTATTTTAATCCAGCGATTACGCAAGGCCGGCCTCACCATGGAAGTTGATGAGGATTCGCTTCCCGCTTCTGAAAAGCTGAAAGGCCTTACGTTTGTGATTTCCGGGAATTTTGGAACATCGCAGCGCAGAAAAGAACTGGGTGAATTAGTGGAACAAAACGGTGGGAAAAACGCCGGCTCTATTACCGGAAAAACAGACTATCTGCTGGCCGGTGACAAAATAGGGCCATCGAAAAGAGAAAAGGCTGAGAAATTAAAAATTCCAATCATCAACGAAGATGAATTTCTCAGGATGATTGAAGCGTAAGAAGCAATTATGATACAGCGAAGAAGACAAAAGATAGTGAAATTAAAAACAGCTTAAACAGGGTGCATTTATCGATTGATCTATAGAATAATCGATAGATATACTTACAATCTGTAAGCAGAAATATTATAACCATCAATATTAAATACGAATAACCAATCAACGAATTAGTAAATTTGTCCCGATATGTTCAAAAAAGCTTTCCAAACCGTTACGCTGAAAAGGCTTCATAAAAAGTCTCAGAAACAAGGACGTAACGTACTGGTCAATACATTCAACACGGCGAAATCTGCAGCGATTCTGTGGTATCCCGAAGATGACGGAGCAATGGAAAGCTATGAACATATGAGAAAAGTTCTTACAGAGCACGGCATTAGCGCCCGGGGATTGGCGTTGGTTGATTCAGAAGACGAAAAAGAAACGTTCAGTAAAGCATCGCATTCGCGGTTCTTTACAGGAAAAGAGATCGACTGGAAAGGAAATCCCAGGATGGACGACCTCAAAAGTTTTGTAAATACCAAATATGATCTGCTTTTGGATTTGTCCATTTCGGAACTGATACCACTACAGAGCATTTTGGTCAACTCTGCAGCCAGTTTTAAAGTTGGCTGGAAAGAGCCGGAAAACAATTTTTATGACTTAACCGTGGAAATCTCAGGGAAAAAGAATTGCCGTTATCTGACCGAACAGATTATTCACTATTTGGATTACATCAATCGAATAGATTAAGCATTATGGGACAAAAGTTTAGTGGAGCAGGTGCCGCTCTCATAACACCATTTAAAGAAGATAGCACAATTGATTTTGATGCACTTGGAAATTTAGTCGGGGATATGATTTCCGGAGGCATCGACTTTCTCGTTGTTTTAGGAACAACAGCCGAAACCGCTACCCTTTCGCAGGAAGAAAAGAAAAATGTAATTGATTTTATTGCCGAAAAAAATGCCGGACGACTTCCCATCGTTGTGGGCGCCGGAGGAAATAACACGAAAGAAGTAGTTGAAGGACTGAAAAACCTGGATGCAGATAAGATCGACGGAATTCTTTCTGTTGTCCCTTATTACAACAAACCCACGCAGGAAGGCATTTACCAACATTTTATGCAGATTGCCAAATACAGTCCGGTCCCTGTTATTCTGTATAATGTTCCCGGTCGTACCGGTATGAATATGGATGCAGCAACGACCATAAGACTGGCCGAAGCTTCCGACAAATTAATCGCTATTAAAGAAGCCTCAGGCGATTTGAATGAACTCGCTATCATTCTCCGCGACCGTCCCGAAAACTTCGCTGTTTTTTCCGGTGACGACGGCTTGACTGTCCCGGCTATTTCTTTGGGCGCCGACGGAGTTATATCTGTAATTGCCAATGGATTTCCGGCGCAAGTAGCTAAAATGGTGCATTTAGCAGCAAGTGGAGATTTCCGGAAAGCGTCGGCACAACACATGCAGTTTCTAAAACTTTTCAATCTTCTTTTTGTTGAAGGTAACCCGGGAGGGATTAAAGCGGCATTGAATGTAAAAGGCAAAGTACAGAATGTTTTACGTTTGCCTTTAACAAAAATCAGTGAAATCATTTACCGGGAAATTGCCGAAGAAATGAAAAAGATCAACTGATAACTGACGAGTAATCGTTATCTTGCGCCACCAAACATTATGAGATTTACCGCCATCTATATTATTTTTCTGGCGGGCCTTTTGCAGGCCTGCAGTCCCCAGGTTTCCAGGCAGGTGCAGGAACCAGGCATGGAAACGCCGGATCCGGCTTTAAGCATTGTCTATTTTCCATCGAAACTTCAACACAGTCTGCTTAATTCAAGTTGGTTGAAAAAAACCGGGAAAGATTACGCGACAGAACGACCGGTTTGTATTATTGGGAGTATTGTGATTCCGGCTTCACTTGGCACATCAGCAAAAGCAGTTGTTCCCGTCGTCGAGGCCAAGCTGGCTGCTTCCGGTTTATTAAGGGTTATCCATGGAGGAGACAGAAGGGGCCTGATCTTTTCAACGACTACGCCCCCATCAGAAAAGGCGCAGCTAAACTGGGCTGCCGGGCAAAAGGCCGATTATCTGTTGACCGGTGAAGTGGTTCGTAAATCGGGAAACGGAAAATACAAGGTACACTACCAAATGAAATCCGTTCCTAACGGGAAAAAAGTCTGGGAAGATTCTGTTACCATCGACATGCAATAATCAACGGCTGACCCGGAACCAGGGCTGGTAAAAATCCTTTTTATTATAAACCATCGGCTTACCATTCCATTGCGTTACTTCGCATCCGGATGCTTCGCAGATAGCGTGGCCGGCAGCGATATCCCACTCCATGATATTACTCAAACGCGGATAACAATCGGCGGTCCCTTCGGCCACCATGCACATTTTTAATGAGCTTCCGCGAATAATCACATCTACGTTATCTTTTCCCTTTTCGGCCATTATTTTGTCGAAATAGGCGCTGGTTTCCTTATTCATGTGTGATAAGCTTCCAACAAGCGTAAACTTTTCATGCTGATTTTTCAGCGGAAGCTGAACGCCTTTGGCAAAAATCTGCCCTGCCGAAAGCGTATCAGCATTGGCTGTGCGGTACGCTCCTTTATCGGCACTGCCAAAATAGAGATATCCGGTAACCGGGACGTAAATCACGCCCAATACCGGCTGGTTTTTATCGATAAGCGCAATATTCACCGTAAAATCATCGCCGTTACGAATAAACTCTTTTGTGCCATCGAGCGGATCAATCATCCAGAAATAATCCCACTTCTGCCGCTCTTCATATGAAGGAAATATTTCTTCTTCGCTTAAAAAGGGGAAACCATAAGGAGTAAGCATTTCAATAATCACCCGGCTGGCTTCCTTGTCAGCCAGTGTAACCGGACTGTCATCTTCCTTGTACTCCACTTCCAGTTCCCTTGACCGATGAACTTTCATAATGGCTTCACCAGCTTCCAATGCTGCACGAATGGCTGGCTTCAATAATGATTTGGGTTCAAATTTATCCATAATATATTTTCAAACCCGGTAAAGATAGGAAAGTTCAACTGCCTGCAAAATTCGCCGTTCAACAAAAAGAGAGATCTGTTATCTTTGCATTTGATGTATGCCATAATTGACATAGAAACCACCGGGACCAGTCACCGGAACGGGAAAATTACTGAAATTGCTGTCTACATTCACGATGGTCAACAGGTTACGGATTCATTCGTCAGCCTCATCAATCCGGAGTGCTTCATCCCATACAACATTACCCGGTTGACCGGCATTTCCAACGAGATGGTGGCTGACGCGCCCAAGTTCTACGAAGTGGCCAAACAGCTTGTAGAGATTACGGCAGGGCAGATTTTTGTGGCACATAATGTGACATTCGACTACAACTTTGTCAAGGAAGAATTTAAACGACTGGGATACGATTACCGCCGGAAAACGCTTTGTACGGTTCAGCTGAGCCGAAAATTACTTCCGGGGCACCGCTCCTATTCATTGGGAAACCTATGCTCCGATTTGAATATCTCGATCGATGGACGCCACCGGGCCGGCGGCGATGCTTTTGCTACCGTGAAATTGTTCGAAATTCTGATACGGCAGAATAACGAGCAAACGCAGAATCTGTTTTCCAATGCTCCGAAAGAGCTTTCGAAAGAAACACTCGAAGCACTTCCCGGGCAGACCGGCGTGTACTACTTTCTGAATGACCCGGGAGAAATCATCTACATCGGGAAAAGCAAGGACATCCATCAACGGGTTCTTTCGCACCTGGCCAACAACAGCACGAAGAAGGCCATCGAAATGCGCAGCAAACTGGTGAACATCGATTGGCAGATTACCGGCAGCGAGTTGGTTTCGCTGTTGCTCGAGTCGGATGAGATTAAAAGTCATCAGCCATTGTACAACCGGGCGCTACGGCGTACCCGTTTCCACTATGGCTTGTTTACTTACCAGGATGAAGCGGGTTACCAGCGCTTCGAAGTCAGGAAGATTATCGACGGGAAATTGCCGCTGACCAGTTTTTATTCGGCTGCTGAAGCCAAAGAATATTTGCATGATTTGGTTGACAAATACCAATTATGCCAAAAGCTCTGCGGCCTGTATCAAACCGATGGTTCCTGCTTTCACTACGAAATAAAGAGTTGCAACGGTGCCTGCATCGGCGAAGAAGCACCTGATGATTACAACCAACGGGCTGAAATGGCGGCAGCTAAGCTTCAGTTTCGTTCGCCCAACTTTTTCATTCTGGAAGAGGGACGCAGGAAAGGCGAATGGGTTGTCGTAAAAGTACAGAATGGCCGTTACACAGGCTTTGGTTACGTCGACGAAGAAAATTCGAACGAAGGTATTGGAGCCCTGCACGGTTGCATTTCTTCCCGGCAGGACAACCGCGATACCCAGGGAATCATTCGCAGTTACCTGAAGAAGCATCCGGCAACGCGCATCATTGAATTTGATCCTGGAGAACGGCCAGATCTGGCAGGTGAACGGAAATTATGACGACCGAAAAAGGGGTTTGGATGGGGCCCCCGATGCCCGGTTTTGAGCAATTTTTTTTACATTGAGGAACCGAAATAACTAACAAGATGAGAGTCGATCACCAAATCGAACGAACAAGTAGCCGTTGTCACCCTAAACCCGAAATGGATATGGGGCGCCCCCAAACAGTACCAAAACATGAATCGAGTACAACAACAGAGATTTACACCCATATATCAAAACGATATATTGAAAAGATTAAAAATCCATTGGATGAACTTTTCGAAAATTCAACATAATAATGTACACAATACATCCCAATATGGGTGTATAACAACAACTCATCAGTTGATATAAGAGAAATAACAACAATATTGATACACACTAGTTGGCACACATTAAAATGAAATAAGGATGAAACTAAATCAATTAGTCTTAACTGTCCTACTAATCGGACTATTTGCATGTAAGGATTCCAAGGATAAGATTGTAATTCATGGAGAAATTATAGGAGAAATACCTGAAAAAGTAGAATACACCAATCCTATTCATGGTATTTGTAATTGGAATTTTACAAAATCTGCTCAAGCCGATTCGCTTGGAAATTTTCAAATTGAGACGACATCAAAAGAACCCATATTCATAAAAATAAGAACTTCTTATACCGAACAGGGGACATTGATTGCAGAACCGGGTAAAACCTATTATATTCGTTTCAACTTGAATGATAAAGAAAATATTTTCTCTGTTGCAGATAAAAGCTCCATCATCCAGGAAACCTATAACAAGTTTCCAAACCCGGAACATATCCAGCTTGGAGCAAGAGAATTCTTACGAGATACAATAGCAACTAAAATTAAGGAAACAATTAACCAAAGAAGAACAGCAGAAATTGCGGAATTTGAAAAATTGTATTCAGATAAATTGATTTCCAGAGATGTATTCGATTTTGTAAAAACTGATAGAAATTGCTATTACGATGCTGTTTTAGCAACCATAGCATGGATAAAAGATTTAATGACCATACAGAGAGGGGAAAGAGTATTTACAAAAGAATTTGAAAATTTATGGAAAGAAACATTTAAGCAACCTCTTTTTTCAAATCCTGAAATTGTTAAATCGCAATGGTTCAATTTTTATGCTGAAAGTTATATCTACTTTCAGGAATATGTGAATGGTAATTTTACAAAAGAAAAATTAGAAGCATTAAGAGAATCAGACCAAACCAAAAACTACCGTGTAAATAATGCAAAAGAATATCTTCCTGCAGCGTTTTGTGAAGACTACTTAGCTAATTATTTATACCAAGAAAGTATTCAGAAAAAATATGAGAAAGAACTCATCGGATTATTTAATGATTTGAATTAGGCTCTTTGTAAATACAATAGAAATGTCTACTTTAGGGGGAAATATTATAAAAATGGAGAACAAATTCAGAAGCCTTACTATTTTTGAGTTTCAGGAACGTTTCCCTGACGAAGATTCTTGTTATCAATATTTGACTGAACTAAAATGGGGGACTGGCTTTGTTTGCCCCAATTGTGGACACACCAATTATTGTAACGGAAAGCGCCTATTCGACAGACAGTGTACCAGTTGCCACCGAATCTCCTCCCCAACGAGCGGGACATTGTTTCACCAGTTAAAGTTCTCGGTATTAAAGGCCTTTTACATTGTTTATTATGTAAGTACGAGTAAAAAAGGGATCAGCAGTACGGAACTAAGCAGAAAGCTTGGGTTAAGACAAAAGACCTGCTGGAAGTTCAAAGGCAAGGTAATGAAAGCCATGGAAAGCAGTGGCAACCATAAAATCGATGGCAAGGCCGAAGTTGATGAAACAGTTGTCGGCGGCCAGGAAGAAGGGGTTGTGGGGAGAAAAAACGGCAAAAAGAAGTTGGTTGTATTTGCCATTGAGAGAAACGGCAAAGGAGTTAGCCGTATGTACGGAAAGGTCATCAAGCAGAGCAGTTCGAAGGAACTTGGTGGGTTTATGAAAATGACCATTGAGACAAGTGCACAAATAAAGACAGATAAATGGCGAGGATATTCCCCTTTGGTAAAAGACTTCAGTAATCTTGTGCAGGTTGATTCAGGGAAAAAGGGCGGCAACTTCCCTGACTTGCACAGGTGTATTATGGGCTTCAAAGGCTGGCTCCGGGGCATGCACCACCAAGTCGAAAATTTGCAAGCCTATATTGATGAATACTGCTACCGGTTTAACCGAAGTAATATGAAGGAAAGAATCTTCGATAGCCTTTTAACCAGAATGGTTAATGCAGAGCCCTTCCCTTATAAACAAAGTATTATTTAAATGCCTAATTCAATTAATGATTTTAAAACCGACTACCCTGAAAGCGCATACATCCCGTACATTTCACCGCTGATTGATGAAATAATTGAATTTCACAAAACAGCTGAATCCGGCTTTAGTGAGAAGACCAAATTTATTAAAAATTATCAGAATCTGAATACGTTAGCTGAAATTGCAAACACTTTGCCTCAGGGTAAAATTTACGTCGATGTTTGGGCAACCTGGTGTGGACCATGCAAAGCTGAATTTGCACACAAAAAGGAATTAAAAACATTATTGCAAAAAAACGGCATTCAAATACTATACATATCAGTAGACCGCGACCAAGACTCAATTCAATGGAAAAACATGGTAAAGTTTTATAACCTTGAAGGTTTTCATGTAAGAGCGAATAAAGAACTTAACGCAGAACTAAGAAAAATATTTGACAGACAGGGTTCAATTAGTATCCCATGGTATATTTTAATGGACAGTAATGGGGAAATTCTAAAAAAACATGCAAGCCGACCATCTCAAATAAATGAGTTAGAAAAAGAAATTAGTGAAAAATAACGTGTGGTAATGCAAATGTAATGCGGACGGGCGTGGTATTCCAGCGTTTTCGCCCCGTTCAGCCACCGCCAATCCGTCTTTGACGGATGACGGTTTTAAAATGATATTTAATAAAAAGCTGGCTTGGCTCCGTGCGGGTTTGACAGGAAACCGTTTCAAAGTCCCGCACTCCACCTGCACCAACCGTTGTGCGTCAGCATAAAAAGACATTCTAAGAGACAAAAGTGAAAATTGAAGGATTATATTATATTACCATATTGAAAAAGACAATATACGCATATGATAGACATTGAATTTTTTATAGAGAATTTTAAATCAACAATTTTGCAAGACATCAATATGCAACCTTGGGAAGTTGTTGAAAATTTACAACATATATTATCACAGCATTTAAGGAAATTAAGTGCTGACTACAAAATTGAGAACAATATTGCTATACACAAATCCGCAACCATTGAAAAAGGAGTAGTGTTGAAGGGAATAATTATTGTTTCAGAAAATTGCTTTATAGGTGCGAATGCATATTTGCGCGGACCAATTTTCTTAAGTAAATCTGTTCGAATTGGACCGAGTTCTGAAATAAAGCAATCCATAATTTTTGACAATTCTGCTATTGCACATTTTAACTATATTGGGAATAGTATAATTGGGCAGAATACAAATTTTGAAGCAGGTTCAATTTGTGCGAACCATTATAATGAAAGACAGGAGAAAAGAATTTTTGTAAAACAAAACAATCAATTAATTGACACAAAAATTGAAAAGTTCGGGTCGTTAGTTGGAGATAATTCTAAAATTGGAGCGAACGCAGTTTTATCACCAGGGACAATTTTAGAAAAGAACAGTGTTGTAAAACGACTTGAACTAATTGAACAAATAAAATGACAAAAAGCCGAACGCACAACATTTTAGGAATTAAGGCACAGTTGGGCACTGAAAAAAGGCAGTAGGTTTGCATACTTACTGCCTTTTTTAGGGTAACAGCGCTCAAAATGCACGCCCAATTGTGTTTTAATTCGTGTTGGGCAACCGGTTGTGCAATTTTTCAAAGAACGATTTGCAGGGTAGGCACTATCCGGGTTCCCACGGAACATCTTTCACCAAACCGGCAAAACGCAACCTCCCTTTTTTGCTTACCGGGCAGTTAGGCTGCCGGAAGTTTTGGATACATTCCAGGATTTCAGTCCACACCGTATCCTGTTTCCCTAAAATACGGATTCCATCTTCCAAAGCTTCTTCTTTTTGGTTTTCAGTTTCCTGTGCCAGCAGTTGTTTTGCCGTTTCGATGTTTTGTTTACGGTAACAGCCCGATAAAATCCCGGAACGGGTGTCCGGATTATCCGGACAGTGATTCCGGAAACATCCGGACACTAAATTAGGCCTGTTTATCTTGCTTTTTCAAATAAAGGAAAAGCGATGAAGCAAACAGACATGAAAAAAGTAAGAGAATTATTGCAATTAGTTATTTTGCAGTATCCGCCCGGGCACGGGCATCTTTCACAGCTCCGTAAAACTCCCCACCCTGCCGGGCAAAAATTGTTATGACATTACAAGAAAAAAGAACATCGATGCTTGCCCTTGTTGAATCCTGGCGGGAGTCAGGGATGACGCAGTCGGAATTTTTCCGCCAGCACAACGTCACTTTGTCAAAATTTTGGTACTGGGCCTATAAAAGCAAGCGACAAAACAGGGACAGCATAACATCCGATTTTATCCAGCTTTCGGGAAACGGATTTTCATTAAGTGGCGCAATAACGAAGTTTTAAAAAATATTTCTTTGGAGCGTCCGATTGTCCGGGGAAAAGACAAAGCGAAAACGGAATTTGGAACGAAAATCAACATCAGTGAGGTGAACGGGTCCTGCCGGATAGACCGGTTCAGCTGGGATGCCTATAATGAAAGTACAGATGTAAAAATGCAGGTAGAAAATTTTAAACAAACCTATGGCTGCTTACCTCAATGAGAATCTCACGTCAAAAGGATTTCATGCCGAGGTTGTTATCCAAGACTTTCCTATCCGCAAGAAGGCTACATTTCTGCATGTACGCAGGCGAAAGTGGTTGGTGGAGGCCACTGGAGAACTGGTCAGTAAGTCATGGGACCTGACAGCAAAGGGGACGCGTTACACCAAAAGTTTCGCGGATTTTTTAAAAGGATTATTTGGACAATTACCTTTTGCTCATTCTAATATCGAACTCGTGCGGCACGCAGAAAATCAGCAGACCCTAATTTAAGCTGTAAAAATAAATGCTAAATTTATAGTAAAATTATAATTTAAGCTTTCATAAACAACATTTTGAAACTTGACATGTTTATATTTTACGTTTATGCCATAAAATTTTTTGTATAATCAAAAATGTTTTATTATGAAAATAAAAGCAGCAGTATTAAATGCACCTCGCGAAGAGTTCAAAATTACGGATGCTCAATTGAATACAGAATTGCATCCTGAAGAAGTATTAGTAAAAGTTGTGGCAACAGGTTTATGTCATACGGATATTTCCATCCGTGATATGCAGATGCCTTTTCCTTTTCCTTCTATTCTGGGGCACGAAGGTGCGGGAATTGTAGAAAAAGTAGGTAGTGCCGTTACAAAAGTTCAGGTAGGCGACCACGTGGTGCTGGCACCAGCCAGTTGTGGAAAATGTACCTACTGCAAAGATGGGCACCCATCTTATTGTGAGAAGTTTTTCCCATTAAATTTTGGTAATGGGCATCGTTCTGATGGTTCTTGTCCAATTCATGGTGAAGAAGGGCAGGAACTGAACACCTTTTTCTTTGGTCAATCTTCTTTCGCAACCTACTCGCTAATTGAAGAAAACAACGTTGTTAAAGTTAGTAAGGATATTCAGTTGGAAATTTTGGGGCCTTTAGGCTGCGGAATTCAAACAGGTGCCGGCGCTACTTTAAATGTATTACAGCCTCGTCCGGGACAAAGTATAGTGATATTTGGTATTGGTCCGGTGGGTTTGTCAGCCCTAATGGCTGCTAAAGCGTCAGGTTGTACAACCATCGTTGCGGTGGATGTACACGATAATCGCCTTGAGTTAGCCAAAGAGCTGGGGGCAACACATACGATCAATAGCCGAAATGAAGTGGTTTCTGAGGTAATCACCAGAGATATTATTCCAGGAGGTTTACATTATGCTTTCGATACTACAGGCCGTAGTGAAGTAATAGAACAGGCAATATTATCGCTCCGCTATATGGGCCGTTGTGCTTTGGTCGGGGTATCTGAAAAAGAAAAAATGGAAGTTACCTACAACAACTTGATGATGGGCAAATCCATAGAGTTTGTGATTGAAGGGGATAGTGTTCCAGATATATTTATTCCGAGATTAATCAATATGTACCAACAGGGTATTTTTCCATTCGATAAATTAATTAAATTTTATGATTTGGAAGAAATCAACCAGGCAGTTGAAGATTCAGAATCGGGAAAAACATTGAAGGCTATTTTACGTATGCCTCAATAACCTATTGTATCTGACTTTAGAACGCCAAAACAAAATTTAAAAGTTAGTAACACAAAAAAGTACGAAATTATGGAAACATCAACACAGGACGGGAATTTCGTCCAAAAAGTACGAAATATCTTTGATGCACAAAAAGCGCATCAGCACGTTATAAAACAGACTTCCGCTGAACAGCGAATTGAAAAACTAAAAAGATTCCGCGAGGGGGTGCTGAAGTACGCAGAAGAGGTCGGTGAAGCACTTTATGCCGATTTTCAGAGACCGCCCGTAGTTAGCTATGCAATAGAAGTGGGCACATTATTGAACCATATTGACTATACAGTGGCACATGCTGCGGAATGGTTGCAACGCGAGCCCATTGTGGCAGCCTATCAGCCGCCAACCGGTTTTACTACAGAAATCGTTTATGAGCCTAAAGGTGTCGTATTGATTGTTGGCCCGTGGAATGTGCCGTTTTTCCTGACGCTTTATCCCTTAATATCAGCTATAGCAGCTGGTGATACAGCCATCATCAAACCGTCGGAGCTTACACCTAACCACAGTGCGTTATTAAGCAAACTTATAGCAGATTGCTTTGATGAGAATGAGGTTACGGTAATTGAGGGGGGGGTCGCGGAAACTACGGAATTGCTCAAACTGCCTTTTGATCATATTTATTTTACGGGAAGTCCAAAAGTGGCAAAAATTGTCATGAAGGCTGCTGCGGAAAACCTTACTTCCGTTACATTAGAACTTGGTGGCAAAGCACCTGCTATTATTCACGAATCGGCAGATTTGGACAAAGCTGTTCCCCGTATTATCAAAGCAAAGGCATTAAACGCTGGTCAGATATGCATGGATACCGATTATGTATTGATACCCAAGAGTATGGAGAACGCTTTCATAGAAAAAACCAACACTTACCTTAAGGATGCCTACTATACCAAAGGGGATTTCAATTACGATGATTATGATCAGATTATCAATGTACCGAATTTCAACCGTTTGAAACGACTTTTTGATGATGCGGTTGCCAATAGTGCCAAAGTTGAAGTAGGAGGTGTTTTTGATGAGCAACTTCGCCGGATACAGCCTACTGTATTGACCAACGTTTCTTTGGATTCGGCTATTATGAAAGAAGAAATTTTCGGGCCACTTTTGCCTATTATTACTTATGATACCCAAGAAGAAATAGTAGATATTATCCGTGCTATTGAAAAACCGCTTGCTTTGTATGTGTTTAGTAATGACAATGAATTTACAGATTATATTATCAGCCATACAACTTCCGGAGGCGTAACGGTAAACGATGTAATGACCCACGCCTTTGATCCTGCGATGCCGTTTGGTGGTGTGAACCAGAGCGGTATCGGAAAAGGTTATGGCAAGTATGGCTTTTTGGAAATGACAAATGCACGTGCCGTAGTTTACCAGTCACCTGAACTTCCCAATGATGAATTTTTCAAACCTCCTTATGAAGGCAAGGCAGAAACCATCTTAGGCTCATTAAAGTAACTTAGAAATTATACTTAAAATTCAAGTGGAAGAATATCAATCCACGCGGGATTTTTCTCCGCGTGAAAGTGATTTTGAAATGTTGAATGGGTTTCCCATGGTTTTTTATGCCAATCAATATTTTAAAAACTTTCGGGGGGCCGTTGTCGCTGATATTAATGATGATGGCGTTCAGGCGATTGTTACCGGGAGCGATGAAATTGTGTATGCCATCAACGGTAGTGGTGAAATTATTTGGGAAAGTGAAAATCTTCCGGGAAATATAACTTATCCTCCTGCTGTTGCAGATGTTGATGGCGATGGACTTATGGAAATTGCTGTTAACACCAATTATACCAATAATTATTGGGATGGTTCGGTGTGTCTTTTCGACCATGAAGGCACTATGGTTGACAGATGGCCCGTATCTTTCGACAACCACACTATGACTTGTGCTCCGGCCATTGCCGATATTGATGAAGACGGGACTATGGAGATAATCTCTTTTAAAAGAAAAACCGGTTCAGGCAATATCGAAGCCGGGGTATATGTTTTCACGCCATCGGGGGCATCATTCAGTGATGACTGGCCGGTAATCCGGCCCGGAACACCTGCCGTTACTCCTTCCGTAGGCGATGTGGATGCCGACGGATCCAACGATATCGTGGTGCAAAATCATCCCGAAAAGGGAAATATCAGCTACCAACACCGGATCGGCTGCAAAGTAGTATCCAGTGGATTCCTCAATTTCTCCAAGATCATCCGCGGAAGCGTTATATTTTTGAAAAGAAAAGCATATGGTTAGACAGGGATGTGGATTACTTCATTCTTAATATTTACAATTTACATGCTAATAAGTATCCGTTTTTGTGATGAACCAAAATTATTAATAAAATGGTACGCCTGAATTCACCTTCCTTTCGGTAAAACGAAGGCAAAGAGCCTGCACCGGGCGAGACCACAAAACTATAAAGCGGGATAATTAGCGCCGACAAGCCATATCCAATAAGCATGAGGGGTTGTTTTTCCCGGTTTTATCGCTCCCAAAACCCGAAAGGCTTTGACTACGGAGGCAGTATTCCGGCAAGCCCACCGGTCACTGCCATACTGGTTTTTGACACACCCGTTGAAAGCAGGAACCCTACTGGTAGATCGAACACCATTTTAACAAATGTACTGGTGAGCAAGCTGGTTAGACCAGGCTCATTGTTAAAAAAAGCAAAAATTTTTCCGGATTGATAAAAGATTTCTATTTTTGTACTCCAAAACATTTTTAGTACAAAAAGAACATGAGCATAGATACTACTAAAGATTCAATATTGCGGGTTGCAAACCAACTGTTTAGCCGTTTTGGGTTTCACAAAACCTCTATGGACGAAATCGCAAAAATTGCACGAAAGGCAAAAGGATCACTATACTACCATTTTGCGAGTAAAGAAGATTTATTTAAGGAGGTTGTATCAATTGAAATGACCAAGTTAAAGAATCAATTGTCAACCATTGTTAGTAATCCTGATTTAAAAGCATCGGATAAAATCAAGGAATACCTTATTACCCGGATGAAGTTTTTGAATAGTGCAGCAAACTACCATGAAACCCTAAAAGCCGATTTTTTTGAGCATTTTCATTTCATTGATGATTTGCGAACCGAATTAGATACGTGGGAAAAAGAAAAACTGAGGAAAATCATTCTTCAAGGTGTTCATACAGGCGAGTTTACCTTAGTTATTGAAATAGATGTTTTGCTGGATATGTTTTTAATGGTGCTGAAAGGTCTTGAAATACCATTTTTTTTACAAAATAAGTACGAGAAATACTCACCCTACTTTGATGGGTTAATAAACATATTGAATAAGGGTTTAGCCACCTGATTTTTTTAACCAAAACTGACTATAAAACGGTATTGGTACAAATAATAACAAATAAAAATATGAACAGATTTGTAAAATCAATAATCAGACTGAAATGACTGATAGTCTTAGCTGTTTTGATATTAACCATTTTTTTGGGTATCAACTAAAAAACTCGCAGATACTTACAAATATTGAATGCTTTGGAAATACAGGTTCGGCCAGTGCAGCGATTGTATTATCTGATAATTGGGGCAAGTTTAGACAAAACGATATTATTATATCAGTTTTTGGCGGCGGGTATTCAAGCGGTGCAGTTTTATTGAAAAAATTATAATTCAAAATATGAAAACAATTTCAGGTTTTGTTCTTGTAAATATTTTGGGATGGAAAATAAAAGGCAAGTTTCCAAGCATAAAGAAATCTATAATAATATTTGCCCCACACACCAGCTACCGGGATGGATTGTACGGAAAACTATATTTGATGCAGTTAGATGTAAATTATAGATTTCTTTCAAAAAAGGAATTTTTCAAGTTTCCGTTAAAATACTTTTTTAAGATTTATGGTTCAATACCCGTGAGTAAAACCAAGGAGTATATTGATTATGTTGTTGAATTAATTAATAATAGCCACGAACTTCATATCGTGTTGTCCCCGGAAGGGCAATTGGCAAAAACAACACGATGGAAAAAAGGGTATTACTATATGGCTGTACGGGCGAATGTTCCCATTGTTGTTGGATACATTGATTATAAGAAGAAAGAAATCGGGATTAAAAAAGTGATTTATAACCCTACAGATATTCATATAGTAAGAAAAGAGATTGCTCAATTGTATTCTGACGTTACCGCAAAATATCCTGAAAATTTTTCACCTGAACTAAAAGTATAAAATATGAAACAGAATGTGGCATTGGTACTATCGAGTGGCGGTTCCCGCGGACTTGCCCATATTGGTGCTATTTCAGAACTTGAAAAACACGGGTTTACCATTACTTCAGTTTCAGGCTCTTCTATAGGAGCGGTAATAGGAGGGCTTTACGCCATGCACAAACTACAGGAATTTACCTCGTGGGTAAGCTCTTTTAAAAAAATGAATGTCTGGGGTTTTATGGATTTTACGCTTGCGACTAATGGCTTATTAAAGGGTGAGCGGGTTTTTGATAAAATGAAAGCTTTTATCCCCGACGTGAATATTGAAGATATGCCCATCCCCTTTGCTGCCGTTGCTACTGATATACTCCATGAAAAAGAAGTGGTTTTTACAAAAGGAAGTTTTTATGAAGCTGCCCGGGCATCCATCGCAATTCCTGCAGTTTTTACACCAGTGAAGTGCAACAGTACCATTCTTGTTGACGGTGGCGTTCTTAATCCAATTCCGGTTGAACAGGTGTCCCGAAAAAATGGTGATATGTTGGTAGTAGTAAATCTTTACGGCGACAAAAAGTATGATATTCCAAAAGATACAACTAATAACAATGGATACTTAAACAGGTTGATGAACACCTTATCGACGTTAATTTTAACCGGAGACAAGCACAGTACAGGGTATTACTCACTTTTAAGCAGTACTACTTCGGCAATGATACACAGGATTGCAAAAATGAGTATTGAAAAACATAAACCTGATATGATTATAAATATACCCGGCAATTCGGCAAATACCTTTGATTTTTACAGGGCAAAGGAATTGATACAGTTGGGGGAAAATGCAGCTAAAGAGGCAATAAATTATTAGAGTTTTGCATTTCAGATATAACAATTTTTAAATTAATAACTAATATGACGAGCAGTAAAAAACCCGAAGTAAGAATACAAACATCCATTTTAAATGGCTTGGAGAAGAAAGCGTTAGTTTGGATGGCACAAAGAATACCTCAGAAAATTAATTCAGACCATTTAACAGTTTTAGGATTTATGGGTGCCTTACTTTCAAGTGCGGGCTATATACTTTCCAACTTTGAAAGCAATTTTCTTTGGTTAGCCTCTTTTGGTTTGTTATTGAACTGGTTTGGCGACAGCCTTGATGGAACATTGGCCCGTGTAAGGAAAGCTCAACGTCCGACATACGGATTTTTCATCGACCACAGTATCGATGGGTTAACGGTTTTTGCCATTTGTGTGGGTGCAGGGCTTTCTCCATACATAAACTTTGCAGTTGCCATGCTTATTCTTGCAGGGTATTTGCTCTTATCAATTTTAACATACATCAATACCTACCTTAAAGGGGAGTTCAAGATTACTTACAATAAACTGGGACCCACCGAATTTCGTTTATTGGTTATCCTTATAAACACACTCTTTATATATTACCCGACAGGAACCCGGAACTTTGTACTTGATGGTGTTGCTTTAAGCCTGTTTGATGTCATAGGGATTGTTATTGCTTTTATTCTTTTCATTATTTACCTGGTTAACTTTTTAATTGATAAGAATAAATACGCGGAAATCGACCCTCCCAAATACTAAAGCATTATTTATGGCAATTAAATATATAAAATTCGTAGCAAGCCGTCTTATTGGCACATTAGTCGATACCATGGTCCTATGGGGGCTCTCATCCTACATTTTTTCTACATATTTTGGACATTACCTGGTGGCACCAACTATTTCGTTTGAGATCGCGGTATTTTCAAATTTCTTATTATCCTACTACTGGGTATGGCACAAACGAATATCAACAAAAAACATAAAGACTTTTATAACCCGCTTTGCCATTTTCAACATTTCCTGTGTTTTGGGATTTATTGTTAAAATGGCATTTCTGCTGCTATTCGAGAAACTATTTGGTTGGGATGTAGTATTCTGCAATCTGGCGGCATTGGTAATATCCGGCATTGTGAATTTTGTTCTTGCCGAGTTTGTAGTGTTCAAAAAACGTCCATCTATAATTGAACCGGTAAACGAAATGGAATCATTGAAAAACATAAACTATTAATATTAATCCCATGAAAATACTTTCAGAAAGATACGAACAGTATGATATCCCTCAGCAGCTAATGGCTGCAGGTATTTATCCCTACTTTAGGGCAATCAAATCCGGGCAGGATTCTGAAGTAACTATTAACGGGAAAGGCGTGCTGATGTTTGGTTCTAACAGCTATCTGGGCCTGTCAAATCATCCTAAGATTAAAGAGGCCGCGATAAAAGCCATCGAAAAATATGGTACAAGCTGCTCGGGTTCCCGCTTTCTTAACGGGACACTCGATATTCACCTTGAGCTGGAAGAGAAGTTGGCCAAACTGGTTGGCAAGGACGAAGCTATTTGCTTTAGCACCGGTTTTCAAGCTAATCTTGGAACAATTTCAGCTCTCTGTGGCCGCAACGAATACCTTTTACTCGATTCTCAGGACCATGCTTCCATCATTGAGGGAAGCAGGTTGTCTCTTGCCAAAATACTTAAGTTTGCCCACAACGATATGGCCTCGCTTGAATCGAAGCTGATGCTTTGTGAACCGGACAAAAATAAACTGATTGTTGTTGATGGCATATTTTCTATGGAAGGGGATATTGTTAATTTACCGGAAATTGTGCGATTGAAAGAAAAATATAACGCGAGCTTAATGGTTGATGATGCACATGCAATCGGGGTAATTGGGCAAAATGGCAGAGGTACATCCTCCCATTTTAATCTGACCCAGGATGTAGATTTAATTATGGGTACTTTTTCCAAATCGTTGGCCTCAATAGGTGGGTTTATTGCCGGCGACAAGGAGGTAATTAACTTTTTAAAGCATAATGCCCGTGCATTGATTTTTAGCGCAAGCATGCCCCCGGCTTCCGTTGCAAGCGTAAGTGCTGCCATTGATATTATGCTTAATGAACCTGAACGAATCAAGCATCTTTGGGATTTAACCAAATACGCACACCAGGCTTTCATCAGTGCCGGTATTGATACAGGTAAAAGCGAAACTCCGATTATCCCGTTATATGTCAGGGATGATATGAAAGTTTTGAAGTTGGCCCGCATACTACTTGATGAGGGTATTTTCGTGAATCCGGTTATTTCTCCCGCGGTTTCGAAGGATGATGCTATGATACGTTTCTCCCTTATGGCTACACACACTTACGAACAACTCGATGTAGCTGTAGAAAAAATAATCAGAGCTTTTAAAGAACTCGATGTAGCACCCCGTTTTCAACGCGTAGAATAATAATGTGAACAATACTATAATCATGAAAGTGGTTTTAATAACGGGTATTTCATCCGGTTTTGGTTTTGCCATTGCTCAACGGCTTGCAAAAGGCAATTACCGGGTATATGGGACTGTGCGTAGAGAAGTTGACCCGGTACTTAATGTCAACTACCTTTACATGGATGTGGTTTCAGATGAATCCGTTAAACAGGCAATCGATGAGGTACAGCAGAAGGAAGGACGCATTGACGTGCTGATAAATAATGCCGGTGCAGGCATTGCAGCACCTCTTGAATTTACCAAAATTACTGATATTCAATACCTGATGGATGTTAATTTTCTTGGGGCCGTGAGAGTTACTCAAGCGGTATTACCAATTATGCGCAAGCAGTCAGGCGGTCTAATTATATCTATCAGCTCCATAGGCGGTTTGATAGGCTTACCCTATCAGGGAATTTATTCGGCCGGCAAGTTCGCCCTCGAAGGCTTTTGCCAGGCTTTATATCACGAGGCCAGGCAATTCAACATTAAAGTTACAGTAATTAACCCTGGTGACTTTGCTACGCGATTTACAGCAAACAGGCTATGTGCTGAAAAGAACGATTCGATAGCGGTTTATCCAACTTTTGGCAAAACGCTTTCCCAAATTGAACAAGATGAAAAGAACGGTTTACACCCGGATGAATTAGCCAAAAGAATAGAGAGACTTATTAGTAAGAAGAAAGCACCTGTAAGGCTTGTCATAGCCTCACCTCTGCAAAAATTTTCAGTGTTCCTGAAAAGAATACTACCTGAAAAACTGTTTTATCGGATAATTAGTAAATACTACCTTTAAGATTAAGACATTATTGTATGAAAATAACAATCAAAGAGATTACAAGCAAAAACAACTTGAAAAAATTTATCAAATTCCCTATCAAACTTTATAATAAGAATAATTTTTATGTACCCCCACTAATTTCAGTGGAGCTGGAAACCTTATCAAAAGATAAAAACCCTGCTTTTGACTTTTGTGAAGCAAAATACTGGTTGGCCTACAATGAGAGCAATACTATAGTTGGGCGAATAGCAGGAATCATAAACCATAAGTACAACAAAAAGGTTGGCAAGCAACTGGTTCGCTTTGGTTGGCTTGATTTTATCGAGGATATTGATGTTTTAAAAGCCCTGATTGAGACAGTTGTAAAATTTGCCAACGAAAAAGGGGCCGATGGCATTCATGGCCCTCTCGGGTTTTCCGAGTTTGATGCTTCAGGTATTCTTATCGAAGGTTTTGACGAAATCCCGACAGCCTACGGCAAATATAACTATCCTTATTACGCTCAGATGATTGAACAACTGGGTTTTGAGAAAGAAGTTGACTGGGTTGAATTCAGGGTAACTGTTCCTGACAAAATACCGGTAAGATACAGCCGGATAGAAAGGTCGATTGCTGAGAAACATAAATTGCAAAGCGTGAAATTACAATCAAAGAAAGAGGTCCTAAAATATGCAGACCAAATCTTCCAACTCCTAAATAAGGAATACGAAAGCATCCATGGCTTTTCTGAGCTTACTCCCAACCAAATAGATGCCCTGAAAAAACAATTCATCCCGTTGCTGAGATTAAAATTTGTTTCAGTAGTACTGAATGCTGAAAACAAAGTTGTTGGTTTTGGCTTATGCCTGCCTTCTCTTTCAAAAGCCTTGCAACAGTCCAAAGGAAATTTATTTCCTTTTGGATTTCTGCATATTCAAAAGGCCCTACGTGGTAATGGCACAATCGACTCCTTACTTATTGCAATCCATAGCGACTATAGGAACAAAGGTGTAAATGCCTTGATCTTTAACGATATAGGTAACGCGATTGTTTCAGAAGGGATAAGATATATAGAAACCACACGTGAGCTGGAACACAATTTATCCGCGCAAAACCTTTGGGATAAACTTGAAAACAGACAGCATAAAAGAGCAAGATGTTATTTTAAAAAAATATAATAATGAGAAAAATTTCAGCAATAATTTGCGCGTATAACGAGGAAAAAACAATCAAAGAAGTAGTAACAACCGTGTGTGAATACTTTTTTGACGAGGTGATTGTTGTTAATGATGGTTCAACAGATGGTACGGCCAACATATTAGGTGAACTTAAGTTTTTGCCTTCACTCAGGTATGTAGCACTTCCCGAGAATAAAGGTAAAGGGTATGCAATGGCAACCGGGATAGAACATGCAACAGGAGAAATTATTGTTTTCATTGATGCCGATTTGTCTAACCTGAAAGAGGAGCATTTTGAACAGCTAATTACTCCTGTTTTCAGTAATGAGGCCGATATGATTCTGGGGCAGGCAACAGAGACCCTGATTAACTATAAAATCAACCCGTTCAAATCGTTTACGGGCGAAAGGGCGTTGCTAAAGAAAGATGTCCTGCCCTTACTGGTGAAAATGAAAACTTCAAAATTCGGTGTGGAAACATTTATCAATCTATACTATCAGGCACAGGGAAAGAGGGTTAAATATGTGATGCTCGAAGGACTAAAACATCCAACCAAATTTGATAAAGCCGGTAGTAAATCAAGAGCAATAAAAGAATTTGTTTTGGAAGGACACCAAATTGCTTTAGCATTGTTTAACAACTTTAATTCATTAACAAAAATTGTAAATAATCAAATAAATAAATTTTAAGTATAACAAAAAATGAAACCAAAGACTATATTCTGGGTAACAGTTTTTGCTGTTTCGATGGGTTTTTTCGAAAGTGCAATTGTAATTTACCTAAGGGAAATGATATATCCCAATGGGTTTGCTTTCCCTTTACAGCCTGTCGAAAGGGGGCTTGCAACAACAGAAATTCTAAGAGAAGCCTTTTCTTTGCTTATGCTTCTTTCTGTTGGTATTCTTGTAGGCAAATCAACTTTTACAAGGTTTGCTTACTTTTTATATTCTTTTGCCGTTTGGGATATTTTCTACTATATCTTCCTGAAAATATTAATAAACTGGCCGGAATCTTTAATGACAATGGATATTCTGTTTCTATTGCCTGTAACCTGGGTTGGCCCTGTAGTAGCCCCGGTAATTCTATCTTTTCTTATGATTTTATTAGCTCTGCTAATACTTTATTTTTCCGCACGCAACGAACAGGTTCACTTAAAGGCCCATGAACTTGTAACGTTAATAACAGGCTCCGTAATAGTAATTATATCCTTTACCCAGGATTACATAAGGTTTATACTCAGTCATTATACGGCTGCCGACATTTGGTCGCTGCCGGCCAAAGACATTTTAAAATTTTCTGTTCAATACTATCCCGAAAATTTTTACTGGCCAATTTTTATTGGCGGACTTGTTGTTATTCTCGTTGGGATAGGGCTTTTTACAAAAAGAAATATTTTATTGATTAAAGATCTTTTACAATAAATATACGTATCACTTTAAATTACAAAAAACTTCATCCAGGCCAACATCTACCAAGACAACCTGGCCAACGTGTGGCAAAACCGCTACCAGGTGTTCCACGACCGCAGCTGAACCAAAACCGGCCTTTGTACCGACTGTGACTTCTATTCCTACTGCGAGGGAAACGGGATGCACCTGCGTGGATGAAAAGACCGGAATATCCATTGTTTTGCCATTTGCACCAGTTAGCGGAAGGCGAAAAAAAAAGTGCCACGAAAGAAAACATGCAATTTCCTTCATAAAAAAAATCGATTATCTTTGACGACAATCGAGCAGAACACATGTTCTGTTGTCAGTGGTTTTTGTGATGGAAGAAATTTTCAAACATAAAAAAAGAAACAGAAATCTGTGGGCAGCACAGTTATTAGGACTGTTGTTGGTCATCGCCCCCTGTTCCGTTCAAAATCTATTACAACACGAATTAGGTGTAAAACCAACCAAAACACTTAACCCGTCAAAGAAAACGATAAAACAATCAGGCGATTGTTGCGTGATATTTAGTCAGGCGGGGACCGTAAATGCAGAGAATGTCGGACATCAACTTTCGTTCAAATCTTTGGCAACCCTTACAGATCAATTTTCAAATGTTGACTTAGGGCATTCCCGTTTTCTTAATCTCTTAACGAAGCAAAATACAAGTCATCAAAATATTCCTCTCTACATTTTATATAAAAGATTGAAGTACATGACCTGATTTCACTGAGATCGATTAAATCTGTTATATAAATACCCTCTTAAATCAGAAGCAAAAGTTAGTGTAGCCATATCATTTCGGCTCGGCTTTCACATACTGCTATTGCGGTTGAACCCGGTGTGGCCGGCTTCTTTGGTATAGGAAGAATAATGGTATGTACGAAATTGATATAACTCACTGAAACGCATAAGAAGGCACGGATCTGCCTTTCCCGTTGGTCGATATCGGTTAAAATCAACTGACACCATCAACATAACATGATGTGTTTCAATAAAAAATTAAAATCATAATGGAAACAAAAACAATCGAAATAAATAAGGACCTGGTAACAGTACTCCGAATATTGTTGAGCATGATTTTTATTGTAGCAAGTATCATGCATACATTCAAGGTTGAAAAAGTAGTTGACAGAATTAATCATGCCAGATTCAGTGAGCTGGGCTATCTGTTAGGTAAACCTGAAATTTCAGTAATTGCTTCGGGAATTGCTATGTTCATTGCGGGTATTGCGCTGTTGATTGGATTTAATACCAAATATGCAGCCATCGTTTTGGCTTTGATACTCATCCCGATTACCATTACCATTCAGGTCGGACAAATGTCAACCATTGGACCGTTGTTTAAGAATGTCGCAATATTCGGAGGATTGATGTTCTTCGCTTTAAATAACAATTTTAACAACTTTAAAAAAACAAAAGCATGAAAACATACATCGTCATAATAACCATCATTTTCACATTCCTGGCTACAGGTAACAGTGAAGCGCAGGCACCGGCAAAGTCAAAGGTTAAAAACTACATCGTTCTCACTAGGAACATAAAACAATTGAAGCCAATTATTCTGGCAGCTAAAGATTTGGCAGATGAAGACGGAAGTCATTTCGGTGAGTTCAAGGTTATCATTTGCGGCAAAACAATTACCAATGTCACTCAAATGGACAAGATGGCTCCATATCTGGAGATGGCAGAAAAAAATCACGTTGAATTGTATGCTTGTGGATTGTCTTTAAAGCAATTTAAAATCGATCCCAAAAGCTTGCCCAAACAAATTCATGTGACCAAAAATGGTCTCCTTTATGACTTTCAATTACAGAAAAAAGGATACCTAAGTATCGAGCTGTAAAAGACTCAGTATAAATAAAAAAGTGCGTAGCAGTCCATTCTAAAAAATGCCTGCTGCGCCTTTTCATTCATTTCAGTAGGTTACTGTTCATTCTGTTTTTTTTTCTCCTTTTCCCTATCTTCCCGCGCAAAAAGGGCATAATCATGCAACGAAAAGTATATTTTCTGTCAACCTGCGATACCAGCAAACAAATCATGTGACCCGGAATTATTTAGGGTCTGCTGATTTTCTATGCGCCACACGAGTTCGATATTGGAATGAGCAAAAGGTTTTTGTCAAATAATTCTAATCTCAGCAGGTTTTTGATGGCCGCTTTTAGTTTTTTAAGTAAGAGCGCAAAAGAACCTTTCCATTTTTCTGCCACTTGCAGCAATTTGGCCAGGTTCATGACAAAAAGGATCGCATTGACCCATGATTCGGACGTTTCAGGAAGCCTGGCCATGATATTGTTGAGCCCGTATCCTCGTTTGCCTTGTCCAAACTTGCCTTCTACGTGGTTTCGTTTGGCTGCTTCTTTTTTGTCACGGTATTTCTGACTGGCAGTTTGGCTGTCATTTTTCGGTGGCCTTCCCAGGGGTTTGCCGTAGATCTTAATCCCTTTTTCTTTCAGGTATTTGCGGTTTTCCCTTGTCAGGAAAATCTGGTCGCCAAGGAATACCCGGGGATAGCAACCATAGGTATGTTTAAAATTTTCTACCTGCATTTTCAAATCCGTGCTTTCATTGTAGGCATCCCAGCTGAACCGGTCTATCCGGCAGAATCCGTTCACCTCACTGATGTTGATTTTCGCTCCAAATTCGGTTTTCGCTTTGTCTTTTCCCCGGACAATCGGACGCACATGGGGCTGGAAAATGTTCACAATGCGGTTCTCGCATTGATGGGTTCTATTCTCATACATCAATTTTTGCTGGCTGTAAACTTTCCGAATGGTTGCCATCAGTTCCCTGTCGCGTTTTTCCAGCAATTCCGACCGACCGGGTTTTAACAATAAGCTGTCAACTATTTTTAGATCGCGGGAAATGTATTGAAGCTGTCCCCTGATTCCCCGGCGAATCTGCTTCTTTGTCTTCTTTTTCTTCTTTGCAATGTTCAGGTAATGCTTGCGGGCATTCCTGCGGTAGGTTCTTGGTTTTGTTCCATCTGCCGGGCGAAGGTACAACAGGTCTATGATTCGTTCCAGATTTCCCCTGGAGGTGTTTAAGAGTTTCAAATCTGTCGGATAGGTGATCTCCTGGTCGGCCACAGTCGCATCTACTTTCAGTGTTCCCCGGTTATCATTCTTTTCGGGCCCGTCGTTTTTGTCCTTATCCTTGTCCGTTGCCTCTTCCTTTTGTTGCTGTTGTTTTCTTTTAATGCGGGACTGATGTGGTTTAATTTGTTCGGATGATTCGATGATTCGTTGGTTGAAAGCTTCAAACTCATCGCCTCCCAATCTTTTGCGGATATCGACAAACAGGCTGGCATCAAAAACCGGTTGGGTGGTAAAACACGGCAGCCCGCAAAAGTATTGCAGGTAAATGTTTTCCTGTATCATTTCTATGGTACCCCGGTCATCCAGGCCAAGCTTGTGCTTGACTATCAAGGCCGCTATCACCGTGCGGATGTTGACACTTTTACGCCCCGAGCCCGCATCGAGCTTCCGGCTATAAACGGCTGCAAGTGAATCCCAGGGAATCAATGCGGCTAATTTCACCCATCGGTTCTCCTTGTCCAACCCTTGTTCAAAAGGATGCTTGAACATATTTAAACTTAATTGGCTTTGTGGTGTGTAATCAATCATATCTGCAAGGGTTTTGAACCCAATTTATACAAAACCATGCATTTACACCAATCATCAGCCTTGAAAATATGAACAAATAAATGTTGATAATCAATGTATTAAATGTATTCTTTGAGAATATCAGCAGACCCTATTTAAAAAATTAAACGAAAACATATGGGAATTTCGGACGCTGTTTGAGAAAAAGAACTATCGGCTTTTTGCATTTTGGGATAAAACAGATAACAAAGAAACACTTGTTTTAGCAACTCACGGAATCATTATGCTTCCTCAACTGCCCCATAGGGCAAAAGTGGGTGGGCAAAAACTAATTTTTTCCGGCACCAATTCTCAATCAATGGGCAAATATACTCATCCTGTTTTTCAATTTTTCTATCCAGGTTTTAATGTAATTGAATATATAAACGCCCACAAAGCAAAAACAAGGGTCCCAGCCCGGTGCAATTAAACCACTATCAGTGCCTCCAACCACCGACAGGGAATGTGGTTTGGCATAAAAAAGCCGGTCGAAAATTCAACCGGCTCCTGTTCTATTTCTGATGATTATCAAGCATCCAGTTTGTCGAGCGCAAAAGCGTAAGCGCCAAGCGAAATAGCACGACTTGCGCCAATACGGCTAATTCCGATAGCGAGCATGGGCTCTGGATTATACACGACTGTTTTATCGCTTTGCGGTACCTTAATCTCAGCGGTTTTCTGGTTTAGCAACGTCGAAAGTCCTTCCTCGGTATCGGCACTCACTACTTTCTGCACTAACCGGGGCATGGTTCCGCCGTTGGGCAAATCCAACGTTCCGTTCATTTCGTCCAGAGCGGAAGGCATAATCAATTCAGCTGCGCCGGAGAGCCCTCCGCCAATCACAATCAAACCATCAAGCGTAGTAGCCAGTTGTGTCAACACATCGCCCAATGATTCGCCAACCGATGCAAAAGCTTTCACCGCTGCTTCGCTATTTCCGGGGCGCATGCCCTTGGCAATTTCGAAAATATCTTTCGGCGTCAGTTCATCGGCATTGGTATCGCCGCTGTATTCTCCATAATGACGCTTTACTGCACGAATAGAAACGCCGTCTTCTGCACACCAATTAGGGTTCAGTTTGTTTCGGTAGGCATAAATCTCGGCTGCCATGGCATTGTCTCCAATGACGAGTTTGCCTTCACGTACCAAGCCGCCACCAAGGCCGGTTCCCAGGGTAATTCCCACCAGGTTATGGTACCGCTTTGGAGAACCAGCATCTTCCAGGCTTTTGTTTATTTCGGGAAGAAAACCTCCAAGGGCTTCACCATATGCATATAAGTCGCCGTCGTTATTAATGTAAACAGGTAAATTGAATTTCTCTTCAAGGAACGGGCCGAGCGCTACGCCGCCACGGTACCCGGGCAAATTCACTAAATCGCCAATGATTCCATTGGGGTAATCGGCCGGACCGGGAAAAGCAAAACTAATGGCCACCGGCTCCTCCCTGAGTTCGTCCTTCACCCTGGAAAAACCGTCGACCATATTAGTCAGGCTTTTTTCCAGGTTATCGCCGTTTGAGGGCAATGTAATGGGTTCGACTATATTTTCTCCACCGCGAATCGCTGAAAAAACGAAGTTGGTCCCTCCGGCGTCGAGTGTCATAGCCACTCGTTTGTCTTCAAATAAGTTCATTGGATAACCGTGTTTGTGAATTTCGAAGGTTGAAAATACAAAATTCCCTTTAAAACGTGTCCGATTTCCTGCGTTTTGGAAAGTATCTAAACAAAAAGCCCGGACAAATTCCGGGCTTCTCATGAAATATGTATTATTTCTTACATTTTCATGCCTTCGTCAATCAAATTTTTCAACTGTTTTGCCTGCGGATCAGCCGGGTCGAGTTTCAGGGCTTTATTGACAAAAGGCAGGGCAGCTTTAAAATCAACTTTTGCCTTGGCAACCTGTGCCTTGTACTTGTCGTCGGTTGTTTTGTACTTGCCGGCTTTTACATCATTGGCAGCAGACTGCAGGGTAGCAGCACCTTTTTTGTAGTGAGTATTTCCTTCTTTCAGGTAATAAACGCCCAAAAATGATTTAATTTTTTTGCTATTCGGGTATTTTGTGAGACCGGTTTCAAGCGTTTCTTCAAATTTTTGCATGTTATTCAAATGCCGGTACGAATTGGCAATGTACAAATAAGCATACTCAGCTTTGTAGCTAGCGTCAGCCGCTATGGTGAAATACTTAATGGCTTGATTCCACTTTTTAATTTTGTAAGCAGAATACCCAGTGTTGTAAATCATCACATAATCCGGATCCTGGTCGCCCCAGTTCGCAATAGCTTTTTCGAAATTGGTCAACGCTTTTGCATAGTCCTTTGAACGCAAAGCTTCGTTTCCTGCATTCTTCGATGCGATTGCACCCTGCTTTTGGTCCTGTGCAAAAGAGGTTCCCAAAAATCCTACGGTTAAAATTAAAACAGCGATCAGTTTCTTCATTGTTGCTCCTATTTTAAATTGTCTATCAATATTTATGTTTATTATATGCTATTATCAAGCTCAAAAATAATGATTTTAAAAAAATATGAAAGTAGTTACATGTATATTTTTCATCACTGCCTCATACAACCGAGCGTTGAATATAGTAGTATCTACTCATAAATCTTATGCTTTTAACGGAAATTCCCAATAAAATAAGAGGGGCATAACCATAAAATGATTATCAGGGGTTGTACTGCTCCTTATGGTAAAATTTTAAAATATTCTGAATCATATCGATATAACCTTTTGCATTTTTGTTTTCCGGTTCAACTGAAGTAACTGAGTTGAAGCAATTCAGGGCATTTCCCCATTGCTGCATCTTGTAGTAACTCATCCCCAGGAGCATATTGGCTTCCGGATCAGGTTCATTTATTTCACCATTATTCAATAGTGAAAATACTTCATCCACATCTCCCCGTTCATATGCTTCTTTGGCTTTTGTCAAATTCTCATTCATATTTTGAACTTCCCCTTTTTTCAGTTTTATCAGTCTTGTTTGTTTTTAACAGTAATAATTATTACGAAAACTGTGCCACGTTTTCTTAAGCCTCTTATTGCTTGCCTACCTCGTTTTAATGTTGTCTGCACGTCCAACAGACAGAACACCACGTACATTGCGTAATTTCTTAATCAGAAAGTCGAGGTGTTCCAAATCGTTTACATAGACACGCAGCGTCCCTTCAAAGTTGCCGTTTTCCGAGTTAACCGAGATTGAACGCATTTGCACCCCAACATCTTTGGAAACGATATGGGAGATATCGCTGACGAGTCCCATCTCGTCCGTTCCGGAAATGTGAATTGTTGTCTGAAAGGAATTCCGTTCCCCGGTATCCTTCCAACGAGCTTTAATGACCCGGTATGGATAGCGTTCGAACATCTGGGGCGCATTCGGGCAATTCATCCGGTGAATTTTTATTCCTTCCCTAATGGTGACAAACCCGAAAATATCGTCTCCGAAAATCGGATTACAACACTGGGCCAGTTTATAATTGATGTTCCGGATATCATTATCAATCACCAAAAAATCACCTCCCGTATCGAAAGTCAAATCCTTCAGATTGGAAGCCGGCAAAATTTCCGACAATTTATCTTTGACCGTTTCTTCTTCCTTACCGCCGGAAAGCACTTCCTTTATCTCCAATGGGTCAATCTTTCCGATGGCAATATTGTAATACAAATCGGCAGCCAACTTCAGTCGGTAATGCTTCAGTAAGTCGCGGATAACCTGGTCATTGTAGGCAATTTTCCAGTTTTTCAGCTTGCGCAGAAGCATTTCTTTACCATTATCAGCTTGCTTTTTTTGTTCCTCGTTTAAACTCGATTTAATGTGTGATTTTGCCTTTGAAGTCACCACAAATTCGAGCCAATCGAGTTTTGGTTTCTGATTATTGGAGGTTGCTACCGAAATATGATCCCCATTCTTCAGCTTGTGCTTCAGCGTGACCATCCGGTCGTTCACTTTACCACCCGTACAATGATCGCCGATTGCTGAATGTATCTCGTAGGCAAAATCCAACAAGGTTGAACCGGCAGGCAACTTCTTCAAATCACCTTTCGGTGTGAAAACGAAAATCTCATCTTCATATATATTGACCTTAAACTCTTCGATGAAATCCACTGGATTCATTTCAGGATTCTCCAGAATTTCGCGAATATTTTTCAGCCAGCCATCCAATTCCGACGAGCCCTTTCCGCCTTTGTAGCGCCAGTGGGCAGCCAGGCCGTTTTCTGCCACATTATCCATCCTGTGTGTGCGGATCTGAACTTCCACCCAACGCTTTCCTGGTCCCAGCACCGTTGTGTGAAGTGATTCATAGCCGTTTGACTTGGGAATGGTAATCCAGTCACGCAAACGTTCAGGGTTCGATTGGTACTCTTCGGTGACAACCGAAAAAGCCTGCCAGCAATCCGATTTTTCGTCATCCGGCTTCGAATTTAAAATGATACGGATGGCAAACAGGTCGAACACTTCATCGAAATCGACTCCCTTTTTCTTCATCTTGTTCCAGATAGAGAAAATCGATTTGGTCCGGGCCTTCATCTCAAAGTCAAAGCCTCGCTTTTTCAGCTTTACTTCAACAGGTTTTACGAATTCCGAAACAAAGTTTTTGCGTTGCCCATCCGTCTCTTTAAGTTTATCAACAATATGCCGATAGTCTTTCGGATGCAAATACTTCAAAGAAAGATCCTGCAACTCGGAATTAATTTTATATAGCCCCAGGCGGTGGGCCAGCGGGGCATACAAATGCATCGTCTCATGCACATGCTTTTTGTGTTCGGTATGTGGAAACCGATCGAGCGTACGCATATCCTGAAGTTTGTCGGCAATTTTAATCAAAATAACCCGCACATCGCCCGACAGTACCAGCATCAGCCTTCTGAAATTTTCGCTTTGCAGCGCCAGGTTATCTGTGTTGATGGCATTAATCTTGATTAAGCCGTCAAGAATCTCACAAACTGCTTTGCCAAAAAGTTTCTCGATTTCTTGCTTACCCTTGATTTCTTCCTCTTCGGTATAAACATTGTGCATCAACGCTGAAATGACCGAATCGGACGCTAAACCAATTTCATTAGCCGCCAACTGAGCTACAGCGATGGAATGCAAAATCACAGGATCGCCATTTGACCAGGTTTTATCACCAATCTTTTCCCTGGCCAGCTCAAAAGCATTATGTACATGCACCAACTCCTGATCACTGAAATTGCGTGAGCAGGCAGCAATCAGTTTATTATATTCTTCTGAAATACTTTCCTTAAAACGCTCTGTCACTACTATCGATTTACAAGATCCGTCACTGCATAAAATTAGCAAATATGAGAGGAGATTGAAACAGATCGATGCGCCAGTGCTTGTTGGGAAAAAACTAAACCGCGGAGCCACATACTGGTTGAAGACTGCAAATATCCTTCATCTTTCCTAACAAAAGTACGCCGCAAAGAATCCAAATTTTGTGTTTTATTTTTTGATAAATTAACGTAACTTTTAGAACTAATTGACCGATTATTGAAATTAATCTCTTATAACCTAAATATGTATTCCATGAAGAAAACTTTATTCTCCCTCTTAAGGGTATTTATTTTGATGAGCATCGTGTTGCTCTTCAATAAATGTACCAACGATTACCATATATCAGGGGATAGTCCTGTAAAAGAGAACATACCTCAGTCTGATGCATCCGGATACCTGACGGCAGTCAATGAAGTTGTTCATTTACGGCCTTTCGATGATCAAACAAAATCCGCGAGTCTTGCCCAGGTAGAAAACCTTACTCTTGTTCATAAAGCAAATGTTAGTGCCCCAGAGAACGATAACCCCTTGAGTGCTTCTTGTCTTTATATAAAGGATAATCAGTCAGTTATTGGTTATAACGTTCGGGGAGCTGATTTTGGCGGCGCATTCCAGATTATCAAGTTCAAAGAGGAAAGTGAGCTGGTGGAAACCGTTGTTACAGGTTTGCCGGTCGATGTAAATGATATTCTGCTAAAAGACAACATTGTTTACATGGCTTGTTCCGATTCCCAAACGGGTGCAGCCCTTTATACATACAATTTGACCACTTCGGAATTTACACGTGCTTCTATCCTTTCGAAATTACTGGAAGGACAAACGGTTTCTTCGGCCAATGGGCTGGTGTTATCGGGGACGCAAGCGATGCTTTCTGCCGGAAATACCAACGGTGGTTTATTCTGGTTGTCTCAAGCAACCGAAGGTTATGATGGCCTCAATTACTACGGCGCTCCTTCGGCCAGTTCAATTGCTATAGGTCCTGATGGAAACCATCTGGCACTTTTAGTAGGAGGTAACGAAGGTGAAAAAGCGAGTCTTGTTTTAACAGGAACTGACGGCACGTATGAGAAAACCATTACCCTGTCGGATGAGCCAATAACCCACCAAAATGTTGCTATTGAAGATATGTACAGTGGCAAGACGAAGGTTCGCTTTATTACAGATAACCTGGCAATTGCGACATTGGGTAGCCAGGGAGCGGTTGTGGTCAATCTTACCACCGAGGAAATCAAGTCTTCGCCATCTTCCATGCTGCATTCCGGAAATACCAACAGCTTTGCCTTCGACGACAAATTTGTTTATTACGGAAATGGTGCCGATGGATTATACCTGGCTACATTCGATACTGAAACACCGGAAAATATGGTTACCCCCCGGTGGGTTTGGGATACACAATCCAGTGCTCCTCCGGGATCAGTCAACGATGTAGCATCCGATGGTTCAAAGTGGGTAGTGGTCGCCAAAGGGCTCGACGGCGTGCACATTCTGAAATTTGTCGAAGACGGATGTGGTTGCAGTTTTTAACTTGTCAGCCAACGCACTTTCTTCCAAATCGTAAAATATAAATTGCATTAAGCAATAACTAACTCAGCAAAGAACTCAGGCCGGTGAAAATCCGGCTTGAGTTTTTTTATGGGGGCCCAACTGACGAAATGAGGAACCAAGGTCTTATCGCCGCATTTGTAAAAATTGCCGCGAAAGCTCTTTCCTCGTTGCAGTCCAAGTATTGAAAAAGGAATTTCAACGGTGAGATCCCAGTCCGATAGAACATTATCAGGCGGTAATGTATCCGGGTGTAAACGGGCGTTGCGCCTAGTCAGTGCCAACTCTTCCGGCTTTAATTACTTCATAGATGCCTCCTTGTTCACCCGTTCCAATTCGACCGTAAAATGTCGCAAAATGGGCGCTTCGTGGGTGATACTAAATCCATGTTTTATCTGGTCCCTGCGGTCGTAAACATTCTTCAATACCGCAGCTACGTAGTGCATATGATTGTTGGTATAAACTCTCCGCGGAATGGCTAAGCGAACCAGTTCCAAGGCAGGATAACGGTTTTCCCGCGTATGCGGATCACGGTCGGCCAGCAACGTACCAATCTCCACTCCACGAACGCCACCTTCGAGATACAGCTCGATGGCCAGCGTCTGGGCAATGTATTCCTCTTTGGGAACATGTGTCAAAAAACGTTTGGCATCTACAAAAACAGCGTGCCCGCCAATGGGTTGCTGGACCGGAACACCATATTCGATGAGTTTGTCGCCCAAATATTTCACCTGCTGTATGCGGGTATCCAGATAGTCAAAATCAACCACTTCCTGAAGACCAACAGCCAACGCATTCATATCGCGGCCACTCATGCCGCCATAGGTTATATACCCTTCGTACATGATGGTATGCATCGAGCATTTGTCTATCATCTCTTTTTCCCGGAAGGCCATAAAACCACCGATGTTCACCAGGCCATCTTTCTTCGAACTCATGGTCATGCCATCGGAATAAGAAAACATTTCCTGTACGATATCCCTAATCGGCTTATTCCGGTAACCATGCTCACGCATTTTGATGAAATACGCATTCTCGGCAAAACGAGCTGCATCAAAAATAACCGTGACACCATATTTTTTTGCCATCTGGTACACATCCTTCAGGTTCTGCATCGAGACCGGCTGACCTCCGGTCGTATTACAGGTAACCGTCACAATAATCATCGGGATACGCTCCTTTGGATTGGAAATCAATACATGCTCCAATTTATCCAAATCCACGTTTCCTTTGAACGGATGCTCTTTCGTGGTGTCGTAAGCCTCGTTAATCGTACAGTCGATGGCATCGGCATGGCGAAACTCGATATGCCCTTTTGTGGTATCGAAATGAGCATTTCCGGGAATTAAGTCACCAGCCTTAATCAGCGACGAAAACAGCACATTTTCAGCAGCCCGTCCCTGGTGACTGGGGAGAAAATACTCAAATCCGGTAACGTCTTTAATGGTTTCTTTCAGATGGTAATAGGAAGAAGAACCGGCATAACTTTCGTCACCGGTCATAATAGCTCCCCATTGGCGATCGCTCATCGCACCTGTCCCACTATCCGTCAGCAGATCGATAAACACTTGCTCGCTCCGGAGGTTAAACAGGTTGAATTTCGCTTTCCTGATCCATTCTTCACGCTCTTTCCGGGTACTTTTCCGGATAGGTTCAACCATTTTTATTTTATAGCATTCTGTAAAAGGTAAATCCATCTTAATTTTAAATTTAGGGTGTTCAGGTAAAATCCGGCTAAAGCCGAATCAATTGTTATCAATTAGAATGTGATGGATTAATTATAAGAATCCCTGTTCTTCAGATTCCGGTACAGCTGAAAAATCAGCCCAAATGTGTAAATGGACATTTTCATGTTAACTCCCTTACTTATGTTACAAATATAGGGAATGAAACAGGCGCAGTGCCTGTAAAGGAGGAGAAAAGGGTAATGCCAATTTTTATTTTACAGAAGGTTATTCTACCCGGGTGGGATGCGAAAAACAACGGTTATTTCCGTAAATTACATTGATTTTTCCCGGAAGGAACTGCAATGTATAATGTCCACGTTTCAGTGTCTCTCCGTCGGGTCCACCCGGAATAGGCTTGTTGGGACCGAAGATAATTTGTCGTGCAGTTTGCGTCGTTACATGTTTGTCACGAATGAAGTTTCCATTGTACAAACCTGTAAAATTTCGGAGTATCCTCAACAGCCCTATTCGTCGAATAACTGTTACCTGGAATTCACCGTTGTCATAAATAACTCCCGAAGCGTGTATCATAACCACCTCGGTTGAATTTTCCTATCCCGGTGCCGGCGCTGAAAAGAATGGCTTCAATAGCCTTTTGGTAATCATCAGGTATTCCAAACGTCCGAATCCTTTGGATTCATTTTATCGAGGAATTCGTCAATGAACAGGTTCATATGGGCAAAATGGGAACCTTCCCAAAATATCTTGCCACAGTTGGTGCAACGATAAAACTGGTCGTAGTAACGGCGGGTACCGGTTTCAAGTTCTTTCGCTACTTCCCCTTTGGGCACTTCCTTCAAGTGTCCATTACAATGCATACACCGGGTAAACGGACGAATAGCCCGAAAGAGATCAAAGTGATTAATCACTTCCGAAAGTTGTTTTTTGGAATGCTGTGAACGGAGCCAGTAACCATACAATACGCGCTTATATTTCAGGATACCCAAATCACGGGTCAGTACAATCCGGTTTTCTGCTTCCGCAATATTGGCAATCACATCGTCATCCATCTGGTTACGATACATCGTATCGAAACCCAGCATACGCAGGTATTTGGCCAGTTTACCCAAATGAACATCCAGTATGAAACGTATCTCTTCAGATAATACCGGACGAAGATGAATAATGGAAGTATCGTCTAACAATTTAGCTGCCGGATAAACATTCACCAGGTCACCAGAAGAAAGTGGTGCTTCGAACCTAACTGAATGGCCGTTTATGGTCAGAACATCAATCTCGACATGGGGAATACCCACCGATTCCACCGCATCCTTCACTGTTTGCCCCAATCGAAGCTTTACCCTAAAAGGTTTTTGCCGGTAATCGGATGACAGAAAGTCATTCAGGTTACCAAAAGCACGAATCCATATAAAAGAAAGTTTTTTCATCGGACCGTCTTGTTATCAAAGATAAGAAATCCTTCTACGGGAATCCGGAATTTCATTTTTTATGGATAATACGGTGACTTTTACCGTCATTTTTGGGCTTGCACAAGAATAAATTAAAAATCTTTTAAATTTGCACCCTGAAAAATCACAAAACTCAATATCTGTAAGAAAATAACGTATGGGGCGCGCCTTTGAATACCGCAAGGCCAGGAAGCTGAAACGCTGGGGCACCATGGCCAAAACTTTCACCAAACTGGGAAAAGAAATTGCTATCGCTGTTAAGGCCAATGGCCCCGAGCCGGCCGCCAACTCGCGCCTGAGGGCGCTGATTCAAAACGCGAAAGCGGCCAATATGCCCAAGGATAACGTGGAACGGGCAATTAAACGGGCTATATCGAAAGATCAGGCCGATTATAAAGAGTTGGTTTACGAAGGCTACGGACCGTACGGTATTGCCGTATTGGTGGAAACTGCCACCGACAACCCCACCCGCACCGTTGCCAATGTGCGCAGTTATTTTAACAAGTGCAACGGCTCGCTGGGTACTTCGGGCTCGGTTGACTTCATGTTCGGGCACAAATGCAACTTCAAGGTAAAAGGCAAAGAAGGCCTCGACCTGGAAGAGCTGGAACTGGAACTGATTGATTTTGGGGTTCAGGAAATCTTCGCCGAGGATGAATAATGTGCAATGAATAATATCTATGATTAAAACCTGTTTCATAATACCCGGGGAAAGAAATTTTTTACCCATATTACTACACCCAATCATGTAAAACTGAAACACCACATATAACCGGTTAAACGCAACCGGCGGACGAACGGGAACCCTAATAAAACCTGCGTGATGAAACACAGCGCCAAAACCAAAGAAGAACTCATTACCGGATTGCAGGAATTGCAACAGAAGTACCAATCGCTAAAGAAACAATACGACAAAAACATCGCTTTCCGGAAGCAGGCAGATTTGAATTTGCAGAGAAGCGAAGAACGCCTTCGCGACATCAGCCAAACCGACTGGGTGTGGGAAGTCGACGAAAAAGGTGTTTACACCTACACATCGCAAACCGGCATCGACATGTTCGGCTCGTCGCCGGATGATATCATCGGGAAGGCCCCCTTCGATTTTATGCCTCCGGAAGAAAAGGAGCGGATCGCCCCGCTGTTTGCGGAAATGATGGCCCAAAAGGCCATCATCAAAGATTTGGAGAACTGGAACATTAAAAAGGATGGCGAATTGTGTTGCATCCTCACCAATGGCGTTCCCATTCTCGACGAACAAGGAAACCTGGAAGGATACCGGGGCATCGACCGGGACATCACCAAATGGAAGAATGCCGAAGCCGAAATCAAACGCATGAATGAAGAGCTGTTGATCAGCAATGCCGAAAAGGACAAATTCTTCTCCATCATCGCGCACGATTTGCGCAGCCCGTTCAACAGTTTTTTGGGCCTCACCCAAATTATGGCAGAAAACCTGCAAGACTTCACTATGGAGGAGATACGGAAGTTCACCCTCACGATGCGCGATTCGGTCTCCCATCTGTACCGCTTACTCGAAAACCTGCTGCAATGGTCACGGATGCAGCAGGGCATGATTTTGTTCAACCCGGAAGTGATTCCCCTCTGCTCCATCATCATGGAAAGCTTGGATATTGTGGCTGAACCGGCCCAAACAAAAGAGATTGAAATTACCTGTACCATTCCCAACAATCTTGAGGTACTGGCCGATGTCAGTGTGGTGCAGACCATCATCCGGAACCTGGTTTCCAATGCGATAAAATTCACGCCAAGGGGCGGAAAAGTAGACATTGCGGCCAAAGTGTTGCCCAACCATTTTATCGAAATAGCAGTTGCCGATACGGGGATTGGAATGGACAGGGAAATGTTGGACAAACTCTTCCACCTCGACGGTAAAGTCAACCGCGAAGGAACCGAAGGAGAGGCCAGCACCGGACTCGGTTTGATTCTCTGCAAAGAGTTCATCGAAAAACAAGGCGGAAAGCTCTGGGTGGAAAGTGAAGTTGGAAAAGGCTCTGTCTTCTATTTCACCCTGCCATTTGCCGAAGGACCGGAAGAGCGAAACCTGGGCGAAAACGAAGCCTACGTTGTCGAACCGGACGATGAGAACGGACAACTGAAAGTGCTGATTGCCGAAGACGATGAAACATCGGAGTTGATAATATCCATTGCAGTGAAAATGTTTGGAAATGAAATTCTCCTGGCCAAAACCTGTGAGGAGGCGGTAGAAATTTCCCGCAACAATCCCGACATCGACTTGATTTTGATGGATGTGCAAATGGCCGGGTTGGATGGTTATGAAGCTACCCGGCAGATACGGGAATTTAATAAGAATGTTATCGTTGTTGCCTTAACAGGATTTGGCCTTACCGGCGAGCGCGAAAAAGCCATCCAGGCGGGATGCAACGATTATTTCGCGAAACCCGTGAACAAGTACAAACTAAAAGCCGTCCGGCAGAAGTATTTCAGTAAATAAACGAACCATACCCCCAACCCTCTATCCCGACAGATTTCGAAAACCGGCCGGGATTTTCTTTGCAGGAAGATTGGGCTAAAGCCCGGCATGTAACGACCCCTGTGAGTTGAATAATACGAAGCCCCCAATAAATATTCAACCCTCTTCAGTTTGCCGTGAAGTAACGACATTCCTGCCCCCATTACCCCGTCAGTGGTTGGAAACTCCGACAGGGTGCGGCCCGATGAAAGCCCGGAGCCCTGGGCAGATGCAATTTTTCGATCTAAAAGTTTTTAGAGATGCGATCAGAAATGGTTTTGCTCCATAAAAATTTTGATGGACCGATGTTTTTTGCTCTGTGTGACCAGTTGTGGCAGTCGGGCAACCCGGAGGAGTCGGCCCTAGCCTGCAATTGGTCCTAATATCTCCGGGAACAGTACACTCCCGGGGATTTTAGGGTGTTTGAGAAGCGTGTATCATATTGCGTAAACAACCGGGCTTCGTGCAATACGCGGTGCAATCTCACCGTTGCGGACTTTGTAATGATGTACCCGGAGTTTCCGGCCCAATTAAGGGAGTTTGCCACCTCAAAGAGCCGTTGGATGAAACGCACTGCTGCTGTTTCGTTGATTATCCCCACACGAAGAGTCCTTTTTTTGAAAGGCACATTAGCCATCGCTGACATTTTACTCCCCGATGCCGACGACCTGGTACAAAAAGGTTACCGTTAGATGCTGAAAGCTGCCAGGGATAACTGATTTTGTTTCTGCCAATACTATTTTGGGGAAGGAAGAAATGGGCACATTCCTGTGATGCTTCGCCAAAATGCTTAATTTTGTTGGCTTATTCCAATCGTTTGTATCCATAAAAACAGATGTATGCCCTTTAAAGGAATTATTTTTGATTTGGATGGTACGTTGCTCGACACCATTGAAGATATTGCCGATTCGATGAACCGGGTACTCCGCGAAAATGACCTCCCAACGCACGACACAGAAGCGTACCAGCTGTTCACCGGTAGCGGCATCAAAAATATGGTAAGGAAAGCCCTCCCCGAATCGCACCGGGACGAAGCAACGATTCAGGCTTATTTCGAAACGATGTACAATCTTTATAAGGAAAACTGTGTCAACAAAACCAAGCCGTACGACGGGATTACGGATATGCTGGACGAACTCGCTAGTCGCAATTTAAAACTCGCCATCCTGTCGAATAAAGCAGATGAAATGACGCAAAAGACCGCCAGGGCGCTGCTTCCCGCCGAATATTTCGATATTATCTCTGGCCTGACGGATGAAGCTTTAAAAAAGCCCAACCCGCAAAAAGCGCTTCAGATGAGTAATGATATGGGTGTCGATCCAAAAGAGATGATTTACGTGGGCGACACGGACGTGGATATGCAAACCGCCAGTAATGCCGGGATGTATGCCGTGGGTGTTTTATGGGGTTTTCGTGGCGAAGAAGAGCTGCGTGCCAACGGTGCGCAAAAAGTGCTCAAAAATTCTTCAGAACTTATGGATTTGTTTGATTAACGCAATGTCTCCAACTACTACACAAAGATTTGCTAAATAAAAAAAGCTCCCCTGCTTATAGCAAAGGAGCTTTTATTTTGTTTCGATAATTTTTTACAACATCGGTGGCACCGGTTTGGTGCCCATAATTTCGTCAATCCGGTCTTTCACATCCGGCGTCAGTTTCGGGTACACTTCCAGCGCTTTCAGGTTTTCTTCCAGCTGTTCTTTTCGGGTCGCACCTAAAATAGCGGTCGTAACATCCGGGTTACTAATCGTCCAGGCAATTGACAAAGTCGCCAGCGAGGTTCCCAGCTCGTCTGCCACTTTCTGCAGGTTCCGGACCCGTTCAATTTTATTGTCGTTCAGGATGTTGTTCTTCAGCCATTCCATCTGTTTGTCATCCAAACGCGAACCTTTCGGGATTCCGTCGTTGTATTTTCCCGTAAGGAGACCCGAAGCCAGCGGACTCCAGATGGTCGTACCCAAACCGACATCCTCGAATATCGTGAGGTAATCTTTTTCGAGCTTGGTCCGCTCGAAGAGGTTGTATTGCGGCTGCTCCATGGTCGGGCCAATCAGACGATATTTTTCGGCTACCATGAACGCCTCCATAATCTCTGCAGCGCTCCATTCCGATGTTCCCCAATAGAGAATTTTTCCCTGCTGAATCAAATGATTCATGGTCCAAACCACCTCTTCAATGGGAGTTTCCTTATCGGGACGGTGGCAGAAGTACAAATCAAGGTAATCTGTTTGCAAACGCTGCAACGCTTCGTTACAGGCTTCTACCAGGTGCTTGCGCGAGAGTCCGCGTTGTGTGGGCTTATTATCTTCGCCGTGAATACCAAAAAACACCTTGCTCGAAACCACATACGAAGTACGGTCCCACTGCTTCTTTTTCAAGACACGTCCCATCATTTTTTCGCTTTCGCCCATGGCATAGGCTTCGGCATTATCGAAAAAGTTGATGCCGTGGTCGTAAGCCAGTCCCATCAGCATATCAGCTTTGTTGTCATCGATTTGCTGATGGAATGTTACCCAGCTTCCCAGCGATAATGTACTTAGCTTTAATCCGGATTTTCCGAGTCTTCTATATTCCATTTTTTTTTATATTTTGATTTTATAAGGTTTCGAATGAAACTCCTACCGGGAAAAACAAAAGAAAAAAGGAAAGGTTCAGAAGGCTGTGTTTGTGTATCCCCGGGGAAACATTAAAACGCTATGCCTTCCTTCTACAACACTAAAACCGCTACGCGGTATTCGGTCGCCAAATTCTCCTTTCCAATTTACCATTTCAATGATTACCTTCATTCGCGTACGACTTGCCCGTAGGGCATCAAGTATTGTAGCAACAGCGGCCACCACCGGAAAAATTTACGCCGTAGGCATTGTACAAATGAAGTTATTATGCATCACCTGCCGGGAAATTTATTCACTTCACCGACATTTTTCTATAAAACTTTTGGCAGGTTATCCATAAAATACCGCGTGTCCTTCACCTCATATTCTTCCGGCGCTTTCTTCCAGTCCATATCGATGCGGACAACCGGGGAAGACAGGAATGCACCAATATCGTTTTTCGAGAGTGTAACCGAACCGTTATAATACGATATGTTATAATCGTTGAAAAAGTGCTCCTTGAAATCGGGATTGTACTGAAATTTCAACGCCTGACCGTTCGCCAACACAAATGTCACGTCTTTCACATCTTTCATGAAACCGAAGTAGCGATTGGCATCCCCAACGGCAGCAGCCCATTCCAGGCGAATGGATATCACTCCTTTTTCGTTGGCACACTCGGCGCTACAACGCATCCGGCCATTTGCGTCGCCAAAGAAACGGGCCAGTCGCGGACTGGAAACATCGATAATTTGCACCTTCAAAGTCGAGTCGGCCCGGCTCGAATCGATCTTCATTGACCAGGAAGCGGGTGCCGGTGTGACAGCAGTCTGTGACTGAGCCTTCGGAAGCGTATCTTTTGTGAGTTGTCCTTCATCGTACTTCCATGTACCGTCAGAAAACAGCAGGACCTTATTCCCGGAAGCTGTTGTTGCCCTGATTTGAGCCGAAACCTTACCCCCCACCAGTAACATCAACAGGAACGCAATAACGTAAAATATTCTCATGGCATTATTTTCGGTCTAAATTACAAATTTTATCTGCTTGTGCTTCTGCAAAAAGCAGATTACTTACCGGCCAGGTGAGCTTGCAAATCCTCGACAAACGGCATAAGGTGATCGACCGTGACATGCTCCATCACCACAATTTTGTACCATTTCGGTTTACTATGACTATCGGGAACCAGTCCGTATTTTTCAACCAACGCGGTTGGAATACTGGCCGCGCGCATGGCCACCAGGTTCGATGATGGATTTCGGTAAAAAGGCACGTGGAGTTCTTCCAGTTGGTTGCAGAGCCATTCGGTGCGATAATTCAGAATATGAACCTTCTCGAACCAGCCATGTGGCCCGTAGGTTTGCAAAATCATCCAAACAGCAATGGCATTGGCGCCCGAGCGGCTTCCAATGATGGTAGTGTCCATTCCCTGCACATACTGCGCTTCTTCCGTGGCAGCATACTTCATCCAGCCTTTCCTGATAAGAAAAATACCGGTACCAAACGGAGCCTGTACCATTTTGTGTGCATCCAGCGTAAACGAAGTAATTTCCGGGTTCAGGAAGGTCAGATCTTCATCGGTGGTACTAAACGGATAAACAAACCCGCCGTACGCGCCGTCGATGTGAATTTTATACTCCACACCTGCCTTTTTCAATGCAGCAACATAGGTCTCTACCCGGTCAACCGAGCCAAACATGGTGGTCATCATATTCGAAACCACGATGAAACACCGGATACCAGATGCCTTTGCATCTTCCAGTTTTTGGTCCAAGATTTCCGCCTGAATTTCACGGGCCGTATCATCTACCGGAACGGAAATCACCGGAAGGTTCATAATATTTCCGGCTTTGGGCATGGAATAATGGGAATCGGCCGAGCAAAGAATAGCTATTTCGTTGTTTTTTGCCCCGCTTTCGCGAATGAAAAAATTGCGGTAAATCCAGATAGCCTGCATATTCGCTTCCGTTCCACCCGACGCTACATAACCGTCGTGCGCATCCGGTTTGCCTTTCAGGATATCTTCCGCTACCAGGGCAATCAGTTCCCGTTCAACCTGCTGCGTTCCGGCAAAAAATTGCTCCGAATCACCCAGCGTATGACACCCGATGTGGTTCGGGTTGCGGACCATGGCCGATAGAAACGGCGCATCTTTCAGGTATGTCGCATCCTGGTTAAACACATTCTCGTCGAGGTGCGAAGCCGGAATGCCCAGCGTGGTTCTTTCTTTATAGTTGATATTCCGGTTCAAAGCGCCAAATACCCGCTCTCTGATTTCGTCTCCGGTTAACTTTCTCCAATAACGCATAGTCCAATTTTTATCCGGCCCAAAGATAAACAAGCAAACAGTCAAAGCATGTGATGAATGTCAGAACTCCCTCCGGGCGAACATTGCGGTGGTTTCTATATTTCATCCGACTTATCGTGTAAAAACCACCTCCATAATCAATTCATAACCTCCGTCAACGGCAGGGTACTGCATCTTCAGCACCACTTTGTCCGGGCCTTCTTTGATAAAGGTTTGCACCAGCAGCGTGTTGTGCCAGTTCATGGCCAGGGTATCATCATCGAGGAACTCACAGGATGCATCCAGGAAATTACCCGAGTTTTCGAACCACCAGTAGCGGTAAATCTCCGTTTTTTCGTCCCAGGCAAAAATTCCCCTGGCCTCACCGCCCGAAACAGTGGCATAATCGAAAACCACGTAGCGGCTGTTCATCTCCCTGGTGAATTTACCCACGCCGGTGTCGGTTCCGGCCGAGCTCAGGCTGCTTTCCGGAATGGTGTAAGCCAGGTTCCATTCTCCCAGTAAAAAGTTAAAACGGTTCATCATTCGTGCAGGCATATGGGGTAATATTTTAATTAAATAATTCCTCGTAATTTGCCACGGGGATAGTCAACTTTCAGAATTTTATTTATTTAAGACCGTCGTTAACGGATATTCAAGTTAGGCAATTTCAGGCCATTCTCCTTACTTCGGATGTCAATAAACAAATTTATTGAAACGAACTATCCCCGAGGCAGAGCCTCGAGGAATTCTTTGATTAAACATCATTAAAAGACAAAAAACCGGGACACGCGGTAACTGGCGTGTTCACGTACGGGTGGCGATGTGATTTCGTCATTACAACTGTTCGTTACCATCCTCACCCGGTTCATCCTTCCGGGAAAAACCTCTGCCCGGCCGTCCGTCACTTTCATTGTTCTCATCACCGGGTCTGTTGAACGGCCTGCCGGGTTCTCTGCATTCATCGTTGAGTTCTCTGCATCGGTCACACAGTAGTTCGTACGCTGTTCGGAGTAGTTTTCTTTGACCGCTGAGTTCTCTGCAAAGATTGCGGAGTAGTTTGCATGATTCCAAACTGACATTGAGGCAGTCCGCGGGTCCATTGCATGAATCGCGGAGTAGTTTGCACGACCTCGGTTCATCTCTGCACCAGTAAACACGGGTATTTACGCACCCAAATCATCCATTTAGATGGTCCACAACAAGCCAATGTAGGAGCTCGTAATGCTTGTGTTCGTTAAACTTTGTCCCAGGGAAAAGAGCAGGTGTGTTTTCGGACTGAAATTCACCGAACCTCCCAAATCAAAACCTGTCGTCGATTGACTGTCGACCGTATCGGCCGATTGGAAATACAGTTCTCGGCCCATGGTCACAACATTGGAGAAATCATATTGCATTTCCCATCCGGCGAAAAGTGAATTCTCATTGTTCTTGCCCGGATTAATCAGGTAACCAACTCCTCCGTATGTGGTCACTTTATTCCACGATTTCTGGGCCCACACCGGAATAAACGTTTTTACTTTCCCATCGCTAAATGCATTGTTCTTGATGGTAGGAACCTCTACAATCGGGAAAACGCCAATTTGCGGGCGGTTTTTGGTTTCCTTCAGGAAGCAATATTTCACCCCCAGTTCCGTGTCTGCATATCCAAATTGTGCCGGCTGGTGCGGAGTGGTTGCGTAATTTAACGGAACCAGCAAATGAACCTGCATTCCGGGAACGATACCGTAATTAACTTCAAAATACAAGTGCTGATGACGTACCTCTTAACTTTTCCTTTCATAATGCTCATTTATCAATTATACCCAAAGTCAGGTGCGCTTATCTAGTTCCAACTAGCGGAAACCGATTAAAATCAAGTTAATTTCACTTTAATCTTCTTCAGCGTCTTCATTTTACTCTTCAGGAAAAAGACCTGACTGTCCGGCATATTATAACATCCCGTTATAACATATAACAATTGACGATTTGCTTTCCTGACCTTCAAGCCTTTATTTTGCCTGTGAATTCAAAAGGAAATGCATTTCGTTCCGGGAATTTGGCAATAACCGCTAACCAACCTCCTGCTAAATCATCCTGCTAATTAATCGGTCATCTGAAGATGGCTCATGTTTAATTTATTAAATTCGAAAAGATGAACAGACGAATGACTCAAGGAATAAAAGAGGTGGCTCCCGCTGAAGCGTATAAAAAAATAAAAACCGGAGCCGTGTTGCTGGATGTGCGGGAGATACAGGAACTTGAAGAGGAAGCCTACGACGTGGAAGATTTATTGCATATTCCGTTAAGTGAATTTGTCAACCGGATCAGCGAAATTCCCCGCGATAAAGAGGTCATTGTTGGCTGCCACAGTGGCATAAGGAGTTTTCAGGTAACGACCTATCTAACAGAACAGGGATACAATAATGTCATTAACCTGATGTATGGTATCGACAATTGGGTAGATTGCGGGTTTCCGGTTAAGGTCCGGAAAACGACAAAATGAACTGGTAACCCTGATGGCTTAACAACATCAATTGATTAACCACATAAACCATGATTTTAGCGTACCTCTATGCCCTTCTTAGCGGATTATTATCGGGCGGTGCTTTGGGAATGACCGGAGGCGGTGGTTCCATACTGGCTGTGCCGTTGTTGGTATATTTGGTTGGTCAGGATGTTCACCTGGCCATCGGGACTTCACTAATTGCAGTGGGTGTCACTTCATTGATTTCTTCGGTGAGTTACATGCGACAGTCTTTGGTAAAATTTCGCATTGCCTTCCTGATGGCCGCACCGGGACTCGTCAGTACGTACCTGGGCGCACTGCTCAACAAACAATTCAAAGGGCCGGTATTGCTGCTCTTCTTCGCCCTCCTGATGATTTTCATCGGTTACCTGATGACCCGGAAGAAAAAAAGCCAAACGGACGAATCCGCTGAACCGGGAAGAATCAACTACACCCGGATTATCGTGCTGGGTTTCCTCACCGGATTTGCCAGCGGTTTTTTCGGCGTGGGCGGCGGCTTTCTCCTGGTACCTGCACTATTTCTGGGCGCACACCTCAAAATGAAAGAAGCCATTGCCACTTCCCTCTTCATCATTTTCCTGTTTGGCAGTTTTGGTTTGGCCAGCTACCTCATTCAGGGACGCGAAGTTAACCTGACGATAAGCGCGATATTTGTTATTGGAGGTTCGCTGGGCGGAATCATCGGCGCCTGGTACGCCAAACGCCTCAATCAGGCCCGGCTGCGTTACATCTTTTCCATTTTCATTATCCTTATCGGGATAGGAATTTTCGCTCAAAATCTGTTGGAACTGGTATAATCCGGTTTCGCGGAATCAACATCTGTCCCATTTTCCCCCGTTGCCATTCTGTGCTTTGCCCGAAAAGTCTTATTTTGACGGGCAAAACTAACGGCCTTTGGAACACTCACTCATCGTCAGGCGCGGAGAAGAAACGGTTTTTACCAGTAACGGACACTGGCTCCATCCGCTGTTCGAACTCGAAGACTATCTGAAAGGGGAAAACATACCACCTTCGAAACTTTTCGTGCACGATAAAATTGCGGGAAAGGCAGCAGCCTGTCTAATGGTTCGTTTGGGAATCACCCGCTGTCGCGTGGAATTGCTCAGCGAACGGGCTATCCCGGTTTTCAGGGCACACGGTGTTGAATTTTCCTACGGCGAATTGGTGGAACATATTCAGTGCCGTACCGAAGACCTGATTACCGATGCCATGAGCATCGACGATGCTTACCTTTTTCTGCGAAAGCGTGCCGGACGTGTCCAGGGTTTACCCGTAAAAATTGAGAACCTTACGGTCGATATCGGACGAAAAAGCATTCTCGAAGACCTCGGCCTGGAACTGGGACGCGGCGAACAGTTAGTGATTCACGGGGCCAACGGTACCGGCAAAACCACACTGCTGCGGACCATTCTCGGTTTTGTTCAACCCGTTCAGGGAACCATCCGCATTGGAGACATCAATGTTGGAAGCAATGAGTGGCGACAAAAGCGGAACATGGTGGGCTATGTGCATCAGGAGAATGTGAAAAATACCTTCCCGATTTCCGCCGAAGAGGTAGCAGCCATCGGACTTAGCGAACGTAAACTTTCTTCAAAAGAAATTACTTACCGGGTGGAAGCAGCCATGCGGCGAACCGGCAGTCTTCATTTAGCCAAGCAATCCTACCACAGTTTGTCCGGCGGCGAAAAACAACGAGTCTCTCTTGCTCGCTGTCTTTGTCAAAATGCGCGTGTGCTGCTCTTTGATGAACCGACGTCATTTCTCGATTCGGGCGGAAAGGAAGATTTATTGGAATTGTTAAATGAACTGAGTTCCACCGAAGCGCCAACCATGATTCTGGTTTCTCACGAAACCGCCTGGCTCGATCAGCTGAACTGGCCGCGGAAAGAGCTTAAAGGAGGACAGTTATGTTAGAGATACTCTCCCTCGCTCCCATCCTGAAAGGTCTGCTGGTACTGGCTTTAGCCGGATTCACCTTCCCGGTAACAGGCGTTTACCTGCTGCGCATGAACCTGCTCCCATTGCGATTCATGTTGATGCATGGCGCCATTCTGGGAGGTGCTATCGCGCTGGCCATGCAATATAACCCGTTCTGGACCACGATGCTGGTCAACCTGCTGATGGTGCTGCTGATGACCAAAACCTCACGCTCCAAGCAGGTCGACACGGGGCAAATCAGCATGTTCATGATGGTCATCTCCATTTCGCTGGCCTTTATCTTCATCTATAAATTCAATGTTCCCGCACAGGATACACTTTCATTGTTGTGGGGCAGCCTGTTCGCCCTCAGCTGGCACGAGGTAATCGGCGTCATGGCCTTTTCAGGCCTTTTACTGGCTTTTCAGTTCCGTTACCGGAGAAAGCTCCGGGCGGTGTTTTTCGACCGCGAAATCGCCTTTTCTTCGGGTGTTAACGAGGAACGCCTGTACTACGCAATCATCCTGCTGACAGCCATTACCGTAGCTGCCGCCATGAAACTCATCGGCGCACTGTTACTTGACGCATTGCTACTCTTGCCGGCTCTTATCGCTTCGTTACATGCGAAAAGGATTACATGTTGATGAGGGCAAAATGTTGCAAATCGATACTCGCTATGATATACCGACCATTCGGAAATCCATCATGAAAATTGCCGAAAGGCTCGGAACAACAGAACAAGCGGAAACCAATATCCGGCAGATTGCAACAGTTATTAACCAGGCAAAGGAGACACTAATGGAAGATGGGATACTAAACATGCCGGTGTTAGTTCACTTCTTTCAAAAACCTATGGCCAAAGAGCTTGGCTTGCAGGTCGCCGGTGTTTTTGGTCCGGCCCCACCCGAAGCCCGTCAAATCGCTGACATGGCTAAAACCCATGCTGTGTTAATCATTGACAACGCACACAACCCGGTAGGAAAACCGTTGAAGGAAGTGCTCCCTGATGCCCAACTGGTCTCGTTGCTTAATTTTCCGGGTACACATCAGACCAAGACCCTCCTGGATGTAATTCGGTACAATGTGCAGCAATTAACCCGGGCTTCTTGCATTGTAACAAAGTAGACGGTTTCGCCAGGCAATAAAATAGCCCGCCAGTTTCCAGCCTTGCCAAAACGCAATAATACCCCAGGAAAAATCCAGCTTCGGACCTGAGAAACAGGCGGAAGCCGGATTATGAGCATTGATTGATTGAGAGAAATATCTATTTTCTGTTTCGGGCCAGAAAATACAGTGCAATTGGTCGATACACCGCATGTGCAAATTTGGAAAAGGCAAACAAAATAACCAGTTCCATGGAAATGATGGTATGCACCATAAATATTACCTGGTCCAACGTTTCGTTCAAATTAAACGAAACAGCTACTTCCATCCAAAATCCAGTCAGACCGGCAAGCCATAGAAAAACAAGGAATAACCAATCTGCCAGTTTTGTAGTCTCATATGTTTTGGTTGGTTTCGTAAGACGATAAAACATGGCCATCGAAGTTCCGTAGATCAGGGGCAGTCCGGAAACGGTACCCAGAATACGGGAAGGTAACCAAATAGCAGTTGCGGGATCCTTAAACAGGAAGTCGAGAATGGTAGCTACCAGCAAGCCGATAAAGCCCCACATGATAGACCAGTGGACAAACCACGGACGAACCAGGTTGGGTTTGGTACTCCAGTATTCACCTTCGTCGGTTGAACACTTTTGGTAACGTCCCATTGTTCCCACCTCAGTTAATACCTCGCCAATTGATTGGATAATTGGTTTTTTGGTTTTACTTGCGTTGTCCGCATTCTGTTTTCGGTTCAGACTGCGGCCCATGCTTACAATTCCCAAGAGAGCTGTTAATCCCGTAAAAGAAAAGGCAATCAGGCCCATCAGGTGAATAACGGCATAAGGCATCCAGCTGAAAATCCAGCGGGAAACAATGAATTCCGGTTTCAGCGTCATCAGGAAAAAACCGAGTATCGTAGCCAAAACAAGGGTCAGCAAGATGGAGAAAGGATTGCTTTTAAAAATGAGCCTTGTAATGCCGGAAGGCTCGTAATGTGCAATGGCGTAGCGACGCAAACCAGCCATTAATTCGCCCGGATCGGCCTGGCGCGGACAGGTTGTAGAACAATCACCACAGTGATAACACATCCAGAGTTCTTTGCTGCTCAGAATTTCTTCCTTCATTCCCAGCATACTGTAGCGAATCATCATTCTTGGAAAACTGGCATTCTCTTCCGTCAGGTTACAAACGGCTGTACAATTACCACAGTTGTAGCAGGCGCTGAAATCGACCGCCCCGTACTTTGCTATATCTTTTGCCAGCTTAGGATCTACCTTTGACATAACTGTTTAGTTCTTTTGGTTCAAGTGATAGTAAAAATACTCGTCCATGTCATCGATCTCGCCGGTCACCACATCGCCATACTTTCGCATCGACATCACATAATAGGTTGCTTCATGGGCGGGAAGTTCAGTTGCACGGGCAATTTCCGGAATGGTTTTCGGTCCTTCCTTCAATGCCTCTTTGATCAACTTCTTCATTTTATTATAATGCTTGATATTGGCTTTCACCTCATCCGAAATCGTCCGCTTTTCTTTTATTACCTTGACGGTACGTTGTTTTTCTCCTGCCATCTTATCGATTGTTATACAGTTTACTAATTCGGCGTTAATATTCACTTTCCATGAGGGCATCAATCATGCCTTCAATTTCGGCATTGGTGTAACCGGAAAGCTCAATGGCATCGGTCGGGCATACCGGAAGGCACATTCCGCAACCTTTGCAATTTGATTCGATGACACGGGCTACTTTTTTCCCGTTTCCTTCCACAAACTCAAAAGCGCCAAATGGACAGGCCGTTGAACAGCTGTCGCATACCTCACATTTATCGGGGTCAACACTTGCCATAATGGGTTCGAGAGTAATCTCTTCGCGTTTCAAAAGCGAATATGTTTTGGCTGCTGCCGCAAGTGATGATTTCACCGATTCGGTAATATTCTTTGGCCCCTGACAAACGCCGGCAATCAGCACACCATCGATGGTGGTTTCCACCGGGCGCAGTTTCGGGTGAATTTCGTTGTAAAATTTATCCCGTCCGCGAGGAATCTTCAGTGACTCACCAATTGCATTGTCTTTCCTTGGGACCATTCCGGTGACAAGAACCACCAAATCAGGTTCAATCTCCAGTTCTTTTCCAGCCGTCAGGATATCATTTACCTTAACTACCGTATGCTTTCCATTCCTTGAAACTTCCGGGAACATATCTTCATTGAACTGAATATAGATATCGCCGTTTTTCGATGACTGTTCGTAAAGGATCTCCTGTTTTCCGTAGGTACGAATACCGCGGTTGATATGATAAACGGTCATTCCGGGCACTTTTTCGCGGACTTTAATGGCACTGTGAACAGCAGAGGTGCAGCAGTAACGTGAGCAATATTTGTTTTCGCCTTCCGGCTGACGACTTCCGACACAATAGATGTACGCCATGCTCCGGATTCTCTTTCCGTTAATCACGAGATCCTTACCGTTAAGTTCCAGGTGACGCTCCAGTTGTGGTAATGTGATGACGTTGTCATAATCGCCGTAACCGAATTCTGATTTTTCCGGTTCATACGGGTCAAAGCCGGTGGTAATCATGACCGAGCCAGTTTGCAGCGTAATACGCTCTTCTGCCAGGTTCAAATCGACGGCTTCGCTTATTTCAGCACATTTACCACATTGGGTACAGTTTGCAGCATCGATGGAGGCGATTTCCGGAAATTGACCGGGATGAAAATTCATCAGGGCTTTCCGCCTGGTGATGCCGAAGTTAAATTCATCAGAAACTTCCACCGGACAAACCTGAATGGCTTTCTCCAGTCCCGAAGTACCAGCATCTTTCTTTATGCCACGCGGAGTAATTTTCACCTCAATCTCAAAGTTACCGACACTCCCCTTCTTGGAAACAAGTTCGGCACCAGTAAACAGATTGATATTCTGACGCTTCTTTACTTCCTGGTAAAGATATGATACAACTGATTTTCCTGTTTCGCCTGGCATGAAAAGTTCGCCCCATTGCGAAGTACGACCACCAACATAGTGCGATTTTTCAATCAGGTATACTTGTGAGCCCATATCAGCCAGTTCAATAGCTGCTTTCATTCCGGCCACTCCGGCACCCACTATAGTCGTTATATTTTTTGCTGAAATGGAAACCGGTTCCATGGCTACTGAGTGAGAAACCCGCTCTACAGCAGAGCGTACCAGTGCAATGGCCTTTTCGGTGGCACCCTTTTTATCATCGGAGTGAGCCCACGAACTTTGCTCGCGGATATTTGCTTGAACATAGTTGTAAGGGTTCAATCCTGCCCGTTCAGCAACTGCACGGAAAGTAAAGAGGTGTAGTTTTGGGGAGCAGGAAGCCACGACAATTCCATCGAGTCCCAGGTTTTTGATATCCTCCGCGATTTCCTTCTGGGAGGAATCGGCGCAGGCAAAAATGGTATGTTTGGCAATGGCAACGCCGTCAATCTTTTCGGCCTCTTCCCTGACTTTGTTGACATCAACAACGTCGGAAATATTACCGCCACAGTGACAAACGTATACGCCAATTTTGTTCTTCATGTAAAATGAGTTGAAAGTTAGGAAACCCCGGATGCCGCGACGAAGCGTTTATTCGTTCCGAAAAAGCAAAAACATCGAAAACTTTGCCGGGAAATATTCCTAAATTAATTTAATTCATTATTCAAGTAAGCCAATCTTACAGTCACTGATACAATCAATTACTCAACTTCTGCAAGGTAACTGGCTGCTTCAGATGATGCTGCGCCAGCGGAAAGGATCGAATCCGGAATATCCATCGGTCCTGACGCAGCTCCAGCCACATAAACACCATCAATATTCGTCATCGCCGGGCGTTTTAGCTCATCAACTTGCTTCACATAGCGATAATCATCGAATTCCAGTTTCTGTGTTTTGAAAACCGGTCCTATTTCGTCGTTAGCCAGAATACCAACCGAAAGTACCACCATATCGTGTTCAGCCTCTTTTACCTGACCGGTATCAATATCATCGTACCTCAGAACGAGGTTTCCATTCTCCTTTTCAGAAATTTTTCCAATTTTACCCTTCACAAACTCAACGCCCATGCCTTTTGCCGTTTCGTAGAATTCGTTAAACCCTTTACCGAACGAGCGAATGTGCAGGTAATATATGGTTACATCGGCCATGGGAAGAGAGCCCAATAACAATTGGGCCTGCTTGATGGAATACATGCAGCAAACCTGCGAGCAAATGGGATTTCCCACGGTATGGTCACGTGATCCGGTACAAAGAACGTATGCCAGGTTATCGGGCATTTTCCCGTCGCCGGGACGCAATACGGTGTTGAATGGACGTGTGGGCGCCAATTCACGCTCCATCTGCATAGAGGTGACAATATTTTTGTATTTGCCGTAACCGTAACGCGGCATCTTAATGGGATCGAAAAGTTTGTATCCGGTGGCCACAACTACGCTTTTGAATTGATACGTCTTCTCCTCAGGCTCCTGTGTAAAGTCGATGGCATCCGACGGACAAGCCTTTTCGCAGGCACCACACAACGAACAGTTCTCGATATCAATGGCAGCAATACGCGGATTGGCAATGCTAAAGGGTACAAACACGGCCTTCCGGCCAACAAGATTATACTGATATTGATCCTTCACCACCACCGGACAAACCAGTTCGCACTCCTGACAACCAGTGCAGGCATCTTCTTTTACATAACGGGGATTGCGTAAAATGCGAGCTTCAAAATTTCGTTCGCCTTTCTTTTCAATTCCTTTTACCTCGCTACCGGTAAAAATAGTAATATTGGGATGACGTGCTGTTTCCGAAACTTTCGGTGTGGTAATACACGCGGCACAGTCGAGTGTAGGAAAAACCTTGCTCAGCAGAATCATTTTACCGCCAATCGAGAGTTCCTTCTCCACCAGAAGGACCTTATAGTCCATCTTAGCCAAATTCAGCGCTGTTTCCTCGCCGGCAATTCCGCCACCAACAACCAGTGCGTCATATGTTAAAACTTCGTTCTCCATGTTACATTTCTAATCGTAAAAAATTCCGTTTACGCCGGTGTTTGGGAAAGTGCTTTGTAAAAAGATTTCATGTGTTTTACAAACGGTTCGGCACACACCGAGCACAATGCCGCCATCTTTAGCCGGGCCGGTTCAATCCCTTTTGCCTTCATCATTTCGTGTGTTTGGGAAATAATGGCAGCCGTTTTATCCACACAGCTTTCGCCGTAAGAGCAATCGGTTCCGTCGGCTGCAATAAATACACCATCAAATCCCTGCTCGAAAGCGCGCATGATCCATCGCGATTTAACCGAACTGGAACATCTTAACGAAATGGAATAAACAGTTGGCGGGTAGTGCATTTTCAACAACCCCGCGAGATCAATCGCGGGGTCGGAAATCTTTTCTGTTGAAAACACTAAAATTTTAGGAGCTTTATTCGCCATTTTAGTTTTTCTTTTTTTTAAGCTTACGCTTTGCGCAGATAAATTTTGAAAAAGCCTGATTCTTCAACGGTTCCCATGTACTCATGGCCTTTTTTGGTTGCCCATTTGGGAATATCCTTCTTGGTACCTTCGTCAGCTGACAATACTTCCATTACCTGACCTGAAGTGATTTCAGCGATGGCTTTTTTGGCAGCCAACAGCGGTCCGGGACACGCAGTACCCCGAGCATCAACAACTTTGTCTGCCTGGATGGCAGTTAATTCTTCTTGTGACATAACTTTGAGTTTTAATTATATGAATAACTGAACAGTACTCTCTTCCGCGTCAGCGAGATAGGTTCCCACACCGCAGTAATTCAGTCCCGGATAATCAATCATTTCATCCTTACTGAATCCCATTAGGCCCATCGACATCTCACAAATGTTGATTTCGACGCCCAACTCGCCTGCTGTTTTAAGCAAATCATCAAGAGAGGCAACGTTCTTTTTCTTCATCAAAGACTTAAGCATGGCTAAACCCGCTCCGCCCATATTCATTTTCGAAAGTTTCACTTCCGAAGTTCCTTTAGGAAGCATGGCACCGAACATTTTGGATGTCAGTTCTTTTTTCTGTGCTCTTTTCTTTTTGTCGCGCAAAGCGGAAAGGCCCCAGAAGGTAAAGAAAAGCTTTACTTCCATATCCATAGCAGTAGCGCCGGTAGCAATAATCATTGCTGCCAGAAGCTTATCGAGTTCTCCCGAAAAAATAACCATTGAAAGTTGATCCTTCTTTTTGGTTGCTTCCAGTTGCTTAATTCGACGTTCCAGTTCTAAAATTTTCTCTTCCACTATCAATACTTTTTAGATGAATAAATGTACGTCTGATTCCTGGGCTGCAGTAATGTATTCGCTGATACCCACGATATCATCAACTAATTCATTAAAATCCTCCAATTTTTCGGCGCCCCATATTTTTCCGGCCAAACCGCAAACATGAATTTTCACGTTCGAAATCTCTTTTGCATCGCGAAAGAACTCCAGCCAGGGATTCACATTCAGTGCTTTCAACGAATCCAAAAACTCATGTTTCAGCTGAGGATTTTCGGCCATTTCCAGTTTGGTTGCATCTGTAGCAATATCTTTTCTGAATGCACGTGCCCCTTGTAGAAGCACATAAACATCGATATCCATGTCATCGGCGGCTGCACCCGTCAGTACTATCCCAGCTGCAGTGAGCTTATCGATGCTTCCGGAAAAAAGCGCCAGGGTCATTCTTTTAGGCATGATTCTCTTGCTTTAATAATTATGTAAACATTAACATATTAACACGGGTAAAAGTATAGACATAAGCGGCAGGGGGAGAAAAAATCGGTGTGAGGTTTATTTTGTTTCAGTGTGACATCGATCACTTTTTTTACTACATTTGGCGCCGATAAGATTTAGCAATAGCATTTATTACTATGAACCAATGTTTGTGCCAGAATTGTAAAATACGTTCGGCAGCAGCAAATTACCTCTCGTTAGACGAGCTTGATCTGCTGGGGAAACGGAGTGTTGAAGTGGAGTTCGAAAAGGATGAGGTCATTTTTAAACAGGATGCTTTTTCGACCAATATTGTTTATCTGCGTGAAGGACTCGTCAAACTGACCATGCGGGGACACAATCGCGAACAGATTCTCAAAATTGTGAAAGCCCCAACATACATGGGGATCCCTACCACACTGGGCGACAAAATCAACAATTACTCCGCTATTGCTTTGACCGATGTCGCCTGTTGCTTCATCGATCGATCCACATTTAAAGATTTTGTTGAAACAAATGGTAAGTTTGCATATGAAATCCTGACCGTACTCAGTAAATTTGAGTTGCATCAATTTCATCGATGTGCCAACCATATACAGACGCAAGTCACTGGCCGGGTTGCCGGTATGTTACTCGATTTTTCCCGGAACCTTTACCAAAGCAATCACTTCCAGTTAAGCCTGACCCGTAATGATTTGGCTGATCTATTAGGAACTTCCCGGGAAACCATCAGCCGGATATTAACTGATTTTGTGATGGATAAGCTGATTGAAGTCAAAGGAAAAGATATCACTATTCTGAATGACGAACGGTTGGAGAAAATCAACCTGGCCGGATAATCCCCTCTTATTCTTTCCAAATACATTTTTACCCCATTCGAGCTTCCTTTCGTTAACTAATGGATTCAGACCAACAGAAAAAGCTTGATCATATGATTTACAAATTAGATACACAACTAAATATTAATCAACTAAATCACTACTTTTGAATGTACCCAAACGAACCCAATCCTTATGAAACATTTCCTGATTTTGCTCCTTTGCTGTTTTCCTTTGTTTCTCAGGGCACAGGAATTACAATTAGCCTGGTCCGACGAATTTGATTACGAAGGCCTTCCCGACTCTACCAAGTGGAGTTACGAAACAGGTATGGTCCGCAACAACGAAGCACAGTATTACACCGATCATCGACTGGAAAATGCCCGGGTGGATAACGGTAAACTAATTATAACAGCCAGGAAAGAACCTTTCGAAGGAGCTAAATATACCTCGGCAAGTCTGAATACCAAGAAGACCTTTCGTTTCACTTACGGAAGAATTGAAGTACGTGCCCGGCTTCCCAAAGGACGGGGAGTTTGGCCTGCAATCTGGACGCTTGGAAGTAATATCGATAGCATAGGCTGGCCTGCCTGCGGTGAAATAGACATCATGGAATATGTGGGTTTCAATCCCGATACGATTTATGCCAATGTTCATACCGGCGCCTACAATCACATGCGGAAAACCGGACGCGGTGATAAAATCCACCACGAAAATCCATGGGAAGAATTTCACGTATTTGCCGTCGACTGGTATCATGATCAACTGGTCTTTTCGATAGAAGGCGTCCCCTACTTTACCTGCAAGGATAACGGCGACGGTGAAGGTGCCTGGCCTTTCAATAAACCACAATTCCTGCTTATCAACCTGGCTATTGGCGGTTCGTGGGGCGGTCAGCAAGGAATAGATGACTTGATTTTCCCAGCCGAGTACCAAATCGATTATGTGCGGATTTACCAGTGGATCAAATAACCTGTATCAACTTCCTTTTTCTTCACGGTATTTGGAAGGAAGAATTTGAAACTCCTTCTTAAAATGCATACTGAAATATTTCGGGTCGTTGAACCCCACCTGATATGCCACTTCCGATACGCTTAACTGGCTTTTTTGCAAGAGTTGGGCAGCCCGTTTCAATCGCAGGATGCGAATAAACTCCAAAGGAGTGCTTCCGGTTAACGCTACAATTTTATTGTACAGTTGCATGCGACTAATGCCCATTTGCCTGCCAAATTCAGCGACTGAAAAACCGATATCAGCCATGTGCTCCTCAATTATATCGAGTGCTTTTGCCATAAATTTTTCATCCAGAGACGTGATGCTGATATCCTTCGGCTCGATATTCATTTTCGATTTAAACACTTCGCGGATGTTCTTTTTCAACTGAATGAGATTCTGAATTTTAATCCATAATATTTCGAAATTGAAAGGTTTTATGATGTAATCGTCGGCACCGCTTTGAAGTCCCTCCAACTTATGTTGCTCCGAAATTTTTGCAGTCAGAAAAATAAATGGAATGTGGCTGGTGATTTTGTCGTCTTTCACACGGCGGCAAAACTCCACACCATCCAATTCCGGCATCATAATATCGCTAAGAATTAAATCCGGAAGCGTTTTTTCCAATACTTCCAACGCTTGCCGACCATTGGCTGCCTCTATCACCTCATACTTCTCTTCCAGATTCTCTTTCAGATATTGCCGCAGTTCTTCATTATCCTCCACAAGCAATATCGATTCTGCTTTTTTCGCCGCTTCGGAACGCTTTTTCGGTTTAGTTGCAATTTTAGGTATAGGCGTTTAGACATCCCAGGTTAATCAACTGATTGTAAGCGAATAGGCTTAGAATAAACCATCCTTCTTATGAGTACATCGAAGATTGTCTCCATATTTGATCGTCTATTGTGCCTAAAATGAAACTCATCAAGGTATCCTTGAAGTCGTTCTTCACTGCAATGTTGGTGAATTCCTCTTAGCCATCCCTTTATATTCATAATGTGAAAATGGAGATCTGGAAAATTTTTGCCCTTCTCTGATTTCATTTGTTCCATATTTGGGTAATCTTTTTTTAGAGGAATATATCCTTTCCATACATCAGTGACGATTTTTGCATCCTTGCTAATGTATGTTTCAAAAAATGGTTTAAACGAAGTATTCGAAGCATCGCTGATAACTTGGGCGTAAGCACGTCCAACCCCGCCTTTGACTATTTCTAAGGCAACAATGACAAGCTTTTTATCCCCTTTACTCCGGCCTGGTTTTCCTTCTTCTGGTCCGCCGATATAGAATTCATCTACATGAACTATCCCGTTGATAGGATGCAATTTACTGCTTTGCATAGCTTGTTGGATTTTCCATTTGAATTCCCAACAAGTCTTCTGACGAAGTTCAAACTCTCGAGATAATTCCAACGAAGACATTCCTTTCTTCTTTGTACTTATTTTGAATGCTATGTGAAAAGCCAGTAGTAATGGGAATTTACATTTATCAAACTGAGTCCCGGCTGTTGGACTTTCATCATATTTACATTTCATACATCGTCTTGAAAATGGCTTAACGCCTTTGCAGTATTTTGTATGGCCACATTTTTTACAATGGAATTCTGTTTCGTTCCACTTGATCCCTGCCAAGTACCGATAACAATCTTCATCTGTCGAAAATGTTTTATTGAATTTAATTGAGTTCACTCCTTTAAATTGATTTCTTTCATTCATGCTACAAAAGTAGCCATTATTAATTTATTGGGCGGTCTAAACGCCTATACCTATGCAATTTTTTCATCCGATGTGAATTTTACTTCCCTGAGTGCTCCACGAACTTCATGCGTTTCCAGTTCAGTGGCTTCGGTAACCGGCAAGAACACATTAAAAGAACTACCAATATTCGGTGCACTATCGACGGTAATCTTTCCACCGTGCAATTGCACGTACTCTTTTACCAACGATAAACCAATACCTGTTCCCTTTTCTCTTGCTCCATTGCCGTTCTCTTCCTGGTAAAAACGAGTGAAAATCTTGTCGATATTTTCCGGCTGTATACCTACGCCGTTGTCTTTTACTCTGATCACCAGATTATTCTTTTTCTCTATCTGCCCATCATTTTGCTCTACTTCCAGGCTTACCTGAACAATCACCAGTCCACTGAGAGGAGTAAACTTAAATGCATTGGACAGCAAATTGAAAAGCACCTTTTCCAGTTTATCTTTATCAAACACCATGAAGTATTCACGCAAATCGGTGATTTGTCGCAACTCGATGTTCTTGTTATAACTCAAATCATTGAAGGATGAAACGGTGGCTGTAATAAATTCGATAATATTTCCCCACGAAGGATTGTACGATAATCCTTTGTCATCCATTTTTCGGAAATCCAGCAGCTGGTTTATCATATTAATCAACTTCTTCGAGTTCTGATAAATATGATTCAGGTATATCTCTTCCGGTTCACCTTTGAACCGTGGCAACAGCTTTTCAACAGGCGATATTATCAAGGTTAATGGTGTACGGAACTCATGCGAGATATTGGTAAAGAATTTCAGTTTCATGCTGTCCAATTCATGAATACGCTTGGCCTCTGAACGTTCCATCTCCAGTTCTACATTCATCCGTTCCCTAAAAAGGATAACATACCTCAATCCCAGCAAGGAAATGGTTAGCACCAGAGCATAAATCGCCATTGCATACCAGCTTTTCCAAAAAGGCGGTAACACTTTTATTTTTAATGAAATTCCCTCTTCATTCCAGGTCCCGTCAGCATTTGAGCCCTTTACGTGAAGAATATAGTCTCCATTGTTCAGGTTGGTAAAGGTGGCAAAGTTGGCTGTTCCATCAGTTTCAAACCAACTATTGTCGAAACCTTCTAACTGGTAGCGGTATTTGTTCTTTTCAGGGTATAAATAGGTCAATGCAGCAAACTCAACGGAGAAAAGATTTTCGGAATATTTCAGTACAATCTGATCGGTATGATTGAGAGGTTTATTCAGCAATACGCGATGATTGAACTCCTGTTCCGGTTTAATATCAGAATTCAATACCCGAAGATTCGTAAAGATCAAGCCGGGTACTGTCTTATCGATTTGAATCTCTTCAGGCCTAAAAATATTTACTCCGTTAACTCCACCGAACAGTAACTCACCATTCCGGGTCTTCAACGAAGCTGTTTCGGAAAATTCCAATCCCTGTAAACCGTCTGTCTCATCGAAATGCCTGAGACTGGTGGTAAAAGTGGTGTCATTTTCAATGTTGGAGAAATGAATCTTAGTTATTCCCCGGGAACTGCTAACCCATAAATTTCCTTGATTATCTTCCAAAATACGGTAAACAGGATTGGCGACCAAACCGGAACTTCTGTTAATAACAACCATGCTAAGACTCTCTGGTGAAAACTTGATCAATCCATTGACACTGCACAACCAATGCCATCCCCTGCTATCTTCGAAGCTGGAACTAATTGGCCCCAAAAACGGTGTACCATCCGTCGAATACTTCGTAAAGTAAACATCAAAATCATCCTTCTTCGGATCGTAAATCGATAAGCCATCAGATGTACAAATCCAAAGTCGGTTCTTGCTATCCTGAGAAATGTGATTGATATAGTTTCCTGAAAGATTGGAATTTTCGTTCGTATACCTTTTAAAGGACTCTGTTTCAGGATTGAATACATTCAGTCCACCACCCAATGTGCCAACCCATAACCGATTGTTTCGGTCTTCGAAAATACTCCAAATGCGATCATCTGAAAGGCTCGTGGAATCGTCGGCATTGTACTTATAAGCATTAAATTTCCCAGTCGTTGGATTGTATTTGTCTAATCCGCCAAAGTAGGTACCGATCCAGATGTTTTTCTGATGGTCCTCAAAAAGAGAAACAACAATATCATTGGTCAGACCATTGGGGCCGCTATTTTCTACTGTAATGTACCGGAACCTATGCGTCTTCCTGTCAAGAATATTAATACCGCCGCCATTTGTGCCAATCCAAATATTTCCCTTACGGTCTTCAATACAGCAATCGACATCATTAAAACTAAGCGAATTATCAATTTCCGGATCATTCTGTATCAACCGAAATTTTTTAGAGCTCGGTTTATAGAAATCCAGCCCCTGTTTATAGGTACCCAGCCAGACAATATCATCCTTATCGATCAACATACTAAATAACCCATTCGTGGAGATAGTTCCGGATTTTCCTTCTTTATACGCCAGATTCTGGACGGTATTTTGCTGTTTATCGAACAGAAAAATGCCGGCTCCATCAGTCGCCAGCCAAATGATTCCATCCTTATCTTCCTGAATACCGCTAATTACCTTGTTACCCACCTCACGATACAAGACCTGATTAAGTGTTTCCTGCCACTTCTTCTTTCGGAGATCGTAAACATACAAACCTGCCTGACTACCAATCCATAATAAACTATCATTATCGATGAACAGTTTTTGCAGGCCATTCACATATTTTCCCTCGTAAATCGGCGGTAGCGGTATCGATTCTATGGCACCGTTTCCTGGACGGTAGCAGATAAGATTGCGCGTGAACGTTCCCATCCAAATATTTCCCTGGATATCTTCGGCAAAAGACATTACATTATTCACATGTGCTGAAAAACGAGTCGAATCAATCAGGTGATGACGAAAAGTTCCGTTCCGGTAGGTAAAAAAACCTTCGTGTGTTCCCAGGTACACAGTACTGTCATGCGCTACATAAATAGCGCCGATATTATTGATATCGTTGCAATTAAAGGCATTGTAATTAAACAGCGAAATCTGATGAAAATTCTCTTCATCCACGCTTTTAATGTTCACGCCATTTCTGGTTCCAACCCACAAATTGGAATTATCATCCTCAGCTATACAGGATATATAATTGTCGGAAATACTGGTGGAATCACCTGTCCGGTACTCAAATGTTGCAATGTCATACCCGTCGAAACGATTCAATCCCCGGTTGGTACCTACCCATATAAATCCGTCCGAGTCGCGACACAAAGATGTTACCCAATTGGAAGACATTCCTCGTCTTGTACTGATATTGGAAAAATTGATAGCGGTCTGCTGCGCCATTAACTGGACAACTGAAACCAGTAAAGCAATTACAATCCATGTAATTCTGGTCATGGTTAGGTTAGCATTTAGGCAGGTAATTTAATACCCGTTAGGTTAACAGCATGAAGTTAACCACTCAAAGTGATTTTTCAACCTCATTTTACATTTGAAGTACTAAATATATACAAATCCACACCATGCCGGATTAATCACCCCCAAATCCTTTACAAGTGACACACAGCCGATCAGCAAAATACTACCAACTTTATCGTACCAATAAAACCTAACATGAAAAAGTACAGCCGCCAGTTTTATCTGCTGATAGAAATACTCATCTATTTCATCATCATTGCATTCATTATTTCAATTACCTGGCTATTAAATTAACTAATTATCAATCCTTTATCTATGAAGAAACATGCAATCTTTGTTTTGATGTTGTTCTTAATGAGTCACGCATTGCTTGCTCAGAAAAGAATTACCGGGACAGTGGAAGATGCTGGAACATCCGAAGCTTTACCGGGAGTCAATGTAGTGCTGAGAGGGACTACACAAGGAACAATCACCAACGTCGACGGGCAATATTCAATTGAAGTACCGTCAGACGAAACCGTTTTGGTATTCTCCTTTATCGGTTACCAGAGGCAAGAAGCTCGCGTAGGTTCTAAAACAGAGATTAACATCTCTCTAAAATCGGCCACAACAGGACTCGATGAAGTAGTTGTGGTTGGATACGGAACCATGAAAAAGTCGGACCTGACAGGTTCTGTTGTATCGGTATCCGAAGAAAAGCTGAAATCAACCATTTCTACGAACATCGACCAGGCCATGCAGGGACGTGTTGCCGGAGTACAGGTGACACAAAACTCCGGACAGCCAGGTGGCGCCACTTCGATCCGAATCCGTGGTGCCAGTTCGGTAACCGGAAGTAATGAACCTTTATATGTCGTCGATGGCGTTCCCTTTGTCGGCAACGGACAAACGATCGCCGGTTTCGACTGGGCTGGAGGTGCCAACGGTCAGAACAAGGTAAACCCATTATCGACCATTAACCCGTCAGATATTGTGAGCATTGAAGTATTGAAAGATGCTTCGGCAGCTGCCATTTACGGTGCTCAGGCTGCCAATGGTGTAATCCTTGTCACCACTCGTCGTGGGAAAAAAGGAGAAGCCAAAGTAACGTATGATGGTTACATGGCACTGCAGCAGCTTCCCAACAAACTTGACATGATGGACCTTCGGGAATATGCGGAATACGAGAACCAGATTGCAGATGAACTGGGAAACTCTAAAAATCAGAACTATCTCGACCCTTCCATTCTCGGAAGAGGAACTGACTGGCAAAACGAGGTATTCCGCCCAGCCTGGATGCAGAATCACCAGCTATCGGTCACCGGGGGTAGCGATAAAACCGTTTATGCCTTCTCCGGTGGATATTTCGATCAGGACGGCATCATCATCGGTTCCAATTTTAGTCGTTTCAGTACCCGAATGAACATGGACAGTCAGGTAAAAAAATGGCTAAAAATCGGTGGCTCACTCGCTTACGCTGAAACGGACGAGAAAATTACCTTGAATGACGGTGGCGATGGTGTTATCATGCAGGCATTGCTCATGCAGCCCGATGTCCCTGTTTATGATATGGACGGAAATTTTGCCGGCCCAAATACGGTTGCCGGTTCCTCACAATATAACCCGGTAGCACTGGCACTGCAGCGAAACAACACGCTGAAACGTCAGAGAACAACCGGAAATGCTTATCTCAGTGCTGATATCATCAAAGGCTTGAATCTACGGAGCGAATACAGTTATGATGTCAACGCCTCAGTGAACAAAGCCTTCCATCCCACTTACGAATGGGGTATTCTAAAAAATGACATCAACAAAATGATGCAACGCGAAGAGCACAGCAAATTCTGGGTTTGGAAAAATTACCTGACCTACAATCTCGACTTTGCGGATGTTCATCATCTTACCTCTATGTTCGGTCAGGAAATGCAGGAATCATCGTGGTCCGGCAATTCCCTGATTAAACAGAGTTTTACAACCAACGATATCTATGTCATGACATCAGACGGAACCTTCGTATCCAATGATGGTTGGAAAGATTCGGCCACACAAATGTCCTATTACGGTCGTTTCAACTATAATTACGACGAACGTTACCTGGCCACTTTTACGTTCCGTGCTGACGGTTCGTCTAAGTTTGGTTCCGACAACAAGTGGGGCTATTTCCCTTCTGGATCACTGGCCTGGAGAATTAACAACGAGAATTTTATGAAAGGCCTGGAGGCTATTTCCAATATGAAACTCAGAGTTAGCTACGGTTCCGTGGGTAATATGCCTGGTTCAACTTACCTGTACGGTTCTTCCATGCAAACAATAACCACCGTTTTCGGTACTGGTTATCGCCTGGCTAAATTCCCAAACCCGGCCTTAAAATGGGAAACCACAGAGCAATATAACGTGGGATTGGATCTGGGATTATTCGATAATAAAATCACTTTATCGGTTGATGCATACCAGAAAAATACAAGAGACCTGCTGTTACAGATTTCTGTTCCCAGTTACATTGGAGGAAGCAGCTGGAACGATATTGCCGCACCATATGCCAACGTAGGCAAAATGGAGAACAAAGGTATCGACGTTTCGCTGACTTCTCATAATATCACTAAACCCAGTTTTAGCTGGACGACCGACATCACCTTCTCACACAACAAGAACATGGTGGTAAAACTGAACGATCCCAATGCGGTTTTTTACGGAGCACTCAACTGGTACAGCGAGTTTCAGACAGTCACGGTTACCAAAGAGGAATTACCCATGGGGCAATTCTACGGATATGAGATGGAAGGTATTTTCAAAAATGCCGATGATATTGCCAATCATGCCGTACAAATTGAAGATCCGACCCACCCCGGGACCAACTATATCAACCAAAAACAAGGAGTTTGGATTGGTGATGTGAAATTTAAAGATATTTCCGGACCGGATGGAAAACCGGATGGTGTAATTGACACCTACGACCAAACAATTATTGGCGACCCCAACCCGGATTTCACTTTCGGTCTAAACAACACTTTTCGTTACAAAAATTTTGACTTATCAGTTTACCTCTCCGGGGCATATGGTAGCGATATCCTGAATTATACCCGTGTACAAACTGAAGGACAAACCAGTATCTGGAGTAACCAGAGCAACGCAGTTGTGGACCGGGCCCGGGCAAAATTGATCGATCCCAATGGCAGCACAACCGATCCAAGCAACTACCAGTTGTCCAATCCGGGAACAAATATCGCACGTGTAACAACCAACGACAATAACCGGAACAACCGGATGTCGACACGTTTCATCGAGGATGGCTCTTATGTCCGGGTGAAGACTATTTCGCTGAGTTACAAGATTTCCCAGCAACTAACCCGCAAAGTCAGCATCGAGCGCTTCAAGGTTTACGCCAACGTACAGAACGTGTATACCTTCACCAACTATTCAGGTTATGATCCGGAGATTGGATCATTCAACCAGAATGCCATGATGCAGAATATAGACATGGGACGTTATCCTAGTCCGAGAACCTACACATTTGGTGTTAGTATCGATTTTTAATGATGAAAAATCTCTTGAAAATGAAAAAGTTTATCAAATATATTTTGCTGGGTGTTTTTATCATGATCGCATCCTGCTCCAAAGACTTTCTCACCGTCGATCCGGTTGACAGCATTGTTGCGGATAACTATTACAAAAACAAAGATGAAATCCGTTCGTCGACAGCGATATTGTACGGAGGAACTGCCTGGTTCGACTACCTTGCCGGATTGATGTTCTATGCAGGCGATATGGCTTCCGGTGATATGTATTATACCTACGATCAGGAAGGACAATTCTTTTACTTTTCCTTCAATAGTGGTAATGCCCACCTCACCAGTGGCTGGAAAAGCCTTTTCCGTGTGAACTCCTATTGTAACTCGGTAATCAACGATATGCCCGATGCTGCGAGAAAGAACGGTGTAAGCGAAGACGTCATCAATGCTGCCCTGGGCGAAGCCCGCTTTGTCAGAGCCTGGGTTTATTTCCTTCTAACGGAATACTGGGGCGAAGTACCCATTGTCGAAAACGGTTCCGACCTGATTGCTTCCGGCGATATGATGTTGCCCAAAAACACCCGGAAAAGCCTCTATGAATTCATTCGTCGCGATTTGGCTTTCGCCGAAGAAAATCTTCCCGGCAAGGATGAAGAAGCAGGACGTGCTACCAAATGGGCAGCGAAAGGCTTAATGGCAAAACTCTACCTTACCATGGCTTCAGACTTAACCGATTCGCAATCGGCTGAATACTTTGATTTGGCGAAGAAATATGCACAGGAGGTTATTGATAACTCCGATGGTTTTCAGATGATCGACAGCTACAAAGAGCTCTTTACCATCGAAGGAAATAACAACAGCGAATCGCTGTTTGCTTTGCAGATGATTGGAGCTGGTGGCTATGGTCTCGGTAACCCACGAAATACAGCATGGTCAAGAAGTTCAGTAATTGCAGATCAGACCTGGGGAGGCGGCAAAGGCCCAACCCTCAATTTCCAAAGTGCATTTGAACCGAATGATGGTCGTCGCAAGTGGATCATCATGCAAAAAGGCGATTACTATCCTGAGCTCGATAAAGCGGATGGCGGTTACACCTACAACATTCGCACCGCCAATCCGGATGATCCCAACAGCCCGATTGAAAATGCCAATCAAGTGCTCAGTCATATCAAGAAATATGTGATTGGTAAAGCAGCCGACGTTAACAACCAGGTTGGTACTGATCAAGACGCTGGCAACAACCTTTACTTGATGCGCTTATCCGAGATGTACCTTATTTACTGCGAGGCAGCTATTGGGTCAGGAAACGAAACGTCCGATGCAACAGCCCTTGAGTACATCAACACTGTTCGCGAACGGGCCGGACTGGCCGATAGAGTAGCCCCGCTCACATTTGCTGAAGTGATGCACGAGCGCCGGATTGAATTCGGAATGGAGAGTATTCGCTGGTTTGACATCAAGCGGATGTATTATCGCAATGCACAGGCAGCAACGGAATTCCTGAATGCACAAGACCGCGAGAACTACTATTACGCGATACCGACCAGCGATGAAAACTTGATGAACAGTTATGCCGGTTACGAAATTGCGACGCCTGAAGTTCCGATGGTAATCTATTCCGACCAAATCAAGGCATTCCCAATTCCTTCGGAAGCCGTTGTTTCGGATCCCATGCTTGCTGGAGAGGCCGTAGACTACAATTTTGAATAACCTAAAAGCCGAAAACTAATGAAAACAATAAAATCAATCACCATATTTCTCCTGTTTACTGTTGTGATGGCCGGAACGTTATTTACCGGCTGCAACGAGGAATCAGATGGCGTTGGTAAACACCCAGCGATCAAATACATCCGGGTAACCAAACCCCAAGCATCCGACTCGCTGGTAGTAAGCGCCTACATGGGCAGCCTAATAGCCATCATGGGCGAAGATTTGCAAGGGCTGAAAGAGCTCTGGTTCAACGACCAGAAAGCCAAACTGAATCCGGCATACATTACTGCTACATCCGTTCTGGTATCAGTGCCCAGTATCATACCGGACTCAGTTTCTGACCAGATGATACTTCTGTTTAAAGACGGGCAGCAGCTCACCTATCCTTTCCGAGTGGATGTACCTGCACCCATCCTTTCGAATATGCTCTGCGAATATGTAAATGCGGGAGATACCGCAGTGATTTACGGTAACTATTTCCTGCCGGCCGAAGGTTCTGACGAACCCAATGTCTACTTTTCGGATAACGTGAAAGCAGAAACCATCGTCTCCTGGTCGATGGATGAGCTGAAAGTCATCGTACCCGATGGTGCTGTTTCCGGAAAAGTAACGGTAGAATCCATGTATGGAACGACCCGTTCTTCCTTCATATTCCGCGATAATACCAATATTATTCTCAATTTCGAAGATTCATCCTATGGTAATCCTTGGGGACTAGGAGGTTTTGGAACTACTAACGGATGTTCAGGACAATATCTGCAGTTTGTTGGAACGTTGGGAGCGTGGCAGTGGTTGAACCCAATGATGTTCGGCTATTGGGCTAAATATGGCGCGGGTGATATACCGGTAGCTGATGGACTGGTAGACGATCTCGAACTCTGTTTCGAAGCCAATGTGGTGACTTGGTCAGATGTACCGATGCTCATCTGGTTTGATAAGTACGATACGCCCGATGGAATCAATCCGGATGGTGATGCCGCTCAGGCACACTGGAAACCCTACAACAAAGACGGTATAAAATCGACCTATTCATCCAATGGATGGATAACCGTTTCCATTCCGTTATCCGACTTTATCTACAATAAGGATGAATCGAAAGCAGATCTAAAAATCAGCGACATCTCGCAATACACAAATGTCACGTTCATGCTGTTCGGCGCCTCCGACGACACCTACCCTATTGATATCAGAATCGATAACGTTCGCATCGTTCCGTTAAAAAATAAATAAGCCAAACTATGAAACGAAATAGATTCCTCTTTATATTCCGAATGCTCGTCATCGTTTTGATGGCGGGTTCCATTCTGGCATCCTGTAACAAGGATGACAATGGCAGTACACCGATTGTACTGAACAGCTTTGGACCTTCTCCCGCTTTGCGCGGAACAGAAATCCGTTTTATCGGTCAGAATCTCAATAAGGTAACGAGCATTGTGCTTCCGCAGAACATTGAGATTACTGAGTTTACCATGTTCAGCGGCGATGAGATACGTTTGGTCGTTCCACAGGAAGCTGAACCTGGTTACGTAGTGTTAAAAACGCCTCAGGGCGATATTACAACCAAAACGGAACTGGGATATTCCGAACCCATCTCCATTGAGAGCTTTGCACCCGATTCCGTTAAATCCGGAGACACACTCACCATTAAAGGTGATTACCTGGGTCAGATTAAACAAGTGATCTTTGCCAACAACGTGCTGGTAGATTCGGCTGCTTTCAAAAGCCTGAGTCGCTACGAAATCAAAATTTTGGTTCCCATCGAAGCGCAAACCGGTAAAGTTGCCATCTCAAACGGAGCAGAATCGCCTATCGTAATTTACACCGAAAGCGACCTGAAAGTAACATTGCCCGAATTTACCGGAATGACTCCCAATCCGGCCAAACCGGGAAACGCGATTACTATTTCAGGGAAAAACTTCGATTTGGTAAAATCCATCATCTTCAACGAGAACCTCACGGTGACAGATTTCACTCTCAATGGAACCAAAACAACCATTACGGTAAACGTTCCAGTCAACGCAAAGGACGGAGCAGTAAAACTGGTGGCATTCTCAGGTGTGGAAGTAGCCAGCCCGACAGCATTAACACTGGTAATGCCTGTCATTACGAAGATCGATCCCAATCCGGTGAAAAACGGTGCCATACTAACCATTACCGGAACTGATTTGGATCTGGTCACCTCGGTTACCTTTGGCGGCGATAAGACAGGAACAGTCACTTCCGCAACCGAAACAGAACTTCAGGTTACGGTACCTGACGATGCTGTAACCGGCGTTGTTACGCTGGCCACTCAGTCCGGTAATAATGTAACAAGCGAAGAGCTTACCCTTATTGATCCGGTGTTTACCAGCTTCACTCCTGCTCAGGCGAAAGCCAATACCGACATAACCATTACAGGTACCGATCTCGATTTGGTTACAACAGTCGATTTCATAGGTGGTATGAGTGGTACTATTGCTTCACAATCGGAAACATCGCTGGCGGTAACGGTTCCGGTAGGTGCTCAAACAGGCCTCATCACGTTAGTTGCCAAAAACGGAACTGAAGTTACTTCACCTTCAGATTTCACAATTCTGACCAACCTGCCTGTGTTCTCATCTTATACAGAAGCAAAAGCAACTCCGGGAGAGATTCTGACCATCAACGGAACCAATATGGATCTGATTAAGGAACTGATCTTCCCGGATAATGTGGTCGCTACGGCATATGGTATTAAAACCGATACCAAAGTGGAAGTATATGTTCCAATGGATGCTGCGATTGGCTATGGGCAAATCAAGATGATTACCTACGAAGGTGAAGAAGGCCTGTTGCCGGAAATCTTTATTGGTGGCGTTGAGCCGGTGGCTGATCCGAGTCTGGTCATCAACGATTTTGATGAAACCGGTCACGATCTCAGTTGGGATAACTGGGGCGGCACTGTTGAATTAGGCAGCGATCCGGCAATAGCCATTTCAGGTAACTACATGCACGGAATAGCTGATGCATTGACCGGTTGGGCCTGGATTTGGGGCTGTAACCACTCTGCATTGCCAAAAGTGGAAGCTACAAAAGCTGATTATCTGCTGAAAATGGATGTCAATCTGAACAAGCCATTTGGTAGTACCAATGTGCATTTCCAAATGGAGATGGCCGGTAACCGGATTGATATAGGCGGATTTGGCGTGGTTGCTGCCGACGAAACCACACCGGGATGGATTACCGTCACTTACGACTTGTCTCAATTCGCCGACCTGCCTGATGTGATTTCCGGTGACGATACACTCGAATGGGGTATGAATTTCAATTATGCCGATGGAAGTGTGGATATTACCGGTTTGTACATTGATAATATTAGGTTCCAACACAAATAGTTAGATGTTTAGCAAAAAAGAAGCGCTACATTCCTCACCAGGAATGTGCGCTTCTTCCCATTGTCAAAGCACATCCAATACGGTACTTTTAAGCTGATCATTGATTCAAAGCCATGAATATACTTCCATCATTTCTCACATTCCTGTTGCTATTTCTGTTTGCCGGGGCAATCAACGCCCAAACCACCTACGAAGCAGAAAATGTCTCATTGAGTTCCGGACTTTCCGTCCAGACGTCCATTTTGGGGTATTCGGGTACAGGATATGTGGGTAACTTCTCGAACGACAACGACCAGCTTACCTTCGTATTTTCCATAACAACTGCTGGTTATTACGACATTTCATTGGGTGTCGCTACACCTTACGGCGAAAAAACCAACGATATTTCGATTAACGGTAATACCACTTCATTTACGGTAGCACAATCCGATGCTTTTCAGGAAATTAGCATTGGAAAAGTTCGTTTAAATGAAGGTCAGAACGAGATCAACATCATCAAAAACTGGGGTTGGTTTTATGTAGATTACCTGAAGATTGTGCCAAACAACGATCCCGCTATCGAATTTAATCTTACCGGGCAACTGGTTAATCCCAATGCAAGCGATAATACGAAGCGATTGTATCAGTTTCTGTTGGATAATTTTCAGAAGAAAATCATCTCCGGAACCATGACACTCAATAGTTTCGATGAAACAGACTGGTTGAAGGAACAAACCGGAAAAGAACCCTCTCTTATCGGGATTGACTTCATGCATTGCAACCGAGGCTACACCTGGTACGACGACATGACGCCTACAAACGATGCCAAAGCCTGGTACGACAAAAACGGAATACCTGCAATGTGCTGGCATTGGCGCGATCCTTCACGGCTAACCGAAGAGTTTTATACCGACAATACTAACTTCGATGTATCGAAAATTTTCGATGAGAACTCCGCTGAATACCAGGAAATGCTCAGCGATATCGACTACATTTCAGGACTGCTGAAGAATCTTGCCGATGACGATGTACCAGTTTTATGGCGTCCGCTACATGAAGCCTCAGGAGGCTGGTTTTGGTGGGGTGCCAAAGGCCCGGATGCCTGTAAAAAGTTGTGGCAAATCATGTACGACCGGATGGTTAATTACCACCATTTAAATAACCTAATTTGGGTATGGACTACCGATGCCAATCCCAACAATATGGATTGGTACCCCGGTGACGCGTATGTCGATATTTTGGGCGTGGATATTTATGCAAACCAGGGAGATTTTAGCTCGCAATACCTCACATTCGATAAAATCAAAACTGACTTTGCCGGAACGAAGATGGTCACACTCAGCGAATGCGGAATTGTACCCGATCCCGATAAACTTCAGCAAGATGAGGCCGGATGGTCCTATTTTATGACCTGGTACGGCGATTTTGTGGAAGATGGCACCTACAATCCGCTTAGTCACTGGGAAAAGGTGATGAACAGCGACTACGTTATCACGCTGGACGAGATGCCTGATCTGAAAACCTATGTCACGTCTTCAGTCGATATTCCGCTGAAAAACGGCGTGAATTTTCAATGCTTTGTTGATCCAACGCAAAGGCAGTTGAAAATTACACTACAAAACTATCAGGGAGACTATTTGGTCAAAATATACAACCTAACGGGAACGTGCTTTTTTAATCAAAAAATTACTGAAGGCGCCATTTACATCCCTCTGGCCGATCTTCCCCCGGGTATTTTATTGGTTTCAATCAGCACCCAGTCACAACGATTCAGTTTTAAAGTGAGGAATTAGTTAAAGCACCAAGATAAATTCAATCAGCACACTAAATTACTGACAATTAAACCAAGTCAAATTAACTTATCATTTAAATAGCACAAGGTCTTACTTATCAGGATTATTCGCTTTTAGGTTCTTCAATCGCGCCAGCAGCGGTGGATGCGAGTAATGGAAAAAGACATAAGCTTTGTGCGGCGTCAGATTACTCAGGTTTTTCACCGAAAGCTTTTTCAACGAATTACCTAACGCTTCTGCCAATCCATAGCTTGCAGCGAAACTGTCGGCCTGGTACTCGTTCTTCCTGGAAAAGACATTCATACCCATCCCGATAAGGAAAGAAAGCGGAGCGTACAAAATTCCAAAGGCAACCAGTCCCACATGAAAACTTGCCACATCCGCTCCCAAAGCCAAAGCGGGTTCCGGCCGGCCAACGACAAGTGAGAAGATATAGAGCATCACAGCCGTATTCAGTAACGACAACAACAAACCGGAAACAATGTGCTTCTTCTTGTAATGCCCTATTTCGTGTGCCAATACTGCCACAATCTCTTCGTTTTCCATTTCACCCATCAGTGTATCATATAGCACGATACGTTTTTTCGCGCCAAAACCCGTAAAATAGGCATTCGCTTTGGTCGAACGTTTCGACCCATCGATGACAAAAATGTTGTCCAGCTTGAACCCAGCCCTTTCAGAAAAGCGTTGAATAGCATCACGTAACTCACCATCTTGCAACGGTTTCTGCTTATTGAAAAGTGGAACTACCAGTGTGGAATAAAACATCGTCATAAACAAGGAAAAAGCTGTAATGACGATTAAAGTATAAATCCAGAACATTCCCTGCGTCTGCTCATAAATCCATACAACCAGCGCCAACAAACCGCCCCCGATAACAGCAGCAAGCAGCAGGCTTTTAATATGATCGAATATGAAAGTCTTCACGGTAGTTTTATTAAAACCAAACCGCTCTTCAATAACAAAGGTGCTGTACCAACCAAATGGTAAAGTAAGGATATCGGAAGCCAGGCCAATAACCCCGAAAAACAGCAAGGCCAGCCAAATAGGGTTGGTTGTCCACTGTCTCAGGTAAATATCGAGCCACCCAAAACCGCCAAAGGCAAACATCAGGATAATCACGAAAAAGCTCAGGGTAGCTGTAACCAGGGAGAACCGGCTTTTCGCTTTTTCATATTTCTGTGACCGGGCATATTGTTCCTCGTTGTATATTCCCTTCAGCTCGTCAGGAAGTTTTACTGACAGGGAATTTGAATTCAAGTATTCAAGGTAACGTTCAAAAATAAAGTCAAGAACAATGATTACCAGGATGATATAATAAACAGAATTATGCATCGAATATAAAAGTTGATTTATGCGGGGCGAATGTACAAAATATCGTTGTCATCCACCACAACCGGACATCAGGCACCAAACTGTTTTTTAAGCTTTCGCTCCTGTTGCAAGCGTGTAGCCAGGATATCAATGTAGTCCTTACATTTCTGTTTATGGTCTTCGTTATTGTAAACATGATATGATTTGGAAACCCATTCGAGTGCCAATTCAAGATGGCCGAGCATTTCGCAGGCCAAAGCCATATTGTAAGTCGCCTTTGCTTCAATGTTTTTATTATCGCTTTTGGCCATTTTAGTCCAGATTTCAGCAGCTTCCTCCCATTGATTTTTCGCGACCAGACTATCGGCTCTTTTCATCTCTTCGTTACCCGAATAATAAATCAACCGGTCAGTCCATTTCCAGGAAGGAACAAACAACATAGCCACCCGGGCGCCATTGTTTTCGCCATACGTTTCAAGCACGTCGACAAAAGTTTTCGGGTATCTGTTGTTTTTCTCATAAGTAATCAATTCCGCCCGGTTGGGAATCCAAAGCATGGTATCGGCGTATATTTTCCAATAAGTATTTAAACCACCAAGAGTATTAAAAAAACTCCACCGCGCCCCAAGAACCACCTGCTTTACGAGCTGGTTATTTGTGTTGTTATCACTTATCCAAACGGTGTCAAGCCCGACCAGGGCCTGAACTCCCATGGAACCACAAAAAGCTGACATTTTGGAGCGCAAAACGGAATCGGGTACTGCCAAACCTTTTGGGAAAAAATCAAGCCCGTTGTGCACTACAGCAACATGATGAAAGTACTGAACACTGTCTGTTTGTGATTCAAATCCTTTCAGACTTGCAGCAGCATAGCAGTTGATAACGCTATCTGCATTGTTCCTGAATTTAATTCCATTCGAAACGGGATTCCGGTGAAAATCGACCAGTGCGAGGTTCACAATACTGTCGGGCAACGAAACGACGGCAGGCTCCATCACCTGCATATCGACAAATCCAAAATTATTGGTTGTATAACATCCTGAGAATAAAAAAAGAACTAAAATAATTAATAACAAATGGTTAGGCTTCATTATTTCATTTGTTGGTTTAGCCTGGAAATTTGTTTCTGACGGTCCAATAGAACAGCGAGGTACTGTCCGGCCACGGGGCCATATCGTTTACCATCCATCAATTTGACTGCTTTTGATGCCCAACTGACCGCTAAGTCAATTTGGTTCATCATTTCAGCAGCAACAGCCAGGTTTAGTTCAGCAATTCCACGGTTTTTAGCAACCTGGACCGAAGCAAGCCGATTCCAAATGGCCGCAGCTTCTTCCCATTGATTTTTCTGCGCCATTTGTGTGGCCTTTTTCCACTCATCACCGGAAGGGGTTACAATAGTACGGTTGGCCGTTGTCCACAAAGGTCCCATATGATGCGCATACTGTTCTCCGGCAATTTGGGCCGCCAATTCAACCGCTGCTTTTCGGTCCGGGTTCACTTTCTTCATATCCAGATTGCCATACTGGTCGTAGCGGTTCCACACCAAATTGTCGGTATAACGAAAATGGTCGACTGGTTTTTCTTTTCCCGGTAGATAAAGTGCCCAAAGCGCATTGATTTTTACACTGGATTCCCCTGAATCGTCTCGTACTCCGGGAGTTACTTTGGAATAGAAATAGCTAAGCATTTCCAGCGCAACCAGCCCGTCAACATGGCTTTCCCGACATATTTTAGATACAAAATCGGAAGACAACAGCAAAACATGCTTACCACGATGTGGCCGAATCGCGTTGTACGGATACGTCACAATCGTATCGTAACGCCCCGTCGCCAGTAGTTTTTTCTGAAGATTGTCTAACGCGGATTGAACTGCCAAACTATCAAGCCTCTCATTTTGCTTTTCAGGGGCCTTTTTTAGCTTATAATTGAAACTATAGTAGTTATCCAGTGTGTCGACGTCGTATTTGAAATTACGGGCTATAAAAGCCAAATTTCGCATATTTGCAGGAAGCGTTACCTTTCCAGGTTTCAGTACTTCAATGGGAACCAATTGTGTGGTCGTACATGAAGCAAAAAGCAGTGTGCTGGCCATTATCGCTAAAATAAACCGGCGTGTTTTCATGATTTCAGTATTTATTTTGACCGGCGAGATTAGTCCCCTGCCTGACCGATGATTAATCGGCCTCTTTCTCTTCGTCGATCTTTTTCAGTAATTTTCTTCGTTTGTCCAGTATCCTGAGATATTCGTCTGTTTGGTGCCGGTAGTAAGTCTTGTACGACTTCACCCCCCATGCAATCGCTTCTTCGATATCGCCGTTCATTTCATTGGCCAGCGCCAGATTAAACTCCACCTTACTCCTTCTGCTTTTAGAACCCACACCGGCATACTTTTCCCAAATCTTTTGGGCTGCTTCCCATTTGCCGTTCTCAGCTAATGGAATCGCCTTATCGATAGCCTTATTCCCGGTGGCGAAGATGTGCCTTCGGGCGTCCTTCCACTGCGGCGCGATTTTGCGGGCCAGATCCTGTCCGGTTACTACTCCGCCTTCAACCAGTGCGTCCTTAATCGACGGCAGCTTGTAGTACATCTCTTCGGCTGTGTATCCATATGAATCCCAGAAAATTGTATCGGTAACATTGAAAGCCCGCACCCTCTCACGGTGTTTCGGATCGTAAAGCCTCCACCGGGAGTGATACGTAAGATCCAAGGCTCCGTAATAGGTTTCGACCATATTACCGGAAAAATCCTGCTCATAACCACTGTCGAAATCGGTATTGACCTCCTCACTGAAACTTTCCAACACCAGAAGGGCATCGGTATTGAAGTTTTTGCACATGGTCGTTACAAACTCCCAATCCAGAGGCCCGGGGCTAATGGTCGAAGGCAGGAAATTAGTCAGATTTTTCTCTTTGGGAATAACCACGTCAAACCGGTCCGAATTGAACAATTGGTGTGCTGCCACCTGGATTACTGTATCAGCAGCAATGCTATCGCGAAGTGTGGTATCCAGCTCCAAATGACGGTCAGACAGCAACTGTTCCAGCGAATCGCGATCCCAGTTTTTAAAATCAGGTGTCATGCTCCGGTTAAAAACCGTCAGACCCTGAATAGAATCAGGAACATAGGATGGCGGCGGCTGAAGCAACTGGATATTCACTGTCCGGACAGCCGAGCAACCGCCAAGCAGGGAGATGCCTGCCAGCACAAAAAGAAAATAAACTATGATGCGGATCCTCTTCATCTGACACTTATTCAAGAATCTTTTTCTTATTCAAAATTTACTACACACTAAAATATAATTACTTAAATAACATCAACCCAACAAATAATTTAAGTATAAATTAGTTGAAAATCAGTTATTCTCTTTAGTAGCTACCCCAATAGCGACGTAAAAACCACTCAATCGCCAGCAAAATTACCAAAAGGAACAAAACGAATTCATACCGAACGACATCCATCATCACCACTTCTTCCGTCTGTACGTTCTTGCTTTGCAGGATTTTCTTCATGTCCGGAAACAACTGTGCTAACTGTGGTGCATAAAAAACCTTACCTCCCGAATATTCCGCCATCGCCTTCATCAGATGATGATTTGCCCGGGTTTCCAGCATTTCTGTTTGTGTAGCCATCACCTCAAAATCACCCGGTTCCTTCAACGAATCTGTCCCTATCTTCGAAGTAGCGGAAAAATGATAGCTTCCCGGCGATAAATGCCCGGCATTCAACTCATATCCATCATCACCTTCCGTGAAAACGTAATGGAATAATTTACCGGCATGATCAGTCAAATCCAATGTAACCAACGAATTCCGGACCGGTTCATATATTGCGTTGAACAAGGTAGCCGAGAAACTGACCGTCTCGTTGGCCATCACCATCCGGTTAAAGTGAATATTGAACTGATCTTTATTCCGCTTTAACGCAAGATACCTGGCAGTGTTAACAATCCAATCATTAAAAAGGCCTTCGTTTCCATCGATTGACATGGCCAAAATTCGCCACTTCCAGGTTCCTTCACCAGCTAAGATAGCTGTTTTAATACCATTCTGTTCTCCCATGGCCAAAATCGGATTCTCATTGTTATTTCCTGTCCGGTAAAACAATGTTTCCATAAAGGGCTTTACTTCCGTTTTTCCTTCCGGCACCACCAAAGGCATTTGCGTACCCAGCCATTCATCTAGTCGTATATTAGGATGGAACAATCCAAAGCCAGGGTTAATCTTCATCTGAACGTCCAGCAGTTGTTCATTTTTATTAACAATTTTCATACCAGTATTTAACTTATTAAAAGTCGAAATACTGCTTGTAGCTCCCAGAATATACCAACGGGAAGTCCGCGAATCGATGAAACGTTTCAGATGGGTAATTCCAGCTCCTCCTATTCCAGGCAACTGATAAAAAATGAGCAAATTAAATTTCTCCGGTGAATAATCCTCAAAATGACCAAACGGAGCTACCACCACGTTGAATTGCGGATCGGTTTCCAGCGCACTAGTCAGCGCACCAATGTCGGGGTGGGGCGCTGCGGCCAGTATAAGAATTTTCCGCCGGGTATTCAGCACATCAACGGTGAGTATTCGCGTATTATTGGCAATATTTTGCTCTCCTTTTACCGGATTCACCTGAATTTTGTATTGTTGTAATCCCGGTTTATCGCTTTTTATCCGAAAGGATTCCTGACGAAAGACGGAAGGTCCGGTAACCTGAATAGTCCGTTGCTCAACCACTCTCCCGTTTTGTGTAATGGAAATACGATTTTGCCCGGAGGTCAAACCATGCCCGCTTATCTCGGCCTCCACCGGAAAAGTTTTCCCGGTAACGGCGGTTGGATTTGATCTCACCCGGCTTATTCGTATATCGCTGCGTAGGGTTGTATCACCTACAACAATGGGGAAGACCGGATATCCAAGCGTCCCGACTACGTTAACCGGGTTTTGTCCGGCGTTGTAAATTCCATCGCCGATAACCAGCATCGCTGCCGGTTTCTCATAATCGTTTTGCGCCGCAACCGTCTGAATGGCATCTGAATAATCTGACAAATTACCTTTGTAACCGGGGCTGGTTTCTTCCTGGACAGAATCGGCAAACACGTAACACTTCAATTCAGCTACATCTGAAAGTTCAGAAGCCAGTTGACCTTTCAGCGAATCCAAAGCAGAACGAATCTTCAACGAGTCAGGATGATTGAGCATAGAAGAGGAATTATCCTGCAAGACCAAGATCACCGGTTTGTTTTTCACTTTCTTCTTCAGTTTAACCACCGGTGAAAGCAACAACAATGTCACAAGAAATAAAACGACAAAGCGCAAGCTCTTCATTACCCAAAGCCGGCCACGGCCCAAACCATCGAACGATGCTGAATTGCGGTAGAGCAATCGTGTCAGGAACCAGGAGAAAGCCAGACAGAGAAGAATAAATATTTCGGGATATGCTGTTGAGAAAATCACACCTGTAAGTCATTCGTTCAGGCACAAAAATAAAAACAAACTATCATTCCAAACATGAAAAAGGACTACATTATCAGCAGCCCTTAAGTTTAAGTTCAATATATTCATTTATAATGCTGTATTTCAATTTAATCCTTCGAATGAAAAACCAAAAGTGGTATAGATGTCTGGAAGAATAATTCACGAGCCACGCTCGGCCTCAGAATCGAAGTAATCAGGTTTCGTTTATGTGTCGTAAGCGAAATAATATCAATCTCCTTCTCCTTGATGTACTGCTCAATACCTTTTACCTGATTATCATTCTTGATCAAATCGAAATCCATGGATACATCTTCCGGTATGCCGGCATATTTCTCTTTAAAATGGGTCAAATCATATTTCGCAAAGGGATTTTCGTCGGTGGTATCGATATGAACAACATAAATGTGAACATCCAGCGGCCGTACAATATTCAGTAACATCCGGATTGCGGGCCCATCCGATTTATCAAAGTTTGTCGTATACATAACGCGCTTGAACATCTCCTCCTTGTAAATGGAATTTTCAGGAATGGCCAGCACCGGAATCTTGGCTTTTTGCATGATTTTGGCTGTTACACTTCCATACCAGTAATCCGAACGCGATTTACCTTTTGCTCCTAACACAATAATGTCAAAATTTTCGTTTTCAACCAGTTCCAAAATAGTCTCTTCAGCAATCCCGCCCACCAACCGGGTGGTTAGTGTAATGTCCAACAGATCTTTCCCCTCCATATACTGCCTGAGATCACTCACAAATTTTGTCATTCCACGTGTTGCATGCTCCTCAATTTCGTTAAGGGCATCAGTTACACTACTTGGATAGATATAGGTATTGTCGTATCCCCACGGACTGACAATTGGGTTAAAAAAGGCGTGAACCAACACCAATTCCGCCTGCTTCTGTTTCGCCAGATGAACAGCATAGCGTGCTGCATTGAGTGCAAAGGGGGAAAAATCTATCGGCACAAGAATTCGCCGGATGGCAGCAACCATATCATCGGGTTCCTGGAATTCGGGCCCGTACTTTTTATTTACCTGGTCGATGATTTCCAACGCTTTTTCCACATCTCCTTCTCTTACCTGAAGTTCAACCCGGTTCTGGGCCTCGGAACGGATAGCATAGCGCAATCCCTGGTTCAGGATGCAGCTTTCGATACCGGACGAATCAAGCCAACCTTTCATCAGGTAAGCACGGTGCAGATAGCTAAAACGAGCAACGGTAACCAACTTATCAGACATAGCTTTAGAATTTAGGGTTTACGGATTCAAACGGCCGCATATGGCTGTATTTCAAAAAGTGAAGAACGCTTCTGCTTCTTTCTGCCCTGCGGCTACTATAAATTTACCAAAATACATTATGAAAACCAACTAAAAATGAGGAAAGAAAAGGCATTCACATCATTATTCAACCATCTAATTTTTTTTTGACTGTTCTCTAAGTAACTGATAATTGCCGGCTGCAACCACAGGCTTTGTAGCGAACAGGAAAAAAACCAACCCTGCAGATGTGGTGGTGATTTTCTTCATAACGAAAGAAACTTACGGCTTGCGGGAAGCCTTTTCCTGGCAAGGATGATAAAAGATGGTAATTTCAGCGGTATCGCGAAGAAAGTTGATGTCACCAACTTCAATTCGATTGATTTTCAAACCCGTTCTTTCTTCCAAATCAGCTAATAAAGCGCCATAATTTTCCGGCTTAATCAGTTCAATGCGCTCGTAAATAACCGTTTTCTGTGTCTCCTGACGGTTGAACCACAAACGCTCCATTGCCCAGGTTACCGCAATAATGGCAACGTTGGTCATAAACAACTCGGCATAACTGATTTCCGCACCCGCCAAAGCATTGATGACCGAAATTGCAATGATCACAAAGAGAAAAGTCATCTCTTTGATCGGAATAGTATCCGTTCGGTAACGAAGAATGCCAAATACAGCAAACAAGCCCAATGCAAAGCCAATTTCCAGCTTAACACTTTCCAACAGGAAGGAGATGAAAAACACGGTTGTGCCAATCAGAATGTACGTAAAATAGTACTCCTTCCGGCGGGAAATGCGGTAGTAGAGGTAACGGCCAATAATTGTTATTACCAGCAAATTAAACAGGAACCGGAACAGTAATTCCAGGGTGCCCGGTCCGTTAAGCCACTCAATTCCGAACAAATCGGCGATTGGCAAAAACAAGGGAACCGAAGTGATTAATGGCAAAATAGTCGTCATTATGGGTGTTTCGTTAGTTTGTTCAGCATCCGGATTTTCTGTTTCATCCGATTAATTTTCCTGTCGGGATATAACATCGAAACTCCGATACAATATTTTGAAAAGCCAACTGGCCTGATTCCATGTCTGTGTAAAATGCGGGTAAAACCGACATGCCGGCTGAACTGCTCTTGTTTCAACTCAATTACCGCCAAATCACCAAGCGCTTTCCAATGTTTCTTATCGGTTGAAAAAAAAATGTCGGTATCAATCGTAATTCGTTCATTTACGGTCTTATGAACTAACGAAACCCGCTTAAACCGATTATACAACTTAGTTTCCAGATCTTCCCGATTATAAGGCGTTTGTTCCATTACAAACTGATCTTCCACCTCATTTTCTTCCGGAATACGCTCCCGGCGGGAAATGCGTTTTTTGATGGTCCGGTTATGGTTCATTTTAAACTTTGATTCCAAAAATCGCATTCCCGTAAGGGGATATTCCCGGAAACGGATCTTGTAGCGGTTCAATTTGCCATTTACATGCGCATTGAACATCGCAAAGTCCGGCGTATCAAGGTAACGTGTCCGATAAGGCAGATTCCTCTCACCTTTGATACTCAGGACCTGGTAATCCGACCATGTTCCCTCCAGGATTTCTTCCAGTTTATCTACAGGAACCACAAATTTTGAGTCCACGCGGTTCATCAAACGTGCCTTATCCGCCGCATCTAAACTAATGGGCTCAAAATGATTGAGTAAATGCTGTAAATCAACTGACATTTCTGACCACTTTTATTATTCAGATTATTACCATGACTTAGTTAAAGTATTGATAAGTTGAAAAGGAATTCAACATTGTTTCCTTATTTCTCTTCCGGAATTTTAATCAGTACTTCAACCAGCAAATCCCAGAATTTATTCACTGTTTCTATTTCAATCTTCTCGTCAGGTGAGTGCGCCCCGCGGATGGTCGGTCCAAATGAAATCATGTCCATCGACGGATACTTTTCCAGGAATAATCCGCATTCCAAACCTGCATGAATCGAACGTATAATTGGCTCCTGACTGAATAATTTATGGTAAGCGGAACGCGTGATGTCCATAATCTCAGAGTCAGGATTAGGTGTCCAGCCCGGGTAACCTTCGCTATGTTGGACCTCGGCGCCGGCCAATTGGAAAACGGCTTTAACCATGGCAGCCGCATCCTCTTTGCCGCTGTTTAAATCGCTACGTTGGCTGGTCGTTACCTCAATCTTGTTCCCTTCTTTAAATTTCACCGATGCCAGGTTCGTTGATGTTTCCACCATGCCCGGCATACGGAAACTCATTCCAAGTACACCGTGCGGACAGGCATACAACGCCTGAAGTAACTTCTGCTGAGTTTCTTTATCCATTACCGTTGGAGCCGCTTCGGTGCTTTGGAGATCCAATCTGAGTTTTGGTTCGGTTACTAACAATTCATTCTGAACCGTTGCTCTGAAAACATTAAAATCTGCTGTTAATTGTTCCTTTTTATCCGAAGGCGCCAATACGACAGCAAATGCTTCACGCGCAATTGCGTTACGTAAGTTCCCTCCATCAAACGAGGCCAGACGAGCACCGTATTTCCGTGTAGCTTCCCAAATAAACCGGTTCAGGATTTTATTGGCATTCCCCCTGCCCTTGTGAATATCATCGCCTGAATGGCCGCCTAATAGTCCTGTCACCGAAATTTTGACGGAAAACATCCCGGCAGGAGAAGCTTCCGGCTGATAATTAAACGTGGCAACTGTATCGACACCTCCGGCACAACCGATGAATAACTCGCCTTCGTCCTCCGAATCGAGGTTTAACAGTATGGAACCGTTCAGAAATCCGGGTTGAAGGCCAGAAGCTCCGGTCAATCCGGTCTCTTCATCTACCGTGAAAAGGCTCTCAATGGGGCCATGTTCAAAATCTTTCGCGGTAAGAACAGACATCGCTGCGGCCATGCCAATTCCGCAATCTGCGCCAAGTGTCGTACCGTCGGCGGTCACCCAGTCCCCATCGACGTAGGCTTTAATAGGATCTTTTTCAAAATCATGTTCGGTATCGGAATTCTTCTCACACACCATATCGATGTGTGACTGCAGAATAACCCGCTTTACCTTTTCTTTTCCGGGAGTAGCCGGCTTGGAGATTACAACGTTTCCAGCTTCATCAGTTTTGGCATCCAAATTATGTTTTGCAGCAAAATCCAGCAGAAATTGGATAATCTGCCCTTCTTTTTTCGATGGCCTCGGAACCTGGCAAATGTCTTCGAAATAGTCCCATACAGGCTGTGGAGAGAGGGTATTTAACGTTCTCATTGAATTGGTATTTTTGTTTTGCAATGGAACGAAAGTACAAATTCGACAGTGAATCCCGAGGATGAACCGTTAAAATAGTTAAATTGGCAAGCAGAAATAAAGACACAAGACAATAGCATGAACAATTTATTCGTCAATTTCTACAAACATTAATTTTTAATCTTATGAAACGACTACTTCTGTCATTTGCATTGGTGGCCATGACCACCACGCTGTTTGCTCAACTCCCGGTTAGCTTTGGCATTAAGGGGAGTATTAACTCCACAAAAATTACTACTGACAATGCCATTGCGGGCGCTGAAAATTACAGCTTAAGTGATCTAAAAAAAGATGCCGCCAATGGTTTCAATGTAGGTGCCTTTTTGCGATTAAAATTTGGAAAAACTTTCCTGCAACCCGAATTGCTTTACAGCGTTCAGAAGGGAAAAACATCGTATACCATTCCTACTTCAGCAACGCAAAACGGACTTGAAGGTGCTGTCACTCAGGATATGGATATAAAATCCATCCAGGTTCCTATATTACTGGGAGTTAAGGTACTCGATCTGAAAGTTGCTTCCCTTAATGTTTTCACGGGCCCGGCCATGTCGTTCATTTTGGATGGAAGCGAAATTAAACTCAACAAACAAGATGGTGTTGCTGTAGATCCCAGCCTGTATGATCAGAATAACTTCAAAAACAATTCATGGGACTGGCAATTGGGTGCCGGTGTTGATGTAGCCATGTTGTCGTTTGATGTTCGTTATGCCTGGGCATTGACCAATGTTTCAGAAGGTGTTTCAAACGACGATCCAACCCTAATCGGATTTAAAAACAAAGGCAACACGCTGACCTTATCACTGGGTATCAGACTATTCTAAGAAGACATTTCATATAAGAAATACAGCGGCCGGAACTACTCCGGCCGTTTCTTTTGCTAACGATCCCGAAAAAGAAAAGCCGGCAACTACATATTGTTAAAATATTATATCTTCACATTTTGTGAGATCAACTGAACCTGGATTTTGAATTACGAAGTACTCATAGTATTTGTTGTCCTGGCATTCATACTGATATCCCTGTATTTTGAGATACTCGGACCATCATTTACTTTTGTTATTGCCATCTCTGTATTGGGCGTTTCCCGCATTTTAACCCCAGCTGAAATCCTCAGTGGGTTTGCGAATGTACAACTGGTCGTTATCCTGTTGCTTCTTTTGCTCGGAGATATCATCCGGCAAACACCCATCATGGAAATGATTTTTGATAAAGTATTTAAAGGCGCCAAAAGCTACAAAGGGTTTATGATTCGCATGATGCCGCTTGTGGCCGGATTCTCCGCTTTTCTGAATAATACACCGTTGGTCGCTATCATGATGCCCTATGTGCACCATTGGAGTAAACGCAACAACACCTCCCCGTCCAAATTGCTGATTCCACTCTCGTATGCAGCCATTCTAGGCGGTTGTGCCACATTGATTGGCACCTCTACCAACCTAATCGTAAATGGGATGGTCCTTGACCAGGAAATTATTCCGGGATTACCCTCACTTGATATGTTTGACTTTTTCCCGGTAGGTGCCGCCATGGCCATTATTGGAATTGCCTACCTGATGCTTTTTGGAAAGAAATTACTTCCCGATCGAAAAGATGCGATGTCGCAGTTTCGTACAAGGAACAGGGAATATATTCTACAAACACAAATTAATGAGGGTTCGCCCCTTGCGGGGAAAGATATCCGGAATGAAAACCTCGACAGACTGAAAGGATTGTACCTGGTAGAGTTAATTCGCGATAATGAACGCATTCCGGCCATTTCTCTCAACACACAACTTCGTGTACACGACCAGTTGGTATTTGCCGGTGATACCGAAACCATTGCTGATATTATCACACAAACGGACTCAGGCCTTTCATTCCCGACACTTGGCTCGTTGCAGTACAGCAAAAAGAGTGAAGTGGTAGAAGTAGTTATTTCGCACAACTCCTCCCTTATCGGGAAAACCGTTATGGAAGCTAATTTCCGGGGACGTTACGACTCGGCGATTATTGCTATTCACCGTAACGGGGAACGAATTTCGGGTAAGATTACTTTCCAAAAACTAAAAGCGGGTGACGTTCTTTTGCTCTTTGTAGGAAAAAACTTCGAAAGCCGTTCGTCCGGCACACTCGACTTTTACTACATCTCAAAAGTCAAAGCTTTCAGAAAACTCGAAAAATGGCAGTATTTTGTTCTTTTCGGTGGAACCGGACTGGCTATTTTACTCGCAGCTTTGCGATTGGTGCCATTATTCACCTCGCTGTTGGTACTCATTATTCTCATCAACATACTCAAGATTTATTCACCGAAGGATATTCCCAAGAGTATCGATTATGAACTCGCCATGGTCATCGCATTGTCCCTTGCGCTGGGAACCGCCATGTTGAAAACCGGCGTTGCCGAAATGCTGGCGAATAGTCTTATCTCTATCTTCTTACCGTTCGGGAAAGTAGCCCTTCTGGCGGGAATATACCTGATAACCTCGCTGCTGGCCAACTTGATAACCAACAAAGCAGCCGTCGCGCTTATATTCCCCATTTCGTTAACCATGGCATCAAATCTGAGCTTGCCACCGCAACCTTTTATCCTGGTAGTAGCTTTTGCTGCCGCAGCCAACTTCATGACACCCATCGGCTACCAGACCAACCTGATGGTATATGGACCAGGAGGTTATTCATTCCGCGATTTCTTTAAGATTGGATTTCCGCTGACCTTGCTGTACATGGCCACCACCATAACCATTTTGGGTATCACATATCTGCGTTAATTCCTTATTCATTTCCGGATAGCGCCATGATACTTAACAGCCAACAGGGTGGTATCGTCGCGTTGTTCAAGCCGTCCACGGAAAGAGAGCAGCGCATCTAAAATGCGTTCCACCATCTCTTCCGGTTCCGTCATTCCAATCCGGGCAATCTCATAGCGCAGACGATCCTGACCAAACATTTTTCCGCCTACATCATTCTCTTCGGTTACACCATCGGTATAAGCAATCAGCATTTCGCCTGGTTTGAAAACCATCTTCGTCTCATCAAACGTTTGACGGGGCATTACACCTACCGGGATACCATGTGAATGTGGCAACTCTTCCACAGAGCCATCTCTCCTGAGCAGATATGGATGCGGATGGCCGGCATTACAGTAAGTAAAGGTCCCGGTCGATATTTCCAAAACAGAGAGGAACACAGTTACAAACATATCCGACTCAGCATCAGAGCATAGCTCTTCATTCAGGCGCTCCATAATGCGACTGACCTTTATATCAGCATTGGCAATTCCCCGCATTAATGTTCGCGTCATTACCGAAAACATGGCAGCCGGAATGCCCTTACCGAGCGTATCGCAGATGGAAATACACAATTTATCATCGTCGAGGAAGAACACATCGAACAAATCGCCTCCCACCGAGCGGGCCGGGATGAGTTTTCCGAAGCAATCAAACTCTTTCCTATCGGGGAAAATGGGAAATCTGGATGGTACAATACTCATTTCGATGGAACGTGCCAGCTCCAGTTCCCGATCCAATTCTTCCTGATCGCGCCGGCTCTGAACCCACCTCGCCTGGTAATTATCTATGCGCTGCTTCATGTGGGCAAGCCCCCCGGACAGCATATCAAATTCATTTCCTGCTACTTCCACCGGATCACCCTCTTCCTCCAGAATCCGTCGCGCTTCATTAGCCAATTGGGTTATAGGAGTAGTCACCGAGCGGGAAAGAAGAATGGTGACTGAGACCATCACACCGGTTCCTATCAGCACTAAAAACATGACCATAATAATCACTTTACGCAACTCTCCCAGCAATTCAGAATAGGGAACCAAAACCATCATCAGCCAGCCATTTTCGGTAACCGGCCAGTAAACAGCCGTAGCACGTCGCCCGCCATAGCAAACCGGATTTAACAGCATCTTTCCGCCAACACCACGTGAAATAATTCGTTTTATCTTACTGAGATCGCCCAGCGAAAAACAATGGCTAAGCGTATCCACATTTTCATTTAGAAAGGCCACTTGCGGATGATAGACTACTTTCCCTTCGGAAGAAAAAAGAATCGGAAATCCGGTTTTATAAATCTTTATTCCCGCAAGTTCATTATAAATATCTTCCAGCGACATCACTGCACAGGCAATGGCCTGCACCTCTGTCCCGTGCTTTAATACACGGAACGGAATAGCGTAAGCAATACATTGCATCTCATGACCATCCGCCAAAAATGGTTCCGACCATCCCGGCTTACCAGAGATTAGTACCTTATGATACCAATTCCGGAGTTGATTGCACATGGGTAAATCGTCGCTTGCACGAAGAATAAGTGAGTCTTTCCGGTAAAAAAAGTGGTTAACTTCTTCTGTACTATTGGGATATTCCTTCAACTGAACAGCTTCGAGATGAGGATTTGTTTTCAATACCAGGTTCAGCAAATCATCCAACTCTTCATCACTTTTCATCTGTTTCGTACCCGATGCAATGATTTCTGCCGATTTACGGGCATGTACAACTGCATCGTTCACCAACAGGGAAGCGGAATGTGTAACTGTTTGGGCCCGGTCAGATAAACCGTCAAGAATGGTGTCGCGTGTAAAACGATAACCAATGGCTACAATCAGCATGGTTAGGGTAAAACCAGCCAGCAACAGGTAGAAACTTAGGTGAAAAGCAATATTTTGATTTTTCATAGAAATCCAATTGACTTCTCTAAAATTATGAAAATCAAAATCAACTTCAAATTATATTCACTTCATCCACACGCGTGTTCCGGAATATTGACAGGAATATCGCGTCGTCCGGCCTCACAAGCTACTTCATGTGCTTTCTGCATATAAAAGCCGTCGAGAAGCACGAAATCGAACTGATTTTCCTCCATTAATCCTCGACTATCAAAACTGATATCATAATCAGCCGGCTGATTGGTAAAGATGGTCCGATCGCCATTGTCCGACGTTGTTACAACCGAGGCAATTACGGGCTTTTCCTCAAGATAAGCCGCTAAATCGCGATGTTCGATGTTGAATTTGCGTAACTCTTCCTGTAAAAAGGGGTTAAAAGCATTTTGACCAAAAGCCGAAACCAAATGGGCCCTTCCTCCCAAATGAGAGTAAGTGACAGCAGCGTTGGTCGCTGGCCCACCTACCAGGATATCGGGCGCACCGGGCGATTTGACGTTACTGTCAGGTGCAGGAAACTGATCAATAATATACTGAATATCTATCGTGGTCAAGCCTAAGAATAAGCCTTTCATGATGTAATAAAAATGAGACAATTAAAATTCAGCCGCGAATATAGAAAATAAAAAGGCCGCCAATTATGACGACCTTCCTAAACTGTATTAAAAACATATTTTTTCGTATCAGGTATTCATTCCGCCACAAACATTAACCACCTGGCCTGTTACATACGATGAGAGATCGGACGCAAAGAAAACGCAGGTATTGGCTACATCCTCCGGAGTTCCACCTCTACGCATAGGTATTTGTGCTTCCCATGATTTCTTAACGTCTTCCGGAAGAACACCCGTCATTTCGGTAATAATGAATCCGGGAGCAACAGCATTGTGCCTGATGCCGCGTAAACCCATTTCTTTGGCTGCAGATTTGGTAAAACCAATGATTCCTGCTTTCGACGCAGAATAGTTACATTGGTTCGCATTTCCCGAAACGCCAACCACCGAGCTCATGTTGATAACACTACCCGAAGCCTGTTTCCACATGACTGGCTGAACTGCTTTGGTAAAGTTGAATACGGATTTCAGGTTCACGGCGATTACCGCATCCCACTGGTCTTCGGTCATTCGTTTCAATGCACCGTCTTTCGTGATTCCGGCATTGTTCACCAGGACGTCAATGCGGCCAAAATCATCGGCAATTTGCTTAACAACAGCCTGAGTTTCCTCGTAATTGGCAGCATTGGATGCATAGCCTTTTACTTTGACACCCAAAGCAGCAATCTCTTTTTCGGTTGCTTCAGCAGCTTCATTGATCACCAAATCGGTAAAAGCGATATTGCAACCTTCCTGAGCAAAACGCAGTGCAATCGCTTTTCCGATTCCCCGGGCAGCGCCGGTAACAATGGCAGTTTTTCCTTCTAAAAGTTTCATGTGTTGTATAGTTTACTTAAATGGTCATCAGTAATGCCCACATCTCCTACCAGGAATATAACCAACGCTATTTTTCCGGCCGGATTTTGTTAACGAGAAACAAAAATATAAATCTTTCCCAAGGATGAATTTTCAAACAGTCATTTCTCAGGATAAATTCATCCATATTTCGCCCAAAATTGCATTTTACGGTAAAATTCGAACCTACGCGTTGAAAATTCAATCGGCTGTCTGTTGTCTTACCCGGTGCAATAATTCCGGAAGCACCTCACCTGCTTTTCCCTCCAGGAAAACATGGGTAATCTGATTGGTAAAAGGTGTTGTTTCAGGATTAATTTCGATAATGGTCGCTCCGTTTCGCGCTGCTTCGTATGGAACCATTGAGGCCGGCATAACCTCGCCAGTAGTGCCTACTACCAGCATGACTTCCGCTTTTCGTGCTGCTTCGAACGATTGATTATACGCTTCACGCGGAATTCCTTCGCCAAAGAAAATGAAATCGGGCTTCAGCACCGAACCATCTTCGTGGCAACGCGGCGGAAGTTCACTCATATCAATCTCAGAAGCAAAGTGACGGGCTCCACATTGCGGACAAACCACCCATTGCGAATTCCCATGAAACTCCCATACCGTTTGGCTTCCGGCTTCCTGGTGCAGGTTATCGATGTTTTGCGTGATCACACTTTTCAGCCAGCCTTGTTGTTCCAGTCCGGCCAATGCGATGTGTCCCGGGTTCGGTTGCGCTGTCCCGAAAAAATCATAAAATATCTCTTTAATTTTCACCCACGAATCATGGGGATTCGAATAAAAATAGTCCAAATCGAGTATTTGGGGATCATAACGGCTCCAGAGCCCGTTTTTCCCCCGAAAGGGAGGAATTCCACTCTCAACGGAAATACCGGCTCCCGTAAACGCTACAGTCTGACCCGACTCTCTGATGAGCCGGGCAGCTTTATCCAGATAATCTGTCATCTTAAAATATTCAAGGGGGTTAAGTCAAGATTTTTCTACTTTGGATTCCGGCGTATCCTTCGCCGGATTGTTCGTCTGTTCGGAAAATAAAATACGTGTTTGCGGAAGATATTCAGGATAGTTCTTTTGTACAAATTCCACCAACTTCTCTCGTACCAAAACCCGCAAATCCCATGCAGTAGGCGAATCAATTGCACTCACTAGTGCCCGCAATTCCAGTGTTTGTTCTTTGGCATCGGTTACCTGAAGCACATTAACCTGTCCATCCCACAAATCGGTTTTCTTCAGAATTTCGGTTAACGCCTCCCGCATTTTTTCTACCGGGAAACGGTAATCAACATAAATGAAAACCGTACCCAAAATTTCTGCTGTCGTTCTGGTCCAGTTTTGAAACGGTTTCTCGATAAAATAACTAATCGGAAGGATGAGCCGCCGTTTATCCCATATTCGAACAACTACATATGTCAGGGTAATTTCTTCAATCCAACCCCATTCATTTTCTACAATCACCACATCTTCCAGGCGAATGGGCTGTGTAATGGCAATCTGAAAACCAGCCAGTATCAAACCAATACTTTTCTGCGCAGCAAAACCAATAATGATACCGGCAATTCCGGCCGAAGCCAGTAAACTCACACCGATTTTATGAATCTTATCGAAACTCATCAGGGCGATGCCAATCGCGATTACCAACACCACGGCAATGAGCAGGCGTTCGAAAACCCGAAGCTGGGTGTGCATCTTTCGTGCTTTCAGATTATCCTTCGTATCTAAATTATATCGACGAAGCAACACGATGCGGATACTTCGAATGGCATTAATAATTAGCCATGTAACCAGGAATATGGTAAGAAGCGTGAAAAGATGTTGCAAATCGAACGGCAGTTTTTTTCCAAAATCCATCAATGGTTGAATGGACAACAACACCAGTAATGCAGTTAGAAAGGTAAGCGGACGCGTAATTTTCGTCAGGGTCTGTATCCATCCGGCATATTTCTTATCGTGTAATTGATGTTTCACCAGGCGGATGATCAGATGAGCTCCAAAGAAGCCCACAATAAGTCCGGCAATTAGTATTAAAATATTCAGGTAGTCATTATCAAACATAACGGATAGTCTTTCTACTAAAGTAAACAATCTATGACGATATTGTTTTCCCGACAAAAATATTACCGGGATAATTAAGAAAAGTTTCACACAGCAAATCGAGCTGCTGTTTTGAATCCTGAAGTTTGTCCGTATTTTTACGAACAACTAGTTATTTAGTGAAGATGAAAGAGAACCTGATCAAAGATATCTTTACGGAAGACCAGCACCGGTTAGCCCGAATCGCCAAAGCACTGGGACATCCGGTGCGTATTTATATTCTCGAACTCCTTTCGCGCCAGTCGTGCTGCTACAGCGGCGACCTTTCCGAGGAACTTCCCATTGCCAAGTCTACCCTCTCCCAGCACCTGAAAGAGCTGAAAGATGCCGGCCTCATCCAGGGAGAAATTGAAGCGCCCAGGATTAAATACTGCCTGAACCGGGAAAATTGGTCAGAAGCGCAAATCCTGTTCGAAAAGTTTTGGAAAGAGTGACATTGTTCGTATTTTTGCGAACAACGAACTAAAACCAAAAATCAATGGATTTTCAGAACGTAAAACCCATCCATATGGATATTAGAGTCCTGGGAACGGGTTGCCCCAAATGTCGGGCATTGGAAAAAGCAACCAATGAGGCTGTTGCCGGGGCCGGATTGGATGCTACGGTCTCCAAGGTGGAAGACATCGTGGAAATCATGAAAATGGGCGTTATGACGACACCGGCACTGGTGGTTGATGGAAAAGTAGTTGTAAAAGGGAAAGTACCGTCGGTTAAGGAACTAAAAGAACTACTAACCCAAAATCAATAACCACAAAATCACCGAAAAATGCTGCTCCGGAGACATTAACGCCATGCTAAAAATCAGCAATGATCCGGCTACCTGCTGTTGTTGCAGTTAAGTAATTACAGGCATAATTTTTTGTTTGACAGAGCGATGAAAGAAAAAGTACTTACACTCAACCGGAACATGCATGGCTGGTTGTTTCCGGCCATCTTGCTACCCCTGTGGATTGTTCTTTACTGGCAGCTGAAGCATGTAGCCGATTTTTTCATCAATGATGTGTTTGGAATGGCTACTGGCAAGCGCCTGACAGAAACCCTGCGTTTCTTCATCTTCGAGGTACCCAAAGTGCTGTTGTTATTAGTACTCATCATCTTTGTCGTCGGCATTGTAAGAACGTATTTCACTCCGGAAAAAACCCGGAAAATCCTGGAAGGAAAATCCTTGTTTACCGGCAACATCCTGGCTTCGCTGCTGGGAATTGTTACTCCATTTTGCTCCTGTTCCGCTATCCCGTTGTTCCTGGGCTTTGTTGAAGCGGGAGTGCCACTGGGTGTCACCTTCTCATTCCTTATTGCCGCTCCGATGATCAACGAAGTGGCGGTAGTATTGTTGATTGGAATGTTTGGCTGGAAAGTAGCCCTTATCTACGTGGGAACAGGCCTCATCATTGCCATCCTGGCGGGTTGGATACTGGGGAAACTGGGCCTGGAGAAGTATGTGGCTAAATGGGTTTATGAAGTAAAAGCCGGCCACAATGAAGATGCAGAAGGACGTGTACCTTTTCAGGAAAGAATCCAATCGGGGTACGAAGCGGTAAAAGAAATTGTCGGTAAAATCTGGATTTACATCCTCATTGGTATTGCTGTCGGAGCCGGTGCCCACGGTTATGTGCCTGAAAACTTTCTCGGTTCCCTGTTAGGCAACCAAAAATGGTATGGCGTTCCGGTAGCCATCTTGCTCGGTGTGCCGATGTATTCCAATGCCGCCGGAATCATTCCCATTGTGAGTGTGCTGCTGGAGAAAGGTGTCTCGCTCGGTACGGCGCTCGCTTTCATGATGTCAGTGATTGCCCTTTCCCTTCCGGAGATCATCATTCTGAAAAAAGTGCTTAAATGGCAATTGATTTCGGTCTTTGTCGGCATTGTTGCCGTTGGGATACTGGTGGTCGGGTCCGTCTTCAACCATGTGATGTAGAAAAACGGATACAGGTTACAGGTTAGCACAACTTTCGACTTTCCTTTTTCCTTTTGCCTTTAACCTTTTTCCTGTTGTTAGAATGAAGACGTTAGACCCCCGACGCAACGGTCAGGACTTCGCCTTGTGCTTTTTACCTTTTCCTTTTGCCTTCCTCCTGTTGTTCGGCTTCGAGGTGGCTTTTCTTTGTGTCCGTTGTGTAAATCTTAGTGTTCTTAGTGGTTAAAAAGGTTCACGCAAAAAGCGCAAATATTTTCGCAAAACCCGCAAAAAATAATTTCCAAAACGTTTGCATTTCCCACAAAAGAATTAATTTTGTAAGCGATTACTTACATATAAGCCATGGAACGGCAGAACAGCGAAACACGGCAATTACAAATCAAGCAGGCAGTACTCGACATCATCTATACAGATGGACTGAAGAACCTGTCGACCCGCAACCTGGCCAAACGCATTGGCATGAGCGAAGGGGCCATCTTCCGCCACTTTGCTACCAAGCAAGACATCATACTATCGATTATCAACGATGTACAAACCGATTTTATCGGGCAGCTGCGAAGGATTGCCACCTCATCACTGGAACCGGAAGAGCGCTTGCAAAAGTTCATTTGTTCAACCGTTCAGTATCTCACTGACAACAAAGGCATCACCATGCTCCTCTTTTCTGAGGCATCACACAATAATGACGAACAACTGAAATCAACGCTTCGCCAAATCTTCAATAACCAGAAATCACTGGTTAGCAAAATCTTTCTTGACGGAATTGCTGAAGGGACCTGGGATGAAGAGATACCCGTTGAAAATCTCGCTATGCTGTACATGGGTATTCCGGTATCACTTAACATTGAGCTCATTCTCAACGGTGGAGAGTCATACGTCGACAATTTCTGCAAGAAGATGCTGAGTCTTATGCTTAAATTATTGAAACGGTAATTTTTTTTACTTCTTATTGTAAGTAAACGCTTACTTAAAAGTTGGAATCATGTTATACGGAATTGTTTTTTTCATCATCGCGGTAGCATCATTCATTTTCGCCATGCTGGGCCTTGGCGGAGGAATGGTGTACGTACCGGTTTTGAACTGGGCTGGTTTCGATATGGTCTCCGTTGCTATTCCGCTCGGTTTGCTGTTGAATGGCTTAAACACGGGTTTGGTACTCATTCCGTTTGCACGGAAAAAGATGGTCGACTGGAAAGGCGGCGCCGTTATGGCGGCAACAGCACTTATTGCCTCCCCCATTGGAGCCATGACCAGCGATAAAGTACCTGTAGCTATGTTAAAAATCTTGTTTGCCATCATGGTTGTCGCGGCAGCTATTCGCATGATATATGCATCCAGGATGGCCGATCCGGACCAGATGATGTCCATGAAGAAGCGAAGCATCATCGGGTTCTTCGTTGGTGGTTTTGCCGGCTTCGTTGGTGGCATGCTCGGACTGGGCGGCGGATTCATCATTGCCCCTATCCTTATGATGATGGGCTACAAAACCAAAGAAGCGGCTGCCACCACAGCCTTTGTGGTTACCTTCTCTTCCATATCGGGATACCTGGGCCACGTTTCGCAAGGACACATGAATTGGCCTTTGACCATCATTGTCGTCATCGCCGTTATTATCGGTTCGCAGCTGGGCGGACGGTACATGACACAGAAGGCAAAATCGAAACAGGTAAAGGTGGTCTATGCCATCGTTTTGTTGCTGATTTCCTCGAAAATGGTGTATGGTGCCCTCCACTAAAATGAACAGTCTCATGAAGATATTTAGATTAGTAGTTCTGCTGCTTTTGGTAACCATGACCGTTCAGGCACAGGAAAACAAAGCTCCGCAGTGGAACGGCTACATTCAAACCCGTTTTTCCAGTAACCTGAATACCACCTCGGGGTTCATGGTCCGGCGGGCCAAACTCTGGCTCAAAGGCGATGTACCTACAGTCAATTTCATCAGCTACAAGCTGCAGGTGGTGTACCGGTCGTACAAGGATCAGAATTTCATCTTCCAGGACGCGCTGGCGGATATTCATTTAAAAGATAACGGATTGTTCCGGCTGGGACGTTTTGTTCCCTATTTCATGCTGCAACGCATGCAACCTGATTACCAGGTTCCGGTTTTAGAACGGGCATCGGTCATCAATGCGCTGAATCTGAATCCGAAGTACGGAGCCCGGATGATTGGACTGGAATACCTTTACAGCCAATCCGGCCAACCGTGGCACGCCAGTATCGGGCTGTTCAACGGAAACACAGACAAACCCGGGCATAATAACAACTCCCTGTTGGTGACATCACGGTTAAACCGGAAATTCCGTTTCGATCGGCAATCCGATATTACCCTTGGAGGTTCGGTAGCGTACCGGAACATCACGCAAATGAGCCTGCCGACCATTTATGCCGCCGACTCACTCCTCTCCGGGGACGATTTCCGCTGGGGTGCAGAGGCATTGCTCCATTGCAACCATTTCCAGCTGCAGGCTGAATATATTCAAGCGCTACTGAACAGTGGCAAAGCAGATGGTTATTACCTGCTGGGCTGGTACGATTTCAATACCCATTACCAGCTCACCGCTTTTACCGAGAAATACACGGACTTGAATTCCGCGACATCGGATCAGCCCTGGTATGGACTGGGATTCAACTACCTCATTACAGAAAAAACAAAATTGATGGCCGATTTTAAATGCCGCGACCTGAATCAGGATCCGGTTTATTCGGCCAATATCCAACTGCAGTTACTCTTTCGGTAGAAGGAGAACTGTATAATAGCGAATTGTCAAACTTAAAATTCAACATCATGATCAATCCACAAGAATGGCTCGAATTCGGGCAAAAGTTTCACGGACACAAATGTCCGGCCATGCCTATGGGACTGCGCGTTGGTGCAGCCGCCATGAACGCACTGGGCGTTGAACGCGCCCACGACGGACAACTCATCGCTTTAGTTGACCTGGGTGATGACCATTGTGCCACCTGCTATGGCGATGGTTTGCAGGTAATACTCGGAACCACCTTTGGCAAGGGGAATATTAAGAAAACCCACAAGGGGAAGTGGGCTGTTACCGTTGTTGAGCGTGCCACTGGCAGGGCTGTAAGAGTAACACCAACTGCAGAAGCCATGCTTAACAATAAGAAGTCTTCTTTCTTTACTGACTACCGTATGGTTGGCAAGCCCGCTAGTACGGTGCCAGCCGAAGTAGTTGACCCCTTGGTTATCAGTGTAATGAGTGCGCCAGATGAGAAGTTATTCTCCGTTTCACCCATTTTTGAATACAAGCTTGAACCTAAGAAGGACAGCTTCAATGGTTTTGTTTGCGAGGAGTGCGGAGAAATGACCGTTACCGAATATGGCCGCATTAAGGGCGATAAGAAGGTTTGCATCGATTGCCTAAACAAGTAAAGATTCCTTACGTTGTTGTTCTCCTGCTTATTGCAGCTTAATTGATTTACGGTGTGGTTGCCTAGTTGATAAATACGACTCATTCAACAGCTTATAAGAAACTATTGTTGGTGGCAGCCAGTAAATTAGATACTTGCAAATTTTTTTGAAGAACGGAACAATCAGAGAAATCTATGAAGAATTGAGTTTGTTCAATTTATGACGTTCCAAAAAAACTAAAGCTATGAACGAAAAATTTGATGTACTCATCATTGGAGGTGGTCCCGGTGGAACTCCCGCCGCAATGCAATTGGCTGCAAGCGGAAAGAGGGTTTTACTCGCAGAGGAATCGGGAAAACTTGGAGGTGCATGCCTGTTTGTTGGATGTATCCCTTCAAAAATAATTAAGCATGGCGCTGATGCGTTTTTCTCGTACGAGAAAAACGCATCAGCCACCTCTGATTCAAAAGCCGCCTTGGCCGAATCGTGGGAATCCATTCGTAACAGCATGGATCGTATCCTTAATGGTCGCTCTTCGGCTGCCATACAGCAAGTCAACCGATTGCCAATTACTTTTGTGGCTGGGAAAGCACAGTTCATCTCCAGCAATGAGGTAGAGATAAACAATACACGGTATGGGTTTGATAAGGCAATTATAGCCACTGGAGCACACTCGTTTGTTCCTCCATTCAAAGGAGATGGTACAAAAGAGGTGCTCACTAGTGAGGTGTTGTTTCAACAGCCAACATTGCCATCGTCCATGCTGATTGTTGGTGGTGGACCTATTGGTATTGAATTGGCACAGATGTTAGCAAAGCTTCACGTGAAGTGCACCATCGTTGAGATGATGCCAAGCCTGTTATCCGGAGTGGTGGAGCCCGAATTTGCAGAAGGCATTACCAAAAAGTTGCAGGAGACAGGAATTGGGGTCTACACTCATTCGAAGGTTGAAGAGATCAACAAGATTGATGGTGAGTTTCAAACCGTATTTGTGGATGCTGATGGAAAAACTCAGCAGTTTCTCACCGGGAAGGTGCTGGTTGTTACGGGTAAGGTGCCTTCTATTGAAGGGCTGAACCTGGAGGCAACGGGCGTAAGTTTCGAGAGAAACGGCATTGTGGTGAATGAGTTCTTGGAAACTAATGTGGCTGGGATTTATGTAACTGGCGATGTGGTGCTGGGCGCTCCTAAATTCGCTCATACTGCCACCTACGATGCCCATATTGTAGCAACCAATATTTTGCGTGGAAACATCAGCAAGGCTTGTTTTACCAAGAACTCATGGGTGCTATTCTCCGATCCAGAAATTGCCGCCGCTGGCCTTACCGAAGCGGAAGCGGTGAAAGCAGGCTTTGATGTGGTAACCGGAATTCATGATTATAGGGTGGATGCCATGGCGCAAATTAGCGGCGATACGTTTGGTTTCCTTAAGTTTATTGTCAATAAGAGTAATCAGGAAATTTTGGGTGTTCATATTTTTATAAATGGTGCCGCTTCGCTGAGCGGAGAGGCTGCGTTGATTGTATCCAGAAAATTGACCCTGTTGGATGTGGCACAAGCCATTCATCCGCATCCAACCCTCACCGAGGCGTTTGGTCTGTTGGCACTGAAAATATTATCTGAACTGCAAGCTCAAGCGCACTAGGGTTAGCTTGACACAGCTGTAAGATTGGACGTGCCATTCAGGAAATTTGGGTATAGTTCTTAAGAGTTTTGGAGAAACAACAACATGGAATACGGCCGTATTAAAGGCCATAAAAAGGTTTGCATCGATTGTGCAGCCAAATAAAGATTACAGCTTTTCATAATTTTCAGCCCTATTTTTCTACCCGGTAAGTTGCCTGGGATTCAATTCCCGGCAATTGCCGGGTTTCTTCATTCTTGAACTTTCGACCTTTGACCATTTCAAGTTTCAAGTTACGCTTCGAGGTTCAGCCTATCCTGCTATTGACTGTTCATTACTCATTTCGAATTATTCATTGATTAAAGGGTTTCAGGTTTCAAGTTGCGCTCTGAGGTTGCTGTTATTGGAGAGAAAGGCCTCAGGTCCCAGACACTAGACGGTAGATGTTGCAGAGTGGTTGGCGAACTATCCCCCTTTGGAGGGGGGTCAAGGGGGAGGATGTTTCAACTGATTTTTTTGACGTATAATTACGTCATCTCAATATTTGACGTATATTTGCGTCAAAAGAAAGTCATCATGGTACAAAGTAAAACCGAACTATTCGAACAGGAACTCATCGGGAAGGCGGCGCTTTTCAAAGCCCTGGCCCATCCGGCCCGGTTGCAGATACTGCAGTTCCTGGCCGCCACGCAATCGTGCATCACCGGCGACATTTCCGATGAACTGCCGTTGGGTCGGACCACTGTCAACCAACATTTGAAAGAACTGAAAGCGGCAGGCCTCGTAACCGGCCACATCGAGGGGGTTAAAACCAAATACTGCCTCGACATGGAAAATGTAGCCAGACTTCGAAGTGAATTAAGTGGCTTTTTAGATAACCTGTACCTGGAAGACTATTGCTGTGAATAAAGACAATGACATTATCAATCAACTTAAATCCGTCAATTCATATGAACGTACTTATTCTTTGCACCGGAAACTCATGTCGCAGCCAGATGGCCCACGGTTTCCTGCAATCTTTCGATAAAAACATCAACGTGCAATCGGCCGGTACCGAAGCTTCGGGCAAACTGAATGAAAAAGCCGTGGCCGCTATGAAGGAAATTGGCATCGATATCAGCCACCACACTTCCGATCCGGTGGATAAATACCTGAACGACGAATGGGACTATGTGATTACCGTTTGCGGCGGCGCCAATGAGGCCTGTCCTACTTTCATGGGAAAAGTCAAACACCGGCTGCACATCGGTTTCGACGACCCGTCGCATGCTACCGGAACCGACGAATTCATCCGGAGTGAATTTATCCGCGTACGCGATGAAATAAAAACGGCTTTTTACAAGCTGTATACCGAAGATATCAAACCTCAAATATAATCCGCGATGCAAATAAAACCCGAAGATTTAAAACTGCTGGTGCAGGAAAAATATGGCGAGATTGCCTCACAAAGTAAGGAAACCAACCAGTCATCGTGCTGCGGCGGAACCAGTTGCTGCGGTGATTCAACCTATACCATTTTTAGCGACGATTACACCATGCTGAAAGGCTACAATTCAGACGCGGACCTGGGCTTAGGATGCGGTTTGCCTACCGAGTTTGCCCGCATCAACGAAAGCGATCATGTGCTCGACCTGGGAAGCGGTGCCGGAAACGATTGCTTCGTTGCCCGCGCCATTACCGGCGAAACCGGGAAGGTCACCGGCCTCGATTTTACCGATGCCATGCTCGAAAAAGCCCGGAAGAACCTGAAGAAAACCGGCTTCACTAACGTGGAATTTGTCAAAGGTGACATTGAAGCGATGCCGTTGCCGGAAAACACCTACGATGTGGTCATCAGCAACTGCGTGCTCAACCTGGTTCCCGATAAGGAAAAAGCTTTCAGCGAAATCTTCAGGGTACTGAAACCCGGCGGCCACTTTTGTATTTCCGACGTGGTGCTGGACGGCGATCTGCCGGAAGGCTTAATCAAAGAGGCCGAATTGTATGCCGGCTGTGTGTCGGGCGCTGTTCAGCGTAGGCAATATCTTTCGATTATTGAAGAGAAAGGCTTTTCCGGTATCACGGTCGAAAAGAACAAAGCCATCACCATTCCGGATGACATCCTGAGCAATTACCTGTCGGGGCAGGAGATGGAAGAGTACAGAACTTCCGGAACCGGCATTTTCAGCATTACGGTTACCGCGAACAAATAAAAAACGATAATTATGCCTTCGAAACCCCGCCTGAAATTCCTCGATCGGTACCTGACGCTGTGGATTTTCCTGGCCATGGCAGTTGGTGTCCTTTCCGGATACTTTTTCCCGGGCATCGCCACCTTTTGGGATTCCCTGAAATCGTCGCCCGGCAGCACCACCAATTTACCCATTGCCATTGGCCTCATCCTGATGATGTACCCGCCCCTGGCAAAGGTGAAATACGAAGAGCTGGGCGATGTATTCCGAAACTACAAAGTGCTGGGCCTGTCGCTGGTGCAAAACTGGATCATCGGTCCGGTGGTGATGTTCCTGCTTGCCATCCTGTTTTTCAAACTCTTTCCGGGCGAGAACAACGCCAACCTGCCTTACATGTACGGTATTATCATGATTGGCCTGGCGCGGTGTATCGCCATGGTGATTGTGTGGAACGAACTGGCTAAAGGCGATACCGAATATGCAGCCGGACTGGTGGCGTTCAACTCCATCTTCCAGGTACTGTTCTTCTCGGTGTATGCCTGGTTTTTTATCGCCATCCTGCCGGGATGGTTTGGCATTCCCACGAGCCACGCGGTTGACAACATCACCATCGGAAAGATTGCCGAAAGTGTGTTCATCTACCTGGGCATCCCGTTTGTTGCCGGATTCCTATCGCGTGTCCTGCTCATCCGGGCCAAAGGAAAGGATTGGTATCAACGGAAGTTTATTCCCAAAATCAGTCCGATAACCCTCATCGCCTTGCTGTTTACCATCATCGTGATGTTTTCGCTGAAGGGGGAATACATCATCCGGATACCGATGGATGTGGTGCTGATAGCCATCCCGTTGCTCATCTACTTCATCGTGATGTTCTTCCTCTCCTTTTTCATGAGCAAGAAGATTGGCGCCAACTACGCGCAGGCCACTACCCTTTCGTTTACGGCAGCCAGCAACAACTTCGAGCTGGCTATCGCGGTAGCCATTGCCATTTTCGGCATGAACTCCGGCGAAGCTTTTGCGGCGGTGATTGGTCCGCTGGTAGAAGTGCCGGTGATGATAGCACTAGTAAATGTCGCCTTCCGGCTGAAGAAGGCGTATTTCGCAAATTAGTGAGTGATTATTAGCAAAGGACTGTGGGGCAATATTGGGAATACGAATTACGCGAATTTCACTTCGAGGCTATTAGATAAAAGGATTGGCACGGATTTGAGCCACGGATCGACGCTGATGGAGAACAGTCATGGGAGAATTGCGAAATCTTCTGCGCCCCTTGCGGAAATTTTTGCGTGTTTTGCGTGGAGCCTTTTTTTCTTTAACCACAAAGGACACTATGATTTAACACCACAAACACAAAGATGGTACGTCCATCAAAGCCGAACAATAGTAACGATAGGAACAAAAGCAACAATGATAACCGCGAAGCGCAACCTGAAACCTGAAACTATTTCAATCATGGTTTGCGCGTGCGGCGCAAGAACAGTAGTTCTTTGTTGATGGGCAGAATGTGCGCCTCCGGGCACGCTCTTCTTTATCCCGGGGTGGCGTCATCCCGACATACGTCGAGGATTCCTTACCCCGGGCTATTGCCTTCCAGCCCTTCAGGCTGACAAGGCTGACAACAACAGAAACATTTCTAACAATAGAAACTTCTTCGCCCAAACCTGAAACCTGTAACCGCGCAGCATAACCTGAAACCATCGTTCCTCTCATGTCTCGGGATTTTGTATCTTTGTTCTCCTTAAAAAGGAGAACAGAAAAATGATCGATCAATCAACCATATGCGCCATTTCCACCCCACCGGGCGTGGGTGGCATAGCTGTCATCCGGTTGTCGGGAAGTGAGGCAATCACCATTACCGAACGTGCTTTTTCTTCCCCTAACGGGAAAAAGAAACTGGCTGAGCAGTCTGCCAATACGCTTCATTTCGGGGCCATTCGCAGCGGAGAAAAGATGATTGACGAGGTAGTCGTGAGTTTATTCCGTGCGCCTCATTCCTTTACAGGAGAAGATGTGGTCGAGATCTCGTGCCACGGTTCACAATACATCCAGCAAGCCATTCTCGAATTGTTGCTTTCGAAAGGAGCCCGTATGGCTGGTCCGGGGGAATTTACCCAACGGGCTTTCCTGAACGGAAAGATGGACCTCTCACAGGCCGAAGCCGTGGCCGACCTGATTGCTTCCACTTCGGCTGCTTCACACAAATTGGCGCTGAACCAGATGCGCGGTGGTTTTTCGCAGGAGTTGACTAAGCTACGCGGTGAACTTCTTAGCTTTGTGTCACTCATTGAGCTAGAGCTCGATTTCAGCGAAGAGGATGTGGAATTTGCCGACCGTACGCAGTTGCTCCACCTGGCCACCCGCATTGAGGCGATGATTGGCAAGCTGGCCGACTCGTTCAAGCTGGGAAATGTCATCAAAAACGGCATTCCGGTAACCATTGCCGGCGAAACCAATGTGGGGAAATCCACTTTACTGAATGCGTTGCTGAATGACGAACGTGCCATTGTGTCGGAGATTGCCGGCACCACCCGCGACACTATCGAGGATGTCATTAACATCCGGGGGGTCAGCTTCCGGTTCATTGATACGGCCGGCATCCGTACCACTGCCGACAAAATCGAGAGCATGGGCATCGAGCGGACGTATCAGAAAATCAAACAGGCCAGCATCGTCCTGTTGCTGCTCGACCTGACCCGCGAGCCGGAGAAATACCTGAAGAACCTGGAAGATATCCGGGAGCACATCGACAAGCAAAACCTGATTATCGTAGGCAACAAAGCCGATCAGGTGGACGAATCCGTTGTCCGGAAGATGCTGATGGATATTTCCCTGGCCGATAACGAAGATATGGTCTTCATTTCCGCCAAGATGGGGCACAACATCGACAGTCTGAAGAGCCTGTTGCTGGAAACAGTCAACCTGGCGAAGCTTAACAACGAAGAAGATGTGATTGTGACCAATGCCCGTCACTTCGAAGCGCTCACACAAGCACGCGAGGCGATTAATCGTGCGATTGACGGATTGCACAATAGCATCACCGGCGATTTCCTATCACAGGATATCCGCGAATGTATGCACCACCTCGGCCTCATCACGGGTGAGATTAGCACGGACGAGGTGTTAGCGAACATTTTCAAGAATTTCTGTATCGGAAAGTAACCACCACAAAACAACAGACTAAGAAAAAATCATAAAAACAAATATAGCCCTTTAAATGATGGCTTTTTTATTACCATCATCTTACTATTTGGTTTGTTTTGTTAGTTGTTTATTTCGCTCAAATTTGTACCTTTATTGTACCGTTTGGGTTGAGGTACAAAATCAACCCTTTTTTCGGAATTTATTTGCAACATATTGCAACGTTTTGCAACAACAGGAAACAATCAGCTACAAATGAGCTCAAATATTCAGGTACAGCGAATCTGCCAGCATTGCGGGAAGGAGTTTACAGCCAAAACAACTGTTACTAAATATTGCAGTGATTTGTGTGCAAAACGAGCATACAAAGCGAGAATAAAGGCTGCAAAGGTTGAGGCAACCAATAAGGAAACCCGCCAGATAAAAGCCCGCCCAATGGAAGAACTGAAAGCAAAGGAGTATCTAACCATAACAGAAACTTGTCAGCTACTTTCAGTAAGCCGCTGGACAATTTGGAGAGCCATTAAAAACAATGATTTGAAAGCCGGTAACATTGGGAGGCGCAAACTGATAAAACGATCCGACATTGACAAACTGATTAACCAAAGCCCAAAGCCTCAACAGGAAAACAAAATTCCTCAACCGGCCCGAAGCTGGAATATAGAGGACTGTTACAATATGAAACAAATACAGGAAAAGTACAGCATCTCTGAAAAGGGCTTATACAGCATGATTAAAAGGAACAATATCCCAAAGATAAAAAGGGGAAAATATACCTACGTACAGAAATCAATTATTGATAATCTGCTATCGGAACAAAAAAGTTTTTTTTGAGAGCTTCACATTTTTCACGTTTTTCACAGAGCTTTAGGACATGACAATCAAAGTAAAATTAAGACAAAGGAAAATCAGCAACGGACGCAAAAGCCTGTACCTGGATTTTTACCCGGCCATCCCCCACCCGAAAACCGGAAAAGACACACGGCGGGAATTTTTGAAAATGTACCTAATCGAAAAACCACGGACACCGATTGAAAAAAGCCACAACTCCGACACGTTACGAATTGCCGAAAGCATACGGCAAAAACGGGAGAACCTTTTAAACAAACCGGAAATCTATTCCCAGTACGAAAAGGAACAACTACGCATTAAGGAACTGGGGGAACAATGTTTTGTTGCCTATTTCCGCAAACTGGCCGACAAACGACAAAATTCAAATCATGATAATTGGGTTTCGGCCCTAAACTATCTGGAAGCCTACACCGGGGGAACAAAGAAATTTTCCGACCTCAACGAACGTTTTTTCAACGATTTTAAAGAATACCTACTGGACGCCAAAAGCAAGCGAAGCAAAAAAGTACGCATCTCAAAGAATACCGCTGTTTCCTATTTCAATAAGATAAAAGCAGCCCTAAAACAGGCTTTTCACGATGGCATTTTACAAACCGACCTCAACAGCAAGATACAACCAATAAAAGCAGCTGAAACCAGACGGGAATTTTTGACGCTGGAAGAACTTAACCGACTGGTAAAAACTCCTTGCAATGATGATTTACTAAAAAGGGCCGCCCTGTTCTCTGCCCTTACCGGGTTGAGGTTCTCCGATATTCAAAAGATGATTTGGGGCGAACTGGAATACATCGAGGGACAGGGCTATTTCCTGAATTTCGACCAAAAGAAAACCAAAGGAGTTGAGGTGTTACCCATATCGGAACAGGCTTACAATCTTACCGAGGGAACTACAAACCCAAAGGATATGCCACAGGATGAAAAAGTATTTGACGGGTTGAAATATTCAGCCTACCAAAACAAACACCTGTTTCAATGGATTGGAGCCGCCGGCATTACAAAGGATATAACGTTCCATTGTTTCCGGCACACCTACGCCACTTTGCAACTTAGCAATGGAACTGATATCTATACGGTTTCCAAGATGTTGGGCCATAAAGACCTGAAAACGACACAGATTTACGCTAAAATAGTGGATCAAGCCAAACGGGATGCAGCGAATAAAATAAAACTGGATTTGTAAAACACTTAAAACAGAAGGACATGGATTATTTGAAAATCTTATTGGATGGAATTTGCAGCCCAAACGAAAGGGAACACTTAGAAAAATATTTTATCCGGGAACAAAAGAAAGCTGAAGAGGAATATTTTGAGGCTGAGGAATTTTTCAGCGGGCTAAATAAGGCTGTTGAACACCTTGAATATTTTGTAAATAAGAGAGTAAATGAACAGAAAGGAGAGTTTTACTTAATGAAAATGGCAAAAAGTAAAGAACATAGAGAGTATGCAGAAGACGAGTTAAAGCTATTTAACCCGGACAATTACCCGTTTAATCTTGCCCATTTAGATCGGGAACATAGTAGAATAGGCATAACAATAGGCTTTTCTTACATAGCAGTAATAAAGGAAGCGATCAATAAGGCGAAGGGAGCTTTACCGCCTCAACAGCCCAAAGAAGAAACAAGACAAGAAACTCCGAAAACATTCGAGGAACTTTTCACCCACCAAGAAGAGAAGTTGATAAATGATTGTATCGATGTGTTAAAACGGGTTGAGCCTCCGATACTCACCGAGAATAATAAATACAACCTTGGCAGTAAAAGCAAAGGGGCTATAGTTGCATGGGTAAAGGCTTTAAAAGCAAAAGGATTTTTGAGAAGTAATATATCTGATCCGATCATAGCAAAACATCTCAATACAAGATTTGGAGGGTTAGAACTTGGAGAAGACGGGAGAACGTTAAGGAACCTTGAAACAACATCATATAACAAATACTACACAAACCTATTGAATTTATTGCCAGATTTACCATTATCTACCGAAGGAAAAAACAGGTAAATAACTCTTTGTCTATTTACCATATCGCTAATAAAGAAAGATATGGAAAAGACAATTTTAATTTCGTTACCAGTACATGAATTACAGGCGTTAATCGTTGATAGCGTTAATTCTTGTTTGAAGCACCATCCCCCGAAAATCGAACCCAGCGAAGCCCCTGACCAAATATTAACGGTTGACGAAGTTTCAGAGCTTCTACATCTTACGAAAGCGACGATCTACAGTAAGCATTCAAAAGGTGAATTGCCCGGAGTCTGCAAAAAAGGAAAACGTCTTTATTTTCAACGTGACATCATTCTCAGTTGGATTAAAGAAGGCCTTCAAAAGTCAAATTCCGAAGTTGAGGCGGAAGCGGATAACTACCTGAAAAACGGGAGGGCTTGAATCATGTGCATAAAGGAAAAAGCCGCACCCGGACGAGGTAGCGGCAACACAAAAGGACACTACAAAAATAAGGAAAAAATTGTAGTAACCCGTTCTTTCATCGGTGATTATGCCGCCACACTTGAAATATTCTATTTCGATGCCGGGAAGCAATACAAAACAACGGCATTCACTAAAAATCTGGATGCACTGGATAACGAAACCCAATTTAAAGATTTGATTGGCGGTATTATTGCAGCCTGCAAGGAAAGGAGGGCCAGCAAATGACACAGAGCTTAGCCACGCCGCCCCCTGTTGTTACTATTTCCGAAAGAGTTTCCCATAAAATTCTGTTAAGTGAGTTATTGAATCAGGTTAAGCCGATTAATTTCAAAAAACTGGCTTTCCCCGAAATCGAACAGCTACAAGCGCAGCTCAAAAAACTTGATCCCCAAAGTGAGAGGGCGAACGAAATCAGAAAGCAGCTCACAAAATTGAAAGTAACAACGAAACACTATTTGATTTTGTCAGTCGAGAGCATTCTAACGCTTGCACATAGTAACAGTTGGGGACTTTGCCGGAATCATGACTTCATTTATCTTTTCAATGGGACACACTGGAAGGAGATAGAGAAAGAGACATTTCAAAAGTTTTTGGGCGAAGCAGCGGAAAAGCAGGGGGTAAAAAAATTCGATGCCCGTTTCTTTTCATTCCGGGAATCACTCTTTAAACAATTCCTTGCAACCGCATACCTACCCACACCGGAACCCGACCCCGGCAAAGTGATAATCAACCTTAAAAACGGGACTTTTGAAATCACTGCACACGGGACAAAATTAAGGCCGTTTGAATCATCGGATTTTCTGACCTATCAATTACCGTTTGAATACGATCCGGAAGCAAAGGCGCCACTATTTGAAACATACCTAAACCGGGTATTGCCAGACATTGAACGCCAACGGGTTTTGGCCGAATACCTGGGATTTGTATTTATCAAACACGGGAGCCAGACACTCAAAGAGGAAAAGGCCTTAATTCTGTACGGTTCAGGAGCAAACGGAAAGTCCGTATTTTTTGAGGTTGTCAATGCACTACTGGGAGCCGAGAACGTTTCGAGTTATTCCCTACAATCACTCACGAACGACAACGGATATTTCCGGGCAAAGCTGGCTAACAAGCTGGTAAATTATGCCTCTGAAATCAACGGAAAATTGGAGGCCTCAACCTTTAAGCAAATGGTTTCCGGGGAACCCGTTGAGGCACGTTTACCCTACGGACAGCCCTTTATGTTGAAACAGTATGCAAAGCTGATTTTTAATTCAAATGAACTACCAAAGGACGTTGAACACACGAACGCTTATTTCAGGCGGTTTCTGATCATCCCCTTTGATGTCACAATCCCGGAAGATGAACAGGATAAACAGCTACATACAAAGATTATCGAAAATGAGTTATCCGGCGTTTTTAATTGGGTATTGGATGGCCTTAACAGGTTGTTACAGCAAAAGCGGTTTTCTGAATGTGAGGCGGCCCGGTTGGCAGTCGAACAGTACAAAGCCGAAAGCAACAGCGTAAAGATGTTTTTGGATGAATCGGGCTACCAACCCAGCCCGGCAGATTACAAACTAATAAAGGAACTCTACCCCGAATACAGGCAATTTTGCATTGAAGATGGAATGAAACCATTTTCAAAGCGGAATTTCAATAAACAGTTACAGGGATTGGGTATTGTAGCCGGACGCCAACCGGGAACCGGGCAGAATGTTGCCTATCTATCGAATATGAATGAACCTTTTTAATCTAACAATCATGAATTATAATTTGAATGAAGAACAAATATTGTCAATGCAGGAAATAAAAGCCTTGCAGAAAGCAGCCAGAGCCTTGGCAGAGGCCTCAACTGTTACTAAAATACCGATTGATTACCTAAAAGATTTTATCGGAATGATGGCTTTAAATCATGCCAACAAAGTCCGGGAAATACCGGAGCCAAAACAGAAACAGAAATAGGCCGGGATTATATTCCCGATGCTGTGAAAAACGTGAAAAATGTGAACGCCCGAAAAAAAACTTTTTTGTCGCAAAACAGAAAACACACATTGTAAACAACAAATAAAATACAACATCATGCCATTTAAAAAAGGACAATCCGGGAACCCGGACGGAAGGCCAGCCGGAGCAAAGAACAAAGCAACAGCGGAAATCCGGGGGAAAATAGCCGACATACTGGCCGAACACTTTACCCCCGAAAAGGTTGCTGAAAATCTGGAAGCAATGGAACCAAAAGACCGGTTACTATTTCTATCGAAATTACTGGACTTTTCAATTCCCAAGCTAAAGCAGACCGATTTAAAGGCGGAGTTAGATAATGATACAATCATCGTTTTACCTCCAAATTTCGACCGGGAAGCCCGGATAAATGAACTAAAAGAAAAACTATTGAATAGTGATGAATAAAATTTATTTGAAATATTATGTATTAGTTATAGGTTTTTTATAATTTCAAGAAACCTAAAAAATCAACAATGAAAAAAATTAACCTAATCCTTTCATTTCTATTCCTATGTAGCTACACATCCTTTAGTCAGGTTTCACTCGAACCAATTACTATTGGGTTACATATGAGCAGCTTTAATACAGAAACCCAAAAATCTTCTAATACAGGCATTGGCTTATCTGTTTCTTTCAATAAATTCTATATGGATTTTGCATCAAACCTGTCGTCAGGAAAAGGAGAAGAACTTCAATTTTCATCAAACTACACCTATTCCGCTAACAAGTATAATGTTGGGGTATTCAATGTAGGTTATAAAATTCCGATAAAGCAATTCTCATTTATTCCATATTTAGGATATGCCTATTCAAATGAGATTTTTCAGGACCCTGTTGGATGGGACACTTACTTTATGGGAGAAACCAATTCAAAAATTAATTTAGGACTTATTGGAAGTTTAAAATTAGCCTACAATTTGAGATTAGAAGCCGGTATCGGCACATTTGAATCATTCAAATTTGGATTGACTTACTGTTCATTTTAAAAACTGAATCAAAATCAAACGAAATGGAATTTATAATCGGAGTTGTATTAATTGTAGGAATCATCCTATTAATAAGACTTTTCGGAGCTTGGATGCTTAGAATAAATGATGTGATCAACCTACAAAAAGAAATGCTAACTGAATTGAAGAAAATCAACAAAAGCCCGAAAGAACCTAAACCGTAACGCTATGAAAAAAACTCTATTTATTTCTATCCTACTGCTTATTTTTTCCTATTCATTTGGACAAAAGCCAAATATGAATACTAACAACAATTCTTCATCTGAAAACTTCACCACTAAAATTGATGAATTTACAGAAAGCAAGAATGTAACTCAAAACGTTCCATTACCACTATTTCAAAAGGATTTTTCCTATGTTATTAGTTACCTCAATAAGATTGATGATAAGGTTTATTGTTACTTTGCTTTCAGTGAGAACTCGACAGATATTTTATGCTTGAATAGTGAAAGTAAAGCAATGATCAAACTGGACAATGGAGACGTTTTAACGCTTAACTATCTTGGTGATATTGAATGTGATAAAGCTGTAAAATTTTTAACAATCCTTACAGATGATTGTGTCAACCAATTATCTAAACATGAAATAAACAAAATTAGGTTTTATACAACAAAAGGATATTTAGACTTTGAATTGTACGACCTCGTACCCAAAAATTATATCAACAAGAGAACTTGCAAACCCTTTATTGGTAAAAATCCCAAATTGGTATTCATGGAGCTCACAGAGGAAATTAGCAAGCTATAAGGTGAAACTCTGACAAAATTGAGCTGCATTACTTTTATGAAATCTCGCATTGGAAAGTCGTGACATGTTGGTTCGGAAAGTAAAAAAGATATTCCCCGGTATTTAGTCTAATTTTGTGTTTTTTGGTACGCTTTTGGCCCTTATTTGTACCGTCAATTTACAACACCTTGATTTACTGACCATATTACTTTCTGTATCGGGAAGTAATAACCTTTCTCTTATTATTCTTTTATCTTCTTTTACTGACATTTACAAGGTTGTTCTGTCCTTTTCTTGTTGCCTTTTTGCCCTTATTTGCGTAAATTATGTTGTACAATTGTTGCCCGTATACCAAAAACTGTTGCCCAGCAACAGTTTTGGTGAAATGATGGCAGTAATTGACAGTCATTGGCACTCCTCCCTTAATTTATATTGGAAGCGAGATAATCTGTTTCCCATTTTATAACAATATTATTTCCGTTCCACACAGAAGAAAAAAAAACTTCCCACCTGTCAGGTTTGATAATTCCATTCGACTTATTGCACAAAAGGATAAGTAGATTGCCTTTTTACAGGCATTTATATAGTGAAATAAATATTGTTAATTGAATTAGGCATTTAAATAATACTTTGTTTATAAGGGAAGGGCTCTGCATTAACCATTCTGGTTAAAAGGCTATCGAAGATTCTTTCCTTCATATTACTTCGGTTAAACCGGTAGCAGTATTCATCAATATAGGCTTGCAAATTTTCGACTTGGTGGTGCATGCCCCGGAGCCAGCCTTTGAAGCCCATAATACACCTGTGCAAGTCAGGGAAGTTGCCGCCCTTTTTCCCTGAATCAACCTGCACAAGATTACTGAAGTCTTTTACCAAAGGGGAATATCCTCGCCATTTATCTGTCTTTATTTGTGCACTTGTCTCAATGGTCATTTTCATAAACCCACCAAGTTCCTTCGAACTGCTCTGCTTGATGACCTTTCCGTACATACGGCTAACTCCTTTGCCGTTTCTCTCAATGGCAAATACAACCAACTTCTTTTTGCCGTTTTTTCTCCCCACAACCCCTTCTTCCTGGCCGCCGACAACTGTTTCATCAACTTCGGCCTTGCCATCGATTTTATGGTTGCCACTGCTTTCCATGGCTTTCATTACCTTGCCTTTGAACTTCCAGCAGGTCTTTTGTCTTAACCCAAGCTTTCTGCTTAGTTCCGTACTGCTGATCCCTTTTTTACTCGTACTTACATAATAAACAATGTAAAAGGCCTTTAATACCGAGAACTTTAACTGGTGAAACAATGTCCCGCTCGTTGGGGAGGAGATTCGGTGGCAACTGGTACACTGTCTGTCGAATAGGCGCTTTCCGTTACAATAATTGGTGTGTCCACAATTGGGGCAAACAAAGCCAGTCCCCCATTTTAGTTCAGTCAAATATTGATAACAAGAATCTTCGTCAGGGAAACGTTCCTGAAACTCAAAAATAGTAAGGCTTCTGAATTTGTTCTCCATTTTTATAATATTTCCCCCTAAAGTAGACATTTCTATTGTATTTACAAAGAGCCTAATTCAAATTGTTAAATTAAAAATGTAAAATTATGAAACGGAACAATTTAAAAATTTCAACATTGCTGCTTGTAGTGATAATGTTTACTGGTTTTCTGGGACTTTCGGCCAACTTGCAGGCTCAATCTATTAAACCAGTGACAGTGCAATCTTCAAAGGATTTTGAAGGGACCAAAAGTGCCATTAAAAAGGCTGTTTCCGGAGGCGGCATGCAGGTTATGTCTGAAATGGACCAGGGAAATATGCTGTCGATGACTGGACTGAGTGTCAAGGTACATACTTTTTTTATTGGTAATCCCAACGTTGGGAAAGAAGCGTTTTCTGCCGACCCGTCCGTGGGGCTGGTAATACCCGTAAGAGTTAATGTTTATGAGGGAAATGGGAAAACTTATGTCAGCTATTTCAAGCCCTCCGAAGAATTTGCTTCCTTCGACAATCAAAAAGTGAAAATGATTGGAGATAAGCTTGACGGCAAGTTACAAATGATGATGAAAATGATCTCTAAGTAGGGTGTTTAAAGAGTCGGATAATCAATGTATTATCCGACTTTTTCCAGTGTGCTGATTTGGATATAAAATTTTAAATTCTACTGTTATGAGACAAGAAAAGAAAAAGTTATTATTGGTTATTATAAGTCTGATTATTGCAGGAATATCTCCAAATCTTTTCCCGGTTTCACAGGCAGGTATTGCGAAGCTGTCATCTTTGGCAGTTGAGTTTTTAATTCCGTCTGTTGTAATCACCTTAATTTTGATTATGGCGGCACATGCTTTGAAATATGATGATGTGCGGAAACAAATTACTAATGGTATTATTGCCGGTTTGGTTGGCACCATTGGTTTGGAAATCGTGAGAGAAATTGGATTCAGAATTGGCGGGATGCCAGGTGATATGCCTAAATTATTAGGGGTTTTACTTTTAGACCGGTTCGCCCAGGGGCCAAGCTTTTGGTCGAATGTGGCAGGGTGGGCTTACCACTTTTGGAACGGCGCTGCATTTGGCATCATCTTCAGCCTTTTTTTTGGCAGGGGTAAGACCTGGATGGGTATTATTTATGGAATTATCATCGGTATTGGCTTTATGGTCAGTCCGGCCACAAGGGCATTGGGTATCGGCGCCTTTGGATTGCAATTTAAGGACGGTTGGCAATTCCTGACAACGGTTACCCTTGCACATATTGCTTTGGGAAGTGTCCTGGGGTGGATTATTTATAAAAAAAATGCTGGTATTCCGAATATTTTTGTGCGGCTAAAAAAAGGACTTTCAAATGCAAATAAAGTTGACACGACTTAATGAAATTTATCTGTCCATTTTCCTTTTGTTCTGAATTTTGGCTGCTCATCTCAAGAGCGGCTATTTTTTTGCAACCGGTTGTCAGGTTTGGATTATTCTTCGTCTAATCCATTGAAATCATATATTGTGCTGAAGCTTTTGGTGTAAAATCAAAGGTAGAAAAAGCAGGAGTTCCTTTACTTTCAGAATTTAAAAAACACGCTAGTTTACGCAGTCTTTTTGCTGATGGGTATAGTGTTATAAACTTTTAATAAAAAAAATTGTCAGGAAAGTAAAAAATCTTCGACAAAAGATAGGTAAATCACAATTTTTAAGTTAAATAAAAAAATTTAAGAAATCATGAAAAACGTAAAAACAATCCTTTCGAGCGTGGCTTTTATCATGCTGGTTTCCGTTTCTGCCTTTGCAGCTAATGGTTCTAAAGTAATTGCAGTGGTAAACAAAGCCGATTGGTGTCCGGTGTGCCAAAAGAATGGTATGCGTGCTATGGAAACCTTCAAGGCCAATAACAAGGACATGGCCATTCAGTTTGTGGGCAATGACCTGACAAATGATAAAACAAAAGCGGAATCGAGAAAAGCGTTAAAAAAAGTTGGGCTGGAAAAGGCAATGGCCAAATACAATGGAACAGGTATGGTGTATTTCTTCGATGCTGATTCTAAAGAATTAATCACTCAGATAAGTGTAGCCAAAAGCAACAATGAGCTGGCCCAGGCAATGAAAACCGCTGAAAAGGCTGCAAATTAAAAATTTAAGAAAGTTAAATGAAAGGCGGAATAAACAGTTCCGCCTTTTTAATAAAAAAAGTTATGGCTAAAGAATTAACAAAAGACAACTTTGATGAAGTTGTGCTTAGATCGGAACAACCCGTTTTGGTAGATTTTTGGGCACAATGGTGTGGCCCATGCAAAGCTATTGGGCCAATAATTGAAGAACTTAACAATGAGTTTAACGGTAAGGTTCTGGTTGGCAAAGTTGATGTAGACGCCAATCAGGAACTTGCTGTGAAATTCGGGATAATGAATATTCCCACCGTCCTGTTTTTCAAAAACGGTCAGGTTGAGGACAAATTAAAAGGTGTAGCTCCTAAAAGAGAGTTTGTAAAAAAACTTGAAAGCCTTTTATCGTAAACCTTAAACAAATAGCCAAAATGAAAACATTAACAACTCTTTTGTTTTTACTTGTGTCATTATCGGGATTTTCACAAATATACAACCCGGTAAAATGGGAATTAAAAGCAGAACGTTTCGCCCCTGATTCAGCCCTTATCACGGTTAATGCTGATATTGACAAAGGATGGCACATTTACAGTCAGGTACAAAACAAAAGTGAAGGCCCGGTACCCACTACATTTGAATTTGAACACAATTCGGCCTACAAACTTGTAGGACAAACTGAAGAACCGACGCCCATTACAAAAAAAGAACCTGCTTTTAATAATGCTGAAGTTTCTTTTTTTGAAGGAAAAACAACGTTTAACCAAAAAATTGCACTGCAAACCAGCGACAGTTTGCAAATTACAATGAAAACCACTTTTATGGCCTGCAGCGACGAAATGTGCCTTCCCCCCGATACACGCGAATTTACTGTTACAGTTGATAAAGGCCCGGAATTTGTTGCCGCCGCGCCGGTTGCCGGTTCTTTTGAACCCGAAGGAGGCGACCTGGGTATCTGGGCAATCTTTTTTGCCGGGTTTGCCGGGGGGTTGCTGGCTTTGCTGACACCCTGTGTTTTTCCAATGCTCCCTTTAACCGTAAGTTTTTTTACCAAACAAAGTAAAACCCGGGCAAAGGGAATCCGCAACGCATTGATTTATGCCGTGTCAATTATTGTAATTTATGTAACACTTGGTTTGACGATTTCACTTTCATTAGGGCCAGATGCATTAAATTCATTGGCTAGCAACGGAATTATGAACCTGGCATTTTTTATCATTTTCGTAGTTTTTGCCTTGTCGTTTTTCGGGGCTTTCGAAATTACACTTCCGTCCAAATGGCTGAACGCATCAGATAAAGCTGCCGATAAAGGCGGGTTAATCGGCATCTTTTTTATGGCTTTTACCTTATCGTTGGTGTCGTTTTCCTGCACCGGGCCAATAATTGGGAGCTTGCTGGTACAAGCCGCTGTGAATGGTAACGTAATTGGTCCTGCCATTGGAATGCTTGGTTTTGCCATAGCACTAGCCCTCCCTTTTGCCTTGTTTGCGGCATTCCCCGGATGGTTAAATTCACTGCCAAAATCGGGAGGCTGGCTCAACTCTGTAAAAGTAATACTTGGGTTTATTGAACTTGCGTTTGCCTTGAAATTTTTATCGGCTGTTGACCTGGCTTACCACTGGGGAATACTTACGCGCGAAGTGTTTATAGCGCTTTGGATAGTGATTTTTAGTCTGCTCGGATTTTACCTGCTTGGAAAAATCCGCCTGCCGCACGACAGCGAACAAAAGAAAACCTCCATTCAAGGCCTGGTTGGCAGTATACTTGTTTTTGGCCTGGTAGTTTATATGGTTCCGGGCATGTGGGGTGCACCGCTAAAGTTGATAAGTGGTTTTCCTCCACCATCGTTTTACAATGAAGGGTGGAGCCTGCAAAATGCACCAACGGCCGGTACAAATAATTCAGACCAAACAACTGATGTGGCTAAAATTGCCGATAATGAATTCCATTGTCCTTTTGGGCTCAATTGTTTTCACGATTACGAGAAAGGAATGGCTTATGCCCAAAAGGTTAACAAACCGGTTATACTCGATTTTACCGGATGGAGCTGTGTAAATTGCCGCAAGATGGAAGATAATGTCTGGAGTGATAAAAACGTACTATCGCTGCTAAGAAACGATTACGTGTTGATTTCTCTTTATGTGGATGACAAAACAACTCTGCCTGAGAAAGAGCAATATGTTTCTGAAATAACCAATCGCAAGGTAAAAACCATTGGCAATAAATGGAGTGATTTTCAAACGACACATTTTCGGGCTAACGCACAACCGTTTTATGTGCTCCTCGACCTTAACGGAAAGATGCTGGCAAAACCAAAAGGATATAATACAAGCATTGAAGGATACATTGATTTTCTGAATAAAGGGTTGAAAAATTTTGAAAAGGGAAGTTAATTTTTTTTGAAAATTAGACCGTTTAATCTCAGGTTCATAAAAATACACGACAGTTATATTAAGTATCAAAAAATAATTTATACTGCAAAAATTAACAAATGGAAGCCTGTTACAGTAAGAGCTTTGTTTTGGAACATAAACATGAGACTTCTTGACGTAGACAGAGGTTCTTTTGCGCACTCCCGTTGGAAAACGATTAATTTTAGTATATTATGAAAGCAATATGGAACGGCAAAATGATAGCCGAAAGCAACGACATTGTAAACGTTGAGGGAAATGCTTATTTCCCGATTGAATCAGTAAAAAAAGAGTTTTTAAAAAATAGCGAAACCCACACTGTTTGCCACTGGAAAGGAACGGCATCATATTACACCCTTGAGGTGGATGGAAAACAAAATATTGATGCTGCCTGGTATTACCCCGAACCTTCAGAATTGGCGAAAAGCATTAAAAACCGGGTGGCTTTTTGGAAAGGAGTTCAGGTAATTAAAGACTAAAATAAGATTTCTATGATTAATGAAATAACTACAAAAGAGATAATTGCGTTTTTGTCTGAATCAAAAAGCTTTGGAGGGGCTGGGGAGGCCTCACAAAACGTAAAAATCATCGATGTGCGGCCAGTAGAGGCTTACAACGGTTGGCAGTTGAAAAACGAAAAGCGTAGCGGCCACATTGCCGGGGCAAAAAGCCTTCCGGCTAAATGGCTGAATTATATAGATTGGATTGAAATAGTTCGGCACAAAGAAATACTTCCGGAACACGAAATCATTGTTTACGGGTATTCGCCCGAAGAAACGCAAAAAGTGGCCGAACGGTTTGAAAAATCGGGCTATTCAAAAGTTTTAGCCTATAATCAATTTGTAAATGGATGGACTGCTAACCCCGATCTACCCATGCAAAAACTAGAACGTTACAAAAACCTGGTTTCAGCAGAATGGGTTAACGAGTTGAATTCGGGCAGAAAACCTGCTGAATATGATAATGATAATTTTGTGCTAGTCCACTCACATTACCGCAATCGCGAAGCTTATTTGAGCGGGCACATTCCGGGTGCAATTGATATGGATACGCTGGCTTTGGAAGCGCCCGAAACCTGGAACCGCCGTTCACCGGAAGAATTGAAAAAAACACTGGAAGAACATGGAATTACAGCCGCCACCACCGTGGTTTTATACGGCAAATACATGGACCCCGACAACAACGACGAATTTCCGGGCAGCGCTGCCGGCGACATTGGCGCCATCCGTAATGCATTTATCATGTTGTATGCCGGGGTGAGAGATGTCAGGATATTAAACGGCGGTTTTCAGTCATGGCAGGATGCCGGTTTTGAAACTTCGTTTACCGATGAACCCAAAAAACAGGTGGCCGATTTTGGCGTTTCCATTCCGCGGAAACCCGAACTGGCTGTCGATACGCCCGAAGCAAAAGAGATGCTGGCCTCACCCACAGCCGAACTGGTTTGCATGCGCAGTTGGCCTGAATACATTGGTGAAGTGAGTGGCTATAACTATATCAGGGCAAAGGGCCGGATACCGGGAGCCATATTTGCCGATTGCGGCTCCGATGCTTATCACATGGAAAATTACCGTAACGTGGACCACACTACCCGGGAGTTTCATGAAATTGCTGAAATATGGGAAAAGAATGGCATTACACCCGATAAACATTTGGCCTTTTACTGTGGTACGGGTTGGCGCGGAAGTGAAGCCTGGTTTAACGCCTGGCTGATGGGCTGGCCGCTTGTTTCTGTTTACGACGGCGGTTGGTTTGAATGGAGCAACGACCCGGATAATCCTTATGAAACCGGAATTCCTGAAGAAAACTTCACGCCAGGCCGCTAAGACACCAAGAGAAGTTAAATTATGGAAAAAAAAATACTTCTTTCACAATTAGCCACTGATACATTAAAAGGGCTCTCCTCAAATCCAAAATACCTGTTGTCGAAATATTTTTATGATGACGAGGGAAGCCGGATTTTTCAGGACATCATGAACATGCCCGAGTATTACCTCACAGATTGCGAACATGAAATATTTTCTACTCAAAAAGAGAAAATTACACAAGCTATTTGCGCCGGTAACAAGCTGTTTAACCTGGTAGAACTGGGCTCAGGCGATGGATTAAAAACCAAAATCCTGCTAAAGCACCTGGTTGAAAAGGGCATCAATTTTCAATACACACCCGTTGATATCAGCGCCAAAGCCAACTACGAACTGGTGGAGAGCCTGAAAAAAGAGTTGCCAACCTTACAAGTTGAAGCCAAAACCGGTGATTATTTCAGAAAATTAAAAACCCTGAACGGGCATGCTTCCATTCAAAAAATCATCCTTTTTCTGGGCGCGAATATCGGGAATTTTTCTGAAAATGAAACAACTGAATTTTTGAGCCGGCTATCAACGTATTCAAATTCTGGCGATAAAGTTTTGATTGGATTCGACCTGAAAAAATCACCTGCCATAATTATGGAGGCTTACAACGACCCGCACGGACACACACGCCGTTTTAACCTGAACCACCTCGTGCGTATCAATCGTGAACTGGATGCTGATTTCGACATCCGGCAGTTCGAACAGCAAACTACTTACAATCCGCAAACAGGTGAAGTAAAAAGTTTCCTGATTTCAAATACCGAACAAACCGTTCAGATTGGCGCACTCGAAAAAGTATTCCATTTTGAAAAATGGGAAGCTGTCTTTATGGAACGTTCACGGAAGTACGACATTAAAACTATTGAAGAACTAGCGTTAAATCACCATTTTAAAGTGGTTCAAAATTTCACCGACCAACGGAATTACTTTGTGGATTCCCTGTGGGAGAAAATATAGAAAAAATAATATGACTTTGCTGAACGATTTTTTCACAACCATCGCCGAACGTCGCGATTACCTTTACGAACTTCTCGTTCAGCACATTTTGCTTAGCCTTGGCGCCATTTTTATCATCACCGTAATTGGCATTTCAACCGGGATTGCCATTCTGCAATCTAAAAAATGGAGGCAAATTATTTTAGGAACGGTCAATTTCCTTTACACCATCCCGTCAATCGCCATGTTTGGATTGTTTATCCCCTTAATTGGAATCGGGTATGGCAATGCGCTGGTGGTGCTTGTAATTTATGGTTTGCTGCCTGTTATCAGAAATACATACACAGGGTTGAACGAAGTTGACCCACTCCTGCTCGATGCCGCAAAAGGAATGGGTGCCACTCCCTGGCAGGTTTTTTCGATTGTACGCTGGCCACTGGCATTACCAACTATTTTAAGCGGTTTTCGCACCATGGTTGTAATGACCATTGCACTGGCCGGGTTAGCCTCTTTTATCGGGGCCGGTGGTTTGGGACAGGCCATTTACCGCGGAATCAACACCAACAACTCTTCGCTTATTTTGGTCGGTTCAATTGCAGTGGCTTTGCTGGCGCTGGTAGCCGATTTGGGAATCGGGGCTATCGAAAAGTCGCTGAAAACAAAAGTGAAAAAAACGGATAAAAAAGGTCGTTTCCTGAAATATTTCGGATTGGGAATTCTTGTGTTGTTGTTCATTTCCATGCTCACGTCAAAACCAGGCAATTCCTTCGAAAAAAAAATTGTTGTTGCCACAAAACCCACTGCCGAGCAATATATTTTAGGAGAAATCATTTCACAACTAGTTGAAAACAATACCGATATTCAGGTCATTAAGAAATTTGGCATTGGAGGTGGAACTTCTAACATCCACCCTGCAATGTTAAAAGGCGAAATTGATATTTATCCTGAATACACCGGAACTGCCTGGCTGTTTGTTTTGAAAGAACCACAAATGAATAATCCGGATAGTTTGTATTTGGCGTTAAAAAAAACGTATGCCGAACAATTCAATCTGGAATGGGCTTGCAGGCTTGGATTTAACAACACGTTTACCCTTGCACTTCCCGAAACGGTGGCGAAAAATCAAAATATCACTACTTTTTCGGAATTGGCAGTTAAAAGCAACCAATTTGTGTTTGGTGCTGAATTCGATTTTTTTGAGCGCGAAGATGGTTTTGCCGGACTAAGTAAAGTCTATCCTTTCAATTTTAAAAACAAGGTGGAACTTGATATCAACCTGAAATTTCAGGCGCTCGAAAACCACACAGTCGATGTTATCAATGCGTTTTCAACCGATTCGCGAATCAGGCAAATGAATCTCAGGGTATTGAAAGATGACAAACACTTTTTCCCTGCTTATCAGGCGGGTATTGTTATCAGAAATGAAACCTTACAAAAATATCCTGAATTAAAAGGATTGATTAAACGCCTGGAAAATACCATCAGCGATTCGGCAATGCTTCAACTTAATTATAAGGTTGAAATTGAAAAAAAATCACCCAATGAAGTCGCAGCTAATTTTTTGAAACAACATAAATTATTGAAATAAAACCGGAGAATGAACAATCCTGTCATTGAAATAAAGAACGTTACCAAATCTTACGAACCAGAGAGCAAGGCGCTGATTAATGTTTCGCTGGAAATTTCACAAGGGGCATTTGTTACAATAATCGGCCCTAGCGGTTGTGGAAAAACCACATTGTTGCGCCTGATGAATGGTATGACTGGTATTGATTCGGGAAGGATTATAGTGATGGGTGAAAATCTGGATAATTGGGACAAAATTCAACTCCGTCGGGAGATAGGTTATGTCATTCAACAAGGTGGTCTTTTTCCACACCTCACCGTCAGGCAGAATATCGCTTTCGTTTTAAGCATTTCATCGGTTGAAAAACAAGCGAGCGAAAAACGGGTGAACGAATTGGCGGAAATAATGGGTTTTGATGAACGTCAGCTAAATGCGTTTCCTTCTGAATTAAGTGGTGGTCAGCAGCAAAGGGTCGGAGTTGCCCGGGCCCTGGCATCGCAACCCGAAATTGTTTTGATGGACGAACCTTTTGGAGCTCTCGATAACATTACCCGCCGAAACCTGCAACATGAAATCAAGGAAATGCACCAGAAATTGAAAATCACGTTTATCATGGTTACCCACGATTTAAACGAAGCATTTACGCTGGGGACCCATGTTGTCATTATGAATAAAGGAGAAATCGAACAAGTTGATACGCCCGGGAATATTCAGCAAAAACCGGTCAATAAATGGGTGAAAGAATTTATAACTTTTTAAATATGGAAAAAATGAACAATTGGAAATTATTATCCCGCGAATTCAACAACGATTTGGTTTATTGGAACCTGCTGCTGTTCGACGAAAAAAAAGAGGGCGCCTTTCTGGCAGCGAATTTCTGGATGGCCCAGTACTGGATCATGCGGAAAAATGTTGAGAAAAGTAAAAGATACATCGATGCTGCGTTAAAATACCAAAATGATTTGGGGCTGTTTGCCGAGGAAGCCGACCCCGGTTCCGATACCATGCTCGGAAATATTCCCCAGAGTTTTGTGCATGCTTCCTGCATTGGAGCAATCATAGATTTTAACAATACTTTCGAAAATAATTCAATAGGTATAGGCGTTTAGACCGCCCAATAAATTAATAATGGCTACTTTTGTAGCATGAATGAAAGAAATCAATTTAAAGGAGTGAACTCAATTAAATTCAATAAAACATTTTCGACAGATGAAGATTGTTATCGGTACTTGGCAGGGATCAAGTGGAACGAAACAGAATTCCATTGTAAAAAATGTGGCCATACAAAATACTGCAAAGGCGTTAAGCCATTTTCAAGACGATGTATGAAATGTAAATATGATGAAAGTCCAACAGCCGGGACTCAGTTTGATAAATGTAAATTCCCATTACTACTGGCTTTTCACATAGCATTCAAAATAAGTACAAAGAAGAAAGGAATGTCTTCGTTGGAATTATCTCGAGAGTTTGAACTTCGTCAGAAGACTTGTTGGGAATTCAAATGGAAAATCCAACAAGCTATGCAAAGCAGTAAATTGCATCCTATCAACGGGATAGTTCATGTAGATGAATTCTATATCGGCGGACCAGAAGAAGGAAAACCAGGCCGGAGTAAAGGGGATAAAAAGCTTGTCATTGTTGCCTTAGAAATAGTCAAAGGCGGGGTTGGACGTGCTTACGCCCAAGTTATCAGCGATGCTTCGAATACTTCGTTTAAACCATTTTTTGAAACATACATTAGCAAGGATGCAAAAATCGTCACTGATGTATGGAAAGGATATATTCCTCTAAAAAAAGATTACCCAAATATGGAACAAATGAAATCAGAGAAGGGCAAAAATTTTCCAGATCTCCATTTTCACATTATGAATATAAAGGGATGGCTAAGAGGAATTCACCAACATTGCAGTGAAGAACGACTTCAAGGATACCTTGATGAGTTTCATTTTAGGCACAATAGACGATCAAATATGGAGACAATCTTCGATGTACTCATAAGAAGGATGGTTTATTCTAAGCCTATTCGCTTACAATCAGTTGATTAACCTGGGATGTCTAAACGCCTATACCTATAATTCAAAAACGAAATAAAACAAGATGAAGAAATTTGATGCAATTATTATCGGCTCAGGCCAGGCCGGTACACCACTGGCATTTAAACTGGCCGCTGAAGGGAATAAAGTAGCTTTTATTGAAAAAAAGCATTTTGGAGGAACGTGTGTAAATGATGGGTGCACTCCTACAAAAGCCTATGTGGCCAGCGCCCGCCGTATTTGGGATGCCTGTAATGGAGCTGCCCTTGGAGTAAATATACCGGAAGGTGCATCGGCTGACCTGAAAAAAATAAAAAGCCGTAAGGATAAAATTGTGCAGGAATCGGTTGACGGAATAAGTTCCGGCGTGGAAAAGGAAGAAAACATCACTTTTTTTGAAGGCGAGGCCCGTTTCTCAGGAGAAAAAACTATTGAAGTAAACAGCGAAGAAATCACCGCTTCTGAAATTTACATCAATACCGGGGCCAGACCGGTTATTCCTGAGCCTTTCAGAAAGCTGAATTACCTGACCAACGAATCCATTTTGCAACTGGAAGAATTGCCGGAACACCTGGTGATTGTCGGCGGGAGTTACATCGGGCTGGAGTTTGGCCAAATGTTCCGGAGGTTTGGGAGCAAAGTAACTATTATTGAAAAAGGGCCCTCCATTATTGGCCGCGAGGACAAGGAAATCAGTGAAAACATTCAGGAATTTTTACAGGATGAAGGCATTGAATTCCGTCTGAATGCCAAATGTATCGGGGGCACGCAAAACGCAGATAATTCAGTCACCTTGAAACTGGACTGCAAAGAAGGGGGCCCGGAAGTGACCGGTTCGCATCTGCTGATTGGTGTGGGACGCAAACCCAATACCGATTCTTTGAATTTGCAGGCTGCCGGAATTAAAATCGGCGACCGCGGATACATTAAGGTGAACGACTTTCTGGAAACGAACGTGAAAGGCGTTTTTGCCCTGGGCGACTGCAACGGGGAAGGAGCGTTTACACACACTTCGTATAACGACTATGAAATTATTGTCGCCAACAAATTCAGTAATATAAACCGCAGAATTTCGGACCGGGTTATGACATATAACCTGTACACTGACCCGCCGTTGGGGCGCGCCGGAATGACCCGCAAGGCAGCCCTTGCAAAAGGATATAAAATTATGGAAGCAACAATGCCCATGAGCAGGGTAGCAAGAGCCAGAGAAAAAGGTGAAACCAATGGGATGATGCAGGTCATTGTCAATGCTGAAAACCAAAAAATACTCGGTGCATCCATTCTGGGCGTAGGCGGAGATGAAATTATCAACAGCATTTTACTGATTATGTATGCTGATGTTCCTTACACCGTACTGAAAAATGCGGTAATTTCTCATCCTACCGTATCAGAATTGTTACCCACTTTGCTTAAAGGATTAAAAGAAATATAACACCAAATGGAAATACAGTATTTTTCTACATTAACCTGCCCTGAATGTGGCCACCCGAAAACAGAAGAAATGCCCACTGATGGCTGCCAGTTTTTTTACGAATGTGAAAACTGTAAAACCGTTTTACGACCGAAACCCGGCGACTGCTGCGTTTATTGCTCGTATGGAACCGTGAAATGTCCGTCGAAACAGGGAGAATAATTAAATTCAAAAATAAATCAGATTTTTTTGTCTTTTTGTCAGGAATATGTAAGCCCTGCGACTATTAAAACGTATTTCCTAAATTTTAAAGTTTATTCCGCTATGAGAAAATTGAAAGTATTACGTTTTTCAGCATTTATTGGCGTTGTGGCTTTTATCAGCGCCTGCCAGGAATCGTTAATTCAAAATGAACAGGAAGTCGCCCTAAAAAAAGCATCACGCACTTTTCCTGAAAATTACTCTTCGGCAAATTACCCTAACCTGGTAGAATTTACTAAAAGGAAAGTTCAGAAACAGGGCTGGTATATGAAGTGTTGCCCGGACCGGCAGCTTTAAATCCGGATATGTCCCCGACACCGTTTTCAAACAAAACTCTAATTACAGATGGTTCATATCAGTTTAAAGTCGCCGACTTAACTCCTGAAGATTCAGAAGATTCCCGGGATACAGTAAAATCTGTCAATATTCAGTTTACCGGAAGTGATGGCACTGCTTATCTGATAGATGAAATAAAGGTAATCCACAAACCTTTGGGAGCCGGCGACCACACCTTTTTTGGAGGAGTTGGTTTGAACAAGCTGATGCACGGAAATACTGGAATAGGAACTCCATTAATGCCCAAATTGTTTTCATACATTACGCTCTGGGGAAAAACCGACCTGAAAAATGCGGCAACAGGAGAAGTTATTGCCTCCAACAGAATTATTCATATCATGACTTCCACCAACGTACGTGATGAAAATCTTGATTTGATTACCAGTGTTAAAGAGGACGCTTCGGATTATAACATAAAAAATGCCCAGACACATATCATACTTCCGCCGCAGGATATGCAAGGCAACATGAATCCCGTTCCGGGTACAGCCCATGGATTTCTACACATGATGTTTGAAAATGTTAAACTCAGTGGAGGCGAAAGAGATTGGAAATTAGCTTATGAAGTGCTTCCCGGTCCTGCCGCCATTAATCCCGAAATGTCACCTACTCCATTCTCCAATAGAATTGGAATAGGTGCAGGTTTTTATAAACTCCACGTAAGAGACCTGACAGTAGAAGATTCTGAAAATTCGAAAGATGCCGTATTGCAATTTAACCTCACATACAAAAGGCAAAATGGCGAAACATTTACGATTGGAAACATCAATGTCATTCATAAGCAGGAAGGCAGTGGCGACCATACCTTCTTTGGGGGTGTTGGACAAAACAAGGTCATGCACGGCAACACTGGTATTGGAAACGGATTTATGCCTAAATTGACTTCATACATTACCCTTTGGGGAACGGCTGATCTAAAAGATGGGAATGGTAATTTATTAGCTGAAAACCGGATGATCCATATAATGGTTTCCGGGAAAGTAAGAGATGAAAATTTGAACTTAATTACAAGCGTGGATGAAGACCTGTCTGATTTAAGCCCTGACAAAATCGAAACTCATGTTATTTTACCACCGCAGGATTTGGATGGGAATAAGAGTCCTGTTCCCGGAACAGGCCATGGATTTTTGCATCTTATGTTTGAGAGTGTTGATTTGAAAAGGTAAATACACACTCAGCTTTAACATAGAGACTTTTCTTAAAGATTAGCATTTTAGATAAATCAGGAAAATTCTTGAGAAATTTATTTCAGCTTCTGCAAGATAATATTTTGTATTTTGCAGGAGTTGAAGTAATTCATTTGTAACGAACCAAACCCAACTAAAAACCGCCGCTAAAAAAGCGGCTGCGCGCCTTGAAATCATCGAGATGCTTTCGCAGGGCGAAAAAAGCGTGGAAGGTATTGTGGCATTAACCAACCTGACGGTAGCGAACGCCTCGCAACATTTGCAGGTTTTAAAAAACAACAACATCGTAAAGTCACAAAAAGAAGGTCATTACGTTTATTACTCACTTGTTAATGACGAATTTCTGGCACTTTATCAACACATTACAAAATTTGACGTTTCTGAAATCGCCGAACTGGAAAAAACCTAGCAATAAATATGAAAACACCAATTTATCTTGATTATAACGCTACCACTCCCATTGCCCCGGAAGTAGCTGAAGAAATGTTGCCTTATATCCGGTCGCATTTCGGAAATCCTTCCAGCGGCTATGACGCAGGCCGACAAAACAAGGAAGCCATTGAAAAGGCACGGGTGCAGGTGGCAAATCTTATCGGCGCTTTACCTGAAGAAATTATTTTCACCAGCGGGGGCACCGAATCGAACAATCATGCGATTCGCGGGGCTGTTTTTGCCAATTCTGAAAAAGGGAAACACATCATCACCTCGCAAACAGAACATCCGGCAGTGATGGAGGTTTGCAACTACCTGGAAAAACAGGGTTACGAAATTACCTGGCTCCCGGTTGATTCTTTCGGGAAGGTAAACCCGGCGGATGTTGAAAAGGCGGTTCGCCCCGATACGGCGCTGATTTCCATTATGCACGCCAACAACGAAGTGGGCACCATTCAGCCCATAAAAGAAATTGCAGCCATTGCCCGTCAATATAACATCTTTTTTCATACCGATGCAGCTCAATCGGTTGGAAAAATAATGACCGGTGTAACTGAACTGCGTGTTGATTTGCTTTCCATCGCGGGGCATAAATTATATGCTCCCAAAGGCATCGGCGCTTTGTACATCCGGGATGGGGTAAAGCTGGAAAACCTGATTTTTGGTGCAGGGCAGGAACATGGATTACGTCCCGGAACTGAAAATGTACCGTACATTGTTGCACTTGGAAAAGCCTGTGAACTGGCCAAAGAAAATCTGGGAACCAACAACCGCCACCTGTTTCAAATGCGGCAACGGCTGTTGGATGGCTTAAAAGAAAAATGCCGGACAACCATTAAACTGAATGCCGACCTGGAAAATTGCCTGCCCAACACGTTAAGCGTCCCCTTTGAAAATGTGGATGCGCACGCCCTTGCTTCGCTGGTCAGTAAAAAAGTCCTGTTTTCAACCGGTTCGGCCTGCCATGCCGATTCGGTCGAAATTTCACCGGTGCTGAAAGCCATGCAGGTAAATCCGCGGACAGCCGCTGGTACGGTGCGCATTTCAACCGGGAAATATACCACCATAGAAGAAGTTGACTACGCAGTAGAGGCTATTTCAGAAATTGTTAATAAACTTTTATAAATCAAATATTTAACTCAACTTTTATGAAAGAATCAATTTTTGCCTTTGCATTTATGCTGATGTTAATTTCAACCAACTTTCCAGCGAAATCAAACCCAAAGTTGTCTTCAGTTAATATGTGGGTCGTGTGCCGAAGCTCGCGGTTTAAAGAATGCTGAGCTTATTGCAGATACGGAAATCAGCACCATGGCAGAATTAACCGAATGGGTGGTTGACAGTGACAAAGTGATAACTTTTTAAATTACTTCATTTGTTTTTGAAACTTTGACCTTCTTACATTTGATATATTCAAAGCGATTGCTTAGTTTTGTTTCCGATTTCAATTGAATATGCCAAGAAATAAAACATACGATGATGAACTGGTTTTAGAAAAAGCGATGAACGTATTCTGGGTTCATGGCTATGAGGCCACTTCGGTAAGGTTGCTGGAAAAGGAAATGGGCATCAACCAGTTTTCGATTTATTCATCATTTAAAAATAAAAAGAACCTGTTTATAAACGCTTTACGCAAATACCGCGAGTTTGTCATCAAAAGCAGGTTTCATCCCCTTTTGCAGGAAGGAGCAGGTTTTGCAGAACTGGAAAAATTTCTGCTCAGCGCCGCTACCTCAACGAAAGGCAAGGAAGATAAAAAAGGTTGCCTCGTGGTAAATACTGCCGGTGAACTGGGCTACAAAGATCCTGATGTTGCAAGCGAACTGAATATCTATTACGATTTTATCCGCAATATGATTTTGAAGGTATTGAAAAATGCCGTAAAAAAAGGTGAAATTCCTGCAAATACAGATATTGAAAAACAGGCCAGTTTTTTCCTCGGTGTAATGCAGGGGATTTCGGTTGCAGGCAAAACAATGGAGAAGGAACGGTTAAAAGACTTCATTGAAGTGGCATTGAAACAAATCAGATAATTTTTTTAACTATTATTCTAAGCATGTGCTTAGAATAAATGAGTGCAGTATAAAAAGCCTTTTGACCCCTAAATCCCCTAAAGGGGACTTTTTCAAACTGCTGATTTTTAGCAGTTCCCCTTTAGGGGTCAGGGGTAAAAATGGTAGAAATCAGCAGTTTGAAGGCTTTTTAGACTGCACTCATAAATAAAAACAATAATTATGACACAATTTAAATTGCACACCCTCGAATCGGCTCCTGAAGGTTCAAAAGAAATTCTGGAAGCTGCCTTAAAACAAAACGGATTTGTCCCGAACCTATACGGAATTATGGCCGAATCGCCCGAAGTGCTGAAAGCCTACACTCAAATGAACCAGCTCTTCAATGAAACCTCCTTAAGTCCGGTAGAAAAGAATATCGTATGGCTAACGGTTAGTTATCATAACAGTTGCCATTACTGTATGGCTATCCATTCGATGGCCGCTAAAATGTTCAAAGTGCCCGAGGTTATGATTGAAGCACTGCGAAACAACAAACCGCTCAACGATGCCAAACTTGAAGCACTCAGAAAATTTACCGCCTTACTGGTGGAAAAACGCGGGTGGGCTTCCGATGATGAAGTTCAGGAATTTCTGGAAGCTGGCTTTTCCCAAAAAAATGTACTGGAAATAATTGTTGGCATTGGCCAAAAGATAATAAGTAACTATGTAAACCACCTTGCACATACTCCTCTTGACAAGCAAATTGAAGCTTTTAAGTGGGAGGCACGCTCTTAATAATAACTAAAAAAGAAAAATGAAAAACATAACTTTAATTTTACTTTATATGGTATTTACAGTAATTTCAGCAAGTGCCCAGTTACCGGATAAAGCTGAAGATATCTCACCTTTATTAAACGGCGAAACATTGCCTGATGCTGTTTTAAAAGCGCCCGATGGCAGCGAACATAACCTGCAGGAAATACTCAGGCAAAAACCCTCTGTAGTTTTATTTTACCGTGGCGGTTGGTGCCCCTTTTGTAATGCCCACCTGGCTGAAATTCAGGGTGTACAAAATGAGGTAGTGAACCTTGGCTACCAGATTGTTGCCATCAGCCCCGATTCGCCCGAAAATTTGCAGGTTACCGATGAAAAACATAACCTGGCATACAGCCTCTATTCCGATGCTAACGGAAAACTTATTAAAGCAATCGGCATCGCATTTAAAGCGCCTGAACGGTATTCCGGGATGCTTTCTGAAAAATCGGACGGATTAAACGATGGTTTTTTGCCCGTGCCTTCTGTTTTTGTTACAGACACCAGTGGAAAAATCGCGTTTGAATACATTAATCCTGATTATAAAACAAGGTTATCGGGCGGACTCTTACTTGCTGTTTTGAAAGAATTAAAAAAAGAACAGAAAAAGTAAAGAAATATGGCTATAACTCTCGCATTTGATGTTTACGGCACCTTAATTAATACGAATGGTATTTCAAGCTTGGTTAAAACTTTGGTTGGCGACAAGACCATAAGCTTTATGGACTCCTGGCGGGCAAAGCAACTTGAATATACGTTTCGTCGGGGGCTGATGAAAAATTATGTTGACTTTTCCGAATGTACCAGGAATGCCCTTGATTTTACCTGCGAAGTATTGAAATGCCATCTTCAACCTGAAGAAAGGAACCGTTTAATGCGCGAATACAAGGTTTTACCAGCATTTGCCGACGTTCGTGAAAGTCTGGAGAAACTAAAATCGGCTAACGTGCGCTTGTTTGCGTTTTAAAACGGAAGCGCCTCCGATATTGACATCTTACTAAGAAATGCGGATATACTGTATTTCTTTGAAGATATTGTTAGTGTTGAAGATGTGAAAACTTTCAAGCCAAATCCTGCCGTTTACGAACATTTTTTGCTAAAATCAAAATCTCCTAAGGTAGATACATGGCTTATATCAGGAAATTCTTTTGATGTTATCGGCGCAATTTCTTTCGGAATGAATTCGGCTTGGGTACGACGAAACCCGGATGCTGTTTTTAATACGTGGAATATTCAACCCACAAGAACAATCAGTAGTTTGCAAGAACTCATCCCTATTTTCAACATTTAATCAAAAAACATTTAAAAATGAAAACCAAAATTTTCTTCGTCTTATTTACATTTCTTTCCACTCTTATAGCACATTGCCTTTTCGTACCTCAAAGTCAATAAGCTAAGCCAACACACCTGAACAAAAGACAGCCACTCCAATGCGCCCCAAAATAAACAATCCAAAGCTATGATTACATAACAGCTTCTTATGGAAACAGCCCCACAGTCCCTCCCAGACCAAAGCTGGACTTGCACCACTTAGCTATTTACCATGCACGGCACACCAAAAAAAGCCTCACATACCGTGAGGCTCAAATCTTAATGAATATGTCGTTTAAACTTACTTACGCAAGTTTAACATTTACCGCATTCAATCCTTTTCTTCCTTCTTGCAAATCGAAGGTTACTTCGTCATTTTCCTGGATTTCATCAACCAATCCGGTTACATGCACAAAATACTCATTGTTTGATTCTTCGTCTTTAATGAAGCCAAAACCTTTGGTGTCATTAAAAAATTTTACTGTTCCTTTATTCATTGTTATTTATTTAATACGCCGCAATATACGCATTGTATCCGAAAACAAAACACCATCTTTTATTTTCTCAAAAATAATTTCAACAAAAAAACACTTAATCATTCATTATCAGCCACATAAAAACAAAATATTTTTTCGCCACTTTTCATAATAAGCTGTATGATTGCGCGTTAACACAAACGCAAAAATCATAACATGAGAAAATTCATGCCCCTCCCACCCTTTTCTTTGTAAATTTCTCGTCCAAAACCTGTCATTTGTAATGAAGTCCTTTTCCACACGGCCAAAACCAGACTCAAAATCATGCCTAAAACTAATGAATAAAAGCTCCTTTTCAGGAGATTATGTGCCAGTGGCAAACATTAATGGCGCCGGATTGTTTGCATTGTTGCCGATAACCCGACACCTTGATGACAAGATATTTATTCATCATTGATTTTAAAGTTGAGAACGTATGAAAAGATTACTTTATCTCTTAGTGATGGCCTTTCTCTTTACTGCTGAGGCAGCGTTTCCGCAGAAAAGCGCGTTTACCATCGCCGATTTGTACAAAGTGCGTCACGTGGGCGCTCCCGTAGTTTCGCCTGATGGCATGCGTGTGGCTTTCACCGTTACCGATTACGATATGCCGAAAGGTAAATCGATGGCCGACATCTACGTGATGAACGCCGACGGCAGCAACATTACCCCGGTAACCACCAATCACAAAGAAAATTACAACCCCATCTGGACCAGCGACAGCAAAAACCTCTATTATGTGTCAGCTGCATCGGGAACTCCGCAAATGGTACATTATTCATTTGCAACCAAAAAGTCAGAACAGGTAACCGATTTCCCGATGGGTGTAGATGCCCCGGTATTGTCGCCCAACAACAAACTGATTGCCTTTTCGGCAGAAGTATATCCCGATTGCGGCGCCAACAGCAAATGCAACGCACGCTACGACTCACTTTCGCACAATGGGCCCATCCAGGCCTATGTAGCCGATCACCTGCTCTTCCGTCACTGGACCCATTACGCTAAGGGTAAATATTCCCACATCATTGTATTCGACACCGAAACCCAAGAGTACACCGATGTTACACCTGGTAAATTTGCATCGCCTGTGTTTATGTTGGGTGGCGGCGTTGGTTACAACTTCTCGCCCGACAGTAAAGAAATTTGCTACGCATCGAAACACGGAGATCACCCCGAGGCATCGACCAACAGCGACCTGTTTGTTGTTCCGGTAACGGGTGGAGAAGCCAAAAACATTACCCAAGAAAACAAAGCATGGGACGGATGGCCCATCTATTCGCCCGACGGCAAATACATTGCTTACCGTACCCAGCGTATTCCGGGATACGAATCGGCGAAATTCAACATTGCGCTCTATAACCGGGCAACCGGCGAAACGAAGATCATCACCAAAGACGTTGATAACTGGGTGGATGACTTTAAATGGGCCCCCGACTCCAAATCAATTTTCTTTTCAGCAGAGCAAGAAGGAGGAGAACCGGTTTACATGGTCGATCTGGCTTCGGACGTTATCACCCCTGTTTCGGGACAACGTTCCATTTACGGTTTCGATGTAGCCGGCAACGGATACCTGTACTACCTGGCTACCACCATCGACAAACCGGCTGAACTCTTCCGCATGAAAACCAAAGGCGGCACCGAAGAACAGCTGACCAATTTCAACAAAGAACTGTTGTCGAGAGTAGATTTCCGCCCGGCGGAAAAGATGTGGGTAACCGGCGCCGACAACAAGCAGGTACAGGTATTCATTGTGAAGCCGCACAACTTCGACCCATCGAAAAAATATCCGCTCATCCTGAACGTTCACGGAGGACCACAGGGACAGTGGATGGATTCGTTCCGCGGCGACTGGCAGGTATATCCCGGAGCCGGTTACGTGGTGGCATTTGCCAACCCGCACGGTTCAACCGGACGCGGACAGGCTTACACCCGCGAAATTTCGGGTGACTGGGGCGGCAAACCGTTCGAGGACCTGATGAAGGTAACTGACGCACTGGCTAAACTGTCGTATGTCGATTCAACCCGCATGGGAGCCATGGGATGGTCGTACGGAGGTTATATGATGAATTGGTTCCAGGCCAAGACCAAGCGTTTCAAGTGTTTGGCTTCGATGATGGGACTCTACGACCTGCGTTCGATGTGGGGGGCAACCGAAGAACTTTGGTTCCCGAACTTCGACCTGAAAGGACAACCCTGGAATTCGTACCTGTACAAGAAATTCTCTCCTTCGGAATACGTGAAGAATTTCGTTACACCGACACTCATCATCACCGGCCAGAAGGATTTCCGTGTACCGTACACCCAGAGTATTCAATATTTCAGTACACTGCAAACACTGGGCATTCCGTCGCGCCTGATCATCTTCAAAAACGACGGCCACTGGCCCAACCGCGTGAAATCGATGCCGCTGTACTACGATGCGCACCTCGACTGGTTCCACAAGTACCTGGGCGGTCCTGCCGCACCGTACGATGTGCACAAAATGTCGCTCAACCAGAGTTTCACCGACGATAAGTGATGGGGAAATGAATGTTGTTCCGGAAGTTATTTTGATAGATAGGTAAAGAAGGAACTGTCAATCTTTTCAAATTTACCCCACCAAGCCTCCCCTTCAGGGTCCCGAGAATTCGGGATAGGGGTAATCGAAGGCAGAAGGTATTGACTACAGGAAACACAGTTACCGATGGACTTAACTTGCTGAACAACACGCGTTATTCAGACCATAAGATAGCACCATGGGCGAAAAGCTGCTCCGGCATATTCCCTCTTTACAGGAATGTCCGGGCAGCTTTTTTGCTTTGGCATACAAATCTATGAAAAAATGAAAATGTCGTAATTCAATCAGTTAGTATCGCCCTGAATCATGTTTCTTTGACTACTTTTCGAAGCAATGGTTTAATGTGAAGACCATTCAGCAGGAAAATACCCTGAAAAAGGAGAGAACTTTTTTTGCACATGCTTCCAAACGCGAAATACACGAATTCTATTTTACTGAAAATAAGAACAAAGTGGGACTCCGTTTAAATGGTCGGAATTTCCGCAGGCAATTGTTGTAGCACCGCCGATAGAAATGCATTTGGTTCCAATATCAACGCATCGTACAACAACACATCCGCCTGCTGTACCCGTTTCAGGTCCTTTACCGTCAGCAATTCCGGGTCGCCCGGCCCCGGCCCCGACCAATGACACCGGTATCCGTTCAATCGTTCTTCTCCTGTTCATACAAATCCTCCAAAGCCGCTAACGGATTACGGTAGGTAAACCGGAACTTGAAAACGTCCGGATCAGTGACGCCGGGGGACACGGCTAACGGATTACGGTAGGTAAACCGGAACCCGGTATCGATTAATTTCTGACTACTCACTGTTTTAAACTTCACATTTTCTCCTACCGGGAAACCGGGAAAACCGATGCCCTGCAATTTTGCTGCCCGGCTATACAACTCGCTCCGCAACGGGTGTTCCGGCGAAACAACATTGTATACAAAGAAATAAGCTCCGAGCCGGTGACGGTCGTGATTGTCGTAGCGCACGGCTGCAACCGTGACGTGCAGTTCCTCCGGGTGAGCGGCCTGACTGGATGCAATGGAATACATCCGGGGTTGCAGCGGAGTTAAAACAGATATCAGCCCTGTCACGTCCAATTCGGCAGGAAAATCGGTCAGCAAATCGACCACATCATGTCCGTAGAGATAGATATCCAATGCCTGTTCATCATTCAGTAAATCGCCCAGAATCTCATTACCGGTCCTTTCACGGTAGCTTTCCAATACCGAACGGTTCAACACCGATAACTCCAGATGATGACGTAAGGCGGTTTCCAGCGGGTGTGTCCCGTTCTTAACCGTCACCAGCTCATTGCCGTCGAAGCTGGTAATTTCCAGCACTTTCTCCACCAGTTCGGGTGGATTATCGCAGAAAATCCCCACCGTGTCGCCCGGTTCGTAGGTCAGTCCCGAGTTGCGAAGTAACAACTCCAGGTGATACACCTCTTTCCCGGAACCCCGTCCGCTCAGCTTAATCTTATCGAGCACTTTGGCTTTAAAAGGATTCTGCCGGCCGTAAACAACCGCGGGAGTCACGCTATCAGAAGCGGTTACGGACGCATCGGAGATGGTACCTTTTTGTTGTTGCGGAATTTCGAGTACAGCATCGCTCCAATTGCGGGCATCTTCGTGATAATCCACATCACATTTCGCCAACTCCAGTAACCGGTTGGCCGCTTTTCGTTCCAGGACATAATCATCGAGTACATCAGGAGTGTAAGGCTTTTCGTGGTAAACCACCCCGGTTTCCCGTTGTGCTTCCCAATCCTGACGCGGTTCCAGGCGCGCTCGTGCAGGAAATAGAGGAACATTTTGGTAAAGACCTCAATCCCGCCGACAGAAAGCGCAATGTTGCGGGTATACTGCAAGTGTCCGGGTGTATCGGCAATGATTTCGTCGAGCGAAGCAGCCGGCGACAAGGTTACCCCGGTGCAGGTCATGTCGCCGATGGTACGGCAGCGAACCTCTTTCAATACCGGCTTCTCATCTTCTTTCTTTATCAGGTACGGAGAATCGGCAAGCAAAATGCCATCACGTTCGATGACTGGTCGCTCGTGCGAGAAGAAACGCTCCTTCGCACGAGCCTTCTCTTCATCGCGCCGGCCACCTCCCAACGCGGCATCTACCTTTAGCTTCTCCAGGGCATCGAGCAAGGTAACTGTTTGCAGCTTGTTTCGGCTGGCATGAATCCCGGTCTCTTCCACCGCTTTTCCCTGCGCAATAGACTCTTCCACACTGCACACAATCAATTGGCTGCCGCTTTCCTTTACCAACTTATCGCGGTATGCCAGTGTTTCCGGGAAATTATGTCCCGTGTCGATGTGCAGCAAGGGAAACGGTATTGGATCGGACCAGAAAGCTTTGTGGGCCAGGTGGAACATCACGATCAAATCCTTTCCTCCCGAGAACAGTAACACCGGCCTTTTGAAACGCCAGGCTACTTCCCGAATCACGTAATTAGATCATTAATTGAAACCACCTTTTTTTATCCGATAAAAAAATCGTTAGAAAACATAAATTAAAATAAAACCAGCTATAAATCAGGACTCAACCATCTTTATTTAGAACACCACAATAAGTACCTGAAACATAGTTCGACAGCAAGGGCCGCTCTTTTTTCTTTTCCTAAAACACATTAATCCTATATTGAAAAAGGCAGGAAACAGATATTTAAGTTGTGTCAATTTGCTATTCTGCAGGTTATCACTTAATTTAGTTAACCAGATATTTATTATGTGGAGGCTGTGACCACCGAAAAAACAGGGCGGAACCGAAAAGCCTTACGAGTAGGACAACCTAAACAACAAAATCTCATGGAAAATCAAGAAGCGCAACAACAGTCGCAACAACCGCTGCAACCGCAACAGCCGCAACAGCCTGTCACGATTTCCGACTGGTTTCTAACCTTGTTTCTGACAGCTATTCCGCTGGTTGGACTTATTATGTTATTTGTTTGGGCATTTGGCAGCAATACCAATCCCAGCAAGGCAAACTGGGCGAAAGCAGCGTTACTTTGGGCAGCTATCGGCATTGTTATTTGGCTACTTTTTATGGCAATATTTGGAACGGCCATGTTCAACTCCTGGAATAACTACTAGTATTGTAGTAAGCGTCCTGGTAAGATATCCTCAAATTTCGACTGACGGATGCTTACAAAAAGGGCTTATTGATATTCCGGGCCCAATTTGGTGAACCCGGAATTTTTTTTGGTAACCCGAAACGGAGAAGAAAACGTTCAAAAGGTTTATGATGCACTGATGGAAGGTAACCAGAACTGGGCCGGCGATGCTCCCATTCTGATGGTCACTTTGGCCCATAATGCCTACGCCCACAATGCAACGCCCAACACGCCTGTCACGATACCGGCATGGCCATGGGATTCTTTCTTCTGGCCGGAGTTGAAGCCGGAGTCCAGGTACACCAGATGGGAGGATTTTTCCCGGAGAAAATCGAAAGAAACATTAAACAACCTGAAAGCTACCATCCGGTAGCAGTAGCAACCGTAGGTTATGCCGATGAACCGGCGGAAAAAGAAAGTCGTACCCGGAAATCAGTTCAGGAAATACGAGTATAATTTAAGAATAGCCGGAAATATAGCAACTCCCGGACGAACAGCTTGTTCCAATCCGGGGGTTTTTACTTTTATGTAACAGCCGTCAAAAGATTCGGGCGGACATATTCATTCATGAACCATTCCCGTCGATTTGATTTAAATGTCTATAAATTGAGAAGAAAAAGCTCTCCTGATATGTCCCATTGGAAATTTTGTAACTTTAGCAAACAAGAATTTCATTAATAACAATCCGGGTTTCATGAAGCTGTTCATCAAAAATATGGTTTGTATCCGTTGCCAGATGGTGGTGAAAGCTGAATTGGAAAAACTTAATATACCATACACCTATGTAGAAATAGGCGAAGCCAATACCGTTGGGGAAATTTCGCCAAAACAATTGGAGCAATTGGATATTGGCTTGAAAAAATCGGGATTGCTCCTGATGGATGATAAAAAGAGCATTTTGGTTGAAAAGATAAAAAGTGCCATTATCGAGCTGGTGCATTATACTGATGAACAGATTAAAGTCAACCTTTCTGACTACCTAAGCGAGAAACTCAGTTACGATTACACTTACATGGCAAACCTTTTTTCTGAAGTAAAAGGTATTACCATTGAAAAGTTTTACCTGGTTCACAAAATTGAGAAAGTAAAAGAACTTATCGTATATGATGAGTTAAATCTCACGGAAATAGCCTATAAAATGCATTATAGCAGCGTTTCCCACCTGTCAAATCAATTCAAGAAATTTACAGGGCTTACACCCTCCCACTTTAAAAAGCTCAAAAACAAGAGACGTACCACGCTTGAGGATGTGTGAATGATGTAACTTATATCGTCAATTGTATAACACTTGCGGCCCCCGGGGAAAGTACCTTTATTGAAATTATTCAATAAAGTGAACAGATGCAGAATGCCGAAATTGAAAAATCGAGAATGCACATTCTGGTTGAAATTATAGACTATGTTCCTCATTCGATAGTTAGCAAAACAATAATCCGAAAAACAACCGGAAACGTAAGTGTCACTGCCATTGATGCCGGGGAAACGCTGATTGAGAAAATTTCACCATTCGACACATTTGTCCAAATTATTGAAGGTGATGCTGTAATAGTTGTTGATGAACATTCCAACCTGTTAAAAACAGGTGAAGCAATTATTATACCTGCCCACACATCTCACTTAGTTAAAGCCAATGAAAGGTTCAAAATGATTTCGACAGTGATAAAAAGTGGTTATGAAGGAAGTACAATATCGATTTAATAAGTAACAATTTAAATGAGCCATCATGTCAAAAGAAAAAGAAGGTAAAGAAAAGGGAAACAAAAAAGCGCCAGCAATGAACTTAAAAGAAAAGCGGGCAGCAAAAGCAGCCAGGAAGGCTGAAAAAAACAGAAAAAGCGAATTGTAGATTGATTGCAAATCATTTAACGAAAGATCAAAAACATGAAAATCGCTTTTATTGCCACCTACCCTCCCCGCGAATGCGGCATCGGCACCTTCACCAACAATTTGTTTAAGTCGATGCTGATTAAAAACGGAAATACGGAAGAAAAGCACGAAGGATTTGTAATCGCCCTAAATGATAACAACCTGACCTATAAATATCCGGAAGAAGTAAAACGAACCATCCGCCAGGACGATCAGGAAGATTACCTGGAAGCGGTTAAATACATTAACCTGAGTGGTGCCGATATTTGTGTGCTCGAACACGAGTTCGGCATCTTTGGAGGGCATAGCGGGGTTTATATCCTCCCCTTGCTTCATCGATTGGAAATGCCGCTCATCGTCACCTTACATACAATCCTCAAAACACCATCGTACAACGAAAGGGCGATTTTAAAGGAAATTTGCAAAATGGCGACAAAAATTGTGGTAATGAGCCATAAAGCCGTTGAATTCCTGACAGGTATCTACGACGTTCCGAAAGAAAAGATTGCCCTGATTGAACACGGTGTCCCGGACATTCATTTCAATCCGGCGAAATCGAAAAAGGAGTTTAAACTTGAAAGCAAGAAAGTGCTCCTTACGTTTGGTTTTATCGGTCGCAGTAAAGGAATTGAAACAGTCATCAATGCATTACCCCGGGTGGTTGAAAAACACCCTAATGTGGTTTATATTATTTTGGGGAAAACCCATCCAAATGTATTGCGCCATTCCGGCGAAGAATATCGGATTTTCCTCATGCACCTGGTTAAAAAACTCCAATTAGAAAAGCATGTAATATTTTTAAACGAGTTCGTCGACGAACAGGACTTGTTCAAATATCTGTATGCCTGTGATGTTTACATCACTCCGTATTTGAATGAAGCCCAAATTACAAGCGGTACCCTTTCCTATGCTGTTGGCGTTGGGGCTGCTGTACTGTCAACGCCCTATTGGCACGCTACCGAATTATTAAGCAACGGCAGAGGGCGACTTTTTAACTTCAGCGATCCGGACGATTTATCCACTACACTGAACGAATTGTTAGGCCATCCGGAGGAGTTGGATCAATTGAAGCAAAAAGCGTCGGAATTTGGTCAGAAAATCACCTGGCCCAAAACCGGCCAAAAATATATGGCACTTGCTTCAACGATTCTGAAGGATGGATACCAGGTACCAGAAAAGAAAGAATCGGTACTTGATTTATTGAGCCTGCCGCCGTTTTCCCTGGCCCACATCAACCGGCTGACCGATGATACCGGTATCATCCAACATGCCAAATTTGGTATCCCAAACTTAAAAGAAGGTTATTGCCTGGATGATAATGCCCGCGCCTTGTTAATGGTACTTATGACCTATAAACAAAAGAAAGACTTACGGGCATTGGAATTATCGCCCGTCTACTTAAGCTATATCCATTACCTCCAAAATGCCGATGGCACCTTCCGTAATTTTCTGAGTTTTAGCCGAAACTTTCTGGATGAAGTGGGGTCTGAAGATTCGTTTGGACGTACCATCTGGGCATTGGGATATTTGTTGGGCAATGCCCCAAACGATGCCTACTACCAGACCGGCAGATTGGTGTTTTTTACTGCGGCCCCCAATTTCGAGAAATTAAAGTCAATCCGGGGTATCGCCAATACCATGGTTGGGATCAGCTATTACCTGAAAAGCAATCCATCGGACGACTTGATGACAGAGCGGCTGAGAAACCTCGCCAATGTCTTAATAAAACACTATACGGAAAACCAGGCGCCCGACTGGAACTGGTTTGAATCGTTACTTGCTTACGACAATGGTATTTTGCCACTTGCCCTATTGCATTCGGCAGAAATACTGAACGACGAAAAAATAACCAATGTAGCTATTGAGTCGATGGATTTCCTGACAAGACATACCTTAAAGGATAACTATTTATCGATCATAGGCAATGAGAAATGGTATAAAAAAGAGGGCGAACGCTCTGTTTTTGCCCAGCAACCAATTGATGCCATGGCTATGGTACTCATGTTTCACCAGGCTTTTCACTTAACCAGAGACAAAGAATACCTGAACAAACTTTATACTTCTTTTTTGTGGTTTTTGGGAGAGAACGACCTGCGTATGAGCCTGTATGATTTTGAAACGAAGGGGTGTTGCGATGGGTTTGAAAATTATGGAGTAAACCGTAACCAGGGAGCCGAAAGCTCGCTGGCCTATTTAATTTCGCATTTAACGGTATTGCAGGCTTACGAAGAGTTTCATGAGTCTGACTAAAGATCCATAAAAAAGTCCCGCCAATAGCGGGACTCAAAAATTGTAAATGGTATGTTGTATTATTATAAACTATACAAGTTTCACATCAACCGCATTTAATCCTTTTTGTCCTTCTCTCAATTCAAAAGTTACTTCATCGTTCTCCCTGATGTTATCAATCAATCCGGTTGAATGGACAAAATATTCTTTCGACGAATCTTCGTCTTTAATAAATCCGAAACCTTTCGAATCATTAAAAAATTTTACTGTTCCTTTATTCATAATATAAAATTAAATTGTTGGGTGTAAGATACGCTTAATAATCGACACACTGCTATTGATGATAAATTAATTAATCTAAGTACTTGAAAAAAAATTAAAAATATCTATATTATCGTGAAAGCGACTATTTAAAAGAATTGTAACGATATAGGTTAATCCATGTTTGAATAAACTTTTGGCTTTTTGACCATGCTTTTTAATTTGGGCGGCTGCTTACTTTGGCGAAGAACGCCTAACCAATCAAATCATTATGTATGAACAAGACGATTTTCGAGATAACACAAATGGACTGCCCTTCGGAGGAGAACCTGATCCGGATGAAGCTGGATGGCATTTCCACCATTCAAAAGCTGGACTTCGATATTCCCAACCGGAAACTGACCGTTTTTCACTCGGGCGAAACGAGCGCCATCGAACAATCCATCGATGAGTTGAAGTTGGGCGGGAAAAAGCTTTCTACCGAATCGGCAGAGGCAAACGATTTGGCGGAAGAGAAGGCTCAAACGAAGGTGCTGTGGGCCGTGCTGTTCATCAATTTTGCCTTCTTCGCCATCGAAATGACCAGCGGTTTGTTGTCGCGCTCCATGGGGTTGGTGGCAGATAGTCTCGATATGATGGCCGATTCGTTTGTTTATGCGATTAGCCTGTATGCCGTGGGAAGTACGCTGTTGCGTAAAAAACGGATTGCCCGGCTGGCCGGCTATTTCCAACTCACATTGGCGGTTTTAGGCTTCGTCGAAGTGGTGCGACGCTTTATCGGACCGGAGCAGGTTCCCGATTACACGACCATGATTGTGGTGTCGGCGTTTGCGCTGGGCGCGAATGCTGTTTGCCTGTGGTTACTACAGAAATCGAAAAGCAGGGAGGCGCACATGCAGGCAAGCGTGATTTTCACTTCCAACGACGTCATCATCAACCTGGGCGTGATTGGCTCGGGATTTTTGGTGCACTGGCTTCGCTCCGGCCTGCCTGATCTGATCATCGGTACACTTGTCTTCATTGTTGTCATTCGTGGCGCGTTGCGGATTCTGAAACTGGGATAATTCAATGAACAGGTAGAAATTAAAAATGTGCCATCTTGTACGTACCTAAATTACTATCCCGTAAGGGAGCGAAAAACAAATACATAACGCCCGCAATGGAGACGACCGATAAGCGCAGATGGTTTGAAATACTGGCTGTAGTCCTGACGGGAGCGCTAAAGTATGTGATGATGGATTGGCTCGGATTGCGGCTGTTTTACATCACGGCTGCCATCCTGTTTTGGGGTATGTACATCTGGTTCCGCTACCGCGAAAATCCAAAGATTATCAGTCAGTGGGGCATCCGTAAGGAGAATTTTAAACGGACGTTTCTGTATCTGTTGCCCTATGCGTCGGGAATACTGGTTTTCATTGTCGGATACGGCTTTTATGTAAATGCCCACTTCCTCAATTGGCGCTTCATCCCGGTACTGGCTATTTACCCGTTGTGGGGCATCATTCAGCAGTTCATGATGATTTCGTTGGTAGCCGGGAATTTGCGCGCTATCACATCACTCCGTTTGCGCAATTCGCAGGTCATGTTCTGGACATCGCTGCTGTTTGCGTTCGTCCATTATCCGAGCTTGCCGCTGATGGGCTTTGCCTTCCTGATGGAACTGCTATTCATACGGGCTTTTTTTAACTGGCGCAACCTCTGGCCACTGGGGATTTTTCACGGCTGGCTCGGTAGCCTTTTCCAGTTTTTCGTTTTGGGCCGTGATCTTTGGAAAGAGCTGTGGGTGATTTTTCGGTAATTGTAATTAGATATGAAAGAACCGTTTCAAGTCAGTCACTTTCTTCATCCGATAATGCATGTAAAGTAAAAGTCCTGCAATCATTACCGTTGCGATCAGCACTATCAGGCTCCAGCTAAAATGCAGGCGATGGATAACGTACAGAGAGATGATGCCGTCGGTGCACACACTCAGCAATCCCACCGTTATCAGCGAATAGGCGACAATATTCAATCCTTTCTGCCGGGCACGACGTATCATCAGGATAAGCCCGAATAGCGTGATATAGGCGGCCAGCAGCAACGGGATACCCAGATGCATTCCCCATCCGGTTCCGCCACTGTAAATATCCAGCAGGGTAATCAGCACAGAGGACGTCAGGAAGCTCAAAGACAACCACCGGGCCGACTTCCGATGCCAGAAGGTGAGCAGGGTGATGTTAATGAGCAGGGCCAGACTGATGGTTACGGGATATTTCGACCAGGTAATCGATTCGTTGCCAATCAGGTCGATAAGAAACGTGATGAGACTCCCGGAGAGCAGGATGAGGCCGGAAACTTCCCAGAAGATCATGCGTTTCTGGGACTGGGACAGTCGTTGATATTCGGAGCGCAGTTTCTTTTCCTGCACAAGCTTGCGGGATTGAATCCACTCAGCATTTTGAGATTGGTTATGGAGCAGGGGTTCCCCGCAAAGGGAACAAAAGTTGGCATTTTCGTTCAGTTCAACGCCGCAGTTTGGACAAATAGTCATGGCTGGTCCGTTTTTGTTTCCGTTTCAACCGAAATGTGATGTGTCGTCAGGAAATGCAGAAATCGTTCTTCAAACTCGTTCGAACGGGTTATGTTTCCGAAGCTCAGCACTAGTTTGTCGCCAAACCCGATAACACCACAGTTGAGCTTCAGCATCTTGTTGGGCGGAGGGGGAATGATGATCAAATGGTCGATGAGTTCACGTGTTTCTTCCGGCAAATCGACTTTCCCCAGGTTGGTGATGACACCGCTGTATTGACCCGTACCCAGTGAGTAATATTTCATCCGGAGAATGAAACTCTTCAGGAAAAGGGGAATGCCCCGCACCACCCTTTTCTTTTCGCCGCCCACGTTTCGGGCGATGTTTTTGTTAATGAGCTTTTCATCCGATTCGAGCTGCATCTGGTGGTAAACCGTTTTGATGATCTCGTCGAAGGAGTATTGCCCCAGCCTCAGATCAATTTCAGGCATGACGAACAGCGAAAAATTCCGCATGGTTTTCGACGGGAAAATCTTCCGCAGATTAACCGGCACCTGCACCCGCAGCCGTTTGCATTTTCTCTGCCGGTTCAGCCTGCCTAAATTGTTATGTATTTCCTGCAATGTATGCAGATACACTGCCACCAGGTAAACGGTAATACTGACGCCTTTCTCCTTTGCGGCCTGTTTCATCTGCAACATCGAGAGTGTGGCGGTAGTTTGCCGGAACCGGGGCCTGCTATTCAGCGTAAAGGGCAGATGAAATGCCTTGGAGCGTTTCACCATGGGGGGAATATCGTCTTTGAAATAGCGTTTGTAGGCATCCTCGTATTCTTCTGCGGATACCACCTCAGGGGCAGCATGGGGTAGCCCTCCTTCCGGGAAGGATATTCCGCTTGCCTCGAAATACAAGAGCAAAATGGTGCGGAAAAAGATGAACGCACCGGCGCCGTCGGTTAAAATATGCGACCCTTCCAGGCTAATGCGGTTTTTCCGGACCAGAATCCGGAGTAAAAGTTCCCCTTTTCGAAAACGCCGGCAAATAGTGGGGCGCTCATCTGCAATAATCGGTATGTGCCGGGAGAGATGTTCCAGATAGTACCAGAAAAATCCTTCCTTGAGTTGGACAAGATAATAGGGAAACCGGTCTTCGGCCTGCAACACCGCCTTTTGCAGAAGTTCCATTCTCACGGGTTGCTTCAGAACAACCGACAGGCGAAAAACAGAGGTAACCTCCCTCGTGATAACGGCCGGAAATATCTTTGCAGCATTATCAAGAGAGAACCAAAAGGGTTTGGATTCGGGAGCCGTTTTGCCGCTTTCTTTTTTCAAATCATCCTGTTTCTTTTCCCAAAAACGAAGAGTTCGTTGGCGTTGTTTTTCAAAGTTAGGAATTATTCGGGATGGCTGAGGAATAAGTTGGTTTTTCTATTTTATACAGAAAGAAATAAAAGGATCCGGCAATAAAAAACGGGTCCCATTTTCATTCCACTTTGTAAAACCGGTGAAGTATATTGTTTCCAAAGTCAGGTTTTAGACTCCTGAATGTAGCAAAAATTTAGCTTTCACCTGAATTAGCCCCTCTATATGCTCCTAAAGACGGTATAAGATTTTGATATTGGCCCCGTAGGTACGAACATGTCCTGCTTCTGCAAAAACCTTGGGCATAATACTTTTCCAAAGTTTGAAACGTTGGAAAAGATCTAAAAAACCGCCTTGCCGGGAGTTTTTCCTGACGAGGCGGTTTTTTTCATTCGTGTGGGCGTGTCATCTCCAATGGGATCACCCACTGGTCAAACTCTTCTTCCGAAACGTACTTCAGTTCCAGTGCGGATTCCCGCAAGGTCTTCCCTTCGGCGTGGGCTTTCTTGGCAATCCGGGCCGCCTTATCGTATCCAATGTGCCGGTTCAGAGCGGTCACCAGCATCAGGTTCTTTTGAATATTCTCGTTGATACGGGGCAAGTTGGGCTCGATGCCCACCGCGCAATGCTCGTTGAACGAGCGACAGGCGTCCGCCAGCAGCGTAATGCTTTCCAAAACGTTGTGTGCCATCACCGGTTTGTACACGTTGAGCTGGAAGTTTCCCTGGCTTCCCGCGAAAGCGACGGTGGCATCGTTGCCAAAAACCTGGGCACAAACCATGGTAAGCGCTTCGCTCTGCGTAGGATTCACTTTCCCGGGCATGATCGATGAACCGGGCTCGTTGGCCGGAATGTTGTATTCGCCGATGCCGCAACGAGGGCCGGAAGCCAACCAGCGTATGTCGTTGGCAATTTTCATCAACGCCCCGGCCAGCGTACGCAAGGCAGCCGAAGTTTGTACCAATGCATCGTGTGCCGAGAGTGCGAAGAATTTGTTAGGCGCACTACGGAAAGGGTGTCCGGTGATTTCGGAAATAAAATGCACGGCCCGCATGGCAAACTGCGGATGAGTATTCAAACCGGTACCTACCGCCGTTCCTCCAATAGCCAAATCGTACAATCCGGGAAGCGACGCGCGAATGCCTTCCATGGCGAAATCGAGCTGGGCAACCCAACCGCTCATCTCCTGTCCTACGGTTAACGGCGTGGCATCCTGCAAGTGCGTGCGCCCCGTTTTCACAATCGATTGGTACATGTCCGATTTATCGGCCAGTGTTTTTCGAAGCAACTCGACCGACGTAAACAAGCGCTTGTGTAACTCTTCAACCAACGCTATGTGCATGGCAGTGGGAAACGTGTCATTCGACGACTGACTGCGGTTGACATGGTCGTTGGGATGAACCGGTTGCTTGCTGCCCATCCCGCCGCCCATCATTTCAATAGCGCGATTGGAAATCACTTCGTTGGCGTTCATGTTCGATTGTGTTCCCGAACCGGTTTGAAAGACCACCAATGGAAACTCACTATCCATTCGGCCGGTGATCACCTCTTCGGCGGCAGCCATAATATTACCGGCAATATCCGACGGCAACTCACCGAGTTCTTCATTTGCCTGCGCTGCAGCCTTTTTCACAATCCCCAATGCCCGGATAATCGGCGATGTCCATTGAAAACGTTTGGTTCCGATTTGAAAATTCTGAAACGAGCGTTGGGTTTGCGCTCCCCAGTAATGTTCGGCGGGAACCTGAATTTCGCCCATTGAGTCGGTTTCTGTTCTGAACTTTTCCATATTCTGTGTATTATGTACCGGGTTTTGCTTTCCGGCATATTTAATGCAACATAGACCTAATATTTACTGAACAAACCAGAATGGCAATCGTTGAGTAAACCAGTTATCAAAAACACTTAAAAAGTAAAATCATGTGGTTTAATGAACGTGCCCGCACCTGGGACGATGACCCGATAAAAACAGAAAGATCCAAGGCTTTCGCGAAAACCATTGTAGAACAGGTACAACCGAAGCCCGAAATGAGCGCGCTGGAATTCGGTTGTGGGACCGGCCTGCTCAGTTACCAGCTGAAAGACGATTTCGGCTCCTTTGTTCTGGTGGATAGTTCGGAAGGTATGATTAAGGTATTGAAAGAGAAAATTGAACAGGATAGTCTTTCACATTTCATCCCATTACAGGCCGATTTATTGGAAGCCATTCCGGACATCGGTCCGTTCGACGCCATTTATACACTCATGGCCCTGCACCATATCGACTCCTTACCGGACATTCTACAGGTCTTCCACCGCTTGCTAAAACCGGGAGGAAAACTGTGTATTGGGGATTTGGTAAAAGAGGACGGCAGTTTTCACGGTAGTGGATTTACCGGACACAAAGGCTTTGATAAAGACGAACTTTCGAAACAATTAAAAGAGCAAGGCCTGGAACCCTTTCACCATGAAATTTTCTATGAATTAGAAAGAAAACGGGATAACGGTTCACGTAAGTTTCCGCTTTTTTCCTTGATCGCCCAAAAATAAAGCCAGGAGCCATTGTTTAACTAATTAATTTATTTATATTTATACGCTGGAAAGCAGAAAATGCCACCGCTGCTATCCGGCAGAACAGAAAGATCAAATTCCGGTTTTTATTTCCCCTCAATAATCACATCGAAATCCTTACGGGAATAAAAAATGGTGATTCATATTCACGGCAAGATAAAATGCTTATTCAGAAACAAAAAATTTAAACAGGAGGATAAAATATGAAACGTATTTTCATTTATGGATTGCTGTTCCTGATGATCGGAACAGTATCGGCTTGCAAACAAAAGACAAAAAAAGCCGATAACAACGATGTGAAACAGGAAATGAAAGATGTATCACAGTCGGTAAGTCAGGCATTGGAAGAAAAGAAAGCTGATTTAACAAGTAAAGCACAAGAGTTGCTTGAACAGGCCAATCAGAAAATTGACAACTTCAAATCGACAATGGACAACCAGTCGGACAAACTATCTGAAGACAAAGAGAAAGCGTTGAAAAAACTGGAAACGCAACGCGATAAACTAAAATCGGATTTAGACCAACTGAACGACAAAACCCAGGAACAGTGGGAACAATTCAAGACGCAGTTCGACAAGGACATGGATAACCTGAGCCAAAGCGTCAAGGAATTTTTCGATAACGACAAATAATTCGGGAAACGCAGACAGCGAAAAAAACGATCAGTTAGCCGGAATGCAGCTTGCCTCATTCCGGCTTTTTTTGTGCTGTTTCAAAAACACCTTACCGAAGCCGTGCTCAAAAGTTAACGGGCCGTCCAACTCTCAGGGAAGCCATTCACAAACGTGCGTGGGCTGTCCAATTCCCGGGGAAAGCCATTCACAAACGTGCGTGGGCCGTCTAACTCTCAGGGAAGCCATTCACAAGCGTGCGTGGGCCGTCTAACTCTCAGGGAAGCCATTCACAAACGTGCGTGGGCCGTCTAACTCCCGGGGAGGCCATTCACAAAAGTTAATGGGCCGTCCAACTCTCAGGGAAGCCGTGATCAAAAGTTAACGGGCCGTCCAACTCTCAGGATAAGACATATTACAGATAGGCAGATACTTTCTTTTCCAGTTTGACGATATCGGCACTAAACTTCCGGATACCTTCAGACAGTTTTTCAGTTCCCATGGCATCTTCATTCAGCATCCAACGGAAAGATTTCTCATCCAGCGTCAACTTTTCGATGTCGGCATCTTTCACATCTTCCGGACGAAGTTTCTGTTCCAGTGTTCCTTCCCGGCCCTCCAATTCCTTCAGTAATTTTGGCGAAATGGTCAACAGGTCGCAACCCGCCAGCTCGATAATCTGTTCCGCTTTGCGAAAACTGGCGCCCATGATTTCCGTTTTGTATCCGAATTTCTTGTAATAAGTAAAAATATCAGTTACGCTGGCCACACCCGGATCTTCTTCTACCGGGATATCCTCCACCCCGCGATCCTTCTTGTACCAGTCATAAATCCGGCCAACGAAAGGCGAAACCAATGTAACACCTGCATCGGCACAGGCAATCGCCTGCGGCATACTGAACAGCAATGTCAGGTTACAATGAATGCCTTCCTGTTCCAATATGCGGGCCGCTTCGATTCCTTCCCACGTCGATGCGATTTTAATCAGCACCTTTTCTTTGCTAATGCCCACTTCGTCGTACAACCGAATCAGGGTACGGGCCTTCTCAATCGTCGCCGCTGTGTCAAAGGATAAGCGGGCATCCACTTCCGTGGAAACACGACCGGGAACGATCTTCAGGATTTCCCGTCCAAAATTCACCGACAGTTTATCCATGCAAATGGTCAATTGTTCCTGTTTACTGGCACCATGCCCTTTCGCATATTCCAGGGCATCCTGGATGAGGGAATCATATTTTGAATCTTCGGTGGCAGCCAGAATCAACGACGGATTGGTCGTCGTATCCTGGGGCTTGAATTCCTTCATCGATTCAAAATCGCCGGTATCAGCAACAACCGTTGTTACTTTTTTTAATTGTTCCAGTAAGTTCATTTGTACATGTTTTTTTAATACGACTTTTCACTTATTTTCGGTAATCGTTGAATTCGTTCGCTCAACAAATAACCAGTGTTCCTTTGTTAACGGCACTCACGAACTACAACAGATTAGCCTCCATAGAGTTCGTTTCACCTGCGATTGAATAAACCAAAGTCATCATTTCGTGCGGGAGGCCCACAACCCCTAAAACGCTTTCAGTCTTCCCGTTTTAAAACTAATTTTTTCGGACAGCATGCAGCATAATTTTTATTGCATCCGGGCCTTCCGTCTTGCCTTACCTGCATAAACTTTCAATATTTTGGGTAAGTAGCATAAAACTCCGTAACTTACGCAACATCTAATTAAAACGAATGTCAGATGAATATTTATGTTGGCAGTCTTCAGTACGATATTACCGAAGATGAATTACGAAGTATATTTGAAGCTTATGGCGCGGTTGATTCGGTGAAAATCATTATGGACAAGTTTTCCGGTCGCAGCAAAGGCTTTGGTTTTATTGAAATGCCTGATAGTACAGAGGCTGAACAAGCCATTCAGTCATTGAACGGTTCTGAAATTAGTGGCCGAAAAGTGATTGTTAACCTGGCAACAGAAAAAAAGGAAAGGCCTCGCCGAACCGGTGGTTATGAACAAAGGGGCAATTACCGTTGAAGTCATTGGGTATCCCTTGTATTCCAATCAATTTTCCTTATATTGCCAGTGAATGTGGGAAAATGAGTCATTCATTCACGCATTCAGCTATTATTAATTAACAACAAACGACAGGTTAGAAAACAAAAAGGCTGAACATTCAACGTTCAGCCTTTTGTGTATTACTCTTTTCAGCTTACCGGAATAACAGGCAAACAGGCTTTGGAGCTTTTATTTCGCTGGTATAAGTAAGCATACCTGTTTCCGGATTGCGGCGGAAGGCCACAATGTTGTTACTGTTCTGATTGGCTACCAGCAGGAATTTACCATCGGGTGACAACGTAAAGTTCCGCGGAGTTTTTCCCCTTACTCCTTCCGTTCCTTTCTCCGTCAGTTTTCTGCTTTGCGGATCGATGAAAAAAATAACGATGTTGTCCAGTCCGCGGTTCGAGGCGTACAGGTATTTCCCGTCAGGTGAAATAGCTATTTCGGCACAGGTGTTTTCTCCGTCGTAGCCTTTAGGTAATGTGGAAACCGATTCTTTCACATCAAAGCCTCCATCATCTTTCATTGCCACACGGGTAACGGTGCAACCCATTTCGCTAATCACATACATATTCTGTCCGTTGGGGCCAAAAGCAATGTGACGGGGTCCGGCTCCCGGAGCCATCGGTATTTGGGGTGTTTTGCACGGCACCAGCTTTCCGTTATCGGCATCGAGACGATAAACATATACATCGTCTGTTCCCAAATCAGCCGCAAAAACGCTATTTCCATCGGGCCCGAAATATGAACTGTGTGCATGCGGTCCCTTCTGACGGTTAACATTGGGCCCGTGTCCTTCGTGCTGGCTCACATACAATGCTTTGCTGATGGTTCCGTCACCGTCCAACTGAAACAGTCCCACGCTACCGCTGGTGTAGTTGGCCGTCAATGCAAACCCCTCCGGATTAACAGCCACAAAACAGGGATCGGCACCGCCACTGGGTTCCTTATTGATGGACTTCAGATTGCCGGTACTTTTATCCACCGCAAATGATTCGATATACCCCTGGGTATTGCCTACTGCCGTGTTTTTTTCCTGGACAGCCAGTAAGTAATTTCCATCAGGCGTGAGCGTTACAAAAGATGGATTAACCGAAACTCCGGCCAATGCATAATTCTCCAACTGACCGCTTTCCGGATCCAGCCCACAGCGATAAATTCCTTTGCTATCGCTTCCTTCGGTGTAGGTTCCGATATAAAACATCATGCCTGATTTTGAGTTATCCTGAGCCACGCCCTTTGCCGGACCGGCTAAAACAGCCGCACCGGCAAATAAGAGGAGAAAGATATTTTTCTTCATGGATTCAGCAATTAAAATTTGCCTAAAGTTAACGAATTTGTCCGGCTTCAATTCTGCCTGAATAAGGATGGAATCACTAATTGTTGAAACAACGGGAAATGAGGCATGCTAACCACCCACAATACACTAAAAGAAAAGGACTGCCCTGTCATGGCAGTCCTTCATCAAGCTTTGGTGATTAGGACAAGCTTTCGCTTGAAAAATAATTATGGCTTTTGGTGAGCGCCCCAACTTTGGTTTGCCCGGTTGCCCATGACAAGTACCAGTTTAGCGCCGTTCATCAAGTCCGAATGACTTAGAACGGGTACATCCAATGGTTTTCCATTGAGCGTTGCCGACTGGATATATTTGTTTTCACCGGAAGCATTTTTCGCCTCTACCTCAAATATCTTTCCGTTCGCCAGATGAATTTTCACATTGGTAAACAACGGACTTCCGATGCTGTAGACTGGTTTTCCCGGCGTAACCGGATAAAAGCCCATCGAAGAGAAAGCAACAAACGAGGATAGGCCACCGCCGTCTTCATCGCCGGGAACGCCCATCAAATCATTCCGGAACCACTCATGCAAAAGTGCTCGAACTAATTTCTGCGTTTTCCATGGCTGTCCGGCATAATTGTACAGGTAAGGGATATGGAGCGATGGCTCGTTGGCCATGGTAAACTGTCCCTGGTTGAAGGTGAGAGCATAATCGTAGAAACTAAAAACGGGATGAAACAACGCTTTAACTATGCCGAAACCTTTGTTATTCCTGCGGCGGCGGAAAGCTACCGAATAATTAACGAATCGAAAACTGAGGTAATGGTTGTAAAAGCGTTTTTAAAGTAAACTAGTTTCAACACCAATTATCAATTACCATAAATATCCTACATCCTTATACTTCAAGACTATATTTATAAAGTTGACGGGGGCGTTGTACAAAAAACAAAATAGCCGCAGCCAGGGCGAATACAAGTCCTGCTGAAATTGAAACGGCATACGACAGCCCGAATCCTTCAGGAGCAAACAACAGGTAGCTGGTGATTACAACGGTCATGAAAAGTGCCGGAATTAAAGTGATCCAGTAGAATTTATTTTCGCGTGCCAGGTAAACGGTGATAGCCCAAAGAACAACCATGGCCAATGTTTGGTTCGACCAGGCAAAATAGCGCCAGATAACGGCAAAATTCATTAGCGTAAGGCCGTAACCAACTGCAAATAACGGAATGCTGACCATCAGCCGGTTTCTAATTGGTCCTTGTTTGAAATTCAGAAAATCGGCCACAATCAGCCGGGCACTCCGGAATGCAGTATCACCTGAAGTGATTGGCGCTGCAACCACACCCAGCAATGCCAACGCTCCGCCAAATTTCCCTAAAAGTGAGTTGGAGATTTCATTCACTACGTAAGCTGCATTTCCATTATTGGCAACCATCACGTCGTTCAGCGGACCGACGCCGCGATAGAAAGCCATCCCGATAGCCGCCCAGATCAGCGCCACAATTCCTTCGGTGATCATTGCGCCGTAGAACACCCCCCTGCCCTGCTTTTCGTTGGTAATGCAGCGAGCCATCAAAGGCGCCTGGCTCGAATGAAATCCGGAAATCGCGCCACAAGCGATGGTAATGAACATCATCGGGAAGACAGGGAACTTATCGGGTTGATCGTGAAAATTGGTAAAACTTCCCAAAGTTAATTCCGGTATGCGATAACCTTTTACAAACAAGACAGCTGTCAATCCAACAGCCATAAACAGCAGGGCAAAACCAAAAACCGGATAAATCTTTCCAATGATTTTGTCGATCGGAAGCATGGTGGCCAGCACATAATAAACAAACACGGTCCACACCCAAAAATTCATTGTCAGGCTTTCGGGAGTGAGGCCCTCCAGAATTTTCGCCGGACCGATGATGAACACGGCGCCAACGATAACCATGAGGATCACGGTGAAACCGCGCATAAATTGTTTGGCGCCAACGCCCAGGTAAATTCCGACAATTTCAGGAATACTCAACCCTTTGTGTTTTACCGACAACATTCCTGCAAAATAATCGTGGACGGCGCCTGCGAAAATGGATCCGAGAACAATCCACAAAAAGGCAACCGGTCCCCACATGGCGCCGGCAACAGCTCCAAAAATAGGTCCCAGCCCGGCAATGTTCAGGAATTGAATCAGGAAGGTTTTCCATTTGGGTAAAGGCATGTAATCCACGCCGTCATTCATGCTCATAGCCGGAGTTTCGCGGTTTTTATCGGCTCCGAAAATCTTCTCCATTAACTTTCCGTAAACCATGTAACCCAGTACCAGGGCGACTATTGAAATAAAAAATGTGATCATAACAGGTTATCGTTTAGTAGTTTTTCTGCCTTCCTGCTAAAGTAAAAATTTTTTACTGCAGATTAAGCACTTGTTTATTTTCAAGTAGTGTTTTCTTCAATTTCAGATAATCAATATCCTGAACATTCTTCTGTTCGTCAATGGCTTCTGCAGCTGCCAACGCCGCCGATTGCCCCAGAACCATGAACACCGGTTCCATCCTGATGGAGCCAAAGGCAATGTGCGTGGCACTCAAACAAACCGGCACAACTAAATTTGCACACTCATCGCTTTTCGGAACTATCGAGCGATAGCTGATTGGGAACGGCGCTTTGACATGGGCTTCTACATTTCCTTCATTTTTCACCCAGCCTTCCGGAGTGACGTAACGTTTCACATGATGCGAATCCATGCCGTAAGCAGCCATGCCTATCGGATCATCCACCACTTCAAGGCGCTCACAATTTTTCTGTGTCATCACATAATCGCTGATCATGCGGCGTGCCTCGCGCACATACAGTTGTTGCGGCCAGCCATCTTTCCGTCCAAACTCATCTTTGCAAGTTCCCCACCGAGCCACTTCATTTCGCACCTTCTCCGGAACACGCGGATTATTGGCGAGCGTCCACATCAGTCCCTGCTGATAGTTGCGGTGAGCCTCAGCAATTTTTTCACGTTCAGCATACGAAGCTTCCGGATAATTGTAATTCTGCCCGATAAAATCCGTCGAAAATCCGAGCCGGTTGTTGGTGTCGGTTTTGCGATTTGGCATGAATGAATTAATCCACGGAATACCCGTTTCACCGGCTTCAAAATCGCGCAGCAACAACTCATAATTTATTGTATCGTATCCTTCAGGCTTGAAGAATGGAATCCGGTTTTCTGGCACATCAGTCAGGCACATGCGGTAACAATAAGCCTGAATTCCCTTGTCAGCTGCACCCAGCTCGCCGTGTCCGTTTGGCGAAATGCCCGGCAACAACCCACTCGACGGATCGCCTTTTTTGACGTACGGATCAACGCCGTCAACAAAATTGTGGTTGGCCGCATCACGCGAAATTTCACCCCCGATCGTCTTCGCTTCAGTGCTCCACTCAATTCCGTCGAGCGTTTCGCCGTATTGGCTGTTTGCTTCGCGCCCAATAGTATAGGAAACTCCGGCGGCAGCCATCAAATCGCCCTCATACGTGGCGTCGATAAATAGTTGCCCTGAATACGTTTTGCCACTTTTCATCGTGATCGACACGATTTTGTTCCCTTCTTTTTTGACCCCCGTTTCCCGGCTTAGGCGCTGGTTATAAACCAGCTTCACCTTCTCTTTTCCCAACATATCCTGAAAAACTTTCAATGCAGCCGAGGGTTCGAATGTCCACATCGTGACTTCAGCAGTAAGCGTTCGGGTTTGGCCGCCGTCTTTGTAGTCTTCCGGCTTTTGCCATTTCCAGTGCGCCGGATCGTTATAATACAATCGGATGTTGTGATAAAATTCGCGGGCAATTCCGCCAATGACTTCTTTTTTGCCGATGTCGGTCTGCCCAAGTCCGCCAGTTGTCAATCCGCCAATTCGGTTTGTAGGCTCAATCAGAACAACCGATTTCCCACTCCGGCTGGCCTGAATGGCTGCCGCCACTCCGGAAGAAGTTCCGCCATAAATCACAATGTCATACTGATTATTATTATTGCTGGCCTGGCAACCTGTTATAAAGATGATCAGGCCGAGGATTCCGATTCCAAATGCAGTTCGCTTTTTCATATTTTGTAAGTTAAATTTTTATAATTATTCCGAAGTAATTACCGTGCTTTTCACATTAAAACCTTCCAGTTCAACTTTCGTCTGAGCGTCCTTCATATCTTTGATAGCAAAGTCAACCGTTATGGTTTTCGACTCTCCCGGAAGCAGCGAGAAATAATTGTCGCTGTAAAATGCAGGACACACCAGGCTGCTGTCGGCTGCGTTGACCACTTTCAGGCGATTAAAAAAAGCCAACTGCCCGGTTTTATTCGACAGATTTACCGTATAATACCGACGCCCGTTTTCATCCTTCCATTTTGCCGAACAGGTCAGCGTTGCTGGCGTCAGTTGATTCAGGGTTTCGAAACCGCCTTGCAATGGTCCGCCAACGGTCCACGGTCCTTTGTACGAATCAGTTGACCGCCAGTAGAAAGTGTCGGCAATCAGGCTGTCTTTCGAATCGTAAACTTCCAGCTTGATGAAATGAACCGCCGTCAGCTTTTCCGTCGGAAGATCAATTTTCAGGATGTCATTCGCCACAGCATCTTCATCCAGATTGAGGTGCATTTCCTTTTCCAGCACGGTTGTCATGTCCATATTGATCAGGCGAAAACGAACACGCAGGTTTTTGAAACTTCGATATTCGTCGTTGTAAACACTCACCGTATTTTTGATGAAATCGAACTGGGCATGAATCGGCTCGAGCGCGTTCTGTGTAAAATATAGCGCGGCCGTTGGCTCCAGATACCAGTCCCATAAACGCGAACAAACCTGCGGCACCGGGCAGTTGTGGTACCAAAACAGTACGCCGGAAGTAAACCGGTCACCGTAATCCAGTTTGTTGTAATTCCAGTTTTCCCAGAGAGCGCGGTACGCCACTGCCCCGACAAGCTGCCCTTTTTCCGTGTAGTCTTCAATATTTTTCGGGCTCCCATATTGCTCAATGGACGTTTTGTATTTGGTCGTCATGTTGTGGAAACCATTCCCGTCGTGGTAATCCCACGTCAATTTATTCATCGGCCAGAGATCAGCTTTCGACATCATTTTCCGCAGCGACTCGACGACCGGCATGCAGGCTGTTCCGTATTCCGGGCAAAACCCGTCGATGCGACTCCCGCGATCCGAAGCGGAATTGTCGTAATACTGCATCGGGTTTTCATATTTATATGGACTGCCGTCGTGTATGCCGCAGCATTCCGATTCAGGCTGGTAGCCGCGCGTACCGTCCAGTTTATTCAGAATCGGTTCAATATCGGGAATCACTTTCCGCTCGTTCGAAGCCACATAATAAGCCAGACTCGGATGGTTGCGCAAGCGTTTCACCGTTGAACGGACATTGTTGAAATACACAGCCGTATCGGCGGGGAAATCGGTATCACCGGTCAGCCAGAACTCGTGCCAGACCAGGAAACCCATTTCGTCGCATAAATCAAAGAAATAATCGGATTCGCTGATGCCGCCGCCCCACAAACGCAGCATGTTTATTCCCGCCTGTTTCGTGTATCGCAGTTGCGCATAGGTCCGTTCCTTTGAAGTGCGCAGCATGGCTTCGGGAATCCAGTTTGAGCCGCGAATAAACAGGCGTTTGCCGTTCACGTAAAAAATGCGCGAATAATCGGGCGTGTTGGTATCCGAACGAATGTCGCGAATGCCAAAGCGCCGGCTGACTTCGTCCGAAACGGTTCCGTCAACTACCACTTTCAATTTCAACGTGTATAAATTTTGAGGTCCTTTGTGAATCGGCCACCAAAGTTTTGGATTTTCAATAATCAGGTCTTTAAACTCTTCCGGAGATAATCTCACCGTCCTCTTTTCACCCGGCGCCAAGGTAATTTTTTTACTGATGCTGATTTTCGCTTCGGCAATTTCAGCAGTCAAAGTAACCGTCTTTTTCTCCTGATCGGCATTTTTTAGTTCAACTGAAATTGTTTCGCCGGAAGGCGAAAGCGCCGGAATAGGCAGACTGGATTTGATAAACGGGTTTTCCAGCGTCACCGGACCGGAAGCAAAAACTTTCACGTTGCGCCAGATTCCGGTATTGCGGTCGCGAATGCCGTCGTAAAACGTAAAATCCCATCCGGCCGTCATCAGCATGGTTACATTTTTTCCAATCGCGCCATCACCGCCGTTCCTGTTTTCGTTGGGCGCCACGTTGGTCTTCGAGTGTGCCTTCATGGTTCCGGGATACAAAACCGGTTCCACCGAAACGGCCAGACAGTTTTTGCCACCAATTTGAATGAAATTAGTAACATCGAACTTCTTTTGCAGAAACATTCCTGTGATATCACCCAACCGATGACCATTCAGCCAGATGTGCGCAATGTAATTGATGCCGTCGAACTGCATCCACACTTTTTTATGCTGAAAATTCTTGGAGGCATCAAACGTGGTCCGGTACCAAAAATAATAGAAATCGCGTCCTACATCGGCAATATCCGGAATCAGCTTATTGATGCGCATGTTATTCTGCCCGAAATAAGGTTCAGGAAAAACACCGTTGGCAATCAGGCTGTTCAAAGCAGTGCCCGGAACAATGGCCGGAGCCCACCAGTCGGTTTTGAAACCGGGTATCGAAATTTCAGCTCCGGAAGCCGATGTTTTGCTTACCCGTTTCATTTGCCACGGGTACGCCTTACCTTTTTCAGGATGTGTGCTCAAAATAATCGTTTCTCCACGAGGTTGAGAGATGCACGCCAGCGAAAAAGCAAGGCAACTTAGCACCAGTATAAGTTTGTAGCTATAATTTCGAAAGAAAATTATCATCATCTTTTTATTTGAAGCGATCCGGAAGAAAGCTTAGTTATTCAAATCCAAAATTTGTCCGCCCTGCAAAAGCTTTTGCTTCAAATCGGCATACGGAATATTTTGCACCGGGCATTGTTCGTCGATGGCCAGAACAGCAGCTGTGGCTGCCGACTGCCCCAGAATCATAAACACGGGTTCCATCCGGATTGATCCATAAGCAATGTGCGTGGCCGAAACGCAGACCGGAACCAGTAAATTGGTGCACTCGCCGGCTTTCGGAACCAGCGAACCATAAGCAATGTGATACGGATGCGGCGGCTGAATGCCCAGATCACCTTCGTTTTGCACGTAACCTTCGTCGGTTACGTAGCGCTGCACATTGTGCGAATCCATCGTGTAGGAACCCATTCCAATCGGTTCCGGAACCACGTGTTTACTCAGCACGTCATTTTCGGTGGTTATATATTCACCCACCATCCGCCGGGCCTCGCGAATATAAAGCTGATGTGGCCAGTTTCCGTTGTCGGTAAATTCGTCTTTGGCCAGTCCCCAGTTTTTCATTTTATCCCTGATTTCGGCCGGAACACGCGGATTGTGAGCTACGTAATAAAGCAGCCCTTTCTGGTAATTCTCATGCTCCTGAATAATTCCTTCCCGCCGGGCATACGACGCTTCCGGATAATCGTAATTCATCCCGATGTTATCACTGCTGAAAGGCCCGTGATTGTTGGTATCTGTTTTCCGGTTGGGAATCATGTCGAACTTGTTGAACCACTCGCGCCATCCGGCGTCAAACACACGTCCGAGCAATTCGTAATCTTTCGGATCGTAATTTTCAGGCTTCGGAAATGGCACGCGGTTTTCAGGAAGATTGCTCATACAAAGCCGGAAACAATACGCCTGAATTTTATGATCGCCGCTACAGTTCGGGCCGGGCTTGTCCGCCGAAATTTTGGGAAGCAACCCGCTCGACGGGTCGCCCGGAACTATGTACGGATCAATGTTATTCCTGAAATGATGACCGTGCTGAAATACTCCGGCCTGCACACCATCCCAGGTCTCATTATATTCCGAGCAAGCCTCTCGCCCAACGCGATACGAAACTCCTGCCGCAGCCATCAAATCACCTTCGTACGTTGCGTCAATAAACATTTTGCCGGAAAAGATATTACCGGAAAGTGTTTTAAATGAAACGATTTTGCCGTTTTCTCTTACCAATCCACTATTCCGGTCAAGCCATTCGTCGCGCAAAACCCTGATTTTATTTTCAGCAATAAAATCTTCAAAAACCTTTTCGGCAACATGCGGCTCAAAAACCCACATGGTTCGATTTTCGCCGTCAATTGCCGGCGTTCCCTGTCCCTTGTTTCCATATTCCGAATGCTTTTGCCAGTTCCAGGCCGCAGAATCATTGTAATGCAACCAAATCCGGTGATAAAATTCACGGGCAATCCCACCGATGGTTGATTTGTCGCCAGTATCGGTAAATCCCAGTCCATTGGAGGTAAGTCCACCCAAATGAGTATCCGGAGAAACGACGATTACTGTTTTTCCTGAATGAGCCACCTCAACCGCAGCAGTTACCGCGGCTGACGTTCCTCCATAAATGACAACATCGGCTTTTTGAACTGAATCATCATTTTTGCAGGAAAAAAAAGCCAGCAAAAAAATGGATGGAATAAAAGCAAGATTTTTAAAGAAGTTGAAGCGCTTTTTCATAGATATGGTTTAGGTTACTCATTTAAGAATTATTATCTTTTACAATTTAACGGTTGAATCACTTTTCTTCAAGTGTTTCTGTTTTTTGGTATTTCTGCTATAAATGTCCCGGTGGTCGTCTGTTTTTTCCGGGAGCTCCGGTCAGATCATCCCCCAAATCTTCGCGGGCTTGTTCCGCCACCTTTTCCAGTTCCTGAACCGTATCCGGATAGAGCGTTTGCACATCGTAACGTTCGCCGGGATCACGACGCATGTCATAAAGGGCCAGTCCTGTTTCACGGTTAACTGTTTTACCGGGATAGCCATCCTTGCCGGGCAAAACCCCCTCATACGAACGATGTTGGTGTGGAAATACCAGTTTCCAGCTTCCTTCCCGAACAGCTTCCAGACTATTTTTTTGATAATAGTAATACAAAAATTTGCGGGGGTTGGCATTCGGAATTCCTTTCATCAAGGGCAGAATATTCACCCCGTCGATCTTTTTTTCCGGAAGTGGCGAACCGGTAATTTGAGCAAGCGTGGGCAGAATATCAATGGTGCAGGCCATTTCGTTGCATACGATTCCCGCGGGGATAACGCCCGGCCATTTCATGATGCAAGGTTCACGCTGGCCGCCCTCGAAACTTGTTCCTTTCCCTTCGCGCAGGGCTCCGGTTGAACCGGCATGGTTGCCAAAATTGATCCAGGGCCCGTTATCCGAAGTAAAAATAACGAGGGTGTTGGAACTCAGATTATTCTCTTCCAGCGTCTTTAATATTTGTCCAACCGACCAATCCAGTTCCATGACCACATCGCCGTAAAGTCCCTGTTTGCTTTTCCCTTTAAATTTGTCAGACACGGCAATGGGAACATGTGGCATCGAATGCGCCAGGTACAGGAAAAAGGGATGATCTTTGTTTTTCCGGATGAACTTCACGGCCTCTTCCGTGTAAAGGGTTGTAAGCTGGCCCATATCATCGAGGTTGCGAATCTCCCGGATTGTTTTGTTTCCCCGGATCAGCGGCAACGGCGGATAGTTGCCCGGACGCTGATGGTTCTCCTGAGTCACGGGCGTCCCGTCGTAATTTACCGGCCACATGTCGTTGGAATACGGAAGTCCGAGGAATTCATCGAAGCCCTGTTGCAAAGGCAGGAATTTTTGAGCATCGCCCAAATGCCATTTGCCAATGGCTTCCGACCGGTATCCCCGTTTTTTTAATAACTCAGGGATGATTTCCTCATCCGGGTTCAGCCCTGTTTTTGATCCCGGGAAAAATGCGCCGTGAATACCGATCCGGTTGGGATAGCATCCCGTGAGGATGGCTGCCCGAGAAGCGGAACAGACCGCCTGTGCCGCATAGAAATTGGTAAAACGGGCCCCATTGGCAGCCATTCCATCCAGGTTCGGGGTCTTATACTGGGTGGCCCCATAGCAGCTCAGGTCACCATAGCCCATGTCATCCACGAAGATTAATACGACGTTGGGCTTGCTGTTTGTCGGTAAATTTTGGGCCGGAAGGTTTTTGGGCGAAATACTCATCGCACCTAACCCTGCCATTCCCAATAGTATTTTTGATTTCAGTTCCATATTATTGATTGTTTTTAAGTTTTAATAATTGATGGTCTTTTATCAGTTGTTCCCTGATAATTGTATAATCCAAATCCTGTGGACAGGTATTGCGGTCGATGGCAAGCGAAGCTATGGTTGCAGCCGATTGTCCCAGAATCATGAAAACCGGTTCCATCCGGATGGAACCAAAGGCAATGTGCGAGCTCGATACACATACCGGAACAATGAGGTTCTGGCATTCATCTCGCTTCGGCAATATAATTTCCATTGGAATTTCGTACGATTTGTGTGGTTCCAGAAAATTACCTTCATTGATCACTTCCCCGTTATATACAACCCGCTGCACATGGTGCGAATCAGGGCCGTAAGAAGCCAGGCCTATTGAATTCTCTTTGGCAACATTCTCCTGGCAATCGTGCTGTGTCAATACATATTCGCCAATCATCCGGCGTGTTTCGCGAATGTACAACTGAGGCGTCCAATGACCGGTTTTTGCATATTCATCTTTAGGCAAGCCGTATTGCAACATTTCCCGGCGAATGGATTCCGACAAACGGAGATCATGACCAAGGAAATAGAACAGGCCAATAGTGAAATCATAATGTGCCTGCCAAATCCTTTCACGTGTGGCATAATCCCCTTCTGGATAATCCCAGTTCATTCCGTTGTAATCTGTGGAGAACGGGCAGCCGTGGCCGCCATCGTTGATATCCGTTTTCAGGTTTGGCATCGGGCTGATTGTCAGCATTTGCATGATGGACTTTAGTTGTTTTGCCCGGATATAGCGGTACAACAATTCATAAGTCAGCGGATCATAATTCGCGGGCTTTTTGATGGGAAGTTTATTCAAACTGTCGGTCGTCAGGCAAACCCTGAAATTGTAGGCCTGGATTTTTTTATCGCCTTGTCCGGGAGTCCCCATGGGGACATTTTGAATGGTCGGGAGCAGGTTCCCGTTTTCATCGTAAGGAGAAACATCCGGGCCGAAGAACTGCTTGGGCTGCCTCACTTTAATGGTCGGTCCTAAAACCCCTGCCAGTGGTTCGTGATACGTATCGCGGCTTTCGCGTCCAACCCGGTAGCTCACTCCGACCAAAGCCATTAGGTCGCCCTGATAGGAAGCATCGATAAAAATTTTGGCCTTGTAAAGACGACCGGATTCCATCCTGATTTCCCTGATTTTTCCATCTTTTTTCAAAATACCATGTTGCAGGTCGAGACGCTCGTTGCAAACCACCTCAATCGGGGTAGGCGCCGAATCAATCATCTGCCGAAAAATGGTTTCAGCCACATGCGGCTCGAACGTCCACATGGGGCCATCTTTCCCTATCCTGTGGTTCCCGCGCATTCTGGATTTGTAAGCAGAAAAGCTTTCTGCTTTCCAGACTGAATCGACCTGATAATATTGATAAACTTTCTGAAAAAATTCCCTGGACAAGCCGCCGATGATTTCCTCATTCCCGATGTCTGACCAGCCCAGTCCTCCACTCATGGCACCCCCGAGTCGATTTCCCGGTTCAATGATCAAAGCCTTCTTTCCCATTTCTGAAGCCTGAATGGCTGCTATGATCCCGGCAGGTGTGCCTCCGTAAACAGCGATATCATATACTCCGGCTGTTTGCGAATCTCCCTGATGAGCCGGAATTTCGTCCGCATTGAGAATTTCAGCCACTGAGATATGCGTAAAAAAAAGACTCCAAAAAACAGTCAGGACGATGATCCCAAATTGGGATTTATGCCGGCGAGACACGTTGGAAATGTATTTCAATATCAACATTTTATCTTGTTTATTTCTGATTTCCGTTGGGATGTGATCTCACATTTAATAAATATTCGTGAATCGGTTGGACATGGTTTTGTCATGTTCCAATATTTTTTCAGCCAGAGAATCGGAGTCTCCATATTTTCGCTGAATTTTTCTCAATTCGACAGTCAGTGAATCCCTCACATGTTGGTATGCCGGATTATTGTATACATTTTGCATTTCTTCCGGATCCTTTTTAAGGTCATACAGTTCCCATTCGTCTATATCGTAGTAGAAATGGACCAGTTTATAGCGCTCGGTCCGGATACCATAATGCCGTTTTACCAATGCGTTTGATATGTTAGAGACCATTGAAATTAACTTTGACAATTGGTTCAGAAGACACAGGTACAAATTAAAGCCCAATGTTCATATCGGAAGATTTGAACATTGAGCAACAATATATTTTGAGAGAGTTGGTTGCCGATTTCAGTCCGGCAACAATTTAGTTTTAATATCCAGGATTCTGGTCTGCCTGGCTGATTTCTGAATTGTTATTTATTTCATTTTCCGGTATGGGCCATAGCATGCGTGCATCAATCACTGTTTTACCTACTGCAGCAAATGCCTCTTTTACCTTTCCGGTCCGTTTGAGGTCAAACCAACGCCTCCTTTCCAGAAGGAATTCGTGCGCTCTTTCCTGTATAACTGAATCAACAAACTGAGTTTCGGTCATTCCTGCAGCATAGTCTACTGGTGACGGGCTGGCAGGATCGTATCCGTACGCCCTTCTTTTAATCATATTCAGTCGTTCAAGTGCCAGCGCCGATGGGCCTCCGTCTGCCCGACATGATGCTTCAGCATAAAACAGAAAGGCTTCGGCATAACGGTAGATGGGAACGCTGTAAATACTTAATCCATTTTCATTGGTAATGAATTTTTTGAAAAGAACTGGTGTAGTTGACGGCAGAGATACCCAATTTCCATCTACATCCTGAATCTTCCGGTACAAATTAAACTTTTTCCTAAGGTCATTATTATTCCAACTTTTCCCAATGATTGAATTACCTGCAGTATCCGGTACCCAGGCGTAATATCCAGTACTACCGTAGTTATAAGGGTAATCGCCGCCCCTGTGCAAATAAATTGGGATTGTGGAAGTAATATTCTCGGAATAATGTACGGACATGATATCTTCTGAACTGGTTTCTGAACCGAAGATTTGATAGAAATCGTCCGGTTTCCGGACAGTTACCAAAGAATACATCCTGCTGTTAATCACATCATCTGCTTCTTTTGCTGCGTCTGCCCAATCTCCCGTGGTGAGATAAACATGAGCCAACAGCATTTTTGCGGCCCACTTCGAAGCTCGTCCGGTTTCAGCCCCAACCGACTCAGGTAGTCCTGCTTCAGCAACTTTCGCGTCAGAAACAATGAGATCGTACACATCGCTTACAGGAGACCGCGGAACGTTTAAATCAGACAAATCGGTGCTTTCCTTCGTTTTAAGCGGTACCGCTCCCCATCCCCTGACGAGTTCAAAATAAGCCATTGCACGTAAAAAATGTGCTTCTGCAAGAATTCTTGTTTGCACATCCGGGCTGATATCGGCAATGTTCGGCACATTGTCCAGAACACTATTCGCCCGATCAATAGCCTGATAAAGAGACGCCCAGCTCGAACCAGCCCTGTTTATATTTTGCCGATCCAAAACCTTACTCATATCGGAGACAGGAGCCTGGGAGCCTCTCCCGTTCAGGTAATCGCCTTGAAGAGCCACCGTCAGGTAGTATGTTATTCCTCCATAGTAATCAGGAGTAAGTGAAGAGTAGGCACCATTGATCGCCCCCTGGGCATCCGCCTCACTCTGAAAATAGTTTGCTCTCGAGACAAAATCTTTGGGAACTTCGTCCAGCATATTTTTGCACGAGCCAAATAAAATTGTCAATAGAATATAGAATACTATCTTTTTCATGTCTTTCCGGTTTTAGAAGTTAAGTTTTAATCCAACAGAATAGCTTTTGGCATTTGGATATCCGCTCTGATCATATCCCATATCCAATCGAGAACCGACGTCTTGCGAATCGGTACCTTTGGTATTGACTTCGGGATCAAGTCCGGTATACTTGGTAAACGTGAATAAATTTATTCCTGACAAATAGACCTGTGCAAAATCGACCAGAGGTAACCTCCATTTTTTGATTGGTAGATTGTAAGCTAACCGGATAGAACGGACTCTTAAATAACTTCCGTCCTCAATGAAACGATCCGAAATATCGACACTTGTCAGTGAACTGATTTTTGGGTATTTGGCATTCGGGTTGGGATTTTCTGTTGTCCAATAATTACCTATGATTCGCTTATCCTGATTGGTTCCACGTTGAAACGAATTTAAAATAGAACCGTTTGTAGCATTAAAAATCTTGTTTCCGTAAACCCCGTCAAGAATAACATTTAACTCCAAATTTTTCCAGGAAAGATTCGATGTCAATCCATAAAAGAACTTTGGATTTGGATTTCCAAGAATCGTGCGGTCTAAGGAATTGACCACGCCGTCAGGTTTTCCGTCCGGTTCGCTGATATCCTTATATTTGATGAAGCCATTTTCATCCAGTCCATCCTCAAGGTTTCCGTAAAAAGCCCCTAACGGTTCACCTACACGGGCAATATTCGTATTGGACCACACAGCGAACTGGCCTGAGCCAAGAATATCGCTTCCTCCGGCTAACTTGACCACTTTATTTTTATTGGTTGAAAGGTTGGCGGCAACATTCCATTTTACCTTTTTGTTGAGAATGTCCGCATTAACAGTGAATTCAAACCCCTGATTTTGAATTTCACCAATATTTTCCAAGATGGAACCAAATCCTATAGAAGGGGGCAGAGGGACATACGCCAATAGGTTGGTTGTTGTTTTCTTATAATAATCAGCCGTCAATCTGATTCTGTTATTCAAAACACCAAAATCAAATCCTACATCGGTCTGTGCGGTTGTTTCCCATTTTAAGTTGGGATTTGATATGCCGGCAGGAATATAACCAACCACTTCAGTCTGTCCACCGTAAACTGCATTCTTTGAATCCAGACGATCAAGTGACTGGTAGGGATTTAATGCTGTGTTACCTGTAATTCCGTAACTGGCCCTCAGTTTCAGATTATAGATGAATGGGAGATTCTGCATAAACGGTTCCTGAGAGATTCTCCATCCAAGTGCCCCTGAGGGGAATGTTCCCCATTTATTATTTTTCCCGAAACGGGAAGAACCGTCGGCACGGATACTCGCCGTAAACAGGTACTTGTTCTTTAACGAATAATTAGCCCTCGCAAGCCAGGAAGCCAATGTCCACTGCGAAAAACTGGTGGAAGGCGTACCAATCGTTTCGGCTGCTGAGAGGTCGTAGTACCGGGTTGTATTATTTGAAAAACCAGAAGCAGAACTGCCCAGGTTTCTCAGCATATAAGTTTGATAAGTATATCCTCCGGTAAATGTCAGGTTGTTTTCATCGTTGAACTTTTTTGAATAAGTCATCGTATTCTCATTCAAAAACGAATTGCGATAGTAGATTGTTTGTGACACATATCCCCGGTCGTGTGGGTAAACAAGCGGTTCAAAGTAATCATCCCAAGAATAAACATATTCCAGACCAAGACGGGTTGTAAAGGACAGATCTTTGGTCACGTTGAATGTCAGCGCAGTGTTTCCAACAATACTGTTAGTTAAGGTTTTGGACTGGCGCATCGCTAAGAGCAATGGATTGCGCATATCTGCAGAACCGAAATTATATGCTTTTTCTATCTGATATGGCAATCCGTTTTCATCATACACCGGGAGAGTCGGGGGCGCTGCCGCCGCTGCTGACAGAACAGATCCTGAGCCCCGGTATCCGTTATCAACCGGAACAGATAATACCTGTTTTCTGGTTAAAACCAGGTTGACCGCCATCTTTAACCATTTATTGAGCTCATGGTTAAGGTTTAATCTCATGGAACCTCTTTTGACTCCAGTGTTGATAATAATTCCCTGCTGATCAAAAAAGTTACCGGAAAAAGAATATTGTGTTTTATTCGAACTTCCGGAAAAAGTAATCGTATGATCTTGTATTGGTGCGTTTCTAAAAATGACATCCTGCCAGTTGGTTCCGGGATTCTGAATCTGGTTCACATCGAAATAGGAATCGAGTCCCTCGTTTTTTAGCCATTCGTTGGCAATGGTAGCATACTCCTTGGCGTTCAGTAAATTGTACCGGTTTATAGTTTGTTGAATTCCATAGTAACTATTTATCTCAACCTTGCCTTTTTGTCCGGCTGCCCCTTTTTTTGAGGTAATAATTACGACACCATTTGCACCACGTGCACCATAAATGGCAGTTGCAGAAGCGTCTTTAAGAATATCGACCGAAGCAATATCACTCGGGTTAAGGAAATCAATTCCTCCGGTAACCGGAAAGCCATCGACGACATATAAAGGCTGGTTGTCACCAATCATTGAATTTCCGCCTCTAATTCTCACTTCAATCCGCCCTCCTGGTTGTCCTGAGTTTTGTGTAACCTGAACCCCGGCAGCAACGGCTTGTAAGGATTGTTCCATATTATAGACGGGTACAGCTGACAATTCTTCGTTTTTTACCTGCGCAACCGAACCGGTCAGATCGCTCCTTTTCATAGTTCCGTAACCAATAGCAACGACCTCCTGCAAGCCAACGGAGCTTTCCTTCAGCACTACATCAATCTTAGACCGGTTCGCTACTGGAATTTCCTGGCTTTTCATCCCTACAAAAGAAAATACCAATGTACCATCTCCAGGAATATTCTTTAACGTATAATTTCCGTTAGTATCGGTAATGGTGCCGGTAGTCGTTCCTTTAATAACAATGGTTACACCCGGAAGCGGAACCCCGTCTTCATCTCTGACTGTACCATTAACACTGTGTTTGTTTTGCTGGCCATTTTGTGCAGTTTCAACAGACCTTTTCGAAATCACAATATTGCGATCAACGATTTGATATTTGTATTTCGATAAATCCAGTACCTGGGAAAGAATCTGGTCGATGCTGGCATTTTCTATCGAAAGATTATACCGCTTTGTCAAATCCATCTGGTCGGTCTTAAAGAAAAAGCCAAATTCTGAGCTCTTCTCAATTTGGTCGAAAACCTGAACGATGTTTGCATTTTCAACCTGGAGATTTAAACGAACAGCCTGTGAATAGGTCTTTGCCGACAACGTCATTGCGGAAAGGAACAACAGGAATCCAGTTAGTTTCATGGTTAGGTACAATTTTTTTAACCCGGGGCGTAAATTGCCCGGGAATCTTCGAAAATTCTTCATAGATTTGAACTGTTTGGTTTACAATAGAGCAGTCTTATTTGCGATTCTCTGATATAGAGACTGCTCGGGATATTAAATTCACATGAACCGGGAAGGGGGCCACCCTCCCGGTTTTTTTTATTGATTTAGCTGATAGTTAGTTCATAGGCATATCTTTATTTATGTTTTTATATTCAGTTAATTCTTCTCTTCTGTCGAAATCGTAATTATGTCAGGTTCCATTTTGTTTTCCTTGATACTATAATGCAAATGCGTTGTGATGTTCAGCATTTTCAAAACATATGAAATGGAAGTGGTCCGCTTGATGTTCGCCGTATACCGGTAGTCTTTAATCACATCATCACCAAAGCGGAAACGAACGCCATACCATTTTCCAAGTTCATCGCAAATATCTACCAGTTTCTCATTTCTGAAAACAAACTTACCATTCATCCAGGCGACAATGGTCGAAGGGTCAATCTCCTGTATTGACATCCGCTTATTTGCCTTGTCATACACAGCCAGTTCCCCCGGCTTCAATTCACAGATTCGCTTCAAATTATTGCCTGAAAGAATCTCTGCACTGCCTTCGATAAGCGTCGTTTCGGTAACCTCATCGCCAGGATATGCCCGGACATTGAAGCGGGTACCTAAATCGCGAACAACCATGTTTTCTGTCTGAACCGAAAACGGATGTTCCTCGTCATGGGCAACGTCAAAACAAGCCTCCCCAACAAGCTGAACGTTTCTTTCGCAGGAGTTTTCCTGATAAACAACTTCGCTACCTGAATTCAACCAAATGTGCGTTCCATCTGGTAGTGTCATCTGTGAAATGCTACCAATTGATGAGGCGAATTTCTGCGTAAACTCTTTTTCCTGTTTTTCAGGTGACAAAAACTGATGGGCCAGCCATCCAACGGAAATCAATACCAAAATCATCGCTGCACGTCCAAGCCAGATGCGAATCATATTCTGTATCCCTGCTTTTGGCGAAACACGAACTTTTCCCCTCAGATTCCTGTATTCCTCATCCAGGTTAAGACTTGAATCTTTTCTGCCTGCTGTAGCTCTCACCCACAAACTTTTGGTCTGATAAAAATCCTCCTGGAAGGATTCATCGCTGGCCACCTCTTCATAATAGGCTCTTTTCTCCCCCTCAGTTGCCGTTCCCAACAAAACTTTTGCTAATAATTCGTCTGACATCAATTACGTCTATATTTTTCCGTAGAATAAACTGTGTTCCTTTGAAATGAGCCTTTGCACTCGTTGATTCTGATGAATCTCTCTCTGCGAAAACAAATAATTTCACATTCTTTAACTATTAAACAACTAAGCAAGGGAGAACCCTAACAGCATTTTCGGATTTTTTTTCAGAATTAATTCAGGAAGTTGGTAATCACCATTAAAACAGGAAGGTAATCTTGCAATTCTTTTCGGAGATATTTCAACGCTTTTGTCATATGCGCTTCAACGGTTTTCACCGTAACATCGAGTTCATCTGCAATTTCCTTATTGGATTTATCCTCAAAACGGCTCAGGTAAAATACCCGGCGACAATTTTCCGGTAGGCTGGAGACGGCGGTTTCAATCTTTTCCTTTAACTCGGAAAACTCCAGATAATCAGGTCCCATCCGGTTCAGCGCTTCATAATTAAAGTGCATCTCCAGGTACTTTAATCGGTCATGGTGTACGGCCATTACTTCTCTGCGTTTTAAACAGTTTAGGCAGTTATTCCGGGCAATCGTATAAAGAAAATTGCGAATATTGGATTCGTTCGAAAGGGACCCACGAATCTCCCAGAGCTTCACGAAGGCATTTTGGGCAACCTCCTTGGCTTCATCATCATCCTGAAGATATTCTCTTCCCAGGTGAAAAAGCATAGGATAGTACTGGTCAAAGATTGACCGAAACTCTTCGTTGCTAATGTTTTTTAATTCCCCCGCCATTTCCCGGTTAGTATTTCCAGTTATCCGATGACCTTAAATCATGACGAGTAAACTTAACAATTATTGCAAAGATTCACATAACATTTAAAATCAAATATCGTAGAACAGAAGCCGGCGGCTGAAAGACTACTGACTTTGTGCAGAGAAAAATAGCCGCTTCTCTACAACTCAAACCATTTCATAATCAGGTCGCATTTTCCGTTTCCGCCTTTGTGGTCGAATTCGCCGGTGTGCCGGTTGTACACATAGTCTTCTTTCCAGTTGTGCGCATTGATGACCACTTTTTCGAGCGAATCCATAATATAGTCAAGCTCGGCGTTGGTCATGGTTGGATGCAACGACAATCGCACCCATCCGGGTTTTTCCGATAGGTCACCACTGTTGATTTTTTTGGTGATCCGGTGCGACATCTCCCGATCCACATGCAGCAGATAGTGCCCGTAAGTCCCGGCACAGGAACAACCACCGCGTACCTGGATACCAAACCGGTCATTCAATAAACGAACCACCATGTTATGATGTGTTCCCTCCACATAGAAAGAAATAACTCCCAGACGCTCCCGGGCTTCCTGTGCCAGTACGAACACTCCGTCAATCTTGTTGAAGCCCTTGAAAGCTCTTTTCAGGAGCTCTTTTTCGCGGGACTGGATTTTCTTCACGTCCATCTGCTCCTTCAGCTTAATGCTCATAGCGGCCCGGATAGCTTGCATAAATCCCGGAGTGCCGCCGTCTTCGCGAATTTCGATGTCATCTACGTAGGTATGTTCGCCCCATGGATTAGTCCATTTCACGGTACCGCCACCCGGATGATCAGGGATGCGGTTTTTATACAATTTTTTATTAAAAATGAGTACACCGGAACTGCCCGGTCCGCCCAAAAATTTGTGCGGAGAAAAGAAAATAGCATCCAGCCGCTGCAGTTCATTTTCCGGATGCATGTCAATATCCACATAAGGCGCCGAAGCCGCAAAATCGACGAAGCAATAACCATCGTGCTCGTGCATGATTTCCGCCAGTTTGTAAAAGGGCGTAATCACACCGCTCACGTTGGAGCAAGCCGAGAAAGAACCAATCTTCACTTTCCGGTCGGCATATTTTTGTATTTCAGTCCTCAAATATTGCGGGTTGACCTTCAGGTTCTCATCCGGTTCGAGCACGACCACGTCGGCCAACGACTCGAGCCACGGAGTTTGATTGGAATGATGTTCCATATGCGTCAGGAAAACCACGGGGCGCTCTTCGCGCGGAATATCGCAGAACTTCATCAGCTTTTCCGGAATTTTCAGTCCCATGATACGCTGCAGTTTAGCCAAAGCCGAAGTCATCCCGAATCCCGTTGTGAGAATCACATCATCTGCGTTGGCATGAACATGTTCCTTGATGATCGAATGAGCCAAATGATAGGCCTGTGTCATCGTGCAGCCCGTTTCAGAAGCTTCGGAATGGGTATTCCCCACCATCGGACCGAACTGTCGCTGCAGCTTCTCTTCAATGGGCCGGTAAAGTCGGCCGCTGGCTATCCAGTCGGCATACACCAGCGGCTGTTCTCCGTAAGGAGATTCAAAGGTATGGTCAATACCAAGTATGTTCTTGCGGAATGATTCAAAGTATTTTTCAAGCTCAGTGGTCGGTTGCGTTAATGTTGTTGTCATAGCCAGTTTTTAGAACATGCTAAAGATGGAAAAATAACCGGATTCCGGAAACGACTTTTAGTATGTTTTCCAGTCGAAGAAGAGGAAATAAATATATTCCGGATATTATTCATCACATGTAATTTGATTATTTCATTGGAAGAAAACCCCATTCCCATTCCTTACTATTTCAGCCTGATCCATTCCAAATACTGACCTTAAAAGCCCGCGAGTCACAAATTATATTGTCGTTTTAAAGCGGACTTTGGCGTTTGCTTTAATTTGGATAAGGTTGAAAGATGTGTAATGACTGAAGAATAACGAGGATTGGGGCCCTGCCGGTATATACAAAAAGGCCTGTAGGGCCGAAATCCCATAACTTGGGGGAAGGAAGAGCGGCAATGGCCGCGATGACGCCGCCCCAAGACTGAATGCCACGCAGCCTTTTCCAATAGCTTATTTCAGGACAAGACACCCCTTTAACCTGAAACCCTTCCCGTCAGTGCCACTTAAAGAACCGCAGGCCCAGCGCAAAGAAGAAAACCCCGATGGCCGATAAAATAACAAATGGAAAAGCAATATCCGCCAGGCCCAAACCTTCGTTAAAGATACCCCGGATACCATCCGTCAGCATCGTCAAGGGCAGTTTCTGAATCACCGGGATACTCCAGTCAGGGAAATTGTGGTAACTGAAAAAGACGCCTGATACCACCATCATCGGCATCACCACCAGGTTAATCAAACCGTTCCCAATTTCCGTATTCGCGGTATGCGATGAAACAAAAATGGCTATTCCGGCGAAAGCCAGGTTACCCGCCATAAAAATGGCCAGCAATCCTACGATGCTTCCCTGTATGGTAATTCCGAAAACCAGCCACGTAACCAGCACCAACAGTGCCGATTCGATGAAATTCATCACAAAGCGCACCGTAATGAAGGCTATCAGAAAGTTGGTCTTCTTCATCGGGGTAGCCACCATGCGGCGCAGCAACTTCTTCGAGCGGCGGTCGATGATGCCGTAGCTAATGCCCCACATACACGACGTCATCACGTTCATGGCAATCAGTCCCGGCACCAGGAAATCGATATAGCGTGTTCCGGCCAGCGTCAGTGGTTTGATTTCGCCGTTGTCCTGCGGCGTATTCACCACTTTCCCGTTCAGAATGCCCGACAGCTTGATGTAACTCAGCTGGGCATCCGGATTGCGTGGATCAAAGTGATATTCCGGCTTACCGTTTTGCTCGGTCAAAATCACATTTATCTGGCCGCGTTTCAGCAAAATCATCGCTTCCTTCCAATCGGTTTCCCGGAAAAGGAAAGTGGTATTTCCCATCTGCTTATCAGGAATCGTGTAGCTGTACCGAAACGAATCGGCAGCAGCATCCGAATGGGGCTCAGCTTCCGTGAGCAAAAAATGGCGGATGGCTGTACTATCCACCGATGCGTCGATGACGGCTATCTTCCGCACCACATCGGTCTTTTGGGTGAAGGCGATGCCCAGCCCCAGCGACATCAGAATTGGGAAAACAATGCCCCAAAACAAAACGCCGGGCTCGCGAATTAACTCCCGGGAATACGAAATAGTCAGTTGCCAAAGCTGGTGGTTCGATAGTCGGTTATTCATGCAAATGTCTTCCGGTTAACGTGGTGAATAAATCGTCGAGGGTGTTGCGGCGGCACTCCATATCCTGAAGGTGAAGCCGGTTCTGCTGCAGGTAATCCATAAATTCGGGCAGTTGCGTATTCATGTTCTGCACCGTTACTTTGCCACCCCCCTGTGTTCCGTTCCAATGGATATCACTGATTTGTCCTTTGGGGCGGGGCAATGTTTCCGGCGCCTCCTTCAGGGTGAATTCTATTACCTTTTCTCCTTTCTCATCGTTCAACAGTTGCTCCAGCGTACCTTCCCGCAGCACTTTCCCGTGATCGACAATGATAATATAGTCACACAACTGCTCCGCCTCCTCCATGTAATGCGTGGTGAGAATCATCGATGTTTCCGCCTGCTCTTTCAGCTTGCGCAGAATCGCCCAGATTTCGCGCCGGGCATTCGGGTCGAGACCGGTGGTCGGCTCATCGAGCAACAACACACGCGGCTTGTTCAACAGCGAGATGCCCAGTGCCAGCCGTTGCCGCTGGCCGCCCGACAGGTTTCCAACATACGCTTTGCGTTTCTCCTCCAGCGCCACCAGTTCGATAATCTCCTCTACCCGCTCCTTCCCCAATCCGAAAAAGCTGGCAAATAACCGGAGCGTTTCGTACACCCGCAGCTTATCCGTAAAACGGGTTTCCTGAAGCGACAGGCCAATCAGGTGACGCAGCTCATCCTGGTGGTGCTTCCATGTCTTCCCCATGATACGGATTTCCCCCTTGTCGGGATGACGGATACCTTCAATCATCTCCACCAGTGTGGTTTTTCCAGCGCCGTTCGGTCCCAGCAGCGCCACAAACTCTCCCTTCCCAATAGTCAGGTTCAGTCCCTGCACCGCATGAACTGACTTGAAGGACTTATGCACCTCCTTTACCTCAATCACCGGTATATGCGTGTTCTCCATAAGCAAAGCGTTTCGGGAGCATAAAGCTAATGGAAAATAAACAATGAAAAAAGCATCTGCCCTCTCATTCATTGCTCTGTATTTGCTATCCTGCACTACCGGTATCCCACTTTCAAGCGGCCCGCCCGAAAACAATAAAACATACAGAGTACAGTACCTTTTCGAGCACGATGGATGCAAAGTGTACCAGTTTCGCGACGATGGGCACTACATCTATTTTACCAACTGCAACGGCGAAACCACCAGCATCGATCAGGACCCTACCAAAACCACCCGCGTGGCCAACATGATTCGGAATCAATCTTCCGAAAAATAAAACAACCTATCCTGACAGGTTTTCGAAACCTGTCAGGATTTGCTCAATCAACGCCCCTGCCCATTAAAAGCACCGCCATTCGCGACCGTCCCCTCCCCGCCTGGGGAGGCCGGGTGGGGCAAATCTCAAAACGAAACTAATAACATCCTAAATATTCATTAAAAGCGCCACGACTGGCAACCTGTCCTCCGCTGGAGGAGGTGGCCGAAGGCCGGAGGAGGATTTTGTAAAAAAAAACATAACTTAATGATTCCAAACTAACAAAATCACCAATGGACGAACAGTTATCCTCTAATCTGGGTTATAACAAGAAACTGAAAAACTTTGCCCGGCACATGCGCAAAAAGGGAACTAAAGCCGAAGCAGCCCTTTGGAAATATGGCCTAAAAGCTGGGAAAATGAGAGGTTATCAATTCCGCAGACAAAGACCCATCCTCAATTACATCGCCGATTTCATGTGCAAAGACTTAAAACTCATCATCGAAGTGGATGGAATAACGCACCACGATGAAGAACAATTGGAGCGTGATAAGCAAAGAGACCATAATTTAAACAACGCTGGATTTACGGTGCTGCGTCTGACCGATGAAATGGTCCTTAACAGGATGGACTTGGCTTTGACGGAAATTGATAACTGGATAACGCAAAACGAAGATAATCCGGATACCTAAAATCCTCCCCCTTTAATCCCCCTCCAAAGGGGGACAGTCCGCCAATCAACTGCACGACTAAGCTGCACCAATACCAATTTGCGACCTAAAGCTCATGCTAAAATATGCCACTTCAGCTGTTAAAAGCGCCGCAGTCCGCAAATATCCTCCGCTGGAGGAGGTGGCCGAAGGCCGGAGGAGGATTTTGTAATTAACCCCGAAGCCCAAATCTGTCAAACCTGCCCATTAAAAGTACCGCAGCACGCGACCGTCCCCTCCCCGCCTGGGGAGGCCGGGTGGGGCTATAAAACCACGCCACCCCTGAATAATCCAACTGCACGACTAAGCTTCACCAGTACCAATTTGCGACCTAAAGCTCATGCTAAAATATGCCACTTCAGCTGTTAAAAACGCCGCAGTCCGCAAATATCCTCCGCTGGAGGAGGTGGCCGAAGGCCGGAGGAGGATTTTGTAATTAACCCCGAAGCCCAAATCTGTCAAACCTGCCCATTAAAAGTACCGCAGCACGCGACCGTCCCCTCCCCGTTTGGGGAGGCCGGGTGGGGCTATAAAACCACGCCACCCCTGAATAATCCAACTGCACGACTAAGCTTCACCAGTACCAATTTGCGACCTAAAGCTCATGCTAAAATATGCCACTTCAGCTGTTAAAAACGCCGCAGTCCGCAAATATCCTCCGCTGGAGGAGGTGGCCGAAGGCCGGAGGAGGATTTTGTAATTAACCCCGAAGCCCAAATCTGTCAAACCTGCCCATTAAAAGTACCGCAGCACGCGACCGTCCCCTCCCCGTTTGGGGAGGCCGGGTGGGGCTATAAAACCACGCCACCCCTGAATAATCCAACTGCACGACTAAGCTGCACCAATACCAATTTGCGACCTAAAGCTCATGCTAAAATATGCCACTTCAGCTGTTAAAAACGCCGCAGTCCGCAAATATCCTCCGCTGGAGGAGGTGGCCGAAGGCCGGAGGAGGATTTTGTAAAAAAAAACATAACTTAATGATTCCAAACTAACAAAATCACCAATGGACGAACAGTTATCCTCTAATCTGGGTTATAACAAGAAACTGAAAAACTTTGCCCGGCACATGCGCAAAAAGGGAACTAAAGCCGAAGCAGCCCTTTGGAAATATGGCCTAAAAGCTGGGAAAATGAGAGGTTATCAATTCCGCAGACAAAGACCCATCCTCAATTACATCGCCGATTTCATGTGCAAAGACTTAAAACTCATCATCGAAGTGGATGGAATAACGCACCACGATGAAGAACAATTGGAGCGTGATAAGCAAAGAGACCATAATTTAAACAACGCTGGATTTACGGTGCTGCGTCTGACCGATGAAATGGTCCTTAACAGGATGGACTTGGCTTTGACGGAAATTGATAACTGGATAACGCAAAACGAAGATAATCCGGATACCTAAAATCCTCCCCCTTTAATCCCCCTCCAAAGGGGGACAGTCCGCCAATCAACTGCACGACTAAGCTGCACCAATACCAATTTGCGACCTAAAGCTCATGCTAAAATATGCCACTTCAGCTGTTAAAAGCGCCGCAGTCCGCAAATATCCTCCGCTGGAGGAGGTGGCCGAAGGCCGGAGGAGGATTTTGTAATTAACCCCGAAGCCCAAATCTGTCAAACCTGCCCATTAAAAGTACCGCAGCACGCGACCGTCCCCTCCCCGTTTGGGGAGGCCGGGTGGGGCTATAAAACCACGCCACCCCTGAATAATCCAACTGCACGACTAAGCTTCACCAGTACCAATTTGCGACCTAAAGCTCATGCTAAAATATGCCACTTCAGCTGTTAAAAACGCCGCAGTCCGCAAATATCCTCCGCTGGAGGAGGTGGCCGAAGGCCGGAGGAGGATTTTGTAATTAACCCCGAAACTCACCGTTACGGGATGAGGAAGTTGGTACATCGGTTATGCAGCCGGCACAACAGGGACGAGTGTGCGAGCGTGTATGACAGGCAAATCAGGTGTTTCCCGGTATTCGCATTGACCCATTACCGGAACCAAAATCCCGATCTAAAAATTTTTGGGAAGCAATCCCACCGTATTTTTTCGATCTAAAAACTTTGAGGGAGCCCTTCTGTTGTATTTTTTCGATCTAAAACGATTGAGGGAGCCCGCCCACCGTATTTTTCCGATCTAAAAATTTTGAGGGAACGATCCGATTGTCGTTTTCCGATCTAAAAACTTTGAGGGAACTCTTCCGTTGAATTTTTCCCATCTAAAACGTTTTAGGGAGCGATCGCGTTGCAATTTACCGCCCTCAACGGTTTTAGGAGCAATATTTACTCCGGAAGTCCGGCCAAAAAATTTTCAGATTAGAAATCTACACGGGTTGTTCGCCCTCAAACGTTTCAGGTTAGCGATCGGCTTCGGGCGGGCGCCCTAAAAGTCCTGGGGGCCAATGTCGACGGCTGAAAAGCTACCTCAAAGCCATGGGGCGCGAAATTCAGCGCGATTTTGCCGGCCGGGCATCCCGGGGGACAAAAAACCACCGCCAAATTCCTGATCGTTCTTTTTTGGGGACAGGTTCTGTTCTTACAATTCAGGTATTCAAACTGCCCGGCTTTTTAATTCCCGTTACATTTCCTAATTTTACCGTCCGCCGGAAGTCAACATCAAATTTCGAGAACAGAAGAGAATAAGCATGGAGGTTAGCTACCGCTTAATAGCACCTAATGACAATGCGCCGTTGGCGGAAATGATTCGGAAAGTATTCCGGGAATTCAAAATCGATCGTCCGGGCACCGTTTACACCGATCCCACTACCGATCACCTGTACGAGCTTTTCCAGGTACCGAAAGCAGAATATCGGATTGCCGGGGCCAACAGTGAAATTGTTGGCGGATGCGGCATCTACCCTTCCAACGGTTTGCCGGAAGGATGCGCCGAGTTGGTAAAATTCTACGTCGCGGCGCCGGTACGCGGGACAGGAATCGGCAAGCAATTGATGGCACAATGCATCGATTCGGCCCGCAAACAGGGCTACCAACAACTCTATCTCGAATCACTTCCCGAACTGGAAAAGGCTGTAGGCATGTATGAAAAGGCAGGCTTCCGCCGATTGAAACAACCCATCGGCGATACGGGCCATTACGCCTGCACCGTATGGATGCTAAAGGATTTATAAATTTTGTTTCCTAAGATTTAAGAGGAGTTTTACTGATTATGATAATATTTTACTAATTTCAGCAGGTTAGAATCCATTTATCCAAGATGGTTATCCAGACAGAAAAACTGACCACTAAATTATTATCGGACCATGGCTAAAATCAAATTAGAATTCGAAAAACTCACCATTCTTCGTCCCAAAGAGCGCTGGCAGCTCTATTTTGTTATCGTAGCAGAACATCCCGAAGACCACGACAAGATGGTGCTCACCACCACTCCCGAGCCGTACATCAAACTCACCCCCCGCCAGAAAAACGTACTGAGTTTTGTTCCGGAAGCATCAGATGATGGCACTGACGGTTTGTTTGTCCTCGAACGGGAAATGCCCAAAGATCGGCGGATTAAGGTACGCGTATACCTGCGTCACTGCCGGAAGCATACCCGCAGTACCGGCGAAACGCTTCTACAGGTAAAAGGCAGGTTGGGCAAACATGCCTTCGATATCGTAGGCGATATGCTGGGTGCAGGCGCATTGCCCTGGCTGGTGATTTCAAAAGAGGCGCTGCCACTGATTGGCGGCATTCTGCGGAGCATCAAAGACCGCGATTTCGGCTTTGTGTCGATGGACGAAGAGTTTGACGAGGAATTTGAGACACAAACGGAACTCGACCGCATGAATAACTTCTCCACCGGCGACGCACGCATCGTCTGGAGTTGGTCGGTTGACGAATGATTCCCAAAAAATAAAAGCTCATACTTTGACCGTTTCGTCCAAAACGGGAGGTCAAAATCTGAGCTTTTCAATAGTAGTAGCTATCCTTCTTTCTCAACGAAAGCGATGCCGTAACTTTCCAATTCATTCAGCACCGGCCCGTAAATCTCTTTCCTGTTGGGAATGTGCACGCCTGTTAGGGCGATTTGCCCGGTCATGACCATTTTGGTGGCTATAGCCAATGACAAGCCTACGGTCTTCGACATGGCCGTGTGTACACTATCCTCGCCCAGTACCACCATCGAAGAAGTCATTGTCACCGGATGGGAATCACCGTTTCGATTGTAAAGCAATTTGTGCCACATCACTACCATGTCCTTATCGTCGGGTTCCATTTTCCATTTCTCCGAAAGGATATGTTCCATAATCTGCGCAGGAGTAGCCCGCTCCAGGCCAATTTTTTTGTCACTGAACAGCTCCAGATATTCCAGTTTGTCAATAATATCGGAATCCTGATCGATGTGCATGTAGTGATACAGCTTCAATCGCACCGCTGCTTCGGCATAATAGAGAAACGAGTTGATGAACTCCTTGTAGGTCATGTTCCCGGTATTCTCCATAAAATACGTATCATCGGTAGCACCCAGTTGCACAAAAATATCCCATGCGCGGCAATATCCGGGCCGTCGCAATGTTCCCCTATAAACAGTAGGCACGCCCTGCAGGTTATACTTGTCGATGTACTTCAACGAATCGCGGTTGGCATAGCCTTCAAACTTTCCGAAGCCTTCAATATCGATTACTTCGGTACGCCGGAAAAGACGGTTGTACGGGATGTACTTGTATTTTCCTTCCTGAAGGAATTTGGCTGGTCCTCCCTGTCCTGCCACCACCACATTACGTGGGTTCCAGGTGAATTTATAATTCCACGGATTGTTATCCGATTCGGGTGCGACCAGTCCCCCGGTAAACGATTCAAAATCGGTGATGGCATGTCCTTCGCTTTTCACCCGGTCAATCAGCCGCATCGCCGACATGTGATCAATCCCCGGGTCAACGCCCATCTCGTTCAGGAAGAGTAAGCCTTTCGCCTTCACTTCCGCATCCAGATCGTTCAGTTCGTCAGACACGTAAGAAGCTGTTAGCAATGACTTACCAAATTTGAGACAGGTCAGCGCCACCACCTGATGCAAACGGGCCGGCAGCATCGATACTACGATGTCTGCTTGTTCTATTTCCAGGTTCCGTTGCTCTTCATCGAACACATTAAAGGCAATGGCGCGGGTTGGCGGCGCTATCTTATCGTTCACCAGGTTGATATCCTGGTCACCGACCGTGATTTTCCAACTGTAAGTAGGCGCCTGCTCTTCCATATACCGGATCAGCGTAGCGGACGAACGCCCGGCACCAATGATGAATACTTTTTTCATACTAAAAAAAACAATAAATATTAGAACCAAGATTTTAGACTCCAGACATTAGAATAAAGATTTCAGACCACAGCCTTTACGTGGAATGGAATTCTCCCACTCTCCCTTTCTCCTATTCTCCCCATCTCACGTTCTCGTCTTCACACTTTCGCACACTCTCACTTTCTTGTCAGGAATTCACCCAATCCCCGAGGTATTTATATCGTTCTGTTAGCTTTCCTTTTTCGGTAATCGTGGCCCGTTGAACAATGCCTTCAGAATCGTCTCCCAATAAATAAGGCAACACCCGATTGATAAGGTTTTCACCAAAATCGACAGAAGCATCGCGCGGCAACTCGGCCGGCAAATTATCCACCGACATCACCGTAATATTTTTCGGGTTGATAAAAGCTACTTCTTCCTGTTCCGTTACCGGATTGTATCCATAAAACGGCTCATCGATAGTAGTCGCCCGCAAAGTAGACGGGATAGAACCTTTGATGTCGCAGGTAATGTCAGAAATCACTTTAATGCGGAAATCCGGGCCACGCATATCTTCCGGGGTAAATAATACCGGCGCATTGGGATCCCAGTAGGCAGCCGAAATGAGCAAATCGGTGGTCCGGGCAAACCGGAGGAAATTACCTTCGTACGCCGTTGGATTTTTCACAAAATCTCCAAAATCAAAAACGCTGCCATCCTTGCGTTTATTGTAAGCATCGGGTTCGAGTTGCACATACACCGGTTGGTCAACATGTTCGGTAGCCAGGTATTCGTCGATACTTACCTTGCGAACCTTGATTTCATCCAACATCTCCATCACGCCGTGCGTAACGCGACCACCGCCGGTGATAGCGATTTTCAACGGAGGAAGTCCCAGTTTCCGCGCTTCGGCTTTCATCTCAGCCAAATCGTGGCATTCATATGCCGGCTTCGGTTCGGGCAACTCATGACGGATAGTCAGGGCGCGCAAGCCTTTGTAGGTTCCTACCAGTCCGGCAAAACGTCCAAAGCCAATCACGCGCATGCCATTCGGCCCGGTCAGCACTTCATAATCGACCAATCGTATGCGCTTTCGCAGAATCTCCTGAAGAAGTTTTTTGTTGTACGGTTGTTTTTTGATGGTATGAGAAAAAAACAGATACGTTTTATCTTCCATCAAATCGGCCATCGGTACCTCTTTTACTCCCATCAGAATATCACAATCGCTCAAATCGGGGCTCATGGAAATACCGGCATTCAGATAGTCGCTATCCGGAAAACACCGGATGGGACTCGGCTGAACCGTTAATTCCACTTGCTGGAAACGCTTTTTAATTTCGAGACATTGTTGGGCAGAAAAGGGCACGCGCCGATCGGGCGGTACTTTACCTTCTTTCAGGATACCTAGCTTCATTCGCGGAAAATTTAATCAATTAATAAAAAGTTTGAACCGGAATTAATCGATACGTACAGGTTCTATCAGCAGATTTTGGAAAATCCCCTTCAAGATAAGAAAATATGCGCTGCTTATCATATTGAAAGCAACTTTCGATACAACTACACCCATTTGTAAACCGGCGGCAGTACAGAAAATCAACTGAACCATTCATCAAACTTCCTGCCTGCCGTCCGGTTACGACACCAACGAACTTGTCAAATGCTACACATTGAACTCGATCCCCTGGGCCAACGGCAATTCCGAACCATAGTTAATGGTATTGGTTTGTCTGCGCATATAAGCTTTCCAGGCGTCAGACCCCGATTCCCGGCCGCCACCGGTATCCTTTTCCCCACCAAAAGCGCCACCAATCTCAGCGCCGGAAGTACCAATGTTAATATTGGCAATTCCGCAATCGGAACCGTCGTGCGACAGGAACCTTTCCGTTTCCAGCAGGTTGGATGAAAACATTGCGGATGACAGACCTTGCGGAACCGCGTTATGCAGTTCGATGGCTTCATCCAGTGTACTGTATTTGATAACGTAGAGCAACGGTGCGAACGTTTCTTCCTGAACGATTTCATAATGATTTTCCACTTCAGCAACGCAAGGCACCACATAGCATCCCGACCCGCAACCGGCGTCCTTATAAACTTCACCACCAAAGAGAATCTTGCCACCTTCAGCTTTCACTTTTTCAATGGCTTTGAAATAAGTATCCGAAGCCCCTTTGTCAATCAGCGGACCCACATGGTTTTTCTCGTCGAGTGGATTACCAATTTTCAATCCTTTGTAAACGTTGAGCAGTTTGTTCTTAAACTCTTCGTAAATACTATCGTGAAGAATAACGCGGCGGGTAGAAGTACAGCGCTGACCAGTTGTTCCAACAGCACCAAATACGATAGCCCGAAGCGCCATATCCTGGTTGGACGTCGGGGTAACAATCACCGCATTGTTTCCTCCCAACTCTAAAATAGAACGGCCCAAACGTTCACCAACCAAACGGCCGACTTTCCTACCCACGCGGGTAGAACCGGTGAACGAAATCAGCGGAATGTTCTTGTCGCTGAACATATCGTCGCCCAGGTACTTCGAACTGGTAGCCACCAGGTTGAGCACGCCTTCCGGAATATCGTTGCGTTTCAGTACACCGGACACAATATTATGAACAGCAATTGCACAAAGCAGTACCTTAGAAGAGGGTTTCCAAACCACTACATCGCCGGCGGCCAAAGCAATCATGGCGTTCCACGACCAAACCGCTACCGGGAAGTTAAACGCTGAAACCACGCCAACAATACCCAATGAATGATACTGATCGTATATGCGGTGTTCAGGACGCTCGGAGTGCATGGTATAACCATACAACTGGCGCGATTGTCCCAATGCAAAATCACAGATATCGATCATCTCCTGCACTTCCCCCAGTCCTTCCTGGTATATTTTCCCCATTTCGTAGGAAACCAAACGGCCCAGTGGCTCTTTGTATTTGCGTAGTTCAAGACCAATCTGGCGAACAATCTCTCCGCGTTTCGGAGCAGGTACTTTCTTCCATACCTTGAAGGCACCCTTTGCCGTATCAATCACTTTCCGGTAATCCTCCAGTGTTGCCTGTTGAATCTCAGCAATCACTTTTCCATCAGCCGGAGAATACGACGTAAGTTTATCGCCGGAGGTATCAATCCATTTCGTACCGGTGCACAACCCCGGATTCACATCTTTGATGCCTAATGTTTTCAGTACATCTTTCATTTCTTGCATATTATTTACGTTTTATGTTGTTATATATTCTCAGTTCAACTAAATAATTGTTTCGCTTTCGCGGATCCAGTTCACCAAACCGCCCTTTTCCAGAATCTGCATCAGCTTTTCGGGCAACGGATTGAAATGGAAAATCTTGGTTCCGATGTAAATCACACCCGAAGCCATGTCAACTTCCACACTTTCGCCTTTCTGATAAGCGGCGACTGCTTCGGGCAATACAATAATGGGAAGTCCCTGGTTGATGGCCGAACGGAAGAATATCCGGGAAACCGATTTTACAATAACTGCACACACGCCGGCTTTAACCAAACCAACCGAAGGATGCTCGCGCGAGCTGCCGCAACCGAAATTCTCACTACACACAATGATATCGCCCGGCTTCACTCTTTCAGCAAAGCGGCCATCAAATCCTTTAAAAAGATGCGGTACAATTTTCCCGGGTTCCGAGCTGTTTACCTCGTAGGTCAAACTGCCGGCAAACATCTGGTCGGTATTCAGGTTATCCACATCCGAATAGTTCCACACACCATTCTGGAGGCGGTCATCACCGGGATCAATCACCACGGTAGCCGTCTGCTGCTTGTGATACGGGAACTTGTGGGCAGAGGTTGCCTTTTCGGGCGAAGTAATTTCACCACGCAAAGCGGAAGCGGCCACGGTTGCCGGCGATGCCAGGTAGATGGAAGCATTCCTGTTACCCATCCGTCCAAGGAAATTGCGGTTAGCCGTTGAAATCACATTGATGCCATCGGCCGGGATTCCCTGACCTGTTCCCAGACAGGGTCCGCACGAAGGCGAAAGAACATTTCCACCTGCTTCCAGAAAGATTTCAACCAAACCTTCCTTCATGGCCTGCAGGTAAATTTCGCGGGAAGCGGGAGTTATCAACAACTGGAATCCTTCCGGTACTTTATGCCCTTTCAGGATGGCTGCAGCTGCCCGTAAATCTTCGATGCGACCGTTGGTGCATGTTCCGATTAACGCCTGGGCAACCGGCGTTCCGGCCACCTCATCAATGCTTTTCACGTTGTCAACGTGATGCGGACAAGCGGCTACCGGATACAATTCGGACAGATTGATGGTGTATTTCTTCGTAAACACGGCATCATCATCCGCCCAAATGGCTTTGAACTTCGCTCCGAAATATTCTTCCAGCCTTTCATCAGCCGGGAAAACGGCATTTTTGGCGCCCATTTCCGAGGCCAGGTTGGCAATGGTCATCCGATCGGACACCGTTAGCGTCTTCACACCTTCGCCATGGTACTCGATCGACATGTAATCGGCCCCGGAAGAACCAACCATACCGATAATGTACAGCGCCAAATCCTTTGAATACACATGCTCCGGCAATTTTCCCGTGAGGGTAATTTTGATGGTTTCGGGTACACGGAACCATGTTTCCCCCTGTTTCCACAGGCCAGCCGTCTCCGTGCGGTCGATGCCAGCTGCAAAAGCGTTGAAAGCTCCTGCTGTGCAAGTATGGCTATCACTCCCGACAACCAACATTCCGGGCCGTGCATGACCGGCCATCAACTGATGGCAAATTCCCTGCCCCACATCGTGAAAACCTGATACGTGTTGCTCTTTCGCGAAGTTGCGAATTTGCTGGTAATCGTTGGCCAACTTGGCATTTGTCGGCGGTGCATTGTGATCGAGCACCAGCAGTAATTTATTGGGATCGGCAACCCTGTTGCCGCCCATCTTGCGGAATATCTTTTCGATACTCGACGAATTATCGTGCGACAGGATGATATCCGGCGTGGCAAACACGATACTTCCAACCGGTGCACCCAAAATTTTTTCAGCAAACGTTTTTCCTGACATACGCCAAATTTTTAACGTCATACATGAAGTAAATCTCCCTTCCGGTAGATTTCCATTTGAACATCTGAAAACGGCTGAACCGTAATGTTCTTACCGTTTCGCCGATTCGTGATCTTTCCGGTTTCGAATTCAACGGCAATTACATCACCATTCTGAAGTTCCAGTTCTTCAATCGACTCATAGGTCATAATCGGGAAGCCGGCGTTGATAGCATTTCGCTCGTAAATAGCCCCGAACGATTCAGCCAAAACAGCCTGTACGCTCAACGATTTGAAACAGTCGACCGCCTGTTGACGGGAACTTCCGGCGCCAAAGTTTTTGCCGGTAATGACCATATCACCCGGTTGCACTTTGGAAGCAAAATCTTCCCAGCCCTTCAGGTTACCAAAGGTATATTTCCCCATCTCCGACAGTTCGGTAATCGCCAGGTGCTGATTGTGGAAAATCATGTCGGTATCGATGTTGTCTTCAATGACCAACCAAACCCGTCCTTCAACTACTGACGGCTTTTCTTTTTCACTTACATGATGCGTTACCAGTACCGCTTCCTGTTTGCCATGTCCTTCCTCGAATAAAGAAGGTTGTTCCGGCAGGTCGTCTTCGGTGGTAATATGACCCGCTACCGCAGAAGCAGCAGCCGTAGCCGGCGAAACTAAGTACACGTCACCTTTGCCTTGTTTGCCGGCAAAATTTCGGTTCCCGGTACTAACGGTTTTCTCACCCGGGCCGTTTTGTCCCACCTGACCGGCAGCACATCCGGCACATCCGGCATTGCTCAGCATGGCACCGGCATTTTTAAAAATACGAATCAGCCCTTCGTCCATGCAGGCATTCCACACCTCATCGGTTGACGGAACAATTTTCAAGACGACACCGGGAGCCACTTTCCGGCCTTTCAGAATCCGGGCAGCAGCCCGCATATCTTCCATGCGACCGTTCGTACAACTTCCGATAAACGAAGAATCGATTTTGGTGCCTTTCACCTGCTCCACCGGAACCACATCGTGTGGTTTTCCCGGAAGGGAAATGGCAGGAACAAAGATTGCTATATTCAGTTCGAAGTTTTCTGCATAGTGAGCGTCTCCATCGGCAAATACAGGTTCAAAATCTTCAGCTGAGCGTTCTTTTGCATATTGAACCACCTCATCCGATGGCGGGAAAAAAACCGCAATAGCCCCCATTTCCGTTCCCATGGAAGAGATGGTGATGCGTTCGTCCAACGTGAGGTCATCAACCTCTTCACCATAAAGTTCTACCGATTTGCCCAACAAACTACTGGCACCGAAATGTTGCAGCAGGTTCAGGACAATATCCTTGGCGTAAACACCAGTCGGGCGTTTTCCCGAAAGGGTAATTTTTACCGACTCCGGCACTTTGAACCAAACAGCTCCCCGTGCCCAGGCAGCGGCTATATCGCGGTCGCCCATGCCTTGTCCAAAAGCGCCGATGGCCCCCAGAATATTCGCATGCGAATCGGTGGATACGACAGTTGACCCGGGAACAGCCAGACCTTTATCAATCGCCAGATGCGTTCCGATTCCGGAATTGATATCGTACACCCGGATATTGAAATCGCGGGCAAAGAGCCGGCACTTTTGCTGATTGGCAGCATATTTCTGATCCGAACCGGTTGGATTGCAGTCGAAGGTGAAGAAAGTTTTTGAGCTGTTATCTACAGCCAGCTGGTTGTCCACCAGGTTCTTCACTACATTGGCCCCACCGAAATCCCGGGCCAGGCGAACATCAATACTGATATCGACAATCTCGCCCGGTTTCACCGACTCCTTCCCGGAATGGGCCGCAATTATTTTTTCAATGATGGTCATCATTTCAATTAGAAATTAAAAATGAGAAATGAACAATTGGAAAGAGCTTTCAAGTTGCCTTGGAAATCTTCTGCACAACGCCAAAACGTTCAGTGCAAAATCAATTGATGTATCAACGACCTGATTTTCCTTCATTGTCCATTATTCATTGTAATTTTTCACTGTTCATTTTTCATTGCTCATTGCCTTAAAGGGCAGAAACGTCATAAAATCGGCATGGTGCACGATGTACGCCTCTGTAGTGCGTTTCACCATGTCGCCTTCGCCGGCGTGCGTGGCAATGATATGGCAGACTTCCGCCGGAACGCCACACGATTCAGCCAGCGAAACTCCCGAAAACGGATGCCTCAGCAGTTTGCCATATTTTCCCTGGAAGGAATTCCCGTTTTGGTCCAGCTCATATTCCAGTAGTTTGCCCACATCAGCCAGGATAGCACCGGAAATCAGGACATCCATGTTTACCGGTAGCTCATTTTTGAAAAACTCGTTCATCTTCATACCGCTTTCGCGGGCAATGTGAACGACAGCCCGTTTATGGTCCATGAAGCTGACTTTCAAATCCGGCCCACAAAGAAGTGTGAACGGAATCCGGTGCAGATCTTCCGGCGTCAACACGCTTTTCTCCAGCGCCAACCGCCAGGCTTCAGCCGTCTGTCCGCGAAGTTCCTCATTTTTAATCCAGAGCAGTTCCGGCCAGAGGTCATATACTTGTTCCAGGTTGCTCATTACTCCAGTTTTTCAATGATCGCATCGGCCATCTGCTGTGTCGAAGCCGCACCTTTTTCAATCACATCGGGCCGTCCCGCCATTTTCATCATATCATACGTGCGGACTTTACCCTCAGCCACCACTTCCGCAATCGCCTTACGGATTTTGATGGCTCTGTCATTTTCACCGAGATGATCCAACATCATACAAGCCGATTCAATCATCGCAATCGGATTGACAATCGATACGTCGTAGTCGGCATACTTCGGTGCAGAACCGTGCGTCGGCTCAAAAACGGCTACTTCATCGCCCATATTGGCGCTGCAGGCAAATCCCAGACCACCAATCAATCCGGCAAAACCGTCCGATACGATATCGCCGAACATGTTTCCGGCTACGATTACTCCATAATCTTCCGGATTTTTGGTCAACCACATCATCTGCGCATCGATGTTGGTATTCCAAAGCGCTATTCCTGCATATTCCTGCTGAATCTCTTTCGCCATTTTATACATCATTCCCGATGTTTCGCGAATCACGTTCGGCTTTTCGCAGAGCGTTACCGACTTGTAGCCGTATTTCGCTGCATGGGCAAAGGCGGCGCGAAGAATACGTTCAGTCGCTTTTTTTGTAAAGATTCGGGTTGACACGGATAACTCATTCCGGGGAACCGAACCGAAGTTCTTCACAAACCGGGGATGCGTCATCAAAGCATCGTAAACTTTGTCATCCGGATTGCTCCATTCCACACCGCCATAGAGCCCTTCAGTATTCTGACGGAAAATAACCACATCCACTTCCGGCTCTTCAACGCTGTTTTCTTTGCCGCGACGAATGAAGTTGAGCGGATTTCCTTTGTATGTATGGCACGGGCGCATGCAGATGTCGAGATTGAAATGCTGACGAAGGCCGACAATCGGACTGGAATATACCAGGCCTTTCTCCTTCAACCCGGGCGAAAGTTCGTTAAACGCTTCTTCTTTCGGTTTCGAAGTAATCGCACCAAACAATCCCACTTTGTGCTCTTCCAGAAGTTTGATAGTGCGCTCGGGCAGCGGATTTCCTTCCTTGCGCCAAAATTCCCAGCCAATATCACCTTCTACGTAATTGGCTTCAAATCCGGCTGCTCCCAGTACCCTGATGGCTTCGGGAAGGACTGTCTTTCCAATGCCGTCGCCCGGCATCGCTACGATGGTTCTTTTTGCCATAGTCAATTGATTTTTTGGCACACCACTGATTTTTGGTGTTCAGGGGCGTTGCGCTCGTTTGTTTTTAAACCGGCTTGGTCACTAATATTGGTTCAAGTTTCTGTTTTCTTTTCTTCTACCTGCCGCACCACATCAATCACGGTTCCGTCCACCCATTTGATGGCGGCGATAATCTTATCGGTAAATACCGGTTTCTTCGGCTTACCGCAAATACGTTCCGCTTCTTCCTTCATCTCTTCGATGGTCCGAATGGGAAGACCGGAATCTTTCGCTTTTTCGATTAAATCCTTCCGCAAGGGATTAATAGCGATGCCCCGTTCGGTTACGATGACATCAATTAGTTCGCCCGGTCCGCAAAGTGTGGTTACTTCATCTACAATCACCGGAATGCGGTCACGGAAAAGCGGCACAGGTAAAATGACCGTCCTGGAGAAAAGGCAGTTTTGCCAGCCCCCGAGACCGTGTAATAATTTTCCGTCAGAATGGGTCACCACATTGGCATTGAAATTCACATCCACTTCGGTAGCACCGAGGATAACCACATCCACCAAACCGGCAAAATTTCCTTTGCTATGGTAGTTGTAACTGGTGAACGGACTCGTCCATGTATGATTGGGATTGTCGCGCATGGAACGAACACCATCCAAATCGAATGTCTGTCCGTCGAGAATGTATTCCACCAAGCCTTCTTCCAGCATTTCAACCAGGTACCTGTTACTACCTCCCCGTGCAAAACGGGCTTTGATGCCCTTCCGGCGCATGATCTCGCCAAAGTAAATTCCGACGGAAAGGGCGGTCCCTCCGGCCCCTGCCTGAAAAGAAAAGCCGTCACGAATGATGCCTGTTGCTTCACAGAATTTGGCGGTCATTTCGGCAATTAGCAATCTGTCTGGACTACGGGTAATCTGCGTGGTTCCGGAAACAATCTTCTCCGGAATACCGATTTTTTCTACCTCAACCGTGTAATCCACATGGTTTCCCTGAATTTGCCAGGGCACACAGGGAAATGGCACCATGTTATCGGTTACCACAATAACGTTGTTTGCATATTGCGAATCGGCCAGGGCAAAGCCCAACAACCCGCTCGCCGAAGGACCATTCAGACCATTGGCATTGCCAAACGGATCGGCGCAGGCAGCGCCAATCACAGCAATATCGATTTTCACTTCACCATCCTGCACGGCCTGGTAACGTCCGCCATGCGAGCGAAGGACGGCTGTTTTCTTCATCTTTCCGTCCGAACAAAACCGTCCGAGCGGTCCGTTCATGCTTCCTTCGATGTGACTGATGGTACCATCTTCGAGGTAAGGAATCAAATGTGCATGACAGGGGAAAGAAGCCGATGGAAACCAGCGAATATCTTTCACGCCCAGCTCCTTCACCACATCAAAAACCATATTGGCAACCAGGTCGCCGTCGCGGAAATGGTGATGCGTGGAAATGGTCATGCCATCTTTGAGCCCGGCTTTTATTAACGCCTCTTTCAGTGAATCAACCTGTTTGTTTCCGTCAGCCGGATAATCGGCGTTGGTCGGAATAGCCGGTGCATGTTTCTTTCCTTCCGGGCGATATTTCCCGACACCCATAAACGGAACGGCCGGTTCGCCGTTTATTTCCGACGGAACGAGCCGTCCGACTGCATTATATATCAGATCTTCATTCATGATTTTCTCTCCAGTTGGTTGACAGTTTACCCGATTGAATCGCCAGTTCGATGGTGTGAACAGCACGTTTGACAACCGGGGCATCAATCATTTTCGAACCAAGGGCAACAACGCCCAGTCCCTTCTCTCTGGCTTGCTCAAAAGCGTCTACAATGCGTTTCGCCTTTTCAATTTCCTGTTCATCCGGACTGAAACCTTCGTTGATGACCGGAACCTGGCGCGGATGGATACATCCCATACCGGCAAAACCCAACGCTTTCGATTCGAGCACGTTGTTGTGCAATGCTTCCATGTCATCAATTTCGGAGAAAACCGAATCGATGGGTTGGATGCCCGCTGCGCGTGCAGCATTGACAACCGCACTGCGGGCATAAAAGGATTCGCGACCTCCGGGCGTTCGTTGAGCTCCTAAATCAGCTGTATAATCTTCCAAACCAATCGCCAATGCGGCTACATTCGGCGAAGCCGATGCAATTTCATAAGCTTTTACCACTCCCAGGGCACTCTCAATAATTGGCATCAGGTAGATATCGGTGTTTTCGCGCCCCAGTATTTTTTCAATGCGTTCCTCTGCCTGAATGATTTGCTGCGCACTTTCGCACTTGGGAATCAGGATCAGGTTTACCTGTTCGGGAACAATGGCATCCAAATCTTTCAATCCGTCCGGCAGTTGATTAATACGAACCATTCGTTCGGCATCACCAAAGTCAACTGCACGTAGGGCATTGCGAACCAGCAAACGGGCCTCGGCTTTTTTATCAGGTGCGACTGAATCTTCCAAATCGAGAATGATGCCGTCGCTTCCGTAGATGCCGGCATTCAGCATCAGCTTCGGATTATTTCCCGGTAGGTACAAACGGGTCCGTCGGTTACGATCGCGGCCTGTCCGATGAATATTTTTTGTTTCAATGGGTAATAAAAGGGATTGATCCGTTCCGGTTAACTGGCGGATAGCCGCTTCCAGGCGCGCTGCAATGACAAATGGCAGAGCCCCTTTGTCTTCAATTTCCACCAGTACATCCCGAAGGTTATAATGGGCCAGTACTTCGTGACAAAGCTCCCGGATGGAATCGCCAAACAAACTTTCAACTTTACTCTGTAACCGGATTTCAGTTGCATGATGCTCAGTTTTAGCAATCTGTACAAAACAGTCCGAGCGTACGCTGTCTCCACGGTTTCCGGCTGTTGCAGTCATGGGCATTTGGGTTAATGATTGACTAATTATTTTCAGTACCCTTCCTACTGCTTCGTTCCGTCAATTTGGGTGCTAAAATCGACTGAAAAGTTACCCAAATAAATCCCTGAAAATCCTGATAGTTATCAGGGGTAACCCCATGTTAAAGAGCATACAGAACATTGCCGCAGAACATAAAATATATCCCAAATATGATTAACGCGCACGCATTTTTAATACAATGGGGTTTTGCTTTATACGCAAAACATAGCTAGTAAGCTGCTATTTCAATACCTAATGAACAATAACATCTTTTAGCAATTATTCAGGAATATTAAAGCAACGTTTTCAATGCATTACATCATCTTCGCAATAGAATTTCTTCCAGCAAAAACCGAACGTTAATCATTTATGAGATTATTGCTTGTTACCGCTATTTTATTTGTCAATACAGGATTATTTGCCCAGAGTATGCCCGATTCATCGTTTCGGTTTTCCGGATTCATATTCGATGAGGATTCTATTCCGGTAGAAGGGGCTTACGTTATCAACTACCGGACAATGATGGGAATGGCAACAAACCGGGACGGTCATTTCTCCCTGACCTGCGAACCCGGCGACTCGTTAATGATTTCTCATATTTCCTATAAAAGAAGAATTATCAAAGTCGAAAGTTTTAACCCCGTCGCTTCGCCACAGGTTTATTATGTGCGTTTTGCTGCACACGAACTGAGTCCGCTGATTATTCAGCAGAATCCGAATAATATGAAATATTTTGCTAAAAACATCGAGTTGATGAACAGGCAGATTAAGAAAATGATTCATTCGATGGGGCCACAAGGAGGTGCATCCCCGGTTAATATGTCCACCAATCCGGCACTGGGCGGTGGCGTAGGTATTAGCTTCAGTCTGGCTGATGTGGCTACCGTTTTCCGGAAGAAGAAAACGCCCGATGATATCCGGCGGGAAAAAGCCATTCACGAAGCACATCGCACCATGATTCTCGATTCCATTTTGCGAATTGGCGTATACCACGAAGGAATCGTCGACAGCATTATGGCCACGAGAAACTGGAACTAATCTGATTTCAATTTCATTGTCCGTTTTCGGCCCACTTTCGTAAATTTATTACAGCAGCCTGAAAAACAGTTAATGAAGCCATTGGGGTGTGAATTGAACTGAGCGGTGGCCCCCGGGACCGTTTCAGCGCGCTTTGCCATGGATGTACTGGAATTTTACCTGAAACCGGATAACTAATATTACATAACTTCTTAAAAGTTATTCCGGTAAAATGGAAATTACTTAGATTTAGATCTGAATGTATGAATTTAACCTAAAAGCATATGAGACGTAAGCTCCTTTCGACTCTCTATCTGATTGCCTTTTTGCTACTTGGCCTCTTTTCGTGTAAAAACAAACCAACAGCCCCAAAAGACAACTCCGGCCAAATTGCCGTGATGGCTTATTATGCCGGCGATGCCAATCAAATTGACCAGTATAACCTTGGCGAGGTCACACATGTTATCTACAGCTTTCTTCATCTGAAAGGAAACGAGCTGGCTTATGACTCACCGAAGGATAGTTTAGGTGTGGCTCACCTGGTTGCCTTAAAGGAAAAGTATCCCGATTTGAACGTCATGGTGTCGCTCGGTGGCTGGGGTGGCTGCAAAACCTGCTCCGAAGTCTTCTCTACTCCGGAAGGACGTGAAGCATTTGCCCTTTCGGCGAAAAGAATCCTTGACAATTCCGGGGCTGACGGACTTGACCTCGACTGGGAATATCCAGCCATTGAAGGCTTTCCGGGACATCAATACCTTACGGAAGACAAGGACAACTTCACCAGTTTGGTTACCACACTGAGGAAAATACTGGGGCCAAAAGCCATCATCAGCTTTGCTGCGGGCGGTTTCCAGCAATTCCTCGAAAATTCCATTGACTGGAAAGCGGTGATGCCGGAAGTGAATTACGTAAACCTGATGTCGTATGACCTGGTAAATGGCTACAGCAAAGTAACCGGTCACCATACTCCACTATACTCCAATGCTTCTCAAACGAAATCGACCGACAATGCCGTCAAATACCTGGAGAAAGCGGGTATTCCCTCCAACAAGATTGTCATTGGCGCCGCATTTTATGCCCGCGTTTGGAAAGGCGTGAAAAACGTGGATAATGGCTTGTACCAGCCGGGTGTTTTCAAACAAGGCGTAGGTTATAACAAATTCGATTCAATTTTATCGCCCCGGCAGGGCTTCAAAGCGTATTGGGACAATGTAGCACAGGCTCCGTACATGTATAACGAGAAAGACAGTTTGTTTGCTACGTATGACGATCCGAAATCGGTGGCCCTGAAAACAAAATATGTCATCGACAAAAATCTAGGCGGTATTATGTTCTGGCAGCTAGCCAACGATAAGATGAAAGATGGTTTGCTTGATGCTATCTACAAAGCCAAAGAAACAGCAGACAAATAATACGCTCATTTTAAGAAGTTCTAAAAACGCATCGATTTTTTCCGGTGCGTTTTTTTTAATTAATCGATAGGGCATCTCGTTTTTCCTTCCCGAAAAAATTGATTGAATACAAGTTATCCAAATACCTGTTTTCAGGCATCCTTTATGTTGAATGTATTCCGGTTCATTTCACTATTTTTAACATCGCGACAAGCGAATTGCTTATCGCACGAACACGATTCATTAACCAACAAAAGAGTGGACCCGTGAAAAAACTAACGCTTTTCCTCTCTGCTATGCTCGTTATGATGTTTGCACCCGCTTTGAGTAAGGCACAGGCCGCCAGTCCAATTCCGGCAACAGCCGTAAATGACATCCTCCAGAAACTAACGGAGAAATATGGCGACAGCACCGCCGAACGGATGGAACGTGGCATAAAACACGCTGCATCATTGTGGCGAAAGGATGATGGTCCGGCAAAAGAGTTTACCTCGTTTTGCCTGGATAATTACATCAACGATGCTGCGCAGCGCGAAGCTTTCTTTAAAAAGGTTAGTCAGTACCTGGAAGCCATGTACGGCCATTTTGATGAAATAACACTCGCCTTGCAGAAAAATGTACAACTGGCTACCGGTCCGATGCTTCCTATTGATAAAATGTTTGCCGGTTATTCGGTTGGCTCGCATATGCTGTCGGACCTGTACCGCAATAAAATAGCATTTGCTATCGCCCTGAACTTCCCTTATTATCCATTGGCCGACAAAGAAAAATTCGCCTCAATTTGGAGCCGGGAAGAATGGGCTAACGCCAGATTAGGCGACATTTTCTCCGCTCGCGTACCGGCCAAACTGGAACAGGCTTATGCCGAAGCGAACACGAAGGCCGACCTGTACATTTCGGAGTACAATATCGAAATGGGGCATCTTCGTACTAACGACGACAAACAACTTTTCCCGGATGATATGGTACTGCTTTCGCACTGGAACCTCCGCGATGAAATTAAAGCTGACTATGCCGATAATGCAAAAGGCCCGCAAAAGCAGGAGATGATTTACGAAGTAATGAAGCGAATCATCGACCAGGATATTCCCGAGAAGGTAATCAACAATCCGGCATACGAATGGCAACCTTTTGCCAATAAGCTTTATAATAATGGTAAAGAAGTTGTCTTCAAACCCGGGCCCAATACACGGTACCAGCAAATATTAAACAACTTCCACGCATTAAAAGCTATCGATGCCTATTACCCGGTATTGGATACCTACATCAAACGGAAGTTTTCAGGCGAAATGGAAATTCCGCAACCGAAAGTAGAAGCATTGTTCGATACGTATCTTCGTTCTCCGGAGTTGAAGCAAATCGGTGCGCTTATCGCCGAAAGGCTTGGCCGTCCGCTCCGTCCGTACGACATCTGGTACGATGGCTTCAAAGCACGGAGCTCCATTCCGGAACAAACACTTAACGAAAAGGCCGAAGCCTATTATCCCGATCCGAAAGCGTTCAAGGAAGACATGCCGAACCTGTTAAAGCAACTGGGCTGGTCGGATGAGCGAGCGAACTTCATTGCCTCCAAAATTGCTGTCGATCCGGCCCGCGGTTCAGGTCATGCGTGGGGCGCACAGATGATTGGAGAGAAATCGCACCTGCGCACACGCATTCCTTCTACCGGAATGAACTACAAAGGCTATAACATTGCCGTTCACGAGTTCGGCCATAACGTCGAGCAAACCATTTCGCTATACAACATAGACTACTACATGTTGCATGGCGTTCCCAGCACTGCCTTCACCGAGGCGCTGGCCTTTATTTTCCAAAGCCGCGATTTGAAATTACTGGGCATTACCGATGAAAATCCGCATACCAAATACCTGAATGCGCTCGATAATGGCTGGTCGTTAATGGAAATTATGGGTGTCGGCATGGTCGATATGAAAGTGTGGAAATGGTTATACGCGCATCCAGATGCTGACTCAGCCGAATTGAAAACGGCTGTCATTAACATCTCGAAAGATGTTTGGAATACATACTTCTCACCGATTTTCGGAACGCAAGACGAACCGATTCTGGCCATCTATTCTCATATGATTTCCTATCCGTTGTATCTCCCGGCTTATTCGTACGGTCAGCTCATCGAATTCCAGCTGGAAGAATACCTGAAAGGAAAGAATTTCTCTGACGAAGTTGACCGCATTTATGAGCAAGGCCGTCTGACTCCCCAGCAATGGATGGAGGAAGCTGTTGGACAGAAAATTTCAGCGCAACCGGTTTTAAATGCCGTAGACGAAGCCTTGAAAGCCTTTAAATAGCCTGCTTTCCTCACCCAAACAGGGCATCTCCGCGCGTGGAAATGCCCTGTTTTATTTTATACATCATTCTTTAACCCCTACCGGGATAATGAATTCCCGCATGTTCCCGAATGGCATCGAGTGTTTTCATCAATTCAAAACTCCGGCTATAAGGCATCACGTTGCTCTCCTTTTTACCTTCATCCAGGCACTTCATCACTTCCACTGCTTCCAGTTTCATACCACACCCGGCACCTTCCCAACTGTATTGAACCGGAGCGGTTCCCCGGGAACGCGCCTCTAACTGCTGATGCAAGATACCACGCCGGGTGATGCGTAACACACCTTTTTCGCAGAAGATATCACATCCGGGTCCTGAAGCGGTATAAAATGAGGAAAAGAGCGATGCAAATACGCCATCCGGATAATCAAAGCGCATAGTCAGACTGGTATCGATTCCTTTTTCAGTCAATGAAGCGGCAGCCGAAATTTGCTGAGGTGCGCCCATGAACCAAAGCGCATCGAAAACTGCATACAAACCAATGTCCAGCAACGAACCCCCTCCCAGTTCCGGGTTGAAGAGCCGTCCCTGCGGATCATAAGGTGCGCTATTGAAGCCAAACCAACCATGCAGATACTGAATTTTTCCCATCTCTCCCGACTCAATAATTTCCTTCGCCTTTCGGTACGATGGCTGAAACGGCGTAACAAAAGCCTCCATCAGGAACACCGTGTTCTTCCGTGCTACTTCAAACATCGAAATCACCTCCTTCAAATTCAGCGAAAGCGCTTTCTCACATAACACATGCTTCCCCTCATTCATGCACATAATGGCATGTTCGGCATGGTGCGAGTGCGGTGAAGCCACATAAACGATCTCAACTTCCGGGTCGGCAGCCAGTTCTTCGTAACTTCCGTAAGCTTTTCCCACATTAAATTCTGCAGCAAATTCAGCCGACCGGGACTCATTTCGCGAGCCGACAGCAACAATCTCTGCATTATCAAGGGTGTGTAATTCTGAAGCAAATTTTCGGGCAATCTTCCCGGGGGCCAGAATGCCCCATTTCCAGGTTTTCTTCATGGTAAGCTTTGTTTGGCATAAAAATATAAAATTTGACCATCTCCCGTTTTTAGTTTTGGTTGGATATGGGTACTGAAAAAATTTCCCCTCGGATTAACCGGGAGGGAAACTTTAAACACTTTACTAAAAAATGGACACTACCCCTCTCCATTTTATCTTTATAAAATCCAATTCAAATTTCAGACACTGTCCTTTTTGCATAAAGGAATTTTTTTAACCCTCCTGGCATGGCGACCTCGTTCAAATTCAGCATTTAGAAAAGATTCCACGATTGCAATAGTTTCTTCTTCTGAAACAAACCTGGAGGGAATCGCACATATATTTGAGTCGTTATGTTCCCTTGCAAGTTTACTTATTTCGGTATTCCAACACAATGCCGAACGTATATTTTGATGTTTATTTGCTGTAATGTTGATACCCTGTCCGCTACCACAAAATGTTATGCCACATTCGAACTCTTTTTTTCCAATGGCTTCCGCTATTTTATGGGCAAAATCCGGATAGTCACAACTTTTATTGCTGTAACATCCCAAATCTTTATATGGGATACCTGCTTCTTCAAAATAGTTCAATACTGCCATTTTTTTGTTATAACCTGCATGGCCACTGGCAACAGCAACAACTTTCCCACGAAAATTTTTGTTTAAACCACTCATTGGCCAGCATAAATAATAGAAATAATACCTAACACAAAAAGGACAAACATAATGGTCAGTAATCTATTTGTTCCTTTGGGAGCATTCTTAAATTCTTTCCAGATAAATACTCCCCACAATGCAGCAACGAGTGTAGCCCCTTGACCCAATCCGTATGAAATAGCTGCTCCTGCTTTACCGGCTGCAATCAGATTTAAAGAATTTCCAATGCCCCAAATAACTCCGCCAAGGACACCTACTAAATGAATGGACAACTTTCCTTTGAAATATACCTTGTAGTTTGTCGGTTTTCCACTGATTGGCCTTTTCATTAAAACCGAATTGAAAAGGAAATTACTGATAAAAACCCCTAGTGAAAAAATAACAACTGCCGTATATGGAGTCATCATTCCCGCTGCCGGATTGACAAAATTTTCCAGGTCCATTGAGCGTGCCACAAACCTGTAGAAAAAAGACATTAATACTCCTGCCAAAATGGAAACAAGTATTCCTTTAGTACTTACTTTTTGTTTTCCGGAGGAAGCTTTCTTGTAGGCAAAAGCATTGATAATTATTGCTATAGTAACAAGCCCGACACCAAGGAATAGAAACAGCGGATCTCCTTTTTGGGAACCAATGTAATTGATAATGACACCCAAGACAAGTGCCAAACCAATTCCAACCGGGAAAGCAACTGCCATACCTGCAATTGCTATTGCCGTGGAAAGTAATATATTGGCGGCATTAAAAATAACACCACCAAGAAATGCACTGCCAATATTTCCCCACTTTGCCTGACCAAGATCCTCCAGAAATCCCCGACCATTCTCACCCATACTTCCAAGAGTAAAAGCAAAAATGAGTGAAAGTAGCAAGACACCAATAACATAGTCCCAGTAAAATAGCTCATATCGCCAGGTTTTTCCGGCAAGTTTTTGAGTATTTCCCCAGGAACCCCAGCAAAGCATTGTAATAAAACAGAAAACAATTGCCAATGGATAATCACTTACTATAAACATAACAGTTATTTTAGGTTAGTATTTGAAATTTATTTGATATGTAATTCGTCATTCTTCTTTAAAAATTCCTGTATTTCCCTTTCCATCGGGATTGAGGGTTGGGCCCCCATTCGGGTAACACAAATTGCTGATGCAGCAGTGGCAAATTTCAGTATCTCTTCCCAATCTTTTTCCCTGCTTAATTCTGCAGCCAGGGCACCACAAAAGGTGTCACCCGCGGCTGTTGTATCCACAGCATTTACTCTAAAGGCGGGAATTTTTAGCAAATCATTTCCATTTTTAAATAAGCATCCTTTATTGCCCAATGTTAATATTACATTTTGCACTCCCTTTTTTAATAATTTGTTGATAATTGCTTCTTCTCCGATATCTTCAATCTTCTCTTCTGTTAAAACTTCGGCTTCCGTCTCATTAACAATCAATACATCGACCTTTTTTAGAAGATCTATTTCTACTTTTCGAGCAGGGGCAACATTCAATATTATTTTTTTCTTGTATTTGCTGGCAATGTCACAAACTGCTTTTACCGAATCGTAAGGAATCTCCATCTGCAAAACCACCATATCAGCATTTGCAATATCTTTTTCCACCTCATAAATATATTCCGAAGTGAGCTTTTCATTAGCTCCAGGATTTACGACAATACAATTCTCTCCTTTTTCGTCCACTAATATGATCGCCGTTCCCGAAGGGATATCATCAACAATCAACGAAGAAGAAACATCCAGTCCTTCTTTACTATAATATTTAAATGCATTTCGCCCATTTGCATCTCTCCCCAGACAAGTATTAAATTTAACGTCTCCTCCCAATCTATGTGCTGCCACAGCCTGATTAGCACCTTTTCCTCCCATCGTTTGAAAAAAAGTTGTTCCCACGATGGTTTCCCCCGCTGCTGGGAAGCTTTTAACAGTAGCAATCAGATCGGTATTTGAACTGCCTATTACTAATATTTTACCCATGATCTTAAGTTTAATTTTTAAATCAACCTTTGTACGTTTTCCTTTTTCACTGGTAATTTATAATGGCATTCAGTTCCTTTTTCTTTATTGCTTTCGACTGGAAAAGTTTCTGGTATGCCACAAAAGCGGAAACATTCAAATAAATGAGCAATCATTTTTATTTCTTTATACACAATATTGCATAAGCAGAAATCGTATAATTGTTTTAAAATTACTTTAGAGTCTCTTTTCGATTCGAACTGCTAACGCTTCCACCTTTACCGTTAATGATGCTTTTCACCACACTTTTCTTATTCCCGTTCAACCAAAAAATGACGATGTGGTGAATGTCGTTTTCCAATGCCTAAGATGTCTCAATAGCCTGATCGACAACGATCGGCGCATCGTAAAATACATTATAAATGCCAACACCCCAGGCCTGATGTGTTTTAACATGATTAGAAACCTTGTATGAAGCATAGCCATAAGTTTTGCCGTGTTTCCAGGCATCAACCGAAGGCATATCATAAGGCATTTCGCTTTGGTAAAAATAGAAGTGACCATTCTCACCATTCCAAAGTGTTTAATATTCCTGAAAATGTTCGTTAAACAATCCGTAAATCGTAACATTATTGCCATTGACGATTAAACCGTTGGCGCACCCGTTTTTGTCCCAGCCTACTCCGTTTCCATGGTCAGCCCTCCAAATCCATAAATGATCGGCATAAACATCATTACTGTTGATCCCCAAACAATGTGAAGCAGATCCTTCGTGTGGGCCGCTGACCCTGAAAAACACGTCAAATATATAGCTGGGATTTGCCGCATGATTCTTTTTCGATCCTGGCTTTCCAACCTGCATAAGCGTTTCGGAAGGGTTGATGTTTGCATCAATAAGTAAACCGGCAACAGTTATTCCATCAGCGTCGGAAACTTCAATCGCCTTGTTCCCGTTTTCAGGTACCAGTGTTGCCATTCCAATTCCCATGATGACTGCTGTTCCGGGGCGGGTAATTTTCAGGCTTTCGTCTAATGAATAAATTCCTGGCGTTAAAAGAATGTTCTTCCCTTTACCCAGCGTCTGGTTAATTAATTTGGCATTATTCGTACCAGGTTTGGCAACATAAAAATCATCGATTGACACCGTCTTCTCTTTGTTGGTCTGCTCGTTCCAGTCTGTTCCCGATGAATTCTTCTTCAAGGCAGGTATTTTCAAATAAAATTTTTCTCCTGAATAAATCAAGTACGGTTTTTCCCGTACTTCGGGTGTTTGTTTGATGGTCGTGACCGGTTTTTCGGGCCAATGTTCTTTGGGTGCGTTGACCACTCCAGTATAAACCATGTTCCAGACGCCGCCATCCCATTTTTTAGCGATAGAATTTCGTGTAAACCATTGCTGTTGTGCGCCGAAAAATACAGTCCCGTCGATTTTACAATCGCCCATAAAACCGCCGATGGAATAACCCTCGAACAATTTCAGATTTTCTTTCACATAAATCCGACGTAACGGCGCAGCCTGAGAAATAGCCCAGGTGTTGGTGGAATCGGCAGCAAGCACGATTGTCAAATTTTCGGCTGCCCGCCAAAAGTTACAAAGTACATGTCCATCGCGATTCGATACCGACCTGACCGCTTCGTCGATCACTACATATTCCTGAGAATTACCCAGGCTCAGAATGTGCATGTAGTATCCAACTTTAATATCCAGCTTATAAGTTCCCGGTTTAAAAAGCAAGGCATATCGGTTTTCAGAAAACTCATTCGCCGGATAGAGCTGACCGGCATAAATTGAATCAATTAATGTTTGAATTTCGTGCATATCCATAGCAGGATCAAACACAAATGTGTTTTTGCCAAATAAAGTCTGATCGTACCTGGCTGTAATCGCTTTTACACGTTCGGACAATGGCTTTGTGGTTTGCGAAAATCCAATCCGGATACGGAGAAATAGAATCAAAATACTTATCAAAGAATATTTAATGTTCATTCGGGTTAGCAGTTTTATTTATTTTCATTCAGTGGTAGCCATACTTTTACATCTCCACCAGTCTGACCTGCGTCAGCAAATGGAACCAATAACAGTTTCTCGTTTGTCTCTTCCTTTTTTGAATCGGGAAAGCGTACAATGTAAACTTGTTTCCCGATCCATACTTTGGGCAATAACCCGGTGCAATTTGCAGCTTCCGGTTCTTCAGCAAGAAGTTTCTCCTTTGCTCCCAGAGAAAACTCCTTTGGCAGATCAGGATTTAAAGACGAATCAAAAGCCAGAACCTGCGGTCCTCTTTGAAATGCGATTTGACCGGGATAGCTTTTGCCGCCATTTAAAACCTGACCCGGAATTTTGAAAGAAACTTTTATTTTGTCGCCTGATTTCCAAACACGTTTTATTTCCAGATACTGGTTGGCCGTTCCAGGATATTCTTTTCCGTTGACTTCGGCTATAAAAGAACTACTCCAGGATGGAACCCGCAATGCGAATGTGAAAAGACAAGTCTGAGAAGGATTTAGTGTGATCGTTTCACTTCCGGTTTCAGGAAAACTGCTTTCAATTTTTACGGATAGGTTGATATCCTTTTTATCGGCAGTGGTGATATTTTCCTTGTAGATTGCCGGACCAAACAGCATCAAGGTTGGAATATTATTTACATTACCGATAGTTGAGTAAGGTATGAGTGCAATTCCTCTGGGAACACTTGAAGTACAACAGGAAATGCCACAGGAATATGGTTTTTTGCCCATCAACGGAGTATAGTAACTTACACATCCGGATTCAGGATTTTCAGCTCCAAATAGTTGATTGTAAATGGATTTTTCAATTTGCTCCATGTATTTTAAGTCGCCGGTAATAGCCAGCAAACGTTGGTTTAACTGAATCCAGGTTACGGTAACACATCCTTCACCGATATGATCCGTATCCGCCGCAGGCAATACATTATCCCCCTGAAAATGCTCAAAAGAACTGGTCGTTCCGGTAATATACAATCGGTTGGAAACGATATCCTGCCAAGCTATTAAAACCGGTTTCAAGAGCTTGGGATCTCCTGTAACCCGGTACAAATTTGCCAGACCAAGTAAATTCGAAAGCATTTCATAGGCTTTGCCATTGGCCACTTTATTCACCTGACCGGTTTCAAGCAAAGAACTGATAATCTTTGGGCCGTTTTTTTGTTCCCACGCTTCAAGAATATAATAGCAAAAATCCAGGTACTTCTTTTGTCCGGTATATTTATACAATTCTACCATTGGGTCCAAAACGCTGGTGGCGGCCATGCCGACATGTTCGCCTGACAAAATAATATCCCGCTGCCCGGATTTGTTTCCAAAAGTAGTACAAAGCAAATCGCCCATTCTTTTACAGGCATCCAAAGCAGGCTGATAACCTGTGGTGGTATAATAGGCAAGCAATCCGTACAAATTGTACTTATGCGACCAGACATCCCAGCTTGTCCAGTAATCTTCAGGAGAATACGTTCCCAGGTAGCCATCCTTCAATTGAGCGTTCACCAATTCGTACATCATCCGGTCCATTTGCTTTTTAAGCCTCGGATCATGCGTGTTTTTCCAGACATTACAAGCCGCTTCCAAATATTTGCCGACATGCTCGCCAATCCAGGGATGACTTCCCGGTCGTTGCAAATACCCACTCATGATTCCGTTTTCATCTACTTTTAAAAGGCGTTCTTCCAGATTTTGAGAAGAACGTTCTCCGAGATAACCCTGCAAAATTTGATTCTGAAAAGGAATGGAAGTATATACATCCTTAATTTTATCCTCTATCACTACCTTGGGTTCTGCGGCAACTTTGATTTCAATATTTTTATTGGCCAAATAAACCTGCTCGTTGTTGATCGTATCCGAACTCCCGCTTTCTGCAATTCCAAAGCTGACTTTAAAAATATCTGCATTTCCCGGTTTATAATCCTGAAAAGTTATGTCTGTTTCAGCACCCTTTTCAGGCTTCATTTCTACTTGCTTTTTTTCAGAATACACTTCTTTCCCCAATTTATCTTTTATTGAATAGTTCACTGTACCAACGAAGGCGTTATTGCTGTTGTTTGTGAACTGAATTTTTGTGATAAATCCGTTGTTTCCGGTTTCAGAAATGGAATGTCGAACGGAGATATAATCCGTCCACTGAACCGGGCCAATACTATAGGGTCCCTGGTACATGCCTATTCCTCCGTTATCGAGACTGAAAACCCTCACCGCTATTAAATTCTCTTTATCCCATTGTATTTCATTTCCGGAAATAATATATTCCCTTTCCACATCCCATTTAGTTTTATAATCAGGAGGTAAAGAACCGGTTTGCCCAATCAGTTTGCCATTAAAAAAGGTTTGATCCACATCGTCAATCTTGCCGAGACAAAGTTTCATTTCTTTCCCATTTTCTACGGCACTTTTCATACTTGAAGGAATAACTATTTTTACTCGATACCAGGCGTAAACATTGTCTTTTAATTCTTTTGTCGACCAGCTTGCACCTGTTTGCATGTTATCCCAGCCGGAATCATCAAAAGCAGGACTTGCCCATTCAATATTGTCTCCCAGCTTAAACTTCCAATGGTTGGGTAAATGTGCAGTTTGTGATTGCGCGGGATAAAAAAAGATTATCGGGAAGAAAACAAACAAGCAATATTGTTTTAGTTTTTGAGTAATGAGTATAGATTTCATATTTCAGTTATTTCGTTGTTAATTTACTAATTCAAAACTGTCCTTCAGCCGAATATCCCTTGATGATGCCCCGATCATTAAATCGAATTTCCCGGGTTCGGCCACTATTTGTAAATTTTTGATTGTAATTGCTAATATTTCAGGGCGTCCTGACAATAATACCTGTTAATATAATCATTAATCTGTTGTTCATAAAATAGGCAATGTTTTTGTAACATCTACCTTTTGTCCGTTATTAAATACGTTCGCCCAGCTAGTGTAGCAAACGATATGGAATTTTTTGACTTGTCTGCTTTTATTTCAGTTCTTTTATTCCCATTGTAAACACTAATATATGTCCAATTTTCAGGGACTTTTATCACGCATACATTTCCATTTCGAGACAGTATTTCGATATTTTGTGTTTTTCCATTTTCCCATGTTGCCGATACCCTAAAGCCTTTGTTTGCCTGAAGATTTCTAAAAAGCAAAGGCTTTTGAACAAACGCTGGCATTATGCATGGAAATACCTGCAGCGTATCGTTGAACGACTGCAACAACATTTCGTTTATACTAACATTGAGCATACCATACGGCATGAGAAAGTATCCTGCGCCTTTTCCCTGTCCAAATTCGCTAAAGGTATTGTACTCGGCAGAATCGAGCCTATCCCTGATATTTATTTTGCTTTTTGTTAAAAGCCATTCGAGTTCTTCGGGCATTTTTAACCGTGCAACAACATCATAAAGTTGCAGGTTGTAATTAAAATTCCAGCCAAGTAAGTCTTTATTCTTAATTACCCGGTATGTATTAAAGACTTTAGTTGTATCCATATTGTCAAGAAATGTTGGGTAAACGCAATTAAATTGTGCACATGCAGCCACCTCACGTTTTGGGAAAGGATCTGGGTTGTATGCAAGTGAATCGGTACGGTTTCGGTAGGTTAGGTAAAACGAATCGGTTTGCGGAAGTATTAAACGGGAATTACAGTCTTCCCATTTTGCCCTCAATTTGGTATCGACATTCATTTTTTTTGCTAAGCCAGCAGTAGTTTCCAGTGTCCATTTGGCAGGCGCTACGGCATCAATTACATCATCGCTTTCGCCCCAATGGTAGTTTATACCATATTTAAAAACCGGTTCATCATAAGTGTGTACTTCCCAATCCTTGTTGTTGTATCTTTCCCTTGTCCAAAAGCCATACGAACCGCCTTCATTATTGGCGAACCCGGACCAAAAGTTACAAAAGGATTTTAGCTGCGGGTACAATATGTTGTTGAGAAAAGTTGTATCGCCGGTTACACTGAAGTATTCGTGCATGAGATAAGCATAATTGCCCGATGAACTGCACACCATAGTACCCCATGGGTTAGGCCCGAAAGAATAATTTAACTGGTTCCCATAGTTCCCCGAATCGGTAGGCATGGTTTTGCGAAAATGTTTAAAGACGTTTAATACATAATCTTCACGTCCGGTTTGCATTAAAAAGTCATAAACAGGTACATTGTCCATTCCCCAACCAAAGCCGGTATATGAACTGCTTGTTAACATCGATACACAGGGATAATAATCACCATATCTGAGATTCCCTGCTATAATCAGGGCCGAACGGTAATATAACTTGCATAAATCTTTCCAGGGAAGCAGCACATAAGAACGATTCCAGAATTCGTGTACACTATTGCAATGATCCTTGAACACTTTATCGTAATTCGTTTTTACCAAACGGTCTACTTCTTTAGTGTTGGCAAGTACTGGGTCACTTGCGTTTTTTGAGGTAACAATCCCCTGGTAGATTGTAAATGAGCTTGAATCACCGGGATTTAAGGGCGAATTAACAGTTATCTTACCTGTTTCGTTGGCTGTGTATGTACGGATACCAGAAACTTCGAGGTAAACCGAAAGTTCGTGCAACAGCCAGTCTTCCTTTAAGTGCAAAGCTAAACCCTTCCCTGCTTTGGTGAAGTTAAACCTTTGTCCGTGATAAGATACAATAGGTTCTGCAACACAACCGGCATTTACGTGCTTCCTGGATATATTCTTTATTTTATAATGGAAAACAGCAACACGGTTATTGGCCCAAGATGCGTAACTCGTAATTTGAACCTGCAGCTGCTGTTTATAGGTAAATTCCGTTATACAACAATTGTTCCACAAGTTCATGCGTTGTTTATAGTTGGTAATGGCGGTATCATTTGCCTCAAAAACATTGTCGATGGTAGGGAAAATAGAATTACGGATACTTAATTGTCCGCGTCCATATTCATTTCCGTGCTCATGCCATTTGGATTTAACCCAACTCTCATTGTAATTAATGGTTGGTTGTTGGCTGGTGCCGTAATGGTATAGGGCCGACAGAAGTTCGGAACTTTTATAATTTCCAATACTAACATCTATTGCGTCACGATCAGCAGCTTCAGGGTACTCGAGATTTTTTGAGTCTATTATAAAAGGAAGAGATTGAGCGCCAAGAGCATCTACAAACATACCTAATTGACCATTTCCCACATAATAATTATTGTACCGATTTTGCAAACTTGTTTCTTTCAAAAAACCATTGTGATACATATCGAACTGGTTTAAAATGCCGCTCAAATCTCCCTTGTCCATGTTTTGAACATCGGAATCTGTCCACCATTGTTTTGCTTCAAAACTCAAAGCTGAATCAGGCAGTATTTGGGCATTGACAATGCTTGATAAACAGACAAAAGTCAAAAAAAATTGAATTTTCAAAATACGTGAAATTGAATTGTTCATTCCATAAAGATTTTTTTTGTACTAAAATATTTAATAGTGCAATAATTTTAATTCCGTTTTGATTAGGATGAATTTTTTAGAAATTAAACAATTTAACTAATTCACATTTATCTTGAACAGAACATTCTTTGTTGAAACATCAGTCATCTGTTAAAACCACGAGGCGCTACTACCTATAATAATTGCTGAATGTGGTCAGACAACTTTTCTCTATCAATAATAAATTTGATCGTTCTATATTTGCCGTGTATACTGCTTCGCAGAAGGCATCATAAAAAATTAAGGTACAGGATATTGGATTAAAGAAAAACTAAAGAATCTTTTTGTGGCTGTAACACCACAAAAAGATTCTAATAATTAAGTTTAATTATTCCCAGTTCTTATTTTGTTTTAAAACTCCGGCAGACAGATCAATTTGTGTCTGTGGAATTGGATAGAAATTATCTTTTGGGTACTGAAATCCATTTGGTCCCAAAACGGTTTTTGCCTGCCCGGTACGCACCAGATCAAAGAAATAATCATTCTCGAATGCCAATTCGAAACGACGTTCATCCCAGATCTTTTGTAAGGTAATATTGGCCGTAGTTAGCGGTGTTTCTTTCACGCGTGCCCGAACTAAATTAATAGAATTTACGGCCTCTTGTAAATTCCCCAGATTAAATTCAGCTTCTGCATCAATAAGTATCACATCGGCATATCTGAATAATCTCAGGTTTTGCTCAATTAACCGTTGCCAACCACCAAAACCTTTGTCATCAAGCCTTGACTCATACGCCTTAAAATTAAACCGGCACCTAGCATTTCCTGTTGCATTTGGGTTAGCGGCAACTGAACCGGTTCCCGCCTGAAATACCCCGTTGGGATCAACGATATCACCATCGGGTAAAATCAATCCCTGGAAAGCTACGGATTGCCTGAACCGGATGGTATCATCTGTTCGGGCGGCCCAATCTGTAATTAGTTTATCACTTGGCGCGTTAAAGCCCCATCCATTCAATGTTGTGGCCCACTGGTACTGGCATGCAGAACTATGGTTGGTCCCATAATAGCTGATATTGACGCTCCCGTTTTGCATCTCAAATATTGACTCATCACAATTTTCGTATGGAAGCCTGAACAAGTAGAAGAAGCTACTATCGCCTCTATCAGTAAACAGGCGATAAAAGTTACTGCTAATTACAGCATCGGTAGTTGCTTTTACATCGGCCCAGGACCTTCCGTTAATAGCTTGTCCATCATCTGTGAAATTGGCTCCGCTCGCTTCGTACATTTTTACTTTTGCTAAAAGCGCCAACCCTGCCCAAGATGTAACCCGTCCTTTATTGTTGATGTCCCAAGCTGCTGTTCTGCCATTAGCAATAGTATATTCCAAATCGCTTTCAATAAATTTATAAACATCTGCGAAAGATGATTTAGGTAAATTATAGTTCCCGTCTTCGGGAATACCATCATAAATAACTACTTCACCAAATGTTTTAGCCAAATCAAAATACAACCATGCCCTGATAAATTTAGCTTCTGCTATTAAAGATTTTTTAGTTGCTTCATCCATATCAATATTGGGGATATTGGTAATAGCCTGGTTACAAAAATTAATTACATTGTATCTCCCCCTCCAATTATTTCCAATGTTTATATGGGTAGAGGTGCTTGTGAAATTTGAAAATTGATATACGACAACCTGGTCACTGGCGGCACCGCCTTTAACCGTATTCCCGGAAGCCATTTCGGAAACGCCAAAAGTAGAAGGATCAAAAAAATCCCACCCAGTTAAGCCGCCATAACAAGCATTTACCGCTTTTTGTGCATCGTCTGCATTTTGAAAAAATTGAACTGGCGGTTTTTGGTTGTATGGTGCAAAATCAAGTTCATTATTACAAGAAAATGTAATGATTCCGAAAAAGGAAAAAATGAGTATTTTAAATGTATTATTTTTCATTTTTAGTACTTTTAAAAGTTTAGATTCAAACCAAAACTATAAACGGTAGACAAAGGATATGTTGAGTAATTAACACCACCAAATATAGGACCTCCGGTAACTTCAGGTGAAGTACCAGAATATTTCGTGAACGTGTGAATGTTTTCACCGGATACATATAATCTCAGTTTTTTGATGCCCATCTTAGAAAGAATTTTTGCATTAAAGGTATAACCAAGTTGAATGTTCTTTAACCTGAGATAGCTGCCACTCTCAACAAAAAACGAACTATTTTGAGTGGTATTTGCTAACACGGCAGACGGAAATGTATTGGATGTTCCCTCGCCATGCCACCTGTTATCAAAAAAACGTTTTGTATAGTTTTCGCCTCCGAACCTCTCGATATCTACGGCATTCACTAATTTATTGCCGGCAACGCCTTGTATGGCAATTGCTAAATCAAACCCTTTGTATCCCAAAGAAGCATCAAATCCATAAAAGAATGGAGGATTAGGATTGCCCAAGAATGTTCGGTCCCTATCATCAATAATACCATCTTTGTTAAGGTCTTCAAATATTAAATCTCCAGGAAGAGCGCCTGAAACATGTGGTGTACTGGCTATTTGAGCAGTATTTTGGAAAACTCCAATAGCCTGAAGTCCATATATTTCCCCAACAGGATGGCCAAGTGTGCTATAAGTATAAGTAGCACTATAACCAGATGCTTTTCCATATATACCGGCTGCACTGGCAGCGCTAAGCGCTGTTACTTTATTTTGGTTGTAGGAAAAATTACCATTTAAACTATAACTAAAATCTCTTTTATGGTCAGCCCATCCTAATGTAATTTCTAATCCGGAATTATTGATAGTAGCATTGTTTCCCCAAACTCCGCTTGTATTTAACCCTGTGCTGGGGAGGGCGCTGATTGGGAATATAGCATCCTTGGTATCACGACTATAATAATCTGCCGTTACAGAAAGACGGTTTTGAATTAATCTCACATCAACACCTGCATCAAATTCGCTTACAGTTTCCCATTTTAAATTTGGATTAGCCAATTGGTTGATGGTAGCAATGGGAGAAACATCTGCAGTGGTACCGTTGTTTTGATTCGGTCCAAAAATAACTGCCCCATAATTATCTGTGAAGAGTGTCGGTACATAAATGTTTGATGGAATTATTCCATTCCCTATTAACCCCCAACTGGCACGGACTTTCAAAAAATCAATTTTTGATTTTTTCATAAATTCCTCAGAAGAAACTATCCACGCACCACCTACAGATGGGAATAAAGCGCTGCGGTTATTTTTAGGAAATTTGGTTGAAATATCATTCCTCAAAGTGGCGTTAAATAAATATTTGCCTTTATAGTCATAGTTAATACGGCCAAAATAGGAGTTGGCAACTGTCTTATCACCCCCATCAGAACTGGTAGTTGTGTATTTATCAGTTCTTCCGGGATAGCTCAAAAACAGATAACTGGAACTAATTTCGGGCAAATTCTGAAGTCCGCTGGCAGTTGCATTAAGGTTGTTGATTTGTTGCTCCTGATAAGACATACCACCCAATAGTTTCAAATGATGATCTTCGGCAATTGTCATGGAATAGGTTACTGTATTATCCCAGTTGATATTTAAATTTTGGCCCCGGGTTTTGGTAAGAATATTTTGTTGCTGTGATTGATAAACAGAAACTTTATAAAGAGGAGAATATTTAATATAATTTACTTCTCCGGGATTTAAAGAAATACTGCTTTTTAAGGTTAAGTTTTTTAAAAGATCGAGTTCTGCATATCCGTTTAAAATAGCATTGAGCGCTGTTTGAAAAGAATTTTTGTCGTAGTAATGTGCTGCAGCTAAATTTATGACATTTTTAATGGAGGTCGGGTCAGTCCAGTTTCCATTTGCATCCTTTGGTTGAAAAATAGGTAATACCCTTTGTACTGAAGCCATGGAATTAGCTTGCGGGTTCGATTTAGCAGAAGATAATATTGTTGAAAATCCAACCCTGAGTTTGTCATTGATCGAAACATCATATTTTGCCCTGAATCCGATTCTGGAATAATGATCGTCTTTTATTAAACCGTCATCCTTCAAATGACTAAATCCAATACTGTATTTTGCGGAGCTTGTACCTCCCAAAATGGTCAGGTCCTGCGAATTGGTCACAATGTTATTATTAAGAATGTCATCATAGTAATTATGGGAAGAATACTTTGAAGGATCCAATTGACCGGAAGTAAGTCCCCGGTACTGAAGCGCTTCATTATACATTTGAATGTATTCCGGACCGTTAGCTATGTCAACTATATTGGCGGCCTTTTTTATACCGACATAAGAATTAAATGAGATAGTAGGTTTGGAATCAGTGCCTTTTTTAGTTGTAATTAAAATTACGCCACCAGCGGCGCGAACACCATAAATAGCAGCGGAGGATGCATCTTTCAAAACGGTCACATTTTCGATATCGCCGGGCGCCAAGAACGAGATATTTGGTACAATTACTTCATCTACCACATATAACGGACCTGAGCCATCAGTTACAGTACCCAAGCCTCTAAGCCGAACCTGAGGACTGCTGCCCGGGGTTCCATTGTTGGTTATTTGAAGCCCGGCCACTTTTCCCTGCAATGCCTGTGTAACATTTTGCACTGTCTGACTGTTAATTTTGTCGGCTTCTACAGAAGCAACAGACCCAACTAAATCTTTTTTTCTCGAAGATCCATAACCAATTGCTACGACCTCCTCAATACCAACAGACTTATCAACAAGCGTCACATCAATAATTGTTTGATTTCCGACTTTAATTTCCTGAGATTTCATCCCTACAAATGAAAAAACCAATGTCGTTTTGTCAGGTAAATCAGCAATAGAATATTTGCCATCGGAATCAGTGATCGTACCATGCGTAGTACCTTTAACCACAATTGTCACACCAGGCAGCGGTGCTCCTGACGAATCGGTGACCTTTCCTGTTACCCTTCCCTCTTGTTGAGCGGATGAAATCACTGGGACAAGAATCAAAATTAAAATGAAAGCGTTAAAATGCAGGAGCCACAAAATTTTCTGCAAAGCCAAAGGTATCCCAACCAAGCGGCTTATTGCTCCCGTGTTAGTTTGATTTTTATTCATGATTGAATCATTTAAGTGATTAGTTTCAGACTATTCGAAGCAAACTTAGAGAATAAAAATTATTTGCACAAACGTTTGTGCATTATTTTTTAAGTTTTATGTCATGAGAAAATTTGAATTAACCGGGTCAAATCCTCTAAGCACCCCGTATCAATGCATCCTTTAATACTTTTATCGATTTTAATATTTTTTAAATAAATGAAAGTTTTCTTTAAGGAAATGAATTTTATATCTATATTTGTATAAACGTTTGTGCAAATAGAATGACTAAACAAAAAGTAAATATTACAGACATTGCTGACAAGACAGGACTCTCTGTTACAACTGTTTCAAGAGTATTAAGTGGTAAAGCTGAAAAATACAGAATTGGAGAAAAATCTCAGAAAAAGATACGAGAAGCGGCAAAAGAGTTAAATTATATACCAAATCATTTTGCTGCAAATTTGAGGTCTGGTCGTAGTGAAACGATTGCCTTAATAGTACCTTCTCTAAATAATCCATTCTTCGCTGGGATTGCCAGTGAAATAAATGCAGAGGTGCGAAAGTTCGGTTACATCACGATTATTGGCGATAGTGATGAAAATCTGGAAATCGAAAAAACCGAATTGCAGCAGATGATGGCAAGAAATATTGAAGGATTAGTGATTGTACCTTGTGGTAATCAGTCGGATCATATTAAATCATTATATGATCAAGGACTTCCAATTGTCTGTATTGACAGGTATTTTGAAGACCTTGATATGCCATACGTTTCTACTGATAATTACGATGGTGCTTTCTCCGCAACTAAACACCTGATAGAGAATGGTCATAAAACGATTGCTTGTATTCAAGGTGTTGAAGAATCTACCCCAAATAGACTCAGGGTCAAGGGATTTATTGATGCCATGCAGGAATCTGGTTTGAATAGCTTTAATGTTGTTGGTGATGATTTCACAATTCAAAACGGTTATCTGGAAACTAAACTCTTACTCCAGCAAAGAGAAAAACCAACTGCGATATTCACGCTGAGTAATATGATTGCATTGGGATGTATGAATGCATTGTTGGAAGAAAATGTTCGTATTCCGGATGAGATTTCATTAATAACATTTGATGATCACCCTTATCTTGATTATTTATCTACGCCGCTTTCATGTATTGCCCAACCAGTTAGTAGTATCAGTAAAATTGCGATAAAATTACTCTTGTCAAAACTCAACAATAAGGATATTAAGACCGACCAGATTCTCCTTAAACCCAGTATGAAATTAAAAAAGTCTGTTAAAAGGATTAATTAAGTGCCTTTAATCCAATACTCGTTAAATAATTAAGCGGCAATTGTGCCATAATATATAAGTTCATTGATATGATTTCGATTTTTAGCAGAGTATGAATTTAAAGAAAATCAGCAGACCCTATGGTAAAGACAACAACCGTTTTTTATTCATGTTTATGCCTATGATGCAAATCCGGATAATGCGGATGGGTGTGCGTTAAAGATTGATGAGTATGCATATGAGAATGTCCTTTCGCCGGATTTATGCTCTCATCGTCATGGCTATGGTCGTGGTGTTCGTCGTTATGTTTATGATAATGGATATGTTCAAGCATCTCATGTGTGTGTTGATGTTTGTGTGAAATCATATTGATCACAACAACGGCAAGAATTAAAAGCAAAAGGGAAATTACATGTGTCCAGTGAAAACTATCCTGAAAAAAGATATATGATAAAATCACGCCCCATAAAGGTGCTGTCGCGAATAATATTTGCCCCCTTGTTGCACCAATGTTTTGTGCTGAGATCACATAAAGTACAATACTAAATCCATAAGAAAAACCGCCGACAATCAGCGCTGCGGCAACAATATTAAATGCAATAGAAGACGCAGATATTGAAACGCCGATTGCCAGGTTGACAATGCCTGCCATTAATCCTTTAACAAAAGTTACCGCCTGAGGGGTAGCTCCATCGGTTAGTGCCGTAAGGTGGTTATCGATCCCCCAACAAAAACAAGCAGCTGTTATTAATAAAGCTGAAGTTAGTCCGCTTACACCTTCGCCAAATGATGTTGCAACTCCGGCAAAAACCGTTAGAATCACTCCTATCCACGTAAATTTATCAAGGCTGTCCTTAAAAAACAGAACACCTAAAACAGCCGTAGCAACAAGTTCCATATTTAACCAAATTGAAACAGAGGCCGCATTGGCTGCCCGCAAACCAACCAATAATAATAATGGGCCCAACAATCCGCCGAACAATATAATCCCGGATGTTCTTACTAAATTACTTTTACTGAAAAGCAGTTTAATCTGGCCCCCCGTTTTCATTATCGATGGAATCATTGCAATTCCTGCACCCAGGTACAACAAACCAGCTAACTGAAAAGAGTTTAAATGGGCCAAAAGTAGTTTACTAAATGGCGTTGCAACCCCAAATAGGAACCCCGAAAGTAATCCTGCTATTATTGCCGTCTTTTTCACCTGTCATTTAATCATGTTGCAACCTCCACCACCTTTCCACGGCTGTTGCCAACTAGTTTGTACCAACATGGTTGTTACACCCCAATAATGGGATGTATTGTGCTGGGTCTTCGAAAAGCTCAGCCATCGTAAATAAACAAATTAATTTTCATTTAAATACTTCGGCGTTTGGGAGATGAGACGAAATGGAGAATCGCGTCGATAGACCTTACACGCTGACAGGTTTGCCTGCTGTTCTTATGCCACTGTCAGGGTTTTCAACCACTGACGGGGCGGTCGGCTACCCTGTCGGTGGTCGGAGGCACCTTAACAGAGCCGTGTAAAATTCTGTGCCGCCTTCTTTCCTTCGCTGCTGATACTGACCGGAAGGCTGCCTGGATCGCCCAACCGGACGATCTTACGATCTGCCGGTGAACTGTTCATAACATACACCATGCCATAGGCAAGGGCCCGGAACCACGTAGCATCATGTTTCCACAGTTAGAAAAAAAGAGGGTGTCCTAAAAGTTGAATTGGAAAATTAACACTTTTCCAATTCAACTTTTAGGACACCCTCACTACAATTATCAAGAATAAAAATCGTTATTTTTTCTTATCAGGATACATAGCCCGATCGTATTTGCAGCAACCGGGAAGTCCGGCGTAAACCGAATCGGATGCCTTATCGAACTGGGTATCGTGCCCCACTTTGGCAATCGCTTTACTAATGCTCTTCTCATTGGTTTTCGAAGGATTGTATGTCACCGCCAGCATCTCCGTTTTCATGTTCCAATCGGCTTTGGCTACTCCATTAACACTCTTCGCAGCGCCTTCGATGCGTGCCTTACAGGAACCACATTTCCCGTATACTTTAAACGTGTCGGTTTTCTGCGCGTTGTCGGCAAACAAAGACTGCGCACCAATCATTAAAATTCCAAAAATCAACGTTACTACTGCTTTTTTCATGTGTCTGCTTTTAAATAAATAACTATTATTGTAAGTCTTTCTTTTTTTGTTCAAACTCCTCCTTATCGATTTCTCCACGTGCATAACGCTCCTTCAGGATATCAACCGGTGATTTTCCATCCTGTGAAGCAGCGGGAGAATGAGGATAATGATAGGGCTGATGCGTTCCGGTTGCCCGGATTAACAGCCAAACAAGGCCAATGATGAACAGCAGGCCGATGATCCAGCCCCAACCCATTCCAAAGCCCATTCCGTACATATTTCCAAATCCGTGCATCATGATAAACCTCCATTTCTTATTCGTTAATAACTTCTAAACTGTCATTATCTTGAAGAAAACTTTCCTAAAGCGAAGCAACCACCCTTTCCAGTTTTCTTAAAATATCCGTTGAAATACAGAATAAATCGTCGTTCTCAACTGCCTGCATCGAAGCGACCGGATTAACTGCCGCCACTTCAATTTCTCCGCTTTCCAGCTCCTGAACCACCACGTTACAGGGCAGCATGGTCCCGATTTTGTCTTCCGATTCCAATGCCTGATAGGCAAACGGCGGATTACAGGCCCCCAGAATTTTGTATTTCCGGAAATCGACATCCAGTTTTTCTTTCAGCTTCTGCTGCATATCAATCTCAGTCAACACGCCAAAACCTTCTTTCTGCAAAGCTTCCGTAACCTTACCGATTACCTCGCCGAAGCTGCCATTTAGTTTTTTATCGATATAATATTTCATTGTTGCGTTTTTTTCATTTCAACTTCAGACGATAAAGTTATCGAGTAGCTGCTGTTAATGTGTTACATAATTCATCGAATGTTTTATATCATTTTAGGAATTAACACACTTTAGCATTTAAATTTCAGGTCTTCCAACGTGGTTATCTATATCGCCGAGATTCCGTTCTCATCGGTTCTCACTTTGTATACCTCTTCTACCGGCGAAACAATCACCATTCCATCTCCCCGGTAACCGGTCCGGCCATTCTTTCGAATAAGCTCCACCATCTCAGATACGCGTTCTTTTTCGACCAGGATTTCCAGTTTGACCACGCGATAGGCTTCAGCAAAAGGGTATTTACTGCTGATATGCTCATGTTCCTGGTCGGCATATCGGCCGGTTCCTTCACACTCCATCATCGTCATGCTGTGGAAACCGTTCTTCTCCAATGCGTGATAAACTTCTTCCATTTTCCGGTAGCGGATATATGCTTTGACAAGTCTCATAATTTCATGCTTTTACTTTGAGAATGAATACCAAAATACTACCTGATAGCGTCGCGGGTTTCGCCGCAGGTCAACATGTCCGAACCAAAATACGGGTTGCGGATATCGGCCGATTCGCTCAACCAAAAAGCTCCTTTGTTATTTAGCGCCATTGGGCAGAACTGGTAATAGGCAGTTACGCCTGTCAGGCCGAACCGTTTCACACTTTCGTAGAAAGCTTTGTTAAAGTTTGCAAAAGCTGCTTTCTGCTCATCCGGTTTTACCGTCGACGCTATTTTGGCAATGTTGGGCTTCATCACGTTCAATTGCTTCATCCATTCAACATGGTTGTCTCCTTTCAACTCTTCCATATTAACTTTTCCCAACGCGGACTGAACCGCTTTTGCATCGGCTTGAACTTTATCAAACTCTTTCGCGACAAAGGCATTTTTCATTTTCAGATAGGCCTTGTAAACGTTGGTAAGCTGTTGCTTAAATGCGTCAGAGCTATTTGTATCAGACGATTTTTCAGGTGTTTCCGCTTTCGCGGAAGAGGTTGATTTACTTCCGCCCATATCCATTCCGGGCATACTTCCCGCGCCCGAATCGCCGCCTTCGGGGTTCATCATGCTGGGCTTACCGGCCAATTGCGCCGAAGCGTCGATTTTGAATACACCATTTACGGCTATCTCTTCACCTTCCTTCAGCCCGTCGGCAGCTACATAGTTACCGCCCGATTCGGGACCCAGTGTAATTTCCCGCATCTTAAAGGTCGGTTCCTTTCGGTCCGGGTCTTTGACATACACAATGGAGCGTTTACCCGTCCAAAGAACCGCGGTTTTGGGGATCAGCAGCATTTTGCCACTTTCAGCCCGTTGTGAAGTGACAATACCATTCGCAAACATTTCGGGTTTCAGCTCCAGGTCCGGGTTATTCACCTCAACCCGAACGTGTGCCACGCGTGTTTTGGCATCGATAAACGGATCGATGTAAGTCACCTTCCCGCTAAAGGTTTTTCCCGGTAGGGATGACACGGTAAACTGTATCTTGTCCTTGTTTCGCAACCACGGCAAATCCGTTTCATAGGCATCGAACATCACCCACACATCGGTGAGGTTGATGACCTCAAACAGGCTCGAGCCGGTTTTCACGTAATCGCCAAGCGACACCTGCCGTTTGGTCACCGTACCCGAAATGGGCGACATTACTTCAAAATCTTCCTGAATGGTTCCTTTCTGTTCGATGCCGTTAATTTGCACATCGGTCAGGTTCCATAACTTCAGTTTATTTCGGGCAGCCCGGTACAAACCGGGATTGGTATCCTTGTACTGAATTGCTTCCAGCAACTCCTTCTGGGCCGTAATCAGGTCTGGCGAATAAATCAGCGCCAACTTTTCTCCTTTTCGCACGTGTTGCCCGGTAAAATTGACAAACAACTTATCGATTCGCCCGCCGTAACGGGCTGTCAACTCTGCGATGTTTCGCTCATCGGGTTGTACCTTACCCAGCAAACGAACTTCTTTTGCGGGATACCCTTTTTGAACGGTCAGTGTCTGGATATCGGCCAGCTTGATCGCCGCGTCTGTCATCTGGATTTCATCCGGCGAAGCCGTTTTGGTAGCGCTCAGCTCTTGCAAAGGAATCAGATCCATGCCGCAAATGGGGCATTTCCCCGGGTGGTCCAGGCGTACCTGCGGGTGCATGGAGCAGGTCCAGATGGTCGCTTTTTCTGCTCCGGCCACTACCTGTTCGTGATTGTGCGTTGATGGTTCGGTGGCATTTTTCCCACTTCCGTGGAAAAACAGCCATCCAACCAGTAATCCGGCTACTACCGCGATACCGATACGGTACCCCTCTTTTTTCGACAGGTTAATATATTTTTTCATCTGTTTAAAATTTTTTTATCTCTGAACCTGTTGTGTGAAATTCAACACGGTGAAGATTTTTTCAGGCCTTTTGCCTTATTAACCCTGAAGGGGAGTCATGAAAAATCAAGGTTTCCCTTTGTGTCCAGGGGTAAAAAAGCTTGATTTTTCTTCATCTGAATTAATTTCACACAATGAGTTGTCATTTATTTACCCCTTAAGTAATCGATAAAAGCGACTGAAGCGTTGCAATCGGCACGCGCCTTATCCAGTTCCATCGCATATTTCAATACCTTGCGTTCCATCCGCAAAACCTCTTCAAAGTTCTTTCCGTCGGTAGAATAGGACGATTCGAGAATGTTCAGCGAACGATGCGCCAGGCTCAGCTGCTCACGGAAAAGGGCAACCCGCCTAACCGCATCCTGGTAATCGCGGTCCGCCCGCTCCAAAACTGTATTCAAGGTATTTACCTTATCCAGTTTCTGATTGGTAGCCGCTTCTTCCCTGAACTCCGCTTCCTGCACCATGGCCTGGTACTTTCTTCGGTACAGTGGAATCGTAATTCCCACCGATGGGAAAAAAGCGTCCTTCCCGGCGTCAGCGCTGGTCATCGAACCTTTGCCTACAAAAATGTAGTTAAACCCAATCGAAAATTTTGGGCTGCCGGCTTTGCGGGCTGCTTCCTGTTCGGCCTGATAAGCCGCCATCAGGTTATCCAGCCTTTTTATTTGATGGTTTTTCAGGTTTACGCTGTCGGCAATTTGCTGCATGTTCAACGTCAAATCATTCACCCACAACGTATCCGGAATTTCCACGGTAGCATGCCGATCACGGTTTAAGCGGTTGTTGAAGGCTACCTGCTGTGTTTCATAGTTATCCTGCAAATATGCCAGTTGATTTTCCAGCTCACCGATTTCCATCTGCAGGCGGTACTCGTCTACCGTGGAAGCCATTCCTGCTTCTATCTTCACCAACGCCAGTTTTTTGAATGACTGCAGCAGCTTCAAATTCTCCTTAGTAATGGCAATCGACCTTCCGGTGAAATAGAGATTGAAGTAATTGGAACGCAAATCGTAGAACAACTTCGATTTCGCATCCTCAAAAGCTTCGTATTGGGTTTGCGCCATGTTGGAGGCCACATTTTCGCGGGCTTTTAATGTTCCAAACCACGGAAATACCTGGCTGGCTGAAACCGTCGCCTTTTGCGGACCGCGCCGGGTTTCGACCGGTTGAATGAAATAACCGAACATCACTTGCGGATCGGGCAAGGTTCCTACCTGCGGCACTTTTTGAAGCGCAGCACGGTAGTCATTGAATTTGGCTTTCAGTCCCGGGTTGTTTTCCGCTGCCTGCACCAGGTAATTGTCCAGCGCTTCCTGCGCCGAAGCTTTTTCCTGCGAAAGCAGAACCGCAACGAACAATAGCGGGATGATATAGATTAATCGCTTCATGGTTCAATCGATTTTTGTTTTAGTGTTCCCTTCAACTTGCGTTCCTGCCACATGCTATACAGAACCGGAACCACGAACATGGTCATTACCTGGATGAGCATACCGCCAAACGACGGAATGGCCATGGGAACCATGATGTCGGACCCTTTCCCGGTAGAAGTCAATACCGGTATCAGGGCAATAATCGCGGTGGCTGCTGTCATCATCGCGGGACGAACCCGTTTTTGACCGGCGTGCAGCACGGCTTCCCGCACCTGTGCGATGGTTTCGGGTTTCTCTTTCGCAAATATCTGGGTGAGGTAGGTCCCCATAATTACCCCGTCGTCGGTTGCAATCCCGAACAGGGCGATAAATCCGACCCAAACGGCCACACTCAGGTTGATGGTGTGCATCTGGAACAGGTTTCTCATACCGATGCCCGCCACACTGAAGTTCATAAACCAAGGCTGGCCATACAGCCATAACATAAGGAAACCACCGGCAAACGCGACGAAAATACCGCTGAATACCATCGACGAGGTTGTCACCGAACGGAACTGGAAAAAAAGAATCAGGAAAATTACCAACAGCGAAATAGGGACAACCAGCATCAATCGTTTGGTGGCCCGCACCTGGTTTTCGTAATTTCCGGTGAATTTGTAACTCACGCCGGCCGGCACTTTGAATTCGCCGTCATCGATTTTCTTTTGCAGGAATTTCTGTGCACTTTCCACGACATCCACCTCGGCTTGTCCCGGCTCTTTGTCAAAAATAACATAACCATCCAAAAAGGTGTTTTCACTTTTGATCATCTGCGGACCACGTATGTACTTTATATCAGCCAGTTCGTTCAGTGGGACCTGAACGCCTGTTGGCGTCGGGATGAGTATATTCTTCAGATCATTCGGGTTGTCGCGATATTCGCGGGCGTAACGCACCCTGACGGGGAAGCGCTTTCGGCCTTCCACTGTTGTGGTCAGCTTCATTCCGCCAATCGCCCCGGAAAGGTATGATTGCATATCCTGAATGGTCAATCCGTAACGGGCAATCGCATCCCGGTCGATGTTGATTTCCAGGTAAGGTTTTCCAACAACCCGGTCGGCAAATACCGACTGTGGTTTGATGCCGGGAACCTCTTTCAGGAATTTCTCCAGTTCGAAGCCAACCTTCTCAATGGTTTTCAAATCGGGCCCAAACACCTTAATGCCCATCGGTGCCCGCATACCGGTCTGTAACATGACCAGCCGGGTCTGTATGGGTTGCAGTTTCGGAGCGGATGTTAATCCGGGCACGGAAGAGGCATTAACGATGGCTTTCCAGATATCGTCTGGCGATTTGATACTATTGCGCCATTGGCGGAAATATTCACCGTTATCGTCTTCAATTAGTTGGCTGCGCTTAATGAGCCGGTAACCGTCCTTCGGATTGTACGTGGTCCCATCCTTTAGGACGAAGGCATCATCCTTATTCACTTTAAAGCGCATGCGGTGACCATTTTCATCGAGGATATACTCGGGACGGTAGTTAATAGTATTCTCAAACATGGAAATCGGGGCCGGATCGAGAGCTGAATTCACACGTCCCCATTTGCCCACAACCGTTTCCACTTCCGGAATGGCGTTCACACTTTTATCGACCTGACGAATCACATCCAGGTTCTCCTGAACACCGGAGTGCGGCATGGTAGTAGGCATCAGCAGGAACGAACCTTCGTCGAGCGACGGCATAAATTCCTTCCCGATTCCGGGGAACGAATTGTCCAGCGAAGTCCAGAGGCTCGTGGTTCGAATATTCCATCCAATTTTATTCATGGCAGATGGAATAAAAGAGAACGTTTTGTCGAATCCCTGCCAGGTAACAATACCAAACAACACCAGTGCAATCGGTATGCTCAGAAATTTCCATTTGTTCGCCAGGCACCATTTCAGGATGACCGGATAGAAATGGACAATGGTCATCAGAACGCCTAACACTACACCGATAATCAGGGAGACGAACAGGAAATTCACAAACAGACTGTTCCGGGCCCCAAGCGGCATCCATTCGGTAGACAGGTAATAAACGACAATCACTACCGCGATGGCGATGTTGATCCACGTAACATATTTGCGCTTGTTTTCCGGCCAACGGTATTCTAACAGGCCATTTACACCGAAAGCCAGCAATGCCAATGCGACCCATGAATGATAGATAATCGGGAATAAAATACCCGCCGCAACTAAAGCCGAATACCAAACCCGGCTGGTCCTCTTTTTATCGAAACGGATGCCAAACAGGATGTGTGCCATCGCCGGAATCAGTATAATGCCAATTCCCAGTGAGGCCAGCAATGCGAATGTTTTGGTAAACGCCAAGGGTTTGAATAGTTTTCCTTCGGCCGCCTGCATCGAAAACACTGGCAGGAAACTAACCACTGTCGTTGCCAAAGCGGTAACAACGGCCGAAGCAACTTCGATAGTCGCATTGTAAATCACGTTTAGTAAATCGCGTCCACGGGCATCACGGTTCTCGGGCATCTCGAGGTGCCTGACGATGTTTTCCGTAAACACAATTCCCACATCAACCATTACTCCAATGGCAATGGCAATACCGGAGAGGGCGACAATATTCGCATCCACGCCAAACTGCCGCATCACGATGAAAGTAATGAGCACCCCGATGGGTAACAGGCTAGATATCAAAAGAGAAGCCCGAAGGTTTAAAACCAGCACAATAACCACAATGATACTGATAAGAATCTCGTGCGAAAGCGATGATTCCAGTGTTCCCAGTGTCTCTATAATCAGGCCGGTCCTGTCGTAAAACGGCACGATGGTTACTTTCGATACCGTGCCATCTTTCAGTGTTTTCGACGGAAGTCCGGGGGATATCTCTTTAATTTTCTCTTTCACGTTATTGATGGTCTGCAACGGATTGGAACCGTAACGGGCAACCACGACTCCCCCAACCGCCTCGGCACCATCTTTATCCAAACCGCCACGCCGGGTAGCAGGTCCAAAAGTAACATGCGCCACATCTTTAATGCGGATAGGAACATTGTCATGAACGGCAACAACACTCTCTTCCAGGTCGTGAATATTCTTGATATAGCCCAAAGCGCGAATCATGTATTCGGCCCGGTTGTACTCAATGGTGCGGGCCCCAATATCGAGGTTGCTTTTCTTCACTGCGCCCATGATTTGCCCCACATTTACGTGATTGGCCTTCATGGCGTTCGGGTCGATATCGACCTGGTATTCCTTCACAAAGCCGCCTATGGAAGCCACTTCCGAAACTCCTTTGGCAGACATTAATCCATATCGGACGAAGTAATCCTGGATGGTTCGTAATTCCTGCGGATCCCATCCTCCCGTCGGATTCCCGTTTTTATCCCGTCCTTCGAGAGTATACCAGTAAACCTGTCCCAGGGCCGTTGCATCAGGCCCTAACGACGGTGTGACACCGTTGGGTAAAGTACCTGGCTGAAGCGAATTTAACTTCTCCAATATCCGGGTACGGCTCCAGTAAAAATCCACATCATCGTCGAAAATAATATAGATGCTCGAAAGCCCGAAGATGGAGTTACTACGGATCGTTTTTACCCCGGGTATCCCCAGCAGGGACGTGGTTAGCGGGTAGGTTATCTGGTCTTCCACATCCTGTGGCGAACGCCCCGGCCACTCGGTATAAACAATTTGCTGGTTCTCACCCAAATCGGGAATCGCATCAACCGGGACCGGATCGCGCGGCAGAAAGCCTGTATCCCATTGGAAAGGTGCGGAAACAATACCCCAGGCAACAAATGTTAGAAGCGCCAGAAAAGTGACCAGTTTGTTCTCTAAAAAGAATCGTATGATCTTGTTCAGCATGCTCTTATTATTAAGCAGTCAATAATTGATTTACAGAATAAACAGTACAACTAACGCGCCGCCTCCTGAAGGCAACCGATAGTTACACAACAACCACATAAGGCTGTTTTAATTACTGTAAATCAACAGAGAAATACTTGCGTAAGGGCACACCTATCCCCTGCATCATAAAGGGGAAGACTGGCCTGATGAGTATCAAAGGAAGTTTGAACTTCTAAAACAACAGCTAGTTCGAAAGCAGGGACCACCATCACCGGAGCGACAAAATTCATTACAGGAGCCTGAAAATCGGTATCGAAATTCGATGCCAGAAAATCATTGACCACCTGATAATGTTCATGGGTATCTGCGCACCCATCCATGTCATGATGTTCGGCTGTACAGCAGGATTGCGCATCAGCATACACTGCCACATCGAACAATTGACCATGTGAATAATGTTTGTTGATCGTGACCCCGATTGTTGAAGCTAAAAGGATCAGGGCTGTAAGGATATGTCCTGTTTTTCGAATCATATTATGCGGGACAAAGCTATTGAATCCAATCAGCAAACACAACATATAAATGTTATAAAATGTTTAAAGCACGATTTTTAGACGCTAGGTATCCTATTAAAGAAAATTACAAAAGGCGGCACGGGGACCGCTTTCCCCATTACGACAAGACACCACGCAATTGACTTTCAAATGCTGTTTCATAGCATCAATAGAATAACCTAATTATAAACTTCGATTCGATATTATTGTTACATAATATTGAACATTCATTTTTCCTACGGATGAAATCACCCAGGCTTTCTGCCACCAAATCGGTTGTCAGACTGGGTTTGGTGCAATGGCAAATGCGCTCCTACCAAACCTTGGATGAGCTATTCGAACAGGTGGAATTTTTTGTGGATGCCGTTTCCGGATACAAAAGTGATTTTGCTCTCTTCCCGGAATTTTTTAATGCTCCGTTAATGGCAAGATATAACGATTTGGACCTACTGAAAGAACTCCACTATTTTGGAGCTGTCCGCAATTTGAAAGACCCCCGCTCCGACTTGTATGAGTTGAATCTGAACAACGAATAGCAGAAGAGGACTGAAAACTGACGGGTGCAAAAAGATTGCCCAAACCCGTGGTTGGATATGAATTGGAACGTGCTTACAGTCAAGTGGGTTCGCCACCAAAGTCATTGGAAAATTACCGGAAAGGACTCGAAGAAATGTCGAGTATGCAAAGGAAAAATCAGGAATCGATACTGATAGAATACTACACATAGTTGAATTCCCCGAGGTTAATTTACCCGCGGGGAATTCACTATTTTAATGTCGTTACAATCTTTGTGACAAGTTCGCTGAATTTCTTCATATCAGTGTCCGGCATAATCTCCATCAACTGCGCCTCACACTCCTGCCGGCCCATGTCAATCCGCTCCTTAACCTTTTTCCCTTTTTCAGTCAGATTTAATGTAATAGCCCGGCGATCATTCGGATCGACTTCCCGAATAAGGAAATCGTTGTTGACCAACTTATCCACCACCCTGCTCACGCGCGAAGGTGACAAATTCATGTTCTTGGCCAACTCAGGACTGCTAATCTTCTCGCAGTTATCCAGCGCCGAAAAGAACAACAATTCCGATTGCGAAAGTCTTAAATCATCCATCAAACGTTGATCTACCGAAGCACATTTGCGCCTCAGTTCATATATCATAAACATGATCCCATTTCCGTTCTCCATTGTATTTCAATTTTTTCGATTCTTTTCCGGATACAAAAATACAAATAAAGCAATTATTCACAAGCACATATTTTGCTATTAGCAACTTTCCCCTCAAAAAATTTGTTTTTTCAAAATCAGTACTTACTTTTGCATCGAAACTTTTGCTATTGGCAATATTTGAAATAAACAATATCTAGAAACCAAAAAAAAAAGTAAACAAAATGGCTTTAGAATTTTTAACAAAAGACACCTTTAAATCAAAAGTATTTGATTTTGAAAATAATAAGGATTGGAAATTTGAAGGCGATGTGCCTGTTATCATCGACTTCTACGCTGACTGGTGCAATCCATGTAAAATGGTAGCCCCTATTCTGGAAGAACTTCAGGAAGAATACGGCGAAGACAAACTGAAAATATTTAAAATTGACACCGAAGACCAGCGCGAATTGGCTGCAATGTTCGGAATCCAGAGTATTCCTTCACTGCTTTTTGTGCCGGTTGAAGGTCAGCCGCAAATGGCTATGGGCGCGCTTCCCAAAGACACATTTGTACAGGCGATCAGCGACGTACTGAAAGTAGAGGCAAACTAATAAAAACAGCATTGTTTTATGAAGCATGAAATAGGAATTTCCTGGAAAGAAGACATGGCTTTTGAAGCCGAAGTCAACGGGCATAAAATCATGCTGGACGCGGACGAAAAAGTTGGAGGCAAGGATTTGGGCCCACGTCCGAAGCCGTTAATGCTGACTGCCCTGGCAGGCTGTACCGCCATGGACGTTATTTCCATTTTGAAAAAGATGCGGGTTACCCCCGATAATTTTGATGTAACAGTATCCGGCGAACTGAGTGAAGAGCATCCGAAGGTTTATACCAGCATGCACATCACTTATCAGTTCTGGGGAAAAGATTTGCCCATGGAAAAGCTTGAAAAAGCGGTAAATCTTTCACAGGACCGGTATTGTGGCGTATCGGCTATTTACAAGCAAGCGCTTCCCATTACGTCATCTATCGAGGTGAACCCGGAAAGAAAATAACTGTTACAGAAAAATAAATTTTAAGTCGCAGCACAGTTCATTCTTGCTGCGACTTTTTCATTTTTATTTCCATCCCTGTCGTCATTCCTCCAATAGATTTCAAGTCATTATTTGCTTTCCTTGTTTTTACTTTTCGCAATTTTTTTTACTTTTGGCAAGATACATTTTCGACACATTATAAATCTTTTATGATGCGAAAATGCATCACCAAGTTGTATCTTTAAAGTTGTTGATGAAAAGTACTCTTACTTCTCGTTCAACACCATTACCACTAAACCACTTACTATGCTGCAAAAAAAAATCTTTCTCGACGAATCGGAGATGCCACGGCAATGGTATAACCTGGCGGCTGATTTGAAAATGAGCCCTCCCCTCGGACCTGATGGAAAGCCCATTTCGCCCGAAATGTTGGCACCCGTTTTCCCCATGAACATTATTGAGCAGGAAGTGAGTACCCAACGCTGGATTGATATTCCAGAAAAGGTTCTGGAACTACTTTCCATCTGGCGTCCCAGTCCGTTGGTTAGGGCTTATGCTTTGGAAAAAGCGTTGGGAACTCCGGCAAAAATCTATTACAAAAATGAGAGTGTATCCCCGGCCGGAAGCCACAAACCCAACACAGCTGTTGCCCAGGCATATTACAACAAGGAGTTTGGCATCAAACGCATCACTACTGAAACCGGTGCCGGGCAATGGGGAAGTGCGCTCTCATTCGCCTGTTCCCTGCTGGGGCTTGAGTGCAAAGTTTTTATGGTACGGGTAAGTTTTGACCAGAAGCCTTTCCGGAAGATGATGATGAATACCTGGGGTGGTAAATGTATTTCCAGTCCGAGTATGGAAACGGAGGCCGGCCGTGCCGTTCTGGAACAAAATCCGGATACGCCCGGAAGTTTGGGGATTGCCATCTCCGAAGCCATCGAAGCAGCTGTTACCGACCCAACCGGTGAAACCCGCTATTCGCTGGGTTCAGTTCTAAACCACGTGATGTTACACCAAACCATTATCGGTTTAGAAACAAAGAAACAACTGGCCAAAGTGGGCATCAAAAAGCCGGACGTGGTTATTGGATGTTGCGGTGGTGGAAGCAACTTTGCCGGACTCTCCTTCCCGTTTGTCAACGACAAAATTAACGGCGCCGACATCGAGATTATTGGTGCTGAACCCGCTTCGTGCCCGACATTAACCAAAGCTCCCTTCTTATATGACCACGGCGATATTGCCAAAATGACCCCGCTCCTTCCGATGCACAGCCTCGGACATACATTTATTCCGGCCCCTATTCATGCCGGCGGACTTCGTTATCACGGAATGGCGCCGTTAGTCAGTGCCGCAGTAGAGGCAGGTTTGGTAAATCCGGTTTCTTTGCACCAGAACGAATGCTATAATGCCGGTGTATTTTTCGCTAAGACTGAAGGGATTATTCCGGCGCCGGAAACCAATCACGCAATCGCGGCCACTATTCGCGAAGCGTTGAAAGCTAAAGAAGAAGGCAAAGAAAAGACCATTGTTTTCAACTTCTCCGGACACGGATTGATGGATCTGATGGGTTACGATAAATACCTGCGCGGGCAGCTAACTGATTTTGAATTACCCGATGAGGAAATTGCCAAAACGCTCGATCTTTTGAAAGATTATCCCAAACCATAACTGACGAAAGGGAGGCAATGGTTGCCTCTCTTTTTTGCTCTCCATCCGGCTTTAGGTTCCTTCCGACTTTTCTTATCCGTAAAATTGCTGACAGATGACATTGTCTCCGTCCCATTCTTTCGTTATGTTCGTACTATGCCGAAATTTCACCATAACCAATAAGGGCAACTTTAGCAACCGGCGTATCCGGAAAACCATAAAACGAACGAAATTCACATGAAGACTGACATTGAAATTGCACACTCCGTGAGCATGATGCCCATCGCATCGATTGCGAAAAAACTGGGCATTGAATTTAACGATTTGGAACTGTATGGAAAGTACAAGGCGAAAATTCCACTTCGGTTTATCGATAAGGAAAAGGTAAAACAGCATAAGCTGATTTTAGTTTCGGCCATCTCGCCCACACCTGCAGGAGAAGGAAAAACCACTGTTTCCATCGGGCTTGCGCAGGCGATGAACCTCCGGAATTATCAAACAACTGTTGTCTTGCGTGAACCATCACTTGGGCCAGTATTCGGCATCAAAGGAGGCGCTACGGGAGGCGGATGGTCGCAGGTACTACCGATGGAAGATATTAACCTGCACTTTACCGGCGATTTTTCGGCGATAGAAAAAGCGCACAATCTCCTGGCTGCCTTAATCGATAATAATCTACAGAACAAACAATATTCGCTGGGTATCGATCCCCGCACAGTGGAATGGAAGCGCGTGATGGACATGAATGACCGGGCGCTACGGCAATTGGTTTTGGGCCTGGGCGGAACCAGCTCTGGTGTTCCCCGCGAAACTGGTTTCGATATCACCGCGGCTTCCGAAATCATGGCCATATTGTGTCTGGCCGACAATATTGAGGATTTAAAAAAGCGTTTGGGCAATATCTTCATCGGATTTACCTACAGCGGTGAACCTGTCTATGCGCGCGATTTAAAAGCTCAGGGTGCCATGACGGCACTGCTGAAGGATGCTATCAAACCTAACCTCGTACAAACCATTGAAGGAACTCCCGCCATTATCCACGGCGGACCGTTTGCCAACATTGCGCAGGGAACCAACTCCATTATTGCTACACGAATGGGACTTTCTCTGTCCGATTATGTAGTGACGGAAGCAGGATTTGGTTTTGATTTGGGTGCCGAAAAATTCATCGATATCAAATGCCGTTACGGTGATCTGCAACCTTCGGCAGTTGTTTTGGTTGCCACCGTGCGTGCACTAAAATACCATGGGGGCGCTCCCGCCGGTTCGCTGAAGGAGGAAAACCTGGAGGCATTGCAAAAAGGTTTTGCCAACCTCGAAAAGCACATCGAAAATATGCTGCAGTTCAAGGCTTGTCCGGTAGTCGCCATTAACCGTTTTACTTCGGATACCGATGCAGAAATCAATTTGATTGTGGAAAAATGCAAATCGATGAGTGTAGACGTATCTCCCATTAATGTATGGGGCAAAGGTGGAGAAGGTGCACTTGAACTGGCAGATATCATTACCCGAACATGTGAACGATGCGAGAATCAAATCACTCCGCTTTATGACTGGAACTGGGATGTTCAGAAGAAAATCGAGACAGTCGCTAAACGAATTTACGGAGCTGAGGCCATCGATTTTACCAGTCAGGCAAAAAAGGATTTAAAAAAGATTGAAAAGCTGGGGCTTGACAAACTGCCGGTTTGTATTGCCAAAACGCAAAAATCGCTTTCCGATAATCCGGCATTGCTGGGCCGCCCGAAGGATTTCGTGGTAACGGTACGCAACATAGAAATTGCATCGGGCGCAGGTTTTGTCATCCCCATTACGGGAAACATTATGCGAATGCCCGGATTGCCTGCCAAACCAGCTGCAGAAAATATCGATATCGACAACGAAGGAAATATTACCGGTTTGTTCTAAAACGCGTTACCTAACCAACAAACCTTTGCTTTCCTGTTCAGTTATTAAATAATGAAAGACAAATTGATTTAGTTAAACTCAAAAATATTGTGCTATGAAAATCGCATTTATCGGATTAGGAATTATGGGAAGCCGGATGGCTAAAAATCTGGTAAAAGAGAATCTGGATGTAACGGTTTACAACCGGACGCGCTCAGCCGCCGACCAACTGGTCAAACTAGGCGCCACTATGTCTAAATCGGCAGCTGATGCTGTTAAGGACGCAGACGTGGTCATTTCGATGCTCTCAACGCCAGGCGTGGTTCACGATATTGCCTTTAGCGACTCAGGTTTTGTTAAACACATGAAGCAAAACGCTCTTTGGGTGGATTGCACGACTGTCGATCCCGGTTTTTCGCGCGACGCCGCAGCCAAAGCCAGAAGCTACAACGTCCGCTTCATGGATGCACCGGTAAGCGGAAGCAAAATCCCGGCTGAAAAAGGTGAACTCGTATTCCTGGTAGGTGGGGCCGCTCATGACATGCAAGAGGTTCAATCGCTATTCGATATCATGGGAAAGAAAACAGTTCACGCTGGGGATACCGGAATGGGAACTTCACTGAAAATGTTGGTCAATTCACAACTGGCCCAAGCCATGGCCGTTTTTGCCGAGTCGGTTGTTTTGGGTGAAAAGATGGGGTTCTCCCGCGACTTTCTGCTCGAGTTCCTATCAGCCCTGCCGGTAACGCCTCCATTTATCAAGGCAAAAGCCGACAAAATTAAATTGAACGACTATTCGGTTGAGTTTCCTTTGGAGTGGATGCAAAAGGACCTTCACCTGCTTGGATTGACTGCATATGACAACGGTGTGCCACAATTTATGGCATCGGTAGCCAGCGAAATTTATGCATCGGCAAAAGCAGACGGTTTTGCCCGGGATGATTTCTCCGCTATAATTAAATCGCTTGAAAAACGGGCAAAATAGATGAATTTCCCATACCTTAAATTAGATCGAAGAGACAAGACAATACGAGGAACCGGGAATGAAAAAGGGGCGATGTTGAGACATCGGTCCCTTTTTTTGCGTCATTCAAATATGCGTAAGACCGTATTTCATCCAAAAGGCCTGATATTTGTTGTTTAGTTACGGGCTATTTATTTAACAGGCATGAAAATCATTCCATTTTTTGCTTTACTTATTGTTTCCTTCAATCTCTTTCACGGGATTGCGTTGTTCCAAAATGTGCCAGGACCTGAAGTTACTTTGGACCAAAAAATCAGGGCTTATCATATTTCACGGGAAAAATTTGCCTACTACCAGGTCCTGAACAACAAAGAACACCGGTTAGGTACCTACCGGGATGACGATTTAATGCTTTTATCAAAGATCATCCTGCTACAGCGCATCAACGAAAGCCGGGAAAAATATCATGTCCCTTCACTGAAACTGGATATTCTGGCCAGCCGCGTAGCCAACAAAATGAGCCGCGAATCGTGTGACAATGGCTATTATGGCCACTGGAACCTGGCCGGTGAGAGACCTTACCACCGATACGCTTTTGCCGGCGGTACCGACCATTTATCGGAAAATGCTTCTGCTTTAATTACGACCGGACGGATTTCGCCTGATTTCGACGATATTGTCAAATTAATGGAGAATGCTCACTCTGGTTTCATGGAAGAGAAGGCCCCTGGTGATGGCCACAAGCAAACAGTCATCGGCCCGTTTCATAACTACGTTGGAATTGGGACAGCCTGGTGCGGGCAAGGCTTCCGGTATTACGAAGAATACCTCGACCGCTATCTACAGTTTGGTCCGTTTCAGCAAACCATCAAAAAGGGAGAAACGGCTGCGATACAATTCCGATTGCTGGATAAGAAGCTTTACCCGTATGTCATCATCGGCTACTATGAACCGCCGCTGAAGCCCATGAGCCGCGCCCAAATCAACCGATTGAACAGCTACAATGACTTCACCGAAGCGATTGCCTTCCAGTTATGGCCCTGGGAAATTCCATCCGCCAATCGCGACGGTTATATCACTCTCCGGAAACGCTTCACCAAAAAAGGGCTGTACTACATTCAGGTTTATCTGAGTAAAGAACCATATCAAGGTGGAAGGAGAGCCAGTAGCCGTGGAAAAATCCAGGCTTCAGGAATTGTCATCAAGGTAGAATAAAGAAAGGCTTCCCTGAATAAACAGGAAAGCCTTCATCTCAATTAATCAACCAATCGTTTCAGTAGCACTGCAACAAAATGATTTTTTCCAACATTTAAAGTTTCAGTGTAACAAATTTTTCATTCGGCGTCATGCAAATACCGCAACGGGCTGGACCTTGTCCGGCATAGGTGTTGCCACAGACCAAACAAACCTGGTAAAGCGACGGCATACTATTTACCTGATTATTATCCAATGAATTAAGTGCATTTTCATACAACTCTTTGTGCTTTTTCTCTGTCTGGAATGCGTAGTTGAATGACATCATGGCGATGTTTACCTTTTCGTTCGATGCATCTTTCAAAAAGTTAGGATACATCGTTGCCACCTCGTACGATTCTCCCTCGATGGCATTCTTCAAATTTTCACGCGTACTTTTCACATCAAACTCCGGATTTACTTCCGGAACTTCGGCACCCAACTGCTTCAATGCCGATTGATGGTTTCCTGCGTGGACTTTTTCGGCTCTCGAGGCAGCGTCAAATAACAATGCAATTTTTGGATAGCCTTCTTCTTTTGCCTTTTTGGCGAAAGCCGCATACTTGGCATGTGCTGTGCTCTCACCCGTGAAAGCGTCCTGTAAATCTTTCACGGTTTGTGTATTTTCTGCTGCAAAAGCAGGTGTAATCCCCAGCATTAATACAAATGCCAGTAACAGGGAAGAAATTTCTTTTTTCATCATGGTCAATATCTGTTTTGTTTTTTGTTTATTATGAGAACAAATCTAACACACCAATCATAAGACTTGTCTAAAGAGAAACTTAAGAACAGCTTAAATCAGATAAAAATATCCGTTTCTACACGATTTTCTTGAGGAAAGTACAAGGTAAACCGGGTACCTTTTCCGGGCCCACTCTCCACTTCCGGCCGAATGTGCAGCAATCCGCAAAATCGACGGACCAGCGCCAGGCCAAGGCCATTACCTTCGATAACGGAATTCCGGGATTCGTCAACACGGTAAAAGCGGTCAAAAATCCCATTCAATGCATGTTCGGGAATACCGGGACCTTCATCGGCTATCGTCAGGCTGGCAATTTTTCCCTGTTTCTTCAGAGAGATAGATATTTTTGAATTGGCCGGACTGTATTTAATGGCATTCGTAATCAAATTCTCCACAATTTGCTCTACCATAAACCGATCGGTTTGCAGAACAATCTCCGGTGTCAAATCCAGTGCTAACTGTAAATTATTTTCAGCAAACCGGCTTTCGAACCGGGCCAGGACACCTTCCAGCAAATCCTGAACACCGACATTCGACAAATTAACCGGAGCTTCATCCCCTTCGTACCGGGCCAGCAGTAAGAGCTTGTCCACCAAATCCGACATCCGGTTCACTTCGGATAAACTGCTACTGATTTTTTCGATGTAATATTCCGGCTCACGATTTTTCCTCAGCATCACCTCCAGTGTTCCCTTCAAAATAGAAAGTGGTGTCCGCAATTCATGGGAAGCATCTGATGTAAATTGCTCTTCGCGAATTACGGCATCTTCCAGTCGTTCCAGCAATTGATTGATTGTCTGGGTGAGCGTATAAAGTTCGTCTTTGTGCAAAGGCAACGGAATGCGTTCACTCAAATTCTCCCTGCTTATTTTTTCTGCTGTTTCGGTCAACCTGTACACCGGATGGATACTTCGGCGGGCAATGAGGCTTGTTGTAAAAAAGAGCAGCACCAGGACAATCGGAAACGCCAGAATTAATACGCCTCGTAAGTTCCTCATGACAACCAGGGTACCTTCGATCGGAACAGCAATTTCGACGTAGCCTTTCAATTCATTCAACGAATCAAAAATCGGTGACTGCAATTGCCGGACCGGCTGTTTGGAAAGTGTGCTGTTAATAAAAAACCGCGTTTTCCGGTGCATATAAACATTCAGCGAATCACCGGACAGATTAGGTGTGCGCCGCACAATCTGTCCATCCTCATCACTCACCTGTATAAAGGTAGGATTTACCTCAACCTGCCCATGTTCGTTTTCGTTCCACTCATAACGATTGGTAAAGACAATTTCGTCACTCAACAATACCACATCACCGTTTAATTCATTTGCTTCTGCTGTCAGTTCCGAATCGAGATGCCGATATACACTTTGATGTACCACCATGTATATGAAAAAAAACACCACCATCGTCAAAATTGCAGTGGTTCCCATGTAATACAGAGCAATTCGGTTGCTATAGCTAAGTCTCATTCGTAGGTTTCGTGTTTGTGATTTTAGTCCTCCTGTATAATGTAACCGACACCACGGATGGTGCGGATAAATCCAGGCTCATCTTTCTGATCGATTTTCTTTCGAAGAGAATTGATGTACACATCAATCACAGACGTATCATAATCGAAATGGATATCCCACACATGCTCAATTATCCGGGTACGGGAGCAAGCCTTACCCTTGTTCCGAAGCAAAAATTCCAACAACGCGAACTCTTTTTGCGTTAATTGAATTTCTTCCTCACCACGAAAAACCCGATGCGTATTCAAATCCATGACCAATTTTCCGGTACTTAAACGGGAAGTTTCGCCTGAAGGCTCGCGTAACTGAACCCTTATCCTGGCCAACAACTCTTCAAACGAAAAAGGTTTTCGAATATAATCGTTGGCTCCCATTTCCAGCGCGAATACAGCATCTTGCACGGTATCGCGAGCTGTCAGAAAAATGACCGGCATTTGCAGGCCTTCTTCACGAATCTGCCGAACAATCTCCACACCGCTCATCCCGGGCAACATCCAATCGACCAGTAATAAATCGTACTCTTCACCATTATCCATAGCCATCTCCTGTCCCTTAATTCCATCTTCTGCTACATCAACGGCGAAAGATTCTTCTTCGAGGCCCTCTTTCAGGAACCTGGCAATACCAGGCTCATCTTCAATGACCAAAATACGCATAGTGAACCAGACTAGTTGTTAGATAAGGTATTAGTTGTTTCCGAAACTGAGTTCGACGCCGGCAGCATGTTTGTATACCAACTCACCTCCATAATATCCGGTACGGGCAACTGACAAAACGGTCGCGAGAAAAAAAACCAGTGCCAAAGTTTTTAATGCACCCCTGTATTTTTTAAACCAAACCAGAACAATCCGAAAAGCCGAAGTGATTAAGGCGAGCCACAATGTCAATGTTCCGGCATCTTCGTGCACTTCAACGGCTTGTCCCAATGCGCCCGCTTCAATGCCATCACCTGCCATGTGCCCGGTAATAACTGCAGCAATTGCCCCGAGCGTTCCCAAAATTAATAAATAAAATCCGGCACGGGTAAAGAATTCCTTCTTTACAAACAGCCCAAGGACATCTGAGAAAAATCCAGCCAGTAACAACGCAATGGGGAAGTGTACCAACATAGGGTGGATGTGCGAAATATCAATCATAACGTTTAGTTTTTTAATGAATTTAAAATGTTAAAACTAACAGGGAATAACTTATTCTGCCGCGTCATATCAAGTTGTATATTTTCGGAAATTAAAATCATAAGTAAAATCAAGGCGACTGTAACTTGCTTAGTTTCTGATAAAGAAACAATAGCTAGTCTTAATTGGTTCTCTATATAAACTTAAAATATGCTTAATTCTGTATAGAGCAGAATAAAAGCATGGCATACATCTTGCAAAGGAAAAAATTACAACGATTCCGGACCAGCTCATCAATCCCCTGAAATACCGGCAAACACTAATGAAAGGGTTGAAAATTATCAAAAAATCCTCACCGTCATATCTTATTGTTGCCCTCGGCTTCGACACGGCCAAGCGAAGATGCCTACGCTATTTCCTACAGGAAGGATTCTTCGGGCTGTAACATACTGTTTCATCGTTTTCTTCTCTATGTTGTATAACTCCTTAAAATCCTCCATGTTACCGGTTAATGATGATTATTTTCCTTAAATTTATACGTAATAGCTTGCTTTCTCATCCAACCAAAACCGGGAATTGCCTTATGATACTAACCGTCACATTAAATCCGGCCATTGACAAAATTCTAATCCTGAACGGGTTTGAAATTCATAAGTTGCACCGGCTCGACAGCCGGGAAATGAGTATGACGGTTCCCGGGGGGAAAGGCGTCAACATTGCTTTGAACCTGAAAATATTGGGCGATGATACGATAGCAACAGGCTTTGCCGGTGGTCATGAAGGACATTTACTTTGTGACTCTTTGCGGCAACACGGCATTACAACCAGTTTTATCTTTACTGAAGGTTCCACCCGTACCAATACTTCCATTCTGGATACGCAACATGAAACGCTGACCGAAATAAACGACTTTGGACAGGAGATTCCGGAAGACGACCTGGTATTCTTGCTGGAAAGCTATGAACGACTTCTCAATCGGGTCGATATGGTTGTCCTGGCTGGTTCGCTTCCCAAAGGTGTAATCGAAGATGTGTACCGTCAAATGATTGTCATGGCCCAGGGGCACGGCGTCAAAGTGGTTTTGCATGCCGCGCCCAAATACATTGACCCGTTAATTGATTACGGACCATTTCTCATCAACCCGGATATGCGCAGTTTCCATCATTTCATGGGCCGTCCGCTCGATGGTATCGGTGCATTCCTGCAAGCAGGAAGAGAAATCATTTCCTACCAGAAGGATACAGAGTTTGTTATTTTCACACACCGGATTGAAAATGTCGTGGCGGTTACCCGGAAACAGTCTTACATTTTACGTCCCAAAGATTTAAAAATTGTCAATATGCTGGGCTATGCCGATGCTTACCTCGCGGGATTTATTCATGCCTACCGGCAAAATCTCACGACGGCTGATGTTCTCCGGTACGCATCAGCTGCCGGGCTGACCAACATCGAAGCGCTGTACAAAGAGATACGCAATACCGGGCAAATTACGGCCAACCTTGAACGCATTGATGTGGAGGAAGTATCATGAACAGGGTGAAAGATTTCATATACAGGGATATTCTGTCAGTCAACGAGCATTCGGATTTGCGGCGGGTCATCATCACCATGAAGCGGCACAGGATATGCGCTATTCCAGTTGTCAATCAGTTGGGAGAATATGTAGGCTGCATCAGTGAACAAGATATCCTCAATGCATCGGTCCCGCACTACATGAAATCGATGTACAATACTTTTTTCATGGCCGATTTGGACCACATCGTCGGACATTTACATGATTTGTTGGACGAAGAAGCAATTAAGTTCACTGATTCAAGCTATCCAACAGTGACACCAAACGATTCCATGTCGTATGCTGCCGATCTGCTATTCCGATCAAAAAAAGCAGCCTTACCGGTCCTGGAAGGAAAATTGCTGATAGGACTGATAACGCGAATCGAAATACTAACCGTATCCCTCAATGGAAACAAACTAAGCTAAGGAGGCAACTTATGACGGAATTCCTAAGCTGGCATCTTGACACCATCCATATCATCACCACCCTGGTTATCTTCATTCTAACGTTTGTATTCATTACAACCGAAACACTTCCTAATGCCATTGCAGCCATGGTTGGGGCCTTTCTACTGGTGGCCTTTCATATCATCAACCAGGAAGAAGCTATTGATGCAATAGATTTTGAAACTATCGGTTTGCTTAGTGGTATGATGATGACAGTAGCCGTTATGCGAAAATCCGGGTTGTTCGAGTACATCGCTATTAAGAGCATTAAACTTACTGGCGGAAGCCCGTGGCGGATTCTGGTGGTCCTGTCTATCGTTACCGCGATTTTGTCGGCATTCCTCGACAATGTCACGACCGTTTTAATCATCGTCCCGTTGACTTTCGCGGTAGCCGACACCCTGAAAATTAATCCAATGCCGTTGCTGATCTCCGAAATACTCTTTTCGAATATCGGTGGGGCTGCAACACTGATTGGCGATCCGCCTAACATCATGATAGGTGGCGCTACCAACCTCGATTTTATGGACTTCATTCAAAATAATACACCGGTTATTCTTGTTGTTTCTGTTGTTACTTTTTTCCTGCTCCGCTTGATCTACCACAAAAAGCTGGCCGGTTTGGTAGCCGACAAAGAGAAGATTCAGGCTTTCGACGAAAAAAGGGCCATCCAGAACAAACGTTTTTTCTACACTACACTGACCGTCTTTCTCGTCATCATCACACTATTCATCACCCATCAAGTGCACAAGATCGACCTCGCGACATTAGCCATTGGTGGTGGTTTTACCATGATGATGGTGACCAAACAGGACCCCGGGGAAATACTGAAAGAAGTAGAATGGGCCACGCTTTTCTTCTTTATTGGCCTGTTCATTATTATTGGTGGCCTCGAAAAAACCGGCGTCATCAGCTTCCTGGCAGACAAAATGGTAGAAGTAACTCACGGAGAAGTAGAACCGGCGGCTCAACTTGTGCTATGGATGTCGGCATTGTCGACCACCTTCATCAACAGTATTCCTTACACAGCTACAATGATATCGGTGATCCAGGAGATGGCTATCAATCCGGGCCAGAGTATTGAACCCGTCTGGTGGGCATTGTCTTTAGGGGCATGTCTGGGTGGAAACGGGACCTTGATTGGTGCTGCTGCTAACATTATTGTAGCCGGATTTACCCAAAAAACGCCCTATCCAATAAAATTCAAAGAGTATTTCAAGATCGGCTTCCCGTTGATGCTGGTCTCCATTGTTATCACTTCATTGTACCTGTACATACGTTATTTCTAAGGGCTGTTACTTTCCATATTTATTGGAAAGTAATCAACTATTTTCGTTCGTTGCAGCCGGGAAATTGGACCTAATTTGCACCGTTTATTATGAGGAACCCTTACAGAACTCTTTCTAAGTTGTTCGGTTCACGAATAAACATCCTTCATTTTTTTGTGTCGAATAACATTCTGCTACGTCGTTATCTTTTGTTTTTTCGAAGAGTGCAATAATCTTATAGTTCCCGGTTCAAATTAAACCGTACCTTTGCCGCAGCATAAACGATTACTATGAACAAACTCGGAACATTTCAGGCGCTGGAGGTAATGCGCCTGGTTGATTTTGGCGCTTACCTCGATGGAGAGGAACTGGGCGATATTTTACTTCCCAAACGGTACATGCCCGAAGGTTGCAAGCCGGGCGACTTCCTGGAAGTATTTATTTACCTCGACTCGGAAGATCGCATCATTGCCACCACCGAAGAACCGCTGGCTACTGCCGGTGATTTTGCACAACTAAAAGTAGTTTCAGTAAACCAGGTAGGCGCTTTCCTTGATTGGGGATTGCCGAAAGATTTGTTGGTTCCCTTCAGCGAACAAAAAAGCAAAATGGAGGAAGGCCATTGGTACACCGTTTATGTGTATGTCGACGATGAAAGCCGCCGGATGGTGGCTACCACGAAGCTGGATAAATACCTCGACAATGTTCCCCCGGAGTATCATGCCGGGCAGGAAGTGCAGCTTATGATTCACAGCAAGACGGACATCGGTTACAAAACCATTGTAAACAACATGCACTGGGGAATGCTGTACCAAAACGAAGTGTTTCGCCCGTTGAAAAGCGGAGAGCAACTTCCGGGCTATATCAAACAGGTGCGTGAAGACGAAAAGCTTGATGTAAGCCTTCAGAAACCCGGCATTGAAAGTGCCATGGACCTCTCCGACAGAATTCTGTCTATGCTAAAAGAGCAAGGTGGTTTTTTGGCTGTTACCGATAAAAGCTCGCCGGAAACAATCTATTCCTTCTTCGGCGAAAGCAAGAAAAACTATAAAAGGGCGGTTGGGATGCTGTATAAAAAGCGAATCATCACCATGGAGCCCGATGGTATCCGCCTGAATGAGGAGTAAATAAAATATCGCCGCCGTTCTGAACAGCATTCCGGTTATTGGGGTAACTTTATCCCGACAATACTGAATCCGCTACGCGAAAATCGCCCGGATCGTAAGCAGTGCTCCCGGCTGTATAAAATAGTTCTGAAGGGTTTAAAACAGAAACTCCTTAAAAACTATTCCCTTAAGACATACCCCGTTTTTCTATATTTCATTTTAACCCTTTCTGTTTGGCTGTTCGGACGATTATCGGCTAATATTCATTACATAAAATAAACAGCCATGGCGAATTCAACCAGCAAGTTTGCGATAATTGGAATGGGGCAATTCGGGCATGCGCTTGTCAGGAACCTTACTCAGCGCGGCGCCGAAGTTTTGGCTATCGATATCAATGAGCAACTGATCGATGATATAGCAGGGGAAGTTGCCTACGCCGTAGCCCTGGATGCCACCGATCCGAAGGCGCTTACTTCTCAAAATATTAGCGATTACGATGCCGTTGTGATAGCTATCGGTGCCAATTTCGAGCAACTGACACTGTGTGCTGTCACCCTGTTGGAGTTAGATATCAAGCGGATCATTGCCCGGGCAACCGGTCCGGTTCAACAAACGATTCTCGAAAAAATCGGTATCCGCGAGGTGCTCATTCCCGAAAGTGAAGTAGCGACCATTGTCACCGAAAAGCTGTTGAATCCGAGTATTGTTTCCTACCTCGAATTACCCGACGATTACCGCATCGTCCAGATGAAACCGCCCGAAGTAGCCATTGGGCGTTCTATTGGGGAGCTGGACCTGCGTGACCGCTATAATCTCAGCCTGATAACCATTACCAAAGAGCTGGAAGTAATTAAAAACGGCCGGGTCATACTGGAAGAACACATCAATATCCCCAATTCGTCTACCGAAATCGGGGAAGATGATTTTATGCTCATCTTCGGGCAGCAAGAGGATATTGAACGCTTTCTGGAAATTAACGAATAAAAAGCTGTCCGGCGGAAGTCATCACCTGAAGTAAAAGTGCATGAAGCCCATTTTTTCAAAACAACAACTTGAAAATATCAATACTTTCCGGTACAACATCCGGAGGGTAATCAATAGCATTATGCCGGTAGCCCGGATACTGGTTTCGCTGGCAGCTATGGGAAGTATCATTTACTACTATGGTTTTCCACAAACCAGCGATAAAATCTTTTCATCGGTTTTCCATGCTGTTTCCTCCTTCAACAATGCCGGCTTTTCTCTCTTCACCGATAATCTGAATGAGCAGGGCGTTCGGAATGCATACGGCCTGCAACTGATGGTTGCCGCACTGGTGATTACCGGAGGTCTTGGTTTCATTGCCTTGCAGGATATTCAGAAAAAAATGACTTTCCGGAAAAAGAAAAACATGCCACACCATCCACTGCAGGTCAACACACGATTAGTTCTCTGGGTAAGTGGCATCTTACTTTTTATCGGGACAGTTGTTTTCTATGTACTTGAAAAAGACACTGTGCTGAAAGGAAAATCACTTGGACATGCCCTCATCACCTCCTTTTTCAATCGGTAACCGCACGCACGTCCGGCTTTAACACTGTCGATTTCGGATATGTTGGCTTGCCCATGCTCACCATATTCATGTTCCTGATGTATGTCGGGGCTTCACCCGGTTCCAACGGTGGCGGAGTCAAAACCACAACGTTCGCCGTCATTATAAAATCAGCCATCGACACGCTCAGAGGTAAGAAAAATGTGGAATTTTTCCGCCGGACCATATCATTCAATAATATTAACAAAGCCTACTCGCTGGTGCTGTTTTCAATATCACTGATTTTTTTATCGGCCTTTTTGCTCAGCATTTTTGAACCCAAAACCGATTTTGTCAGATTGCTTTTTGAAGAGATATCAGCCTTTGCCACTGTGGGACTTTCCACCGGCATTACGGCCGGCTTATCCGTTACCGGGAAAATCATCATCATCGTTTCGATGTTGGTAAGGCGCGTTGGCCCGTTGACGTTGGCGCTTGCACTCAGTAAAAAGGCCATGTATACCCGCTACCGGTATGGCCGTACCAATGTGATGATTGGGTGATACAAAATCAATTCTTCGATTTAATAAAAACTGTCATAAGTCATAAATGTGGCATTTAGCCAGCATTTGATTATCTTTGTAAAATAAATGTCCAGCCGGATATCCTGTGGTAGATTTATTTACCGGGAACGACCGGAATGATGACAGAAATATCGTTTTTATTCGAGACCGCAATACTACATATCATAAGAAGGCTACGAACGCTTTTCCTAACTCTGTTCAAATACCTCACACAAAACAGGGTGCGTTCGAAAGTAATCCTTTTATGCGTTTTGAATACCGACAAACTCAATCCCCGCTTTCAATCATTCTGTTCATACTTCCTGCGTTATTCGCCGTCTGCAGTCTGTCCTCCCGGGCAATTGGCCCCATAATTTGTCTGTTGCCATTTCTTTGACGGCAATCAATTATGGTTCAATAAACTATGTTTAACAAAAACAAATTGTATGATTGAAACTGAAATTTTTAAATCAGATCACAAACCGAATCCGGAACAGAAAGAAGCAATTGCTGACTTCCTCTTTACACATCTCGAAAACTACGGAGACCCGAAGCCTGATATTCTCAAGGCATTGGACTACTCACTGAAAGAGGGACAATCATTCGGCGGTTTTACGCTCGTCTCCAAAGATAAGGATCAAATCACCGGGGCAGTCGTGATTAACCGAACCGGCATGAAAGATTATATCCCCGAAAATATTCTCGTTTACATTGCCACACATCACGATATGAGAGGACAGGGAATTGGTAAAGCCCTCATGCAAAAAGCTATTGATGAAGCCGAAGGGGATATCGCATTACACGTTGAACCAGACAACCCCGCCAAATTCCTTTACGAGAAATTTGGTTTTACTAACAAATACCTTGAAATGCGCTATAAACAAAACCGCAAATAAAAATGGCTTTTCTGGCTCTAAACACAGATAAATTAAAAGAGAATTACCAATACCTCGATGCCCTCTTCAAGGAGCATCATATCGAATGGGCTGTGGTTTCCAAGGTTCTTTGTGGCCATAAATCATACCTGGAAGAGGTCATCAACCTGGGCATAAAACAAATTTGTGATTCCCGGGTGACAAACTTAAAAACCATAAAATCCATTGCCCCCGATATCGAAACCGTATACATCAAACCACCGGCCAAACGAGCTATTAAAAGCATTGTTGAGTTTGCCGACATCAGTATGAATACGGAATTCGAGACCATTAAACTGCTCTCCAGGGAGGCGCTGGAGCAGAACAAAACCCACAAAGTCATTATCATGATCGAACTGGGAGAACTGCGGGAAGGTGTTCTTCGCGAAGAGTTTATCGATTTCTATGCCAAGGTGTTCGAATTGCCCAATATCGAAGTGGTGGGCATCGGGACCAATCTGACCTGCCTGTACGGGGTACTGCCCAACCACGACAAGCTTATTCAGCTTAGTTTGTATGAGCAACTCATCGAGGCTAAATTCAACAAAATGATTCCGTATGTTTCCGGCGGTTCATCGGTTACCATACCACTCATCGACCAGGGGTTGCTGCCCGAAGCTATCAACCATTTCCGCGTAGGCGAAACCCTGTTTTTAGGAACAGAACCTTATACCAATCAGCAATACAAAGACCTGCATACCGATGTCTTCCAGCTTTACGCTCAAATCATCGAGCTGATTGAAAAGCCGGTGGTCCCCATGGGCGAATTCGGCGTTAACGTGGAAGGTAAAGCATACGAAATTGATGAAGAAAAACTGGGCGAAACGTCGTACCGGGCCATCATCGATTTAGGGTTGTTGGATGTTGAAGAAACGCATATCGAACCGGTTAACCCGAAACTAAATTTTGTGGGCGCCAGTTCCGATATGATTGTTATCGACCTCGGCAATAACGAAGACAACTACAAAACAGGCGACCTGTTGGAATTTAAACTCGACTACATGGGCGCCCTCAGGGTACTGAATTCGAAGTATATTGATAAGGTGAAGCGGTAAATATCTGTTCAACCGCGTGAACGGAGGCCTTGTTTTTCAATTAACGGAATACATTGCCTCCGTTTTCATTTCTGCCAAATAATTTCTCATGACAATTAATAATTGCCTGTCAGTGATCTAGTAATTTTTCGGCCGATTTTTCCGAAATTTCGCAAAACACCTATTCATTATGGCCTTTGAGAAAGATTGGCAGTTTAAGAAGTTTTGTGCCTACGGATTCCTGAAGAACCTCCGCTTCTTCGAACCTTTTATGGTGCTCTTCCTGATGAGTGCCGGTCTCTCCTACCTGCAAATTGGTTTGCTGTACAGCCTTCGAATGATTCTCCAGAACTTACTGGAAATACCGGCCGGCATTGTTTCCGATGCACTGGGCCGCCGCCGGACCATGATCACATCCTTTGTTTTTTACATCTTATCCTTCCTGGCATTTTTCTTTTCCGGAAAGCTCACCGGTTTTATCATTTCAATGAGCATTTTCGCTTTAGGGGAAGCATTTCGGACAGGTACCCATAAGGCCATGATTTTTGAATACCTGAAAATGAAAGGTTGGGAATCGGAAAAGGTGGCTTATTATGGGCATACCCGGAGTTGGTCGCAACAGGGTTCTGCCCTTTCGGCTTTAATTGCTGCCGGCCTGGTTATTCTCAGCCACAACTACCGAATGATTTTTCTTTTTTCCATTGTGCCCTACGTGCTCGATCTCGCCCTGATTGCCAGTTACCCAAAAGCCCTTGATGGGGAAAAGATGAATATCCGTTTTTCCGATATTGGAAAAAATTTCAAAGAGGTGCTCGCCGATTTCTGGTATTCCTTCAAAAATCCGTTAATGCTGAAAACCATTGCCAACAGTTCAATCTATTCAGGTTACTACAAGGCATTGAAAGATTTTTTGCAGCCGGTAATCAAAAGCCTGGCTCTGGCTCTTCCTGTTCTCACCATGCAACCCAATGAAACCAGAAGTGCAGTCCTGGTAGGCATAATCTATTACCTTATTTACCGTGCATCGAGTTTGGCAGCCCGCCATTCGGGACAATTCTCCCTCCGCTTCAGCTCGTTACAGATGGCCCTAACACTCTCTATTTTCATTGGCGCCGGTGCCGGTTTACTCTCCGGGTTGTTTTATCGCTTCCACATTCCGGCTGTGGCTATCCTGTTTTTCGTAGCTGTTTACCTGGTTGAAAACCTGCGGAAACCCATCGGGATGAGCTGTACCGCTGACTTGCTGGAGAAAGATATCCTGGCAACAGCCTTGTCGGCCGCTGCTCAGTTGGAAACCTTGTTTGGGGCTATTTTCACGGCGTTTTTGGGTTTTTTGGCCGACAAGTTTGGTTTGGCCAATGGCCTGATGATTGTTTCGCTGTTACTTATGGCCCTGGCACCAATGTTTTTCATTCGGAATTCCCAAACGAAAGCTTAAATTTGTGACGTAACCCACACCTTGAATAATGAATGTCGATTTAACCCTACTGGAAAAGCGGCTCCCGTTTTTTGAACTTTCGCTACGCTATGCCATCGCCGAAAAAGGCATCTTGCAGGAGATAGAAGAAGGTGAAGCGATCATTCGCGAAGGCCAGTATATTAAGTCGGTCCCTTTGGTCCTTGAAGGTCTGGTCCGCATTTCCCGTCTCGACGACCAGGGACGCGAACTCCTGCTTTATTACCTCCATCCCGGTGAAGTTTGTGCCATGTCGCTCACTTGCTGCATGGGATACCCCCAAAGTAATATCCGGGCTGTTGCCGAGGCCCCCTCCCTGTTGCTCCGCATCCCAACTCCCCTGCTCGATCAATGGATGAACACCTACCAAAGCTGGAAAGAATACGTGATGTATGCTTACCATAAACGTTTCGACGAGCTGCTGGAAACCATCGATAGCATTGCCTTCATGAAAATGGACGAACGGCTGGAAAAATTCTTTGCCGATCGTTTCCGGTCGACCGGAAGTACGCTGTATACCGGAACGCACCAGGATATCGCCTTTTCGTTGAATACTTCACGCGAAGTGGTTTCGCGACTTCTGAAAAAACTGGAAAAAGATGGGATCATCACGCTTTCGCGGAATAAAATCGATTATTCGGGGATGGTGAAATCGTGAAACAATTGCAGGCGGACGACCTTCCCAACATCAATAACCCAGGCCCAACATTGATTTTTATCGAAGCCGGCATCGATGAGGCCTGGGAATTCTTTTCCTCTCCCACACATCTTCGACTGATTACCCTCACCGGGAATGTGATCGTTTGCCCACGGGCTGTCCAACGCCCAGGGAAGCAGTGATCAAAAATTCACGGGCCGTTTACTTGCCGGGGAAGCCATGTACGTATATCAAAACCGCAAAACACCTCCGCCAAAACCGTGGACGTATCTCCAATGCCTGACTTTTCGATTGGAGAACGGCCGGACCTGGCAGGTGAACGGAAATTATGACGACCGAAAAAGGGGTTTGGATGGGGGCCCCGATGCCCGGTTTTTGAGCAATTTTTTCTACATTGAGGAACTGAAATAACTAACAAGATGCCGACAAAGCCGACCATCGTACTTGAAAAAGCCCGTCACCGTGATAAAACAGTGGTCACCCTAAGGTTTGGTTACGACCAGAAGGTGATTGACAGCGTGAAGCAGGTAGCCGGTGCACGCTGGGGCCAAACGATGGGATGTTGGTACGTCCCGGAAGGGCAGTTCGATTTGCATGCCTTTTTTGAGGCATTGAAGGGGATGGCCTACGTAGATTATTCGGAGTTAAAGAAAAGAAATGGCAAGCAACCTACCCAGCGTCCAGGCTCAATTAAGCCCCGTTACAATTTAAAGAACATCAAATCGCACGTATCGCCTGAGGTGAAGACAAAAATCCAGTCCTTCAAAAAATGGATGGAACAAAAACGGTATGCTGCCAACAGTGTCAAAACCTATATCCACCAATTGGAAATCTTTTTTGGGTTTCACCAGAACAAAACACCGGAGACCATCACGGATAACGATATTATGCATTTTAACACGGAGTTTATCATGAAAAACGGGCTCAGTGCTACTTTTCAGAATCAGACCGTGAGTGCATTGAAACAGTTTTACCAATTCCACTACAATCGTCGAATAGTCAGTGAAAAGATTGAACGTCCTATAAAGGGAAAGCCATTACCTAAGGTATTTAGTAAAGAAGATTTGGAAAAATTCTTCAATGGAATTACAAACGCCAAGCATAAAATGGCGATGATGCTAATCTACTCGTGTGGACTTCGCAGAAGTGAGTTGATTCAGCTAAAACTAAACCACCTTGATTCGAAGAGAAGGTTACTGTCGGTAATTGACTCGAAAGGGAAAAAAGACCGGGTCATACCGATTAGTGAACGTTTATTGTCGAAAATAAAAGAATATTATCATGCTTATCAGCCCAAACAGTACCTGATAGAAGGACAAACCCCGGGAGGGCCATTAACAGCATCGAGCCTGCAAAAGGTTTTTAAAGCAACCCTGGAAAAAACGGGAATCAAGAAGGTTTACACCATTCATTGTTTGCGACACAGTTTTGCTACCCATTTACTGGAAAATGGGACCGATCTTCGCTATATTCAGGAATTGCTTGGACACAAATCGTCAAAAACAACTGAGATTTATACACACGTAAGTAACCGTGCATTGCAAAACATTAAAAACCCATTTGATGATCTCAAAATATAAGATACCAAAGGTACACATAACACTCCCGTATGGGAAATATATGGTAGTTTTGGTACACATATAAACTAGTTAACGGCAAGTTTGGAAAAAATAAATTGTGGTTATTTAAACCGTTCGTTCTTTGGTAAGCTACTCGCTTGTAAATCGCTGTCACAAAACTTGCAAAAGAGAGTTTGGCGCAGTCGCCAATTTTTGGGGTTTGACACTTTGCTAAAACTGTTTTACAGTCTGACTGTTCAGCACTTTTTTAGGAAAAGCCGGTGGTTATCTGATAGTTTTATTTTTGGCCGTTTGTACCTGGAATGGAATAAAAAAATTGGCAGGGACATTTGGTTTAGGCAAGTTTTCCGCCAGCGGAGTAAGTTAGGAATAGTCAGGCTCACGTGCCGTCGAAACAAATCGGCAGCGGTTACCTGCAACCCACAAGCAACTTTGACTTTTGGGGGTTGGAAAAAATTTTATAAGCGAAGTGGTTACCTGAAACTTTTGTTCGGAAAATGATACTTTTATACTGTTAACAAATTGACGATGAATAAAAACCAGCCGTTAACAAAGTACATATTGCAGGGCGGGTGTAGTAGTTCGCCAACTGCGGATTCTCGCATCGCAGTTCATGTCCTCCGGGCAGGAACGCTCTCCGAAATCCGCCCCGACAACATGTACCAACCGTTGTGTGTAATTTTAAGAAACGACTATGAAACGAATCACATTATATAAATTCAAAAACTCAGAAATAAAGATATCCATGGAGATATACTTCAATGACAAGGATCAATTAATATTTGATGGCTATGATATAGGAAAGACAGTTGAAGAAGCATGGGGTGATTCTGATTATGAATACACTTATACAATAGAACCAAAAGAAGTCGATAAGCTATACCCTCTATTTGGGATAAACAACAGTGACAAACAAAAATTATTAGTGGAAATAAAAAATCGTTTTGAGGGAAATGAAGCTTATTCAAAATTTGGTCAGTTTATGGAAGAAAATAATATTGATTATATACCTTTCTCATGGACTTAATAAAGATTAAAGCAGAGCCTAAAATTGGAAATGAATTACTTTCTGATAATGGTGTGAGCATGAAGCATACACTTTTGGACTTTTGGCGTTGGAGCACTTCTGACATACTGAGCAATGCTACTCGTGGAAGATTTGCAGAATTTATTGTTGGAACAGCAATTGGACTGAACCCCGAAAATTTACGAGACGAATGGGATGCTTATGACTTGACAACTGAAGACGGAATAAAAATAGAGGTCAAATCTGCCGCATACATCCAATGTTGGAACCAAAAGAGTTTTTCGACTATTTCATTTTCAATCAGACCTGCAATATTTTGGGACGCAGAGACAAACACAGAAAGTGAAACTAAACGACACGCAGATGTATATGTATTCTGTCATTTAAAACATAAAGACCAAAATACGATTGACCCTTTAAAAATGGAACAATGGGATTTTTATGTTTTGCCTACTTATCGACTTGACAATTACGAAAGAAGTCAAAGTTCAATTACAATAAACTCACTGAAAAAACTAACTGAACCCATAAAATACAGTGAATTAAAATACGAGATAACAAAAGCACATCTAGAACAAAAAAATACACACAACAAAGTGCAAATTTCATAGCGGGGGGCGTGCGTGTTTGGCCGTGGATTCTCGCATCAGCGTTCAGTCCTGCCGGACATGAACGTTCTCCGAAATCCGCTACGAAAACTTGCACCTGACCGTTAACGGCAAGTTTGGAAAAAATAAATTGTGGTTATTTAAACCGTTCGTTCTTTGGTAAGCTACTCGCTTGTAAATCGCTGTCACAAAACTTGCAAAAGAGAGTTTGGCGCAGTCGCCAATTTTTGGGGTTTGACACTTTGCTAAAACTGTTTTACAGTCTGACTGTTCAGCACTTTTTTAGGAAAAGCCGGTGGTTATCTGATAGTTTTATTTTTGGCCGTTTGTACCTGGAATGGAATAAAAAAATTGGCAGGGACATTTGGTTTAGGCAAGTTTTCCGCCAGCGGAGTAAGTTAGGAATAGTCAGGCTCACGTGCCGTCGAAACAAATCGGCAGCGGTTACCTGCAACCCACAAGCAACTTTGACTTTTGGGGGTTGGAAAAAATTTTATAAGCGAAGTGGTTACCTGAAACTTTTGTTCGGAAAATGATACTTTTATACTGTTAACAAATTGACGATGAATAAAAACCAGCCGTTAACAAAGTACATATTGCAGGGCGGGTGTAGTAGTTCGCCAACTGCGGATTCTCGCATCGCAGTTCATGTCCTCCGGGCAGGAACGCTCTCCGAAATCCGCCCCGACAACATGTACCAACCGTTAACGCCAAGCTTGAAAAAAACAAACTGACGCTATATCAAAAATCATTATCTTTGTTTTATGAGTAAAAAAGAGCAAATATTACAGCTGATAAAAAAGGTCGTTGACAAAAATGCACCTGATTCAGAAGTTTATTTGTATGGTTCTCAGGCACGTGGAAATGCAAAAAAACTTTCCGATTGGGATTTGTTGATTCTGCTCAATTCTGCAAATGTGTCGTTTGACTTTGAGACTAAATTCATGGACGAATTCTATGAATTGGAATTAAAAACAGGAGAAATTTTTTCGCCATTGATTTACTCAAAAAATGACTGGAACTCAAACTACTCGATTACTCCGTTATACGAAAATATTCAAAAAGAAGGAATTAGACTAAAATGACCGGAACAAAAAATGATTTGATTAATTATAGAATTGCCAGAGCAAAAGACACCTATGACGATGCATCAATTCTTGCAGAAAGGGAAAAATGGAATTCGACAATTAACAGATTGTATTATGCCGCTTATTATGCAGTAATGGCTCTTCTACTCGACTCTGACTTAAAACCAACAACCCACAACGGAGCAAAATCAAACTTCTCGGAGTATTTCATTAAGACTGGTAAGATTGACTCAAAATACGGTAAAATGTATTCTCAATTGTTTACTTGGAGACAAAAAGGAGATTATGACGATTTATTCGATTTTCACAAAGACAATGTAGAACCTTATTTTGAACCAGTTAATGATTTCATCTCGATGATTGAAAGCATGATACAAAAATAAAAGCCAGGCGTTAACATTTTAGGAATTAAGGCACAGTTGGGCCCTGAAAAAAGGCAGTAGGTTTGCATACTTACTGCCTTTTTTTTGGGTAACTGCGCTCAAAATGCACGCCCAATTGTGTTTTAATTCGTGTTGGGCTTAACCGTTGCTGTTCAAAGCTATACACTATGGGGATTGAATGGTTTTTCTGCATCCTTTCCGTTGTTTTTCTGCCGCCGGTTTTGCTATTTTACCTGTTTTGGGGCCGGGACCCGGATATTGGGCACGTTTTTCGTTTCCACACCGGACATACTTTTCCCGTTCAGCCAAAAACCAAAAGTTTTAGCCGGTAAACCGGTTGTGCAATTTTTCAAAGAACGATTTGCAGGGTAGGCACTATCCGGGTTCCCACGGAACATCTTTCACCAAACCGGCAAAACGCAACCTCCCTTTTTTACATACCGGGCAGTTAGGCTGCCGGAAGTTTTGGATACATTCCAGGATTTCAGTCCACACCGTATCCTGTTTTTCCCAAACCTGGCCGCCATCTTCCAGTGCCTCTTCTTTCCGGTTTTCGACCTCTTGTGCCAGCAGTTGTTTTGCCGCCAGGATGTTTTGTTTACGGTAACGGCTCGATAAAATTCCATAGTACCGCACTTTAAAAAAGCCCTTTGGCAAAATGTGCAACAAAAACCGGCGGATAAACTCATCCACATCCAGTTTCATTTCCCGGAACCTGCCTGTACGGTAATCTTTCCACGAAAATCGCACTTTGCCATTCTTCACTTCCAAAATCCGCCGGTCGGTAATGGCAATACGAAACACGTAACGCGAAAGGTATTCCAGTATTTTTTCAGGATTGCCCATGGGTGCCTGCACATTCACCACCCAGTCCTTTTTGTATAAAGGCGTGAGGAAGCGGTTAAACTGCACAGGCCCTTTTATGCCTGCCAGTTTGCCGTGAAAATCGAGTTCCCCTTTTTCTTTGGCTTGTTTTAGCAAATACAGAAACTTTCCCCTGAACTTTTTTGCCAATATCTTGCCTGCGATGAAAAAGTTGTTTTTGGCCGGTACATGCACCCAGTGTTCGCGGTCGAAGCCCAGGCCCCCTGCGGGCATGATGCAATGCAGGTGTGGGTGTTCCTTCATGTTCTGCCCCCAGGTATGGAGTACGGTAACCAGGCCAATATCAGCGCCCAGGTGCTTTACGTCACGGGTAAGTTCGAGCAGGGTTTGTGAAACAGCTTTGAACAACAAGCCATACATCACTTTCCTGTTTTGCAGGCATAGCGGGTTTAACTCATGCGGCAGGGTGAACACCAAATGGTAATACCCCACCGGGAGAAGTTCTTTCATCCGTTTGTCCAGCCATTCCAGTTTTTCTTTTTGCTGGCACACAGGGCAGTGGCGGTTGCGGCAGGAGTTATAAGATTTCTCTGTATAGCTGCAATGGTCGCATTTCTCGAAATGGCTTCCAAGGCCCCCGGTGCGGCACGCCGACAGCAGGTGGATTAAGCTCTGCTGCCCTTTTGTTACCTTGTTTTGGCTGATGTAGTTTCCCCCGTATTCACGCAGTAAACTTCCTACAGTTATTTGTTCCTGCATAGCCCCTCCAGTCCTTCCAGCGTGTCCAGCGGGTTTACCACCTGGCTTGTGTTGAGTTGCTGCACGTGGAGGTATTTGAGCGTGTTGCTTAAATCGGAATGCCCCATCAGGCGCTGTATAACCAGAATGTTGGTGCCCTGTTCGAGGTGGTGCGTGGCAAAACAATGCCGGAAAGTGTGTGGCGTGTAAGGCTTTTTAACCTGTGGCGTGCGGTGCCGTGCATTAATACAAATAGTCCGTACTGCTGTAATGCCCAGGTGGGTACCTTTTCCTCCCGCGCCTTCAAAAAGGTAATGCTGCGGCTTGTACTTTTTGTAATAATCCCTTAAAACAGAAAGTAAAACCGGCGATAGCGGCACTTTACGTTGTTTCAGCCCTTTGCCTTCCTGGATGTTTACCTGCATCCGTCGGCTGTCAATGTCGGTAAGTTTGATGTTTACACTCTCTGATACCCTGGCCCCGGTGGAATAAATGAGCATGATGATAGCGCGGTGCTTGAAGTTGTCAATAGCCCCGAGTACATCGCTCACTTCGTCTTTTGATAAAACCAGCGGGAGTGTTTTGGCAACCTTTGGCGTTGGAAGGTATTCTTTTGCCCACTCCTTATGGTAAATATTTGTAAAGAGGAACCGAAGGGCGTAGTAGCCCATTTTTACACTGCCCGGTTTGTGGTTCCCATCGGTGAGCATACTTTGAAAATAGGCCCTGAGTTCTTCTACTCCCGTGTGTTCCGGGTCTTTTTTGCAAAAGTTACTGTAATCGGCAATGTGCCACCAGTAACTTTTACGGGTCCTTTCACTTAGATTGCGTAAAACCGCTTCCTGTTCAAATCTTTTTTTAAATTTGTCATAATAATTAATTTTAAATGATTAAATGCCTCAAAGATACTGGTTTTCGGTGGCCTGTAAAACCACCGAACGCCAGTGAGGTTAAGTTCAACATCGTGTATAGTGCATTTGGCGGATAGTTCTAATTTCGAGGGTGTTACATCTAATAAACTTTGTAGCGGTTTGACAGGTTCGTGCTTCGAATCGCCAAACGACACCATACACGCAAACCGTTGTCTTTCATAGAAAAAAAGAAGTTACAGTACACTAAATTTAAATGATTATGAAACCAATTACATTAATATTTTCAATTCTTTTTCTGATAGGCTGTGAAAAAGAAGAGTCAACTACTATTGACCCAAACGTACTTATACAAGGCAAATGGGAAATTGAAGCAATTGGAAACGGTGACGATTTGGAGCCTTATCCTGCGTGGGGGTATACAGAGTATTATCAAGATAGTTTGATAAGATTTTTTATTTACGAAACAGATACATTCATAGCAAACTATGTGACATACGAAATTGATGAAACATTTTTAATTGAAAAAACATATTACCCTAGTATTGATGAGATTTGGGTTGAAAAATATCGATATCAATTTTTAGACAACAATCAGAAATTGCGATTGGATCAGACCTACGCTATTTTTAACACATCTATTTATAAACGAATTAACTAAACTTAAAAATACTGAATTATGAAAACCCGGATATTTACTTTATTAGGAGCAATGCTAATAAGCTTTACTTGTTTTAGCCAAAATATACAATACAACAAAAAGGGTGTTGTAAAAGAGGTAACTTTTCAGGCAACAAAAGATAAAGACTCGATTCCCAAAAACGCAGAAGAGTTTAAAGTTAAATACTTGAAATCGGGGAAAAATGATGAATTTAAGTTAAAAAACCCAACAAGCGCAATCGAAAAGGATTAATTGAATTAGGCTCTTTGTAAATACAATAGAAATGTCTACTTTAGGGGGAAATATTATAAAAATGGAGAACAAATTCAGAAGCCTTACTATTTTTGAGTTTCAGGAACGTTTCCCTGACGAAGATTCTTGTTATCAATATTTGACTGAACTAAAATGGGGGACTGGCTTTGTTTGCCCCAATTGTGGACACACCAATTATTGTAACGGAAAGCGCCTATTCGACAGACAGTGTACCAGTTGCCACCGAATCTCCTCCCCAACGAGCGGGACATTGTTTCACCAGTTAAAGTTCTCGGTATTAAAGGCCTTTTACATTGTTTATTATGTAAGTACGAGTAAAAAAGGGATCAGCAGTACGGAACTAAGCAGAAAGCTTGGGTTAAGACAAAAGACCTGCTGGAAGTTCAAAGGCAAGGTAATGAAAGCCATGGAAAGCAGTGGCAACCATAAAATCGATGGCAAGGCCGAAGTTGATGAAACAGTTGTCGGCGGCCAGGAAGAAGGGGTTGTGGGGAGAAAAAACGGCAAAAAGAAGTTGGTTGTATTTGCCATTGAGAGAAACGGCAAAGGAGTTAGCCGTATGTACGGAAAGGTCATCAAGCAGAGCAGTTCGAAGGAACTTGGTGGGTTTATGAAAATGACCATTGAGACAAGTGCACAAATAAAGACAGATAAATGGCGAGGATATTCCCCTTTGGTAAAAGACTTCAGTAATCTTGTGCAGGTTGATTCAGGGAAAAAGGGCGGCAACTTCCCTGACTTGCACAGGTGTATTATGGGCTTCAAAGGCTGGCTCCGGGGCATGCACCACCAAGTCGAAAATTTGCAAGCCTATATTGATGAATACTGCTACCGGTTTAACCGAAGTAATATGAAGGAAAGAATCTTCGATAGCCTTTTAACCAGAATGGTTAATGCAGAGCCCTTCCCTTATAAACAAAGTATTATTTAAATGCCTAATTCAAAGGATTAAAAAACGAACATTTTGAGCAGTATTACAAAGGGATTAAAGTTGAATATGGAGGCTATACTTTTCATTATAAAAATGACACAATGGTTTACGCTCACGGTAATTTTGTTGCAATCGATGATATGGATATAGCCCCTATATTAACCTCCATTGACGCAAGAAATGCTTTTGCGGATTATAAAAATATTCCCATTGACTCCATTGTAAACTTTCAAAGCGAACTTTTAATAAGAGAATTTAGTTATGGAAATTCTGATTCTTCTTCAATCCCAAAACTAGTGTATAAAGTAACAATTGATGCCGAATGCATTGTTAATAATGAGATTGGTTATATTGATGCTAATTCAGGAAAAGTTCTGGCAACAATCCCTAGAATGACAGGTATTTCTTACGTTGGAACATTTAGCACACGTTATAGTGGAACGCAAACAGCAAAGACAATGTTGGGTTCTGGTAAATATAGATTAGAAGATGATTCGCGTGCAGCTCCAATACATACAAAAAACCTAAATAACAGCACCAATATCACTAATGCTGCTGAAATCTATGATTATAATAACATCTGGACTTCTTCTGAACATAGTCCTAACAATATTGATATGGGATTAGATGTCCATTGGGCATTACAGGAAATATATGACTATTTTTATGACAATTATGAAATAAGTAGTTTTAATGACAACTCCTTCGATATTAATGCTTTTATTAGGTGGGGAAATGATCCTGATGATAGAGATAATGCAAAATGGGATCCTACCTATAATCGGCTATTATTTGGAGAAGGTTATACATATTTAAACCCCATTGCATCATTAGATGCGGTAGCGCACGAATATGGTCACGGGATTAGCGATATGCAAGCTGACATACCTTATGATGATGTACCCTCAGCAGCAATTCAAGAAGGATTGAGTGATATTTGGTCCGTAATTCTTGAAAATGCAATAGAACCCGTTAATATTTGGCAAATAGGTGACCAGGTGGTAAAGAGTGGTAGCTGCATGAGAAATAATGCAAATCCTACAGATGCTTTAGCAAAATACCAACTTTCTGTCACCTATGGTAGCCCTAGTTTTAATAATACAACAAGTCAATATATAAAAAGCGGTGTATTTTCATACTGGTTCTATTTACTTGTAAATGGAGGTTCCGGTACGAATGAAATAGGAGATAGTTATTCCGTTTATGGCATTGGTATGGATGAAGCTGAAGAGTTTATAACTAACAGCATATATGACGAATACCTTGACAATTTAAGTAGTTTCTCCGATTTTAAATCTGCCTTTTCAAATGCTGCAATGGTTTACTATGGAGACTCAAGTTTTATAAAGAATCAAGTTGATATGGCTTTTTATGCAGTTGGTCTTAGTACAGAACCGAATCCATTAAACTATGACATTACCGGTGCAAATCTTTTGTGTACAAGCTCAAATGAAACCTATACATTAAATGGTGATGTGCCTTCAAATGCTACTGTTAACTGGACAAGCAGTTCAAACATTAATATTATTTCGAGCTCAAATACAAGCGCTATTTGTTCAGGGAATGGGTATGGTAGTAGTTGGCTAAGAGCTACTGTTACTATTAACGGAAACTCATTCAGTGTAACTAATTATGATATTGGTGTAGGTCCACCCTCAATTCTTGATGTTACCAGCACTAATAACCTAAGTTACGACTACATTTCTGACTCATATAAAATATTAGCCGGAAGTGGTGACTACAAATATGAAGGGAAACTGGTTGTAGATGAATATTATGGCTTAGCCACAAATTATCACTGGGCAAAAGTTTTAGGGTCAACATTAATCCCTATTAATTGGTCAGCAAGTTATAATACTGTCTATGTTTATACAAAGGCTGCTGACAGAATACTAATGCTATCTTGCACAGCAAGCAATGCTTGTGGTTCATACACGAAAAATTACTCATTTTTTACAGGAGATGCCAGTCCTTTTTTTGCTCTTTATCCAAATCCTGCAAGTAATACTGTAGAAATTGAAGTTATTGGTTTAACAAATAGCGTCAATAATAACAATGAATATGAAGTAGAACTCATTGATAATACAATGCAGATAAGAAAGAAAATAAAAATGAAATCAAACAAAACAACTATCAATATTTCTGGATTAAAAAAGGGAATCTACTTTGTGTTATTAAAATCTGGTCACTAGTGTCTCTTAAAAATCGTTAAATTCATTTATAACTAATAGATAATCAACTGTATCATTAGCAAAAACCTTGTCGGCCTTTTGAAATGGTTATATTTGTTTGAAACCATAAAGTTGGGCAGACATGAACCAAGGCAAGTACGTTTTCAGTCAGATAGCAAAATTTATACCGCAACGATATTTCGAAAGAATTATGGTGAAATACAAGGATAGGACAAGGCAATGGAGTTTGACAAGCTGGAATCAGATGCTTGTTCTCATGTTCGGTCAGTTGGATGGCTGCAACAGCCTTCGTGAACTGACTGATATAACTACTGCTCATGCCAAGAAATCCTTTCACCTTGGTTTTGGTCGGACACCTATTAACAGAACGCAACTGTCCAAAGTTAATCAAATCCGTGATTACCAAATTTTTGAAGAATTTGCCTATCATATGGTAGAACTTGCCCAGAAAAAGCGTATCGATAAGGAGTTTGAACTCAGTGGGAAGTACTATGCCTTTGATTCCACCACCATAGACCTCTGTATGTCTCTTTTTGAGTGGGCAAGGTTCAGAAGTACCAAGTCCGGCATCAAGATACACACACAACTTGATGTTGTGACCCAGATACCGGTCTCGTTCAACATCACAGAGGCTGCTGTTCATGATGTGAATGCGATGGACTGGATAAATTATGAGCCGTTTGCCTGCTATATTTTTGACCGTGGTTACTGGGATTTGGACAGGCTGTACCGTATCGGGTTGCTCAACTCGTTCTTCGTTATCCGGGAAAAACGAAGACCAAAGTTTGAAGTCATAGCCGGAGAAGACCTTCTGGAGAACACAGATAATATCCTCAGAGATAATACAGTGAGGTTCACCACAAGGGGAAATGCGGAAAACTATCCGTCCGAAATCAGGAGAATAATATATTATGAACCAGAACTCAAACGAACCTTCACTTACTACACGAACAACTTTTTTCTGAAGGCCAGGGACATTGCCTTTCTTTATAAAAACAGATGGGTCGTAGAGACCTTCTTCAAATGGATGAAGGGACATCTGCGCATCAAGTCCTTCTGGGGAAATACAGAGAATGCTGTACGGATACAGGTTTATGTAGCTATCATCACGTATTGCACTGTTGCAATCATTGAAAGAAAACTTGAACTCAACAGGAGCATTTATGAGGTCATGAGAATATTGGGCAGTTCCCTTCTGGCAAAGGACAATATCAAGGAGCTGTTCCAGCCTATGGAGGCTGAGCAAATCCCTGACGATGGGCAGTTGCATTTTGAGTTTGATATTTTTTAACATTTATTAAGAGACACTAGTGAAATCTGGTAAAGAAAATCATATTGAAAAACTCATAATTAAATAACTTGGAGAAGAGAACTACGAAAGACAACATTTTAGGAATTAAGGCACAGTTGGGCCCTGAAAAAAGGCAGTAGGTTTGCATACTTACTGCCTTTTTTTAGGGTAACAGCGCTCAAAATGCGCGCTCAATTGTGTTTTAATTCGTGTTGGGCTTAACCGTTGCTGTTCAAAGCTATACACTATGGGGATTGAATGGTTTTCCTGCATCCTTTCCGTTGTTTTTCTGCTGCCGGTTTTGCTATTTTACCTGTTTTGGGGCCGGGACCCGGATATTGGGCACGTTTTTCGTTTTCCACCGGACATACTTTTCCCGTTCAGCCAAAAACAGGGAATTTTTAGCCGGTAAACCGGTTGTGCAATTTTTTCAAAGAACGATTTGCAGGGTAGGCACTATCCGGGTTCCCACGGAACATCTTTCACCAAACCGGCAAAACGCAGCCTTCCTTTTTTACATACCGGGCAGTTGGGCTGCCGGAAGTTTTGGATACATTCCAGGATTTCAGTCCACACCGTATCCTGTCTTTCCCAAACCTGGCCGCCATCTTCCAGTGCCTCTTCTTTCCGGTTTTCGACCTCTTGTGCCAGCAGTTGTTTTGCCGCCAGGATGTTTTGTTTACGGTAACGGCTCGATAAAATTCCATAGTACCGCACTTTAAAAAAGCCCTTTGGCAAAATGTGCAACAAAAACCGGCGGATAAACTCATCCACATCCAGTTTCATTTCCCTGAACCTGCCTGTACGGTAATCTTTCCACGAAAATCGCACTTTGCCATTCTTCACTTCCAAAATCCGCCGGTCGGTAATGGCAATACGAAACACGTAACGCGAAAGGTATTCCAGTATTTTTTCAGGATTGCCCATGGGTGCCTGCACATTCACCACCCAGTCCTTTTTGTATAAAGGCGTGAGGAAGCGGTTAAACTGCACAGGCCCTTTTATGCCTGCCAGTTTGCCGTGAAAATCGAGTTCCCCTTTTTCTTTGGCTTGTTTTAGCAAATACAGAAACTTTCCCCTGAACTTTTTTGCCAATATCTTGCCTGCGATGAAAAAGTTGTTTTTGGCCGGTACATGCACCCAGTGTTCGCGGTCGAAGCCCAGGCCCCCTGCGGGCATGATGCAATGCAGGTGTGGGTGTTCCTTCATGTTCTGCCCCCAGGTATGGAGTACGGTAACCAGGCCAATATCAGCGCCCAGGTGCTTTACGTCACGGGTAAGTTCGAGCAGGGTTTGTGAAACAGCTTTGAACAACAAGCCATACATCACTTTCCTGTTTTGCAGGCAAAGCGGGTTTAACTCATGCGGCAGGGTGAACACCAAATGGTAATACCCCACCGGGAGAAGTTCTTTCATCCGTTTGTCCAGCCATTCCAGTTTTTCTTTTTGCTGGCACACAGGGCAGTGGCGGTTGCGGCAGGAGTTATAAGATTTCTCTGTATAGCTGCAATGGTCGCATTTCTCGAAATGGCTTCCAAGGCCCCCGGTGCGGCACGCCGACAGCAGGTGGATTAAGCTCTGCTGCTCTTTTGTTACCTTGTTTTGGCTGATGTAGTTTCCCCCGTATTCACGCAGTAAACTTCCTACAATTATTTGTTCCTGCATAGCCCCTCCAGTCCTTCCAGCGTGTCCAGCGGGTTTACCACCTGGCTTGTGTTGAGTTGCTGCACGTGGAGGTATTTGAGCGTGTTGCTTAAATCGGAATGCCCCATCAGGCGCTGTATGGCCAGAATGTTGGTGCCCTGTTCGAGGTGGTGCGTGGCAAAACAATGCCGGAAAGTGTGTGGCGTGTAAGGCTTTTTAACCTGTGGCGTGCGGTGCCGTGCATTAATACAAATAGTCCGTACTGCTGTAATGCCCAGGTGGGTACCTTTTCCTCCCGCGCCTTCAAAAAGGTAATGCTGCGGCTTGTACTTTTTGTAATAATCCCTTAAAACAGAAAGTAAAACCGGCGATAGCGGCACTTTACGTTGTTTCAGCCCTTTGCCTTCCTGGATGTTTACCTGCATCCGCCGGCTGTCAATGTCGGTAAGTTTGATGTTTACACTCTCTGATACCCTGGCCCCGGTGGAATAAATGAGCATGATGATAGCGCGGTGCTTGAAGTTGTCAATAGCCCCGAGTACATCGCTCACTTCGTCTTTTGATAAAACCAGCGGGAGTGTTTTGGCAACCTTTGGCGTTGGAAGGTATTCTTTTGCCCACTCCTTATGGTAAATATTTGTAAAGAGGAACCGAAGGGCGTAGTAGCCCATTTTTACACTGCCCGGTTTGTGGTTCCCATCGGTGAGCATACTTTGAAAATAGGCCCTGAGTTCTTCTACTCCCGTGTGTTCCGGGTCTTTTTTGCAAAAGTTACTGTAATCGGCAATGTGCCACCAGTAACTTTTACGGGTCCTTTCACTTAGATTGCGTAAAACCGCTTCCTGTTCAAAGCTTTTTTTAAATTTGTCATAATAATTAATTTTAAATGATTAAATGCCTCAAAGATACTGGTTTTCGGTGGCCTGTAAAACCACCGAACGCCAGTGAGGTTAAGTTCAACACGGTATATAAGCAAGTTTGCCATTAAGGTTACTACTAATTTGAAACATTCTACAAGGCAAACCTGTTCATATACCCAACCGTTGTGCGGCAGCTAAAAAAACACCCGAACATCATTTAACTAAGCAGGACAAACTGACTTTTCAACAAAATTTAAATGAATTGTTGAAAAATATTTTCAAACTTTCTATTAACTATCAGGAATATTTTACTATATTTGCAATGTATTAGTTCTTTGAAAAAATGTTTTGGTGTTTATGGACTTAATGGAGTTCACTTGACTGTCTGAAAAGACAACCCTAACGGGTAAATTAGCGACACTCAATCATTATCCCTGTCAGACTGTCCCTCATAAGACTGAATGATGTGAGATGATATTGATTCAATCGTTATTATGCTATTATTTATTAAAAGCAGGAAATTTAAGTGAGTGTATGAGAACATTGTTTACACATTAAGTGCATAGACTTTAACTACCATTTTATTTACGACAGAGTTGGTTTAGCAGGACAACAATGTCGTTGTTCATTAAAAACAAAGTAAAATGAGTAGATTAAAACAAATCCAAAACATTGATAACTTGGTACAAGGTATCACAGTTATCGCAGAGAGCCAGTGTTCTCTTTCGGAACAAGACAGAGTTGTCTTGAATGAAGTATTAGAAAGACTTCAAAATCTGAAACGGAAAAAAGGTAAGACCAATGAGCAAATTCTTGACGAGTTTGCAAAAGTCATTGAGTTGTTAACCAAGTTTTTCGTTTGAAACCAGAATAGATGTCCAAAGATGCTGATTAAAAAACCGAACACTCCTTAATTTTTTTCAAGCAAATCGAAAATGGATTTAGGTAACGTCATAAAAAATATTAGAAAGCAAAAAGGGCTAACTCAAAACGAGTTTGCCTCTTTATGCGGTATTACTCAAACTTATCTTTCACAAATTGAAGGAAACTTGAAAGAACCCACTCTTTCTACTTTAAAAGCAATTAGTGAAAAACTAAATATTCCATTACCAATCTTATTCTTTTTATCAATGACTGAAGATGATGTTCAGCCGAATAAAAGGAAGGCGTTTGAAATAGTTAGTCCTTCTGTAAAATCATTCGTAAATGAATTCTTCGCAGTATAAAAAGAATGAGTTCAAAAAACTATGTGCAGCTATTGGCTTTAAACCAAAAGATGTTGAGACATTAATCTCCAACATTGATAGCTTTTATAAAGAATGGGTTGAAAAGAAAACAGATAAGAAAACAGGAGACTTAAAAAAATACAAGGACGGGACAGTAAAGAAAAGAATTATTCGTCCATCATTAATGGAGCTAAAAGCTATTCAAGGAAATATCAAGAATAAGATTTTAGTTCCCATTCCTCTTCCTGACTGTGTTCACGGTGGCGTAAAAGGACGAAGCAACATAACAAATGCAAAACCTCACCAGGGGAATAAGTTTCAATTTACAACAGATTTACAAGAGTTTTATCCTAACATTAGTTCAAAAAGAGTGTATGAAACTTTTGTAAAACTGAAATTTTCACCACACTTTTCTCATTGGCTGACCAAGTTGACAACTTGGAAGTTTGAATTACCACAAGGAACACCTACAAGCACTCATATTGCGAACCTCGTTTTTCTTGAAACAGACTTACAACTAATTGAACTTTGCAAAAAGCACGAAATTACCTACACAAGATATGTGGATGATTTGACTTTTTCATCTCAGAAGGATTTTCGCCCTTTATTAAATGACATTCTAAAAATTGTGACATCAAACGGTTTCAAACTAAGTTATAGAAAGACAAAGTATAGCGGGAATCAAACCGTGACAGGTATTAGCGTTTTGTTAAATAAGATTGATGCCCCTGAAAAAATAATAGAAAAGGCGAACATTGAAAAAGAATCCAACTCTGAAGTAAAACCATTTACGAACTATTTAAATAACATTAGAAAGACAAATAATCAGACTAAAAAGAAAGCCGACCGCACAACATTTTAGGAATTAAGGCACAGTTGGGCCCTGAAAAAAGCCAGTAGGTTGATTTACCTGCTGCCTTTTTTTAGGGTAACAGCGCTCAAAATGCGCGCTCAATTGTGTTTTAATTCGTGTTGGGCTTAACCGTTGCTGTTCAAAGCTATACACTATGGGGATTGAATGGTTTTCCTGCATCCTTTCCGTTGTTTTTCTGCTGCCGGTTTTGCTATTTTACCTGTTTTGGGGCCGGGACCCGGATATTGGGCACGTTTTTCGTTTCCACACTACTTTGCCTTCCTGGATGTTTACCTGCATCCGTCGGCTGTCAATGTCGGTAAGTTTGATGTTTACACTCTCTGATACCCTGGCCCCGGTGGAATAAATGAGCATGATGATAGCGCGGTGCTTGAAGTTGTCAATAGCCCCGAGTACATCGCTCACTTCGTCTTTTGATAAAACCAGCGGGAGTGTTTTGGCAACCTTTGGCGTTGGAAGGTATTCTTTTGCCCACTCCTTATGGTAAATATTTGTAAAGAGGAACCGAAGGGCGTAGTAGCCCATTTTTACACTGCCCGGTTTGTGGTTCCCATCGGTGAGCATACTTTGAAAATAGGCCCTGAGTTCTTCTACTCCCGTGTGTTCCGGGTCTTTTTTGCAAAAGTTACTGTAATCGGCAATGTGCCACCAGTAACTTTTACGGGTCCTTTCACTTAGATTGCGTAAAACCGCTTCCTGTTCAAAGCTTTTTTTAAATTTGTCATAATAATTAATTTTAAATGATTAAATGCCTCAAAGATACTGGTTTTCGGTGGCCTGTAAAACCACCGAACGCCAGTGAGGTTAAGTTCAACACGGTACATATTGCAGGGCGGGGTTCGGTGGTACGCCAACTGCGGATTCTCGTTTCGCAGTTCCGTGTCCTTCGGACAGGAACGCGCTCCGAAATCGGCAACTAACCATACCGCCGACCGTTGTAGCTCATTTTGAAAAAAGAATCAGCTCATAAATATTGCATAATTGAGCCGCATTTAATACTTTAGTGAGCTAAATAAATTGACAATGAAAAACAAAAGAGACTCCGAAATACTAAATTTCATTCTAAAAAATAAAGAATGTTCCTCTAAAGAAATTCATGAAGGAATTTCAGTTTCATTGAGTTATGCAACCGTTAAAAGAATTTTATTAAATCTTACTTCTCAAAACCTAATTTCAAAAGTCGGACAAGGAAAAGCCACAAAATATATCATCTCTCCTACTTACGAATTACTTAAACCTGTTGACATTGAAGAATACTATAAAAAGGAGATTGACGAAAGAACAATCAATGAAAATTTCAATTTAAACCTAATTTCGGAAACCCTTTTAAACACAGGACTTTTTACCGAAAATGAGATTATTAAATTGACGGAACTTCAAAATACTTATGAAAAAAATCTTTCTCAACTTTCAGAATTTGAGTACAAAAAAGAATTGGAACGACTGGCAATCGATTTGAGCTGGAAATCTTCTCAAATTGAAGGAAACACATATTCACTGCTCGAAACTGAAAGATTGCTAAAGGAAAAAGAAACTGCTTCAGGAAAAACAAAAGAAGAAGCAACGATGCTTCTAAACCATAAAGATGCGATTGATTTTATCATTGAAAATCCTGATTATTTAATTCCGTTGACTGTTTCAAAAATTGAGGACATTCATAGTATCTTAATCAAAGAATTAGCAATTGACAGGAATATTCGAAAAAGAAGAGTCGGTATTTCAGGGACAAATTATCGTCCGTTAGACAATGAATTTCAAATCAGGGAATCATTGATAAATATGTGCGATTTGGTAAACGGCAAAAGCAATATTTTCGAAAAAGCACTTTTGACATTGGTGTTAATTTCTTATATCCAACCATTTGTTGATGGGAATAAAAGGACAGCAAGAATTGTAAGTAATGCAATTCTGATGAACAACAAATATTGCCCGATTTCATTTAGAACTGTTGATTCCGTGGAATATAAAAAGGCGTTGTTACTGTTTTATGAGCAAAATAATATATCTGTGTTCAAAGAGATTTTTATAAATCAATTTGAATTTGCAGTGAATACATATTTTTAAAAAGAAAAAAACGAGCTACAATAAATAGGACTCTGAGCGGTCTGCAAGGCCCAGCGATGAGTCGGTGTTGAACTACACCAGCCGGGCTCAGAGCTATGTACTTTCTGAAGGTTTTTAGTATTTTTTGAAGAAGAATAATGAAGGTGTTCTTTGACGTATTGCAGGTTTTTACGCTTTTACACGCCATTGGCACAGGCAAGTTGGTGCTTGTACCCTGCTTTTTTGCCATTCTTGCTGGTATTATGGCATAACTTTCCCGGTTGCACCGGGAGCGCAAATTTGAAAGTTCCTTAGATTTGTTTTACCCGTTTTTTAAAAGTGTCTCCTGTGGGGGAACGTATCCGGGCAATTCTCTTATGATAACCATCCGCCCGGTTTTACATACGGGACAAATACAGGGATTTACGCCAGTCAGCCTTGCAAAGCGTTCAACATTTGTTTCAGGCGTTTTTTGTTGTTTGATAAGCGCATCAATACCGGGCTTCTCTTCCGCGGTAAATTGTAAAGCCAGGTTTTGTTTGGCGGATGTGGATAGTCTTCCGCTGAAAATCCACATCCGGGATTTTCAGGTTAATCACTTCCTGGCCACGCAGTCCGGCCGAGTAAATCAAGGTCAACACAATTCGTTGTTTGAGAAGCGTTGGGGCGCTGAAAAGCTCTTTAAGTTCCAGTTGGTTGAGGATAACGGGAAGTTTGGTATTTCCTTTTAGCGATGGCAAAGCGATAGCATTTTTGTTCATCCCCAGCAAACGGTAATAGTAACGCAACCCGTACACCATGTGTTTAAAACTGCTGCGTGAAGGGGATTTGGGGTCGCGGGCCAATGCAGCCAGGTACTCGTTAATTTCATCCGGGTCGATCTGCTCGGGCAGCTTGCCGAAATGAACCACAAACAGCGCAATACGCCGGATATAATTATTTAATGTACTTTTGCTCTGTCCGCGCAAAGTAACCTGTTGCTCCAGCTTGCGGACAACTTTTTCAAACTCAGGAACAAGCATAATGGCCTGCCCAACAATAGTAAAACCCGATTTCTTTCTCATAATCTGAAATTTTTATGGTAAATAATCTCGGAGTATAGGAAGAATCGGGTAATTTTGAAAGAGCTACCCGCGAAGGCGGGTTTAGTTCAACACACAATATAAAACGTTGTGCCGCATACAAGAAAGCCCTGCTACTATGGAAACAAATGAAAAAGACTCCTAAAAGAGAATATAGAATTCGTTCAGCCAAGAGTTGGATAAAAACATATACTGGGAAAAACGTGGTTAAAGGATATTCAAAAAAATACTCTGTTGACAAATTATGTGCTGTTTCAAAATGTGTGTCTGAGTAGCCAAAAAAGAACTTAATCTAAAAAATTTTATTGGTTCTGTAATTATCGAGATCAAGCTGCAATGTGGTTAAAAAGGGGATAATCTGGATTTGATGACTAAATTACCTTTTTTTATTATCCCGTATAGATTGTTTGTTTCATAGCGATCCCATGCAATGCCTTGTCCTTCTGAGGTGATTTTTAAAATCTTTTTCAACGCAAGAATCGATCCCATCTTTGGTAATTGCAGGACATAGACCCTGGCACTGTCGTGACCGGTTACATATAAATTGCCATCAGGTCCCCAGGAACCGCCCGAGCAACTCATTGGTTTGAATTCCTGCAGAATGGTCTCCGGTAATGTCCAGGATTCCTGTTCATGCCAGTTTTTATCGAACTTTACCAATACGGTCCACCTGTTATTTTTGTTTGTCAGCGGTTCTAATTTGTCATAATGGGCAAAGCAGACCCACCAATAATCGTTGTAATAGTCGGCCCAGGTACAGGACCCATATTTTATCCCAAAACTGTGGGAACCGAGATGTTCAAGATTTTCCGTATCAAAGATCTCAATTGAACTGGTCATTGGGATTTCCGGATAATTTGAATGGGCGCAGTAAAGTTTGCCATTGACGACTACCCCACCATCGAAATGGATGATCTGTCCTGAATCGTCCTTCCATTCGGCAACAAGATCACCGTTTTTTTTACTGTATTTTCCAATTCCTTTTGTATTAATGGCATAAAAATAAGCCGAATCAATCGCAATACCCTGCCTTGCTTCCCGGATTTCATAGGTCTGTACTGTTTTGAAGGTGGCATTCTCAGTTTGGGAAAACGAAATGTTTGTAATCAACAAAAAAAGCAGGAATATGATGATTCTTGTTTGATGTAATATTTTATTGTCTTTCATAAATGAACCTGGATTGATAAATCAAACTGCTGCAAAATTACCTCTTTATTCTTTCCCGATAGGACTATATCTCCGTCGATTTTAGTCAGAGCTCCCTATCTTCTTTATTTTTTATTTTTCCTGATAGGGACTAATCCGGGAATAACTGAACCCATCGTCCGTCGAAGCCTCCATCGCTGGTATTCCAGTTCGCATATTCCTCTTTGCCCAGAAATATTCCCCTGTTTTCCAGCTCGTCCTCAACAGAACTATCTCCCCGGGTACCATTATGGGCAAAATAAAGATGTTGAAACCATGGTTCAGGTCCCAACTCGGAATAGAAGTTATCGCCTTCCGTACCATAAATATATACTCCCCAAAACCAGTGTTTCCGGATATAACCTTTCCGGTCTTCGTGGGGATCCTGGGTATCCAGTGCGGTGTAATAGAAGGTTGTTACTCCGGTTAAAACTTCCGGGGTGCCGTTCTCACCCGTAACCGGGGTCACCATATTGACGGAGAGATCATCTTTCCAATTGGCGGGATCCAGGTGGCTGGGGATAATGTCAGCCAGATCCTGCAGTTCATAGGTAATTCTTTTTACTTCAGACATGGAAACGCCTGAATACTGATCTTTCCCGGAAGCCAGGCTTGAGGCATTGTCATTTTGTATGGCCTGCGCATTCCAGAAACTCGTTGCCTCGGTATCATTCTGATCAACAAAAATATAATGGAACAGGCTTTTGCCTTCGTTATTAATATCGACTTTTGCCGTTGCATTATTCGCATTTAGTTCCGTGATATCCGACCAGCTCTCCTCTACAAAATGCAACTCTGCCTGCGACGGGTTGAACAGGTTGAAATCCCAGTCCGCCTGCCAGATCATCACATGTTTCCCGGCAGATGTTGTCATGAAGTTAAGATCCGGATCAGGATATTCCCTGGCGTTGTGCAGGCTGTGCCGGGTAATGACCACGTAGTTAATTTCCTCACCGGAGCCAGGTCCGCCATGAACATTGTCAATTCTTATCTCTATCCGTTCCCAGTCGTGTATTTCGTAGCGTTGCTTGGCATGATATACATGGTAGAGCAAAATAATACTATTGGTTTGGAGGGAATGATCGTAAAAAAGAATGGCTGCCGAATACAGTGTCGGCCTGATCTGCCAGTCGGGGTGTTCACCCTGGTTGACATATTTTTTTAATTCATCACTCCAGTTCTCTTTATTATTGGCCAGGTAATTGTCCTGGTCGTAATTGAAGTTGGTGATCCAGTCATGGCCTTTGTGATTATCGTCATATTCATTCGCTTGTTTGAAAATTACGGGCGAATAATAATGCAGATAAGACCGGATTTGTCCATAAGATAATCCCGCGATCGGTTCAGATGTGCTGACGAACTGATCCGGTAGTTCTGCTGCGGTTGCCTGTCTGTTCACCTCCCACCGATCATTTGTACAGGCCTGCATTCCTGATAAAAAACAGCATGCAAGGAACAGAAGGAATATTCCCTGCATAGCATGTTTTGAGATAAATAAATATTCTTTGTGTCCGATTCCAGATCTTTTCATACAACAGGTATTTTAGAAATCGTTAAAGTTTAAAAGAGAGTCCTATAGTACCGTATCTTCCAAATTTTGCCCATTGCTGAAGCTTGGCATAATCGGCTGATGGTTTTCCGTAAATCTGTCGTTCTTCCTGATCGGTCAGGTTATTAAGCTGAAGGAAAGCAGACAAATTTTTCGTAATTCTTTGCTTCACCGATAAATCAAGATGATATTCCTGCTTAAAATAGGAATCGGTATATTTATCGTCACCCACACTTTGCAGGATATCGTCCCTGAAATTATTCGAAATAACGAACGACAAACCTATTTTCGGATTATCATACATCAATGCAAAGTTTGCGATATTTTCCGGACTGTATCCCATCGGTAAGTTTCTTCCGTTAACTTCTATTTCAGCTTTTGTATAAGTGTAATTGGCATAAATGCTGAAATAATCCAGGAAAGGCACGTTGAGAAAATTAAGTCGCTGATTCAGGGCAAGTTCAAAACCATAAACTGTAGCATCGTCATCGCCGTTAACCGGCATGGTTATCTCGTAGACCGGTGATCCTCCTTCATACGGCAATGTTTCGGTATGGGTTGAATTCAGGATAATATCAGCCATTTTTTTATAATAGACTCCTGCGCTGAAAAACCCCAAAGATGATGTATAACTCTCGAACATCAAATCAAAATTATTGGAAGTGGTTGGATCAAGTTCCGGATTGCCCCTTTCTATTTCCCTCGAATCATCATCCCTAAACTCGTAGGGGACCAATGAAACATAATCAGGCCGGGAAATCCCCGATGAATAAGCCAACCTCAGGTTCATTTTATCGTTGAACCGGTAAGTAAAATGGGCAGAGGGCAATAAATTTGAGTAGCTTGCATCTGATTCATTTTGGTTAGTGGACGCGATGGCCAGTGTCTGGTATTTATTCGTGGTTTTTTCGAACCTTAACCCGGCAAGAATGGTAAATTTTTCAGTCAGGTTCAGCGTTGTCATCCCGTAGGCAGCCCATATATCCTCACTGGCATCATAATTGTCATCCGTTTTGTCGAGGTACTCGGCCTTTTCTGCTCCCAAATACCCTGTATCATCCGGGTCTGCAATCACATCGATAAAACCAAATTCCGCTTCGCCAAGTGTGTGTTCTTCAGGAAAATCCTTTAATTGCAATCTCCGGGCTGTATATTTTGCATCTTTATTTAAATATTTTCCGCCAAATTTTAATGTACTCATTTCGTCGGTCAGGTAATAGGGAATTTCAATATTTACCATCCCCGAAATGTCTTCATCTTCTTTCAGGTTATCGTCAACGCGAATGCGGTTGAGTGTGAGCACATCTTCCTGGGTAAATTTTGTATTCGGGCTAAATTCTTTTATTTCATCGTTAGTGTAACCCGAGAAATCAAAATCACGCTGAAACCTGAAATAAGTCCTCGCAGGCATATCTTCTTTGGCTTTAATCCAACTTCCTGTATAATCAAGCTTTATGCCGTTAAAATCATGGTTTCCCCCAAACATAATGCTGTTTAAATACTGATCTTCGACCCGGTTTCTGGTTTCTTTTGTTTCCTCGTTATCATCGATGACCCATTCGTTTTTCCGCCTGATCTCTTTATCAAAATACCTGTTGTAGTTGGCATTCACGTATATTCTGTTAAATTTATCAAATTTATACTCCGTGTTCAGATTAAACCCGGTCCGCTCCCTTAATACGTCATAATCGTTGGAGTGTTGGGCAAAAATATGCCCGGCCATGATATCATCGTATTCCAGTTCTTTTAACAACGAACCGCGATTGGTCTTATAATAACTTGCAACAAACAGTACCCCGAGTTTTTTATCAAAGAACCGCTAGCCGACAACCCCCGAAAGATCGACAATATCTTTACCATATTCTTCGAAATAAGAATGCTGGTCATTATAACCTGCCCCGGCATTTATGGCAAGAATACCTTTGTCGGGCGCTTGTTTCATCTGGAAATTAATATTACCGCCAATGGCGTCTCCGTCAATATCGGGCGTTAACGCTTTTGTTACAACAATATTTTCCATCAGTTCCTGGTTAAGCAGATCCAGTCCGACAGCCCTCCCCTCGCCGGGGTCCGGCGCAGGAATCCGTTGACCGTTCACTGTCAGTGAGTTATATTTGGGACCCATACCCCGAATCTGTACCAGTTCGCCTTCGCCCTGATCATAAGAAATAGATATACCCGGAATGCGGGCAACCGTTTCCGCAGCGTTCCTGTCGGGGAAAACCTGGAATTGCTCAGACGACACAACATTTTTTATGTTGGGGGCATTCTTTTGCTCGTTCAGTGCTTTTGCCTGTCCGCGTGTCAGCTGACCGTAAACAGTGACACCCCCCAGTCTTTTTTCAGATTCCTTTAAAGCGAAGTCGACAACAGTAACCTGGTTTGCTTCAACGGTGACGTCCAGAACTTTTTTCTCATATCCGAGGTATGAAGCACTAATCTGATAGGTTCCGGGCTGTACCCCCGAAATCGTATAGTTGCCCTGTAAATCTGCTGAAGCGCCCAGCGAAGTATTCAGTAATATAACATTGGCGCCGATAAGAGGGGTTCCGGATGACTCTTCAATTAATTTACCTACAATTTTCCCTTTAGATTGAGCAAATGTGTTTGAGAGACCCAGTATGCTGAAAAGCCCTATCCAGATAAGTAACAAATTAAACTTAAATCGAGTCATAATTTTTTTTATTTTTTATTGTTATGTTAATAACTATATTTCGTGCCGATTTTAGGAATTAAATCATTCGCAATTTTTTATTCTTTTTACATTAAATATTTTCTTGGGAGTTATGTTCCCTCTAACTAAATAAAAGATTTTGCGCTTCTGTTTTGGGGCAACAAAAAAATTACATTTTTATTTTGATCCTATTACGAACCAGACATAAAATTGAATATCAATATATTATGTCTATACATTTTTTTTATTTTATTTAAAAGATATTTTATTTAGATCTGTTTAACAGGGAAGATTTTCTTCTTAACCGTTATGAAACATGATTGATTTACCTTTGCATCAACATTTTTATAGAATTGTACTTCAGATGACGGACAATGAGGCTATAGTTATGTCTGACAAAGAATTAATAGAAAAGATCTCACAAAAGAAGGATGAAGGAGCTTTTACGATATTTTACAATAAATATTATCGATTATTGTACAAATGGGCATTCCGAAAAACGAGTGATTTGGAACTGGCGAATGAAATCACACAGTATTTTTGGATCACGTTTTGGGAGGAACCGGGAATCATTAAAACAGACGCTAACGACTCAGCCAACAAGTTTTTGCTTCATCATTTTACCTACCGAATGCTCGATTTCTTAAAATCACCCTATGTCAAAACTTTATCAGATGCCGGCAGAATATCTTTTGAGGAATTAGAAAATGAACTGTCCTATACGCACGTATCGGGGGAATACGAAATAAAAGAATTTGAATCTGTCGTTACAGATTTTTTTAATGATATGCCAGATAAGATGGGAGAGATTTTCATGATGCGTTACTGGGACGGATATACCATCAGGGAAACCGCGGAAATATTGAAAATAAATGAAAGGACGGTCAAATATAAATCGAAACATGCCGTTGACGCCATCAAAAAAATGATGGATAAAAAGAATGTATAGATACCGGATCATAGATTCCGGGTTATTCTAAGTTGTCAGAGTCGTTTTTCTTCTGTCAGCTGATAAGATAATCTAATCATGAAACCCGACTAATTTGGGCTGTAATATGATATTATTTGCAAAGTCCCTTAGGATAATTAGTTTGTAAATTGCTAAGAAAAAGGCATCATCCTGTTAGGATAAATAATATCGAAAGTTTCCTTTGGTGTTTTGCCGAAAAAGTGGTAACATTGCACCCGCTTTTGACCGCTAGCGGTCAAAAAAAAGGTCCCATAGCTCAGTTGGTTAGATCACCTGACTCATAATCAAGGAGTCCTTGGTTCAAGCCCAGGTGGGTACCTTTTCCTCCCGCGCCTTCAAAAAGGTAATGCCCGGGTTTGTACTTTTTGTAATAATCCCTTAAAACAGAAAGTAAAACCGGCGATAGCGGCACTTTACGTTGTTTCAGCCCTTTGCCTTCCTGGATGTTTACCTGCATCCGCCGGCTGTCAATGTCGGTAAGTTTGATGTTTACACTCCCTGTTCCGGGTCTTTTTTGCAAAAGCTACTGTAACCGGCAATGTGCCACCAGTAACTTTTACGGGTCCTTTCACTTAGATTCCGTAAAACCGCTTCCTGTTCAAATCTTTTTTTAAATTTGTCATCATACGTTATTTTTATTATAGTTCTTAAAAATAGACTTGTAAAGTCGTTTTAGTCAGCGATAAGCAGAAGGAAATCACCTTCTGGTCGGAAAAATGCAACTGTAAGTCCGAAAAACGGCCATGTTAATCGGAAAAATGCATTTGTAAGGTTGTAAAATGGAGATGTAAGCATGGAAAACCCATCTGCAACTCCGAAAAAGGGAAATGTAAGTCGGAAAAACGCAATTGTAAGTCTGGAAAACAGGACTGTAAAAGCGAATTACCAATTTGTAATTTATTATAAACCTTTAAAAATTAAATTATGGCATCAAGGACCAAACTTACCGACGCTTCAACCGATACCGACATACAAACAAAACTTTCAAGATTGAAAATATCCATAGACGACTTGAACGCAGCCAATACCCTGATAACTGAATTAGAAGCATCAAGGGCAGTTTACTTGAAAGAAAAGGGAGAGTCTCAGGATGCAACCAAGATAAAAGATGCCGCAATTGGCAAGATAGATGAGTGGATGAGCGAGTTTTATGCAGTAGCACGTATTGGATTGGAAGATAATCCACAGCTATTAGAAGCCTTGGGCAAAACTGTGAAAAGTTAGTGGTATTGCCCACACTATTTGCAAGCACATCCAGCAAACCCCACAGGCCAACGCCAGACCAAAATTTGCGGGAAGAGCTTACAAAGCCAGCCCAATTGTGTTTTAATTCGTGTTGGGCTTAACCGTGCAGGGACGGTATGATTTTATTTGTCCTCCGGCACAGGCTTTCAGGTTGCATTCCCAATTGAAGAATTCGGAGCTGCATATGACGATTGCCGGACACTCTTCAACGGATGAGGAGACGAAAAAAGCCTCGATTAGTGAACTGAAAAGGATAACGTCCACGGACAAATAACCTGTTGTATTTAGCAAGTGCTAAAAATGAAAGCTATTTAATAATCTTAATCTTCTTCGCTGACTCCTTGCGGGTAATCAACATGGGAATGGCGACACCGGCTGCCAGCGATAACAAGATAAAAAGTGTTTTAAGGCCATTGCTTACTGCCGAATTCAACACATCGCTGTAGCTTTCGGCGCCTGTGTTACCAGCCAGTTTAATCAGTCCCAGCATCATCCGGTAGGCAAATGCTCCGGGAACCATGGGAATAACGGCCGGAATGGAAAAGACCAACGGCGGCGCATGTTTGTTGTGGGCCGCCGGAATGCTCAGAATACCAACTACGACGGCACCGGCCAACGATGCCAGGATAATATTTCCGCCGAAGAAAAGCACCAGCAATTTGGTTATTCCGCCCAGTGCGCCCAACAGCCAAATGAATGGCAAAGTCCGCTGCGGCACATTAAACAATATGGCAAACCCCAGGGCTGCAAATCCCAGCCAAACGCCCATCTCCGGAAAATGATACCACTCCGTCATCGCTTAAATATTATAGATTAACATGGCTCCTAACATCCCCAACGCAATGGCAAATGAGATAATCATCCCGTTTGCGCCACGAACCAGGCCATTCATAATGTTTCCGTCAATCAAGTCGGTAAACGAATTGATTAGCGGTACACCGGGAATCAGAAACAGCACCGATGTGGCAAAGGCCAGTTCCGGATCGGCGCCCAGCCCCCATTTTACCGATGCGCCGGAAATCAACGATGCTGCCAGTGAACCGAAAAAGACACACATGTACCCGTTGAATGCATGTTTGTCACTCTCCTGCCGCACATATAAACCAGCAAACGTTGCCGTGAAAGCCACAGCCATTTCAATGGCCTCGCCACCAAACAAGCGGCAAAACGACGCTCCGGCCAAACTGACCAGTAACAAAATCACCAATCGCGGATAGTGCGGCAAACTTCGCAAACGCTCAATCTCTGCATTAATTTGCGGAATGTCCCACTCCTCTTCCACTACGCGCCAGCTCATCCGGCTAATGCCTGATACCACCTTGAAATTGACACCATGCGGTGAAGTCCGTTTCAGGCTGCTGAAAAAATATTGCGATTCCTCTTCCACCAACGTCAGCATCAAGGCCCGGTGCGTCACCAACAACTCGGAAGTGTAGCCCAATGCTTCGGCAATCCGCGAAATGGTCACCCGAATCCGGCCGGTACTGGCTCCGGAGCTCATCAACAAGGCTCCTGTCTCCAAAAGTGTTGAAGCCAGTTTCTTGGTACGATTGTTCACTTTCTCCATAATTTCAGGACTCAGTCGGATTAATTTCCAACTACAAAATTAGGGCATTCCTTTGGAAACAGCGGGATCGGTTTTCATTTTTAACGATAAGTTGATTTAATTCCATGCTTTACTGAATTGGGGGCTGTTCTCCAGACGAACTTTGGTCGATTATGTGTGATGCCGTAGCATGAAATTCAATATCATAAAGATTTTTCAGGTCCCGGGTATTCGGGGAAAGGTAAAAAAAAACTTGATTTTTCCGGATTTAGAAGAATTTCAAACAACGATGTATAACATATATCCAATAGACGAACCGGTTATTTTCTTAATTTTGTTCATCGGACTAAACTGATACACATGAAAAAACTGATTTTGCTTTTCGGGCTCGGATTGATCCTCTTCTCCTGTGCGCAGGAAAAACAACCTACATTTACCAGCTTATTCAACGGGAAAGATCTTTCGGGATGGGATTCCTATCTAACCGCTCCTTACGATACCTTGCAGAAGTTAGGGCTGAATTACGGCGATGCGTTTCCCGATTCGCTTGTCTTTGGCGTAAATAACGATCCGCTGGGCGTTTTCACAGTAGTGGAAAAAGATGGTGCGCCGGCTGTTCGTATTTCCGGACAGATATTTGGATGCATTGCTTCGCAGAAGGAATACAAAAACTACCATTTCCACCTTGAGTTTAAGTGGGGCGGGAAGAAATGGGCGCCCAGAACGGAGGCGCCACGCGACTGTGGCTTGCTCTATCACTCCGATGGACCATTTGGTGCGGGCTCCAGTACCTGGATGCGCTCGCTGGAATGCCAGATACAGGAACGGGATTGCGGTGACTTTTACCCGGTTGGCGCAGCTTACACCGATATTCCGGCTTTACCGAATAATGAAAACCGCTTTTACACCTACAAAGCAGGAGCCCCGCTGGTAACATTTGGTGGTGACCTCTGGCGCTGCCAGCGCGACAAAGACTGGGAAAGCCTCCCGGGCAAATGGACTTCGATTGATCTGTACACGGTTGGCGACACCAGCATTCATGTGGTGAACGGGCATAAAAACATGGTTCTTTTCCATAACCGAATGATGGTAAACGGGAAAGAAGTGCCCGCGGCCAAGGGCAAAATTCAAATTCAATCGGAGGGTGCAGAAGTATTTGTCCGTGACATGAAAATCACGCCAATTGAGCATCTTCCCAAAGCATTACTGAACCAGGAATAAATTGAGCATCATGGATCATCGTTGTTACACCTGCCTGGTAAAATCATTTGACAAACTACTGGAATCACATCCCTTTCCGGAAGATACCAAAGAAGCGCACATGAAAGATTTCCTTCGTTTTCTGGGAGCTGAAAACGGAAAGATTATGCCCGCCGATATTAGTCGCCGGAACCATCAGAAGATCCGGGAAATGTTGCAAACAGACGATCCCTACCGGGAAATCAAAATTCAGTCGAACAATGGATTGCTCGCACAGTACGATCACTGGAAGGAGAAGGTAAACCAAAGCAATGATTCGTTTGACACAGCATTGCGGCTGGCCATTGGCGGTAACATTATCGACTACGCTGCCAATCCTGAATTCGATGTGGATGAAACTTTTGACAAGGTATTGAACAGCGATTTTGCCATCAACCATTCACAACTTCTCCGCCAAAAACTGGAAAAGGCGGACACGGTCCTATACCTGGGCGATAATGCCGGCGAAATAGTGATGGATAAACTCTTTCTGGAAACGCTCGGTCATCCCGGCGTGGTGTATGCAGTCCGCGGCCGGCCCGTCATCAACGACGTAACCCTGGAAGATGCGAAAAGCGTCGGCATCGACCGGTTCGCACGCATCATCAGTAACGGAGCAGATGCACCTTCCACGCTGCTTCACCTGGTTTCGGACGAATTTCTGGAGGTATACCGGCAAGCTGATGTCATCATCTCCAAAGGACAGGGTAACCTGGAAGGTCTTATGGGAAACCGGGAAAAATCGATCTTTTATCTGCTGATGGTCAAGTGCCCGCTGATTGGCGATAAACTGGGCGTGCAAAAAGGTGATTTTGTCGTGGCGCACAACCACCTGATGGAAAATTGAATTGCCTTCCGGGAAACCGGGCAATCGATAATTTAAACGTAACCCCCCCAATTAACCATGAAAAAACTAACGGCGAACGGACAAAAATGGCTGAAGATATTCCATCTCTTCTTCATCGCTTTATGGATTGGCGGTGCATTCAGCATCAACCTCAAACAGTTTTTTCTTCATCCCGAAAGCGGGGATGAGCTTTATGGTATTCTTTCCACTATGGATTTCATCGATTGGTATGTGATTGTGGTCGGTGCTAACGGAACCTTACTCACAGCGCTTGGCTATTCCATTTTCACCAAATGGGGCTGGTTTCGTCACCGCTGGATCACCGTGAAATGGATTATTCTACTGGCCGGCATATCCTTTGGAACTTATCCGCTAGGCCCGTGGTTATCAGAAATGACCGAACTGGCCCGAACACAAGGACTGGGAGCTTTTCACAACCAAACTTTCCATCACAATCAAAAAATGCTAATGATTTTCGGAACCATTCAGCTTTGTACCATTCTCTTCGCAGCAGTTATTTCGGTGCTGAAACCCTGGAAGAAGAAGCCTAAAAGCGCCTGAACACATTTTTATTTTAACGTTCGTTAAAACATTTCTATCCGCCATCGTGTTACTTTTGCGACACGTATTCGAAAGAACCGGGCAAGCATTATAACTCCGATGAGACGGAACCGATTGAATCTGATTTTACTGGTCGCTTTTCACCTGGCAGCGTTTACCCAACCGTTGCTGGTACCGTCTATTCACCGGTATGTCCACCATCATAAAATTGAAAAAATACCGGGTAATCCTTCGCTGGAAAACCACGAAGATATTTGCCCCATCAGTCAGTTTCATTTTGTCCATTACATTGGCACTGACAATAAACAAACACATGTAGCTCTTAAAGGCCAACCGGTAGTCAACGCTTTATTACCTGTATCCCGGTTTGCCGAATTTATCCACCTCTTTTTCCTTCGTGCCCCTCCCATGCATTCACCCCAAAACTGCGCATAGTCGCTGCCCAAAGCTAATTTCCCTTTGCGGGGAAAGTTGAACGGTAAAGCCTGAAGGCTCCTGTATCCCGCGTGTATTTTCATACATGAGGATATTCGTTTATGCATGTAAGTCATCATTGCGGAACGGAGACTTCAATTTATCACGGATACGTTCCGGATATAAGCCTGCAATATATCGCAGAACGCTTGCTGAACGTATCCCAAAAACATCAGGTAAAATGAACAATAAAATAATCCGTATAACGATGATTAAAAAAATATATCTCCTATCCCTTATTATTCTGTTACTTCCGTTTATTTCACTGGCCGATCCGGCCAATCCCCCCAAAGCAAGACTAACAGGAAAAGTAACCGATAAGAAGACCGGCGAATCGTTGCCGGGTGTAAGCATTTACTTTCCCGATTTGATGAGCGGCTCGGTAACCGACATGAACGGTAATTACACGATTGAGAACCTCCCTGCTTCCAAAGTAATGATCCAGGTGCGGTTTATGGGGTACAAACTCATTGCCGAAACCATCGATCTAGCGCAGGTTCATGAAATGAACTTCCAACTGTGGCCATCCGTAACCGAAATCAATGAGGTGGTAGTAACCGGACTTTCCAAGGCAGCGACCCAAAACCGGACGCCAACGCCCATTGAGATTGTCCCCAAAACCAGGCTTCTCCAAGATGCATCGTCTAATATCATCGATGCGTTGGCCAAAGAACCCGGCATTTCGCAGGTCACTACCGGGGCTGGAATTTCCAAGCCGGTTATCCGCGGACTGGGCTTCAACCGCGTAGTGGTGGTAAACGACGGAATCCGGCAGGAAGGCCAGCAATGGGGCGGCGAGCACGGCATCGAGATCGACCAATATGATGTTAAACGCGCCGAAATCCTGAAAGGTCCGGCAAGTTTGGCCTATGGTTCCGATGCCATGGCCGGTGTCATCAACCTCATATCCGAACCACAGATTCCCGAAGGTCACCTGCAGGGTGGCGTGCTGACCAATTACCAAACCAACAACGGGCTGTTTGGTTACTCGGCCAATCTTGCAGGAAATAAAAATGGTTTGCTCTGGAGCCTGCGTTACAGCAACAAACGCGCACACGATTACAAAAACAAATACGATGGCAACGTATACGATTCCCGGTTCAAGGAAGATGCCTTGAACGGAGTCATCGGACTGAATAAAGCCTGGGGATACTCGCACCTGATTCTGAGTTATTATCATATGGTCCCCGGCATTGTGGAGGGCGAACGTGACAGCCTGACCGGACAGTTCATCAAACCGGTACTCATTAACGAAACGCCCGGCGAAGCCATTGCGGCACATTCCGATTTCATGTCGTATAAACGGGGAATGCCATACCAGCAAATCCACCATTACAAGGCGGTTTGGAAAAACAATTTCGTTACCGGAAAAGGAAACCTGAAAACCATTTTCGGATTTCAGCAAAACAACCGCCAGGAGTACGGCGATATTCAGAATCCCGACCAGTACGGGCTTTACCTCAAACTGAATACACTCAATTACGACGTTCGTTACCTGCTTCCCGAATCGAATTCGATGAATATTTCATTCGGTGTCAACGGTATGTTTCAGCATTCGTTGAATAAGGGAACAGAATACCTCGTTCCGGATTATCACCTGTTCGATGCCGGTGTTTTTATGTTGGCCCGGAAGAATTTCGGCCGGCTGGATTTGAGCGGAGGCCTGCGTTTTGACCGTCGTTCCGAACACGGCGAATCGCTCTATCTCAACTCAACAGAACAGGCTGTTTCTTCCGGAACACCGGGAGCAACCGAACGTTTCCCATCCTTTCACTCCGATTTTAACGGCGTATCGGGTAGTATAGGGGCGACATACCAGTTTTCGGAAAGCTTTTACGGGAAGATGAATATCTCGCGCGGATTCCGTGCACCCAACATTGCCGAACTGGGATCGAATGGCGTACACGAAGGAACACAAAAATACGAAATAGGAAATCCGGACCTGAAACCCGAAAGCAGCTGGCAGTTCGATATCGCAACCGGAATGAATACACAACATGTTTCTGCCGAAGTGGATCTTTTCAGTAACAGCATTCAAAACTTTATTTTTTCGCGAAAACTGAACGGAGCTTTTTCACAGGATTCCATCATGGATGGCGTTCCGGCATTCAGGTATGTTTCGGGCAACGCCCACCTGTACGGTGGCGAAGCACACATCGACATTCATCCGCACCCGCTCGACTGGCTGCATTTCGGGAACAGCTTCTCGTATGTTCGGGGTGTACAGCCCAACCAACCCGACTCGACAAAAAATCTGCCGCTCATACCGGCGGCACGGTTCCAGTCAACGTTGCGGGCTGATATTCTCCCGAAAGGGAAAAACCTGCGCAATGGTTACATTGAGTTCGGTTTAGAGCATGATTTTGTCCAGGATAAATTCTTTTCGGCATACGGCACCGAAACCCGGACTCCGGCTTACACGCTGTTGCATGCAAGTGTTGGAACAGATATCTACCTGAAGAATAAGAAACGATTCTCCGTTTGGTTACAGGCCGACAACCTGGCCGACGTGGCCTACCAAAGTCACCTGAGCCGGTTGAAGTACACAGGGATGAACTACGCCACCGGTCGCGAAGGGGTTTATAACATGGGACGGAACTTCAGCTTTAAGCTGCAAATTCCTATAGGTTCAAAACTTTAAAAAATAGATCTACTGTTCACCGGGAAAGTCTGCTTTTCACATGGCAGACTTTTCTTATACGAAACAGTATAATCATTTAAACCTTTTCAGCCACTCCCCATCAAAAAATGAACAAATTGTCCGACGTTGTAATAACAAAACATATATTCTATGTGATTGCGAAATGCAATGTGGTTTAGTTAGTAATTAGCAGGCAGCCATCCCAAATTCCATCATTAGGATAATTTATCACAAGTTTGAATTCAGTCAGATTAAATATTCTTATCACCTACCTATCAACAAGGTAAATACTCATCATATTACATCCGAAAAATGATCTTTCATAAAATTACACCATGCTATTTCAAAAATAACATGAACATATTGACAGCAATAGATATATAGACCTGAAAAATATTAAATTTACTGTTTAACTTTAACCATAGCACCAATGACAAAACAATTTCATAATGATGCCCTCCTATATCATTCCCAGGGCCGGCCAGGGAAAATTGAGGTAATTCCGACCAAACCTTATAGTACTCAAAAAGATCTTTCTTTAGCATATAGTCCGGGAGTTGCAGCCCCTTGTCTTGAAATAGAGAAAAATCCGGAAGATGCATACACTTATACCGCAAAAGGCAACCTGGTTGCTGTTATATCCAACGGAACAGCCGTCCTGGGGCTGGGAAATATCGGAGCCCTGGCAGGCAAACCGGTCATGGAAGGAAAAGGATTGCTTTTTAAAACCTTTGCCGATATTGATGTCTTCGATATTGAACTGGATACGCAGGATGTAGAAAAGTTTATTCAAACCGTTACCCTTATCGCATCAACGTTTGGTGGTATTAACCTGGAAGACATTAAAGCGCCGGAGTGCTTTGAAATTGAGCGACGACTAAAAGAAGTGCTTGATATCCCCGTCATGCACGATGACCAGCACGGTACAGCCATCATTTCATCTGCTGCGTTCCTGAATGCGCTGGAGGTAACCGGCAAAAAGATTGATGAGGTACAAGTGGTCGTAAACGGAGCCGGTGCCTCAGCAGTAGCATGTTCCAAGCTCTATTTTTCCCTTGGGGTGAAACCAGAAAACCTGATCATGTGCGATTCCAAAGGAGTTATCCACCGTTCGAGAACGAACTTAACGCCTACCAAAGCGGAATTTGCTACCGGCCGGGATGTACATACGCTGGAGGAAGCGCTCCAGGGGGCTGACATGTTTCTTGGATTATCAGTCGCTGATTTGCTGACCGAAAAGATGGTCCGTTCCATGAACGACAACCCGATTGTGTTTGCTTTGGCTAATCCCAATCCCGAGATTTCTTATGAAAAGGCAAAAGCTTCGCGTCCGGATATTATCTTTGCCACCGGGCGAAGCGATTATCCCAACCAGGTGAATAACGTACTCGGATTTCCTTACATTTTCCGGGGAGCATTGGATGTTAGGGCGAAAGCCATCAATGAGGAGATGAAGATTGCTGCCGTAAGGGCACTGGCATCGTTGGCCAAAGAGCCGGTACCCGAAATCGTATCCTCTGCTTACAACCAAAATGCCATCAGCTTCGGAAGAGAATATCTGATTCCCAAACCGCTTGACCCACGTTTGATTTCGACCATTTCGGTTGCAGTGGCAAAGGCCGCCATTGAATCGGGGGTGGCCCGACATGGTATTGCTGATTGGGATGCTTATCGCGATGAATTGGATCGCAGGCTTGGACATGATAACGCACTCATTCGAACCATTCGAGATCGAACCAAGAAATCAGGAAAACGCATTGTATTTGCTGAAGGTGAAAAAGTTAAAATTCTTCAGGCTGCACAAAATGTACTTCACGAAGAGATTGCCACCCCCATTCTTTTAGGTAATAAAGAAAAAATTTTTCGGCTGGCAGATGAAAACAACATTGACATTGAAGGGGCAACCATCGTCGAATTTTTTGGCGAAGAAGAAGCTTGCCGCCGCGAAGAATACGCCAAAGTCCTGTTTGAGAAAAGACAGCGCAAAGGCCTGACCCTGCAGGAAGCCATGGACAGGATGTATAATCGTGATCATTTTGGCATTATGATGGTAGAAATGGGCGACGCAGACACTTTTATTTCAGGATATTCCACCAAATATTCCGATATCATCCGTCCGGCTTTGCGCATTATCGGCACGAATAATCCGGGAAGGCATATTGCCGGAATGTACATGGTGATGACCAAACAAGGTCCCATTTTCCTGGCAGATACAACCGTCAATGCAGAACCCAATGCAGAGACGCTAATGGCAACTACCCTATTGGTCGACAGGGCCATCAGGCGATTCAATATCGAGCCGGTCATTGCCATGCTTTCCTATTCCAATTTTGGTTCCGTCCCGAAAGGGAACCCTGAAACGCCACGCAAGGCAGTACAAATGTTGCATGAACAGCATCCCAATATCATCGTCGACGGAGAGATACAGGCCAATTTTGCACTGAACAAAAAAATAAGAATGGAAAAATTTCCATTTGCCAAATGGGGCGATAAATATATCAACACACTGATTTTTCCTAACCTCAGTTCAGGAAACATATCGTATAAATTACTTCAGGAACTTGGCGGATATGAAATTATTGGTCCGATATTGCTTGGAATTGATAAACCTGTACACATTATTCCTATCGAAAGTTCGGTTCGTGAAATTGTGAACATGTCAACCATTGCGGCACTCGACGCCATTTGCATGGAAAAATGTGACGATAACTTTAACAGCAATCAATAGTCAGACTTCATTGAGCTATTAAAAAAGAAATACACGACGACCTCCTCTTTGCAGCATAAATGGATAGGATAGTTATGCTTTTTAATATCTGCAACGTGCTGAATGGTTAGCTGTTGATTGGTATAGCCTCCGTACAGTATGCCGAACGCCCACGCGGGGGGGACCACCAGGTTGGAATCAATTTTTACGTCCTGTTTTACAGTTTCAGAGATGGCAGAATGCTGCTTTGGCAAACAGGATTGAAAAAAAGCCAATGCGACAATTAGCAGAGTCAAATTTTTTTTCATCGAAATGTTTTTACTAATGATTTAGCTGGTAATCCTTTTTTATGCTATTGCAAGGATTTTTACATCAGCCAGGTGAAACATTGACGCTGATTCCTTTTACACCCTGCTATCTCTTCATCACCCATTCTCCATCGTGAACCCCTTCAAAACTGAAAAGGCAAATTCCGGAATTCAAATTACCCCCCCCGCAGATACGAAAACGTCAGTTAGGATGAGGCCAACCTGGTCAACTTCAAAATTTCTTCAGAAATGAGAATTACGTTTGAGTCATAATCAAAATTCAGAAAATTATGAAAACGACCTTTGTATTGCTTGCCTTTTTAGGTATGAGTCTTTGTGCACATGCACAAAAAGCGGTATTACCGAATGCCGTAGCCGATGCTTTCTCACAGAAATTTCCGAATGCACAAAAAGTGCGCTGGAACCAGGAAGAAGCCAACGAATGGGAAGCCGAATTTTATTTGAACGGAGTGGAAACCTCAGCCTCATTCAGTCCTGTAGGTAACTGGATGGAAACTGAGACGGAAATTAGTAAAAATTCGCTTCCTGCGCCGGTTAAGAATACCCTGACACAGCAGTTTGCCGGCTACAAAACAGGAGAAGTGGCCATCATTGATTTGCCCACTTTTTCCGGGTACGAAATCGAACTCAAAAAGAAGGACCAGGCCATTGAAGTACAGTTGACCAAAGATGGTGTGCTGAAAAATAAGCGAATCCTGAAAGACAGAGCGGATAACGATTAATCCATAGCGCGCTATTTCCTGTTGAAAAGAACTTGCTTTTCCTGTACAAGCCTCTGACGAAACCGGATACCCCAAACCTAAGGTGATAACTGTTGTTGAAGTAACGTTTAATTGATGAAACAGACAATGCTTTGGAAAAAGGCGCTTCCGGCTTCGGTTATGCTTTTTATGCTCACCATTTCGTCCGGTTATGGCCAGTTGGGCATCAGCATGGGATATGGATTGCAAATTCCCGGTAGGCAGGATTTAAAATTCAGGTATTATGAAAACGGGGTTTTGATGAAAAATCTGAAAACATCGAAGGTCATATCATCATGGTCTCCGGTGTCGAACCTCAGCGTAACCTATTGGCACCATAACATCGGGTTTGATGTTAGCTATTTGAAATGGGAAAACAAGAGCCGGGGTGTTCGTTTTCTCACCAACGAAATTCCGCCTTTCAGAAAAATGGAGCAGGCGAGGAACGTGTTTTTGCTGAGTTTTCTCTCCAAGACCCGAAATCCTTTCCATAAAGAAGGAGCGAAAGACGATGACAGTTATGGTTACTGGGGCGCAGGGATCGGTGCAGGTATTACCGAAACAAACCCTGGTATGTTCCGCAGTGTGAAGCTGGCCATGCAGGTATTGTATGGTGTGTCCATTAAACTGACGCCCCATGTCCGTTTTTTCACCGAGGCGAAGTATCTTCTGACCCACGATGCCGACAATGCTCCTCCGTCCACGTTTACCGGATGGAAAGTTGACACATCGGGGCATCCGTTCCCGCTTCGTCCACATCCACACCTCGATACCCGGTTTTATGATTTGCAGTTCGGACTTCGGTTCCGGTTATGATTTCCCTATTACTTACCCGAACAGATGACGATGAAAATAATTCGGTTTAGCCTGCTCGCGCTGCTTTTGGCCGGTAGTAAAATGGTCATGGCGCAATCAGCAAAGCAGGAAGATTTTCGACCGCACGGAAAAGCCCTGGTGCAGGTCTTCAGTAATTTCACCTACCGGCTAAGCGACTCCAAAGGGAAACCGTCATTTGATATCTCGCGGGCTTACCTGGGCTACGAATATGCCTTCAGCCATCGTTTTTCCGGCAAGGTAATTTTCGATGCGGGCCGCCCCGATACAAGCGGCATTAAATTGAGTGCGGTGTTGAAAAACGCATATTTGCAGTACAATGGTGATAAACTGAGACTCAATTTCGGCGTGATACCGACCAGCCAGTTTATGTTGCAGGACAAATTCTGGGGACACCGCTATGTGGCCCCGACATTTATGGATGCTTATCATTTCGGACCGGAAGCCGATCTGGGGGCATCACTTGCGTGGAAGTTTTCGCCGTATGTTCAGCTGGATGTTTCGGTACTAAATGGCGAAGGATATCAAAAACTTCAGCAGGACAGCGCCCTGCAATATACCACCGGGTTAACCATCCAACCGGTGAAGAACCTGTATGCCCGTTTTTACTTCGACCACATAAAGAAAGGCATGTCACAGAACACCTACTCGGCATTCCTGGGGTACGCAGGTTCGAAAGTAACCGCCGGTCTCGAGTATAATTACCAGTTGTCACACGCCAATGTAAACGACCAGGACCGTTCGGGGATTTCCCTTTATGCTACCATGAAACTAAAAAGACATTCCAACCTCTTCATCCGGTACGATAAGCTCTGGTCGAAACGGAATGATGGAGCCCTGGATGGCTGGGATGTGCTGAATGACGGACGGCTCTACCTGGCCGGAATCGACTTTCACCCGGTAAAGGGCGTCACGATATCGCCCAACATGAGCGGCTGGTACCCGGTTCACGACACACATCACATTGTTAGCCGGTTCAATCTTAGTTTACAGTTCAAATTTTGATGTGGCTTTGATTAATCAATGTATAAGCATCGCAATTACTTATCATGAATAAATCAATTCAAAATGGTAAATCGAATCTTGTTATTTTTTCTCCTGAGCATGTTCATTAGCCAGGCTCAGGCTGCCAATGGCCTGAAAAATACGTCGGGTAATGATAACCTGGCAGTGAACCAGGCTGTGACCGGAAGAATTGGGAACGCTGATGCCCACTTGCACATATCACAATATACAGATGTGGCCCGTTTCTGGCAGGCCAGTCATGCCGGAGATAGCCTGCAGTCCGTTACCCGGACCAAAGCGCACCATTTTCTGAAGAAAGCCATTCTTCCTACCAGCCTGATAGCCACCGGACTGGTTACCATGGCGGTTCCAAAGCAAACGGTCCTTAGTAAGTACCGTATTCATGACACAATGCATGACTGGAACCCAACTTTTCACACCACGGCCGACGACTACCTGCTGTTTGCACCGGCTGTTGTGACGTTGGGCCTGGGAGCGATGGGTGTAAAAGGACGCAACGATTTTCTGAACCAAAGCCTCCTTTTTACCAAAGCTGAATTGCTGATGTCGGTGATGGTTTATGGCATCAAGTATGCTACGCGAGTGGAGCGGCCTTATGGTGGCGTATTCACTTCCTTCCCGTCGGGGCATACGGCACAGGCATTTCTGTCGGCTACTTTCCTGGCGAAGGAATACGGTCATATTTCTCCCTGGATAAGCGTGGCCGGTTATGCAACAGCTACCGGAGTGGGCATGTTGCGCATGATGAATAACCAACACTGGATTTCGGACGTACTGGCCGGCGCCGGAGTCGGGATTCTCTCGGTTGAGTTTGTCTACCTGACCCATCAGCACCGCTGCGGAAAGAAAAACAACCTGGTATTTGCCCCGGCTTTGTATCACAAGGGCGGTGGCGTGTCCATGGCGATGACTTTTTAGGGTACTGTTCTGCAAACAAAATTAACAACTTCCATTCCTGTGGGCTAAGCTACGATCCCAAATCAACACATTAACCCGATTTCTATTTGAAAACTTTTAAATCGGTTTTATGTCATTTCAAAACTCGATTCTGCCTACTTTTACCATTCCGGCAACTTTAAAACTGTTTTTCAGAAATGAAAATACTAATTATAGAAGATGAGCGGTCGCTGGCTGACGATTTGGTTAACTACCTGGCAGCGGAAGGAAATGTCTGTGAATCGGCACACAATTATTTTGCAGCAGAAGACAAGCTCGCTGCCTTTCATTACGACATAATTTTACTGGATATTAACCTGCCTGACGGGAATGGATTGCAACTGCTACACCTGTTAAGAGAGCAGGAACCCCCTACCGGAGTGCTGATCATTTCGGCGAGGGATTCACTGGATGACAAACTGAAAGGCCTTGGCCTCGGTGCCGATGATTACCTGACGAAACCTTTTCATTTGGCGGAAGTGAATGCCAGGGTTAAGGCATTAAGCCGCCGGCGCATATTTGGTGGAAAGGCCGAAATTCGCTACCACGAAATCAGTATTGATCCCGAATCAGGGACAGTCCGGGTCAATGAGCAAGTTTCCGAGCTGACGCGTAAAGAATTTGCCTTATTGCAATATTTCGTCACCAATAAGAACCGTGTAATGACCAAAGAAGCCATCGCCGAACACTTGTGGGGCGATTACATGGAAATGGCCGGGAATTTCGATTTTATCTATACACACATCAAAAACCTCCGACGAAAACTGACCGATGCCGGGGCCAACGATTATATCCGGACGGTTTATGGAATGGGGTACAAATGGAGCGACGAATAGAACGACAAAATCTCTTCAATGAAACTACTGCATAAAACCATCGGATATCAACTACTGCTGACAACCCTCTTTTTTGTGCTGGCCGGATTTGCCCTTTTCAAAATGATTAACGGGATTGAAAACGAAGAGATAGACGAAAACCTGACAGCGATGCAAATGAATATCGAGCTACAGCTGAAACAAGGGATTTCCATTAGCGATGCTCCTCCCCTTTTGCTGATTCACCGTCTGGATCAACCGCTGGCGAAGCAATCGGTCAGTATTCAAACGGTTAAACTGCAGGATCCTATCGAAGGAGACAAAGAACCGTACCGCCAACTAACATCCCACACAATCATCAATGGCATTCCTTACGAGATCGTCATCCGCAGCCTACTGGTCGAAAACCGCGACATGGTCATCGCCATCAGCAGTTCTATCGGCCTTGTTTTGCTGTTACTGCTGGCTGCACTACTGCTAATGAACTACTTCATGTCGAAACGGCTTTGGTCTCCCTTTTACCACACATTGGGGCTTTTAAAACAGTTCCGCCTTTCTGAAAATAAACAGCCCAAACCTTCCAGCACCGATATACTCGAATTCCGGGAGCTGGAGAATGCCATCACTGAGCTAACCGACAAAGTGCGCTCGGATTACCAGGCACTAAAGACATTTACCGAAAATGCATCTCACGAAATCCGAACACCGCTGGCCATCATTTTATCCAAGCTCGAAATGTTGCTGCAATCGACCGAGCTTTCGCCGGAGCAGTCAAAGCTGGTCCAGTCGGCCTACCGAAACGCCCGCCGTTTGTCGCAAACGAATCGCAGCATGGTAACGCTTACGCGGATTGAGAACCGGCAGTTCAAACAAAATAAGCAATTGAACGTGAGCGCTGTGCTTGACGAAATACTTGAACAATTGGAAGATTTCATCACATCGAAGAAACTTTCGGTTAAGAAAACATATACTGCCAAACCGGTTTGGAATATCGATCCCGATTTAGCGCACATTTTGTTATCAAACCTGCTGGGCAACGCCGTACGGCACAACGTCGACAACGGCGATATTCAGATTTGGTTGAAAGAGCATGAACTGCAAATCAGCAATAGCGGCAGAGCGTCGTCGTTGCCTGCAGAGAAAATGTTTGAACGATTTCAGACCGGCAGCGAAACAGGAAACACCGGTTTGGGACTCGCTATCGTCAAAGAAATAGGCCGGGTAACAAACATGAAGGTAACGTATGATTATTCAGGTAACCGACATATTCTGACCATTCATTTCTAACTTCAGAATCTGTTCAGATTCTGATAGTAATATTGTCTCAGTATTCAGTCTAAACGGTAAAACAGATGAAAAATATTGCATTACCTTTCATTATTGTGTTTCTTTATTTTATTGGAACAACTTCGTGTAGCGTGAAGGTACCAGTTACCGCCAAATCCAATCTGGGAAAGATGTTCCCTGAAGCTGCCCAAATCAGTTGGTCGCATGAAAACCAACACGAATTTGAGGCGGAATTTACCTGGCAGGGAAGTCCAACTTCAGCGACCTTCGATGAAAAGGGAAACTGGAAAGAAACCGAGCAAAGCATTACGGCTGATCAGTTACCAATTGCTGTTCAGGAAGCCTTAACTGAAGGTTTTGCTGATTTCGTGGTGCATTCGCCGGAAAAGCTTAGTTCTCCGGAATATGCCATTGCTTACGAAATGGTGGTCAAAAATAAAGAGGCCCGGGTGGAACTGCTTTTCGCCCCCAACGGCCAACTCCTGAAGAAAGAGTTGCTGAAAGATGATGAGGATGTTGACTAATGTACCGGCTTCAGCCGAAAAACTGAATGAAATATAATGAATTTGAAGATTAGGAGTTTACTTCTTTTATCATTTTTCATTGGAGGAGGAATGCTGCAGGCACAGCCTTCGCTTGATGATTACCTGAATTTTGCTTACGCGAATAATCCGTTGTTGAAAAGCGGACAGAACGCAGTGAAGTCGGCCAGCATCGACAGTGCGATGGCCCGCTCACAGTTTGGACCGCAGATTGGCTTTCAGGGCGATGCCAGCTATTATCCCACCAACGGAAAGTTCGGTTACGATGTGGCTCTTTCCAATAAGGGAATACTCGGCTCGGTGGTGAATTTCGACCAGGCTATTCCTTTTCAGAATCAGATGAAACCGCAATTGAAGGCTGCTTCCCTCAACCGGCAAAAGGCAACCAATGCACTTCATCTCACCCGGAAGGAAATCAAGAGGAATGTGACCCGACAATATTTGGTTACCTACGGCGATCAGCTGCAGTACAGCTACAATAGCGAGCTATTGAACACATTGCAGAACGAATCGAGTGTGCTATTGGAACTGACCCGCGCCAACGTTTACCAGCAAACCGATTACCTCGCTTTCCTCACCAATGTGCGGAAGCAGGCATTGTTGCTAACACAGGCCCGGATCCAGTTACTGAACGATTTATCACAATTGCGAAACCTGTGCGGCATTATCGATTCAGGCTTAGTCGCCCTACCGTCCCCGCAGATGATTCCGGAAGGTTCCGATTCCACAACGCCAACAGCATTTCTGAAACAATACCAAATCGACAGTCTGCGGTTAGTTAATCAAACAGAAATCAATAAGCAGCAATACCAACCCAAATTGAGACTGCACGCCGATGCCGGCTACATGGCGTCGTTTGAAAAGACGCCCGGAACAAACTTTGGCGGCGGCGCCGGGCTGAGCCTTTCCATCCCCATTTACGATGGCCACCAGAAGGAACTGCAACAACAACAACTGATGCTGCAACAGGAAGATTTGGATGCACAATACAGTTACTTCAAACAACAGTATAATCAGCAAATCAATGAACTGTTCCGGCAGCTCGGCCAAATGGAAAGCCAACAAACCGAAGTGGACGATCAACTCAGGATGGTGAACCAGCTCATTCGGGCCAACCGCAAACTGGTGACACAGGGAACCGTCTCCATTCCACAGTATTTCATGGTCATCCAGAATTTCATCGATTTGAAAAACGAACAGGGCCTCATCCGCATCAAACGATGGCTCATCATCAACGAAATCAATTACTGGACGGAATAACCGCTCCGGAGTAACGATATACAAACGAATTTGTCAGGTATGCCATTCATGAAAAGAAACAGTACCCGTTTTTCATTCACAGCCCAACGCTTTTGGCTGGCCGGGATCTTCGCACTTACGGCTTTGGCTTTCAGCGGATGCGGTCAAAAGGACTCTGCATCAACAACAGACCAGGCGGCGCCGCTCCCTGAGGTTCAGGTTACACATGTCAGGCGCGGGACCATTCAACAAACCGTGGAGCTCAATGCAACGTCCGTGTTTCGGCGTCAGCATGTACTAAAATCGCCCGTCACCGGGTATGTCTTCAAGTCGTTTGCCGAACCTGGACGTATGGTAAAGAAGGGCGCCCCGGTTTTCGTTATTGAAACGAAAGAATCAAGAGCGCTGGGCAACAGCCTGGATAGTCTGAACCTGCAACTGGGCCTGTCGGGAAGGATAACCATCCGTGCCAGTGTATCAGGCTACGTGGCCTCCATCAGTCACCAAACGGGAGACTTTGTACCGGAGGGAGAACCGCTGGCCACCCTCAACGATCGCAACAGTATGGCCTTCCTGTTGAATGTTCCGGTTGAATGGCCGACCATTATCCATAACGGGATGCAGCTTCCGGTAAGGCTGCCTGACGGACGGACACTGACCGGAGTGGTCACCGAAACATTGCCGTCGGTTGACCAGGCTGCACAAACCCATCAGGTGATTATCCGCGTGGGAAAAGCGGGTGTAGTTCCCGAAGGCCTTATGGCCAAAGTGTCACTGGCACAATCGGAGAAGGAGAACACACAGTTGCTTCCCAAAACGGCCGTTCTGGCCAACGAAACGGAAACCCATTTCTGGGTGATGAAGATGCATGGAAAGGAAACGGCCGTAAAAGTTCCGGTGACCACCGGCATCCAAACAGCTGACAGCGTGGAAATACTCACGCCAACGTTCCGGCCAGCCGATGAAATCCTGACGACCGGCAACTATGGAGTCCCTGACACCCTGAATGTAAAAGTGATTCGCTAATTACGAAACTTTTTTCTATCGATGAACATTAAAAACTTCTATACCGCATTTAAAAAACCGGTAACCTTTTTACTGGCAATACTTCTTTTGGGTGGTGGCTATTTTTATTCCAAGCTTCAGGTTTCCCTTTTCCCGGAAGTAACATTTCCCAAAGTAAAAGTAATTGCTGATGCCGGACTGCAACCGGCCAACCGAATGATGGTGACGGTGACACGGCCGATGGAAAATGCCATCAAACAGGTTCCCGGCCTAAAGATGATCCGTAGTATCACCAGCCGTGGGAGTTGCGAAATATCTGCATTTCTCGACTGGAAATCGGATATCAATTTAAGCCAGTTACAGATACAATCGCGCATCAACCAGATTCGTGATCAGCTTCCCGCCAATATCAGCATTACGGTGGAGAAGATGACTCCCTCCATCCTGCCGGTCATTGGTTATTCGCTGGAGAGCAAAACCCGCTCGCTCATTGATTTGAAATATATGGCCACCTACCAGGTGAAACCATTCCTTTCGCAGGCTGAGGGTGTAGCCTCGGTGGCTATTCTTGGCGGTAAAGAGAAAGAGTACCGCTTCATTCCCGACCGGCAAAAGATGTCCAGCCTCGGGATCACACTGGCTACATTGCAAAGTCGGTTTGCTGCTACCGGTTTCATCCGCTCCAACGGATTTCTCCCCGACTACAGGCGATTGTATCTCAGCGTGACTGACGCGTCGATGCATGATAAATCGGATGTGGAAAATATGGTAGTGAAGAATGATGGGAACCGCGTTATTCTCCTGAAAGATTTGGGACAGATCAAAATCGAGAAGGCCACAGAATATATAAAAGTCAATGCCAACGGAAAAGAAGGCGTGCTGGTGAATATTGTGAAACAACCCGGTGCCAACCTGATTTCTACCACCGATGCCGTACAAAAAAATTTGGTCCAACTGCGGAAATCCTTACCTAAAGATGTTAGCATCAAACCTTATTATGTTCAGGCTAATTTTGTAAACGGCTCGATCCGGAGTGTGATGGATGCGTTTTGGATTGGGCTCGTACTGGCCATTATCGTAGCGCTCATATTCTTACGTTCAGCGAAAGCCGGAAGCACTATCCTGATTGTCATTCCAGTTACGTTGGGCGCTACGCTGACGGTCCTCTACACGCTTGGATACACCTTCAACATCATGACGCTGGGGGCGCTGGTGGCAGCTATGGGACTTATTATCGATGATGCCGTGGTAGTCATCGAACAAATTCACCGGACACACGAAGAGCATCCCGACGCCCATTCCCGCAAATTGGTGGGCAAAGCCATCCGTTATCTTTTTCCGGCCATGGTCGGATCATCGCTTAGCACCATTGTTATCTTTCTGCCTTTTGGCCTGATGTCAGGCGTAGCGGGCGCCTATTTCCACATCATGACCAACACCATGATGATTACGCTTATCTGCTCGTTCCTGGTTACCTGGCTGGGCTTACCGGTGGTGTATCTGCTGCTTTCAGGCAAACCCAAAAAGAAAGCGGACAATCCGAAAGTTCATGTATTGAAACAGCAAACCTGGGTGAACTTTTTCACTCATCATGCCTACATCAATGTGGTGATTGTGGTATTACTCCTGGGCGCGATTGTTTGGATTTACCCGCGACTGGAAACCGGTTTCCTTCCGCAAATGGATGAAGGAAGCATCGTACTTGACTATAATTCCCCTCCAGGCGCCTCGCTGGATGCTACCAATAAAATGTTGGATAAGGTGGATAAGATTATTACTACTATACCGGAAGTAAAAGCCTATTCCCGGCGTACCGGAGCACAAATGGGCTTCTTCATCACCGAACCAAACCGTGGCGATTACCTGATCGAACTGAAAGGGCATCGGCAACGAACCACTGACGAAGTAATTAATGACATCCGGCAACGGGTGGGTGCCAAAGTACCGGGCCTCATCACCGACTACGGACAGGTAATTGGGGATATGCTGGGGGATCTTACGACCTCTGTCCAGCCCATTGTCATCAAAATATTTGGAAACGATGACAAAAAGTTGAGATCGCTTTCGAAGAAGACGGCTTCACTGGTAGAACGGGTAAAAGGAACGGCTGATGTGTTCGATGGTATTGTAATTGCCGGTCCGTCGATTTCGGTCATGCCCGACTACGCCGCCATGGCCCGATACGGGATTACTGCCGATGATCTCCAGTACCAGCTTCAAGCGGCTGTGGAGGGGAATGTGGCCGGCGATATTTTTAGTGGAAACTATCTCTCGAACATCCGCATTATTGATCACGACAGCACAAATATTGACCTCGACCGGCTGCAAAACCTGAAAGTATTTATGCCGGGTGGTCAGCTCATTCCCCTCTCTCGCGTCGCCAAAATTAAATTTCAAACGGGTGAATCGGAAATTGAACGCGAAAACCTACAAAACATGTACGGCGTAACAGCCCGTCTGGCCGGACGCGACCTGGGCAGTGTCATGAGCGACATCAAAGCGACCATCCAATCCAATCTGGTCATTCCCCAAGGCTACCAGATTGAATACGGAGGCGCTTATACTCAACAGCAACAATCATTCAAAGAGTTGTTAACAATTCTCATCATTGCCAGTATGCTGGTATTTGGGGTCATTCTGTTCATGTTCCGGGAGCTGAAAGTTCCACTCATCATTCTGCTCATTTCGATACTTGGATTATCCGGTGGTTTCATGGCGCTCTACCTGACCAATACGCCGCTCAATGTGGGCAGCTATACCGGCCTCATCATGATTGTGGGTATCATTGGCGAAAATTCAATTTTCACTTATATGCAATTTAAGCGCACCTTTAAAGAAACCGGTAGGGTACATGAAGCCATCACCCATGCCATCAGCGTCCGGTTGCGCCCAAACCTCATGACTGCTCTTTGTGCCATCACTGCACTGGCGCCATTGGCCTTGGGCATCGGTACCGGCGCCCAGTTGCATCAACCATTGGCCATTGCCGTGGTTGGTGGATTTATTGTCGCACTTCCGCTGTTGCTGGTTGTGTTGCCCGGGTTGTTGAGCCTGACACATAAGGAGAATGAGTAATGAACAATGAGAAATTAATAATTAGTCCCGATAGCTATTGTGGATGAATAATTGATTTCAAGTTTCAGGATGGGCTTTATCCGGCAGTGCCGGATGAATATTCTTCACCCCCAATTAATTTGGGGGTTGTGAACTCCTCCTTTGCGACCAACCCCGAAGCGGGTTGAATGAAAGCAACCAAATTAGCTCCTTCCGGAGTTGCGGGTGTATCTGAATTGCTTTTCCACCGGTGAAGAATAATTTATCCCTCAAGGGACGCCTCTGCGAAAACTGTCCATCGAAGTCGAACAACAGAAACAACAGGAACAACAGAAACTCTTCCAAACCTGAAACTTTTAAACCTGAAACTTATCCCCTTTTCTTATCTTTGCCTCTTCAATCCGCCGTGTACCATTACCCGGCAACGGCGCCAACAAAACATTTATCGATGAAAAAAGTCTGGGAAGAATCCTTTAAGATAGCCTCATATCACCTTGATTTTCAACAGGAGTTAAAACCTTCCGTTTTACAGCAATACTTTCAGGAAGCGGCCGGTAACCATGCCGAGAACCTGGGAGCCGGTTACGACACACTCATGGAACGTGAACTGTTCTGGGCTCTGTCGCGCATCCGGGTAGAGATTGACCGCATGCCCAAATGGGGCGAAACCATCCGCATTGAAACCTGGCCGGTAGGCCTGGAGCGCCTCTTCTTTCGCCGCGACTTCCGGATGTACGACGAACAGAACAACGAAATCGTTCGTGGTGCGTCGGGCTGGTTACTGGTGAACGCCAAAAGCATGCGTCCGCAGCGTTTGTCGGCCCTTGGGGTAGAGTTACCCGATAATGGCGGAAAGACCGCACTGGATGCTCCCCTGCCCGACCGTATCTCCCTCGAAAGAGCCGAGCCGGCGTTCCGCAAGGTCATCCGTTACGATGAAATCGACATGAACATGCACGTGAACAATACCCGCTACCTCGACTGGGTGACCGATTGTTTCGACCGCAAGCATTACGAGCAAAATGTTCTCAGCGCTTTTAACCTCGAATTCCTGTCGGAAGTACATTGGGGAGACGAAATGGAAATGCAAATCGACCGCAACGGAACCGAAGCAAAGGTACAGGCCGTTGAGACCGCTTCCGCGAAAGCGTTATTTAAAGCCGATGTGGAGTGGCGGAAAAGAGACTAACAATCTCTTTCCGCCGGAAGGCAATGTACGACAAAGACAAACCAATAGCAGGGCAGGGTGCATTGCACCGTTGAATCGATGCCCGGCACCTGTTTCCAGCGTTCCCGCCTTGCCGCACATCGCTTCTGCTATTGGCTGCCTGTCATCCCTCAAGCGAAATTATTTCTTCGGGACCTGTGGTTTTACCTGTTCCAGGAAATAATTGTTTTTCAGGGAGTCCATCTGTTCAAACAGTTTATCCATCTTTTCCATGTTGTTCCGGAACCGTTTGGAGAAAAAGTTTTTCCGGTAAAAGTCGTACTTCTTAATCATCTTAAATACTGTAGCTGATATCACTTGTCCACACGCCACCCCACTTTTCTCCGGTTCGAAAAGTACTGTCGGCTTCAATATTCTGACACAACTCATCAAGCGACATATTGCAAACGGCATTTAACAGCGATGACTCGCTACGGAAAGCGGGATATTTCGAAATATCGTGTTCCAATGACCATTTTGAGGCCACATGGGCATCAGGATTGTAAGTATTCAGTACCAATTCGGTATCGTAAATACCATCACCGTCAGGATCCTTTAACTGCATCCGGTCATCGAGATGAAGGTTGTCATAGTCCTGGTTCAGCGAAAAAGTATTGCCTGCTATATAAAGGCCTTTAAAATCGTTCTTGGCAATTTTATCCCTATGTACATCTTCATAATACCCCTTTTCCTTGAACGCTTTGAGCACCAGACGAAAATCAACCCGAAATTTTGCCCGGACGTTTTTGGGCAAAAACGGTATAACCTGTTGTGGTTTTGTGTGCTTCGGCTGTTGACCAAATTCCGTATTAATCACTATGCGCCCCTCTCCCGACGGAACAATATTGATTTTATGACTTGTATTGTATAGCAGTTCATCGTCCTTCCCATTTACGCCAATACACTAGATAATTTATCACTCTACTTTTATGCTTTGGCAACAAACCGGAACGGGCATCGATAATCTACCCGTCCCGGCGTCATCCTTTTCAGTCTATTCCATTGCTTTAAAATAGATTGCCTGACCTCCTCCTTTGGCCAGTTTCACTTTCAGTACCGTTTGGTTGGTTACCCGTTCGCAGTGAATTGAATAATCGAGCGGATTTTTATCCCAACTGGCATCTTTTCCATCGGCATAAATAAACGCGCTATATGTTATCCCATCATTTAAAAATGAGAGCGGAATATCGAATTCCCTGGCTGACTCATTGGTGATACTTCCCAATGCCCAGTTCTTGGTCCCTTTTTCTTTTCTGGCGATGGTTACATATTCACCGATTTCCGCATTCACAACTTTTTGAGCATCCCAATCAACCGGTACATCACGAATAAACTGGAAGGCGGGATTATTTTCATAATTCTCAATGATATCAGCGGCCATTTGAACCGGGCTGTAGAAAACGACAAACAAGGCCAGCTGCTTCGCCAGCGTGGTTGGAATCTGATTGTTTTCGCGGTATTTTTCCAGTTTTATATCGAAAATTCCCGGAGTAAAATCCATCGTTCCTGCTAACATCCGGGTAAAAGGAAGAATTAATGTGTGCGAAGGGTTATTGCCTGGCTTCCCCCAGGCATTAAATTCCTGGCCACGGGCGGCTTCTTCCGCCATCAGGTTTGGATAAGTCCTGCACAATCCGGTAGGTTTTATGGTTTCATGAACAAATAGCATTAACTTATGCTTTGCGGCTTTTTCCAATGCGGTCCGGTAATTTTCAACCATCCATTGCCCCTGTTGATAATGAGTTGCCGGAATAATTTGTCCAACGTAACCAGATTTCACCGTCTCGATACCCAACTGATTAAAGTAGTCGTAGGCCTTGTCAATGTCCCGCATGTAATTGCCGACCATGCCGTTGGTTTCATGTTGCCCGATTATCTTAACTCCCTTAGACCGGGCATAATCCACTACCTCTTGAAAATTAAAATCAGGATAAGCAGTCACCCAATCGAATATCGTTTTCCGTTCATTTTTGATCCATTCGACATGCTGATCGTTCCAGCCTTCGATGAGTAACGATTCGATACCGTTTTTACTGGCAAAATCAATATACTCCTTTGATCTTTCGGTTGTGGTTCCATGATTGTTGTTCTCCATTTCCCAATCGTATTGACCGATGTGCATGGCCCACCACAAGCCAATGTATTTCTGGGGATGAATCCAATCCGTATCCTCTATCTTACACTCATCATTGAGATTCTCAATCAAATTCGATTCAATTAAACCAGCTGGCGATTCTGAGATTTGAATCGTGCGCCAGGGCGTTACAAAAGGAGTTTTTGTTTTTACTTTAACTCCGTCTTCCCAGGCGACCAGTGCGCTGGTCATTTTTAATGCTTCCGCATTACACGAAAGAGTCATCCCTGCATAATTGGCCAGGTTGGCTTCATGAAAGCTCAGGTAAGTCCCTTCTTTCGTTTTCATCGTAATCGGGGTACTTACCGCCTTTATATCAGGGATATATGAAGAGATGAGAGCATCCCTCAAATAGGGTGTATCATCTATTTTGCTAAACTTCGTATGCGAATAAAGATGTTCATAGCTATCCCAATCACCCGGGGTCCACCAGCAACTATTGTCACCCGTTAGTTGAAATTCCGTCTGTTCGTCCATTATCTGGACATCCTTTAGATTCTTCTGTTCCGGAAATTCGTACCTAAATCCCAGCCCATTATCATACACTTTAAAAATGATATTGAATCGTCTGCCTAGCCGGGATTCCTCCTGAAGTTGAACCGACAACATGTTATAGTGATCCGCAACTTCAATTGTAGGGCCCCATTTTCTGCTCCACTTTTCGTTTACTGATCTTGTTTGAGCGTCAATCATCTGGATATGATTTTTTAACTCGTGTGCCTTTTTGAACCGGAATGCGATAAAAGAATTGCCTATAATTGGTTCATCCTTAAATGAAACGTTGTAATAAGGCCGTCCCTCATTATTCACGGCAAATACCACATTAATCCTTCCATCCGGGGAACTGACCGTTTTTTTAGCATTGTCGGCATAGACATAGCCCTCCATTAAAAGAATGGATAGCAATATATAAATGTATTTTTTCATAACTGATTGACTATTTTGTGATAAGACATAGTGAGAGCTCCGGTCAGCCAACGTGGACAGATGACTGATTCATTCAGTCCACTCATTTCCAACCGCTATCGCACACTATCTTCTGAGAAGCTAACAGCTAATCAGTATACCTCAGTCTCGTGTTTATCTGTTTATTGAAAAGGATTTCTACTACAGGTAATTAAATCAGGCTTCCACTTAAACATGGAAGCCTGACATATCATTAATAACCGGGATTTTGTACTAAGTTGGTATTTTTATCCATCACTGACTGGGGAATAGGGTAAATGCCACGGTAAGAAGGTGTCGCATCCTTATTCCACCAAGGTTTGAAATAATCTCCAAAACGGATATTATCGGTTCGACGATGTCCTTCATACACAAATTCGAATTTCAGTTCATTATTAATGAAATCAAGATCGATTGTTGCTGGTGTTGACAACCCTGCCCTGGAACGAACCTGTTCAACTAACGGTCGAGCCATTCCGGGGTCTCCCAGCCTGACATAACTCTCAGCTTCCATTAACAATATTTCAGAATAACGAATGAGTACCCAGTCGTTGTCACGCTCCCAACCCTGACCGTCTTTCACTTCATATTTATACATCCGAACACCTTCATTGGGTTTTGCCGCGTTCAAATCGGAAATCTCTTCAGTATAATCAAGCTCACTGCCATCATCCAATAAAATCACCTGCCCGGTACTCAGATTGATTTGTTTGCCTTCGAGCAGTGATTTTTTCCGTAAGTCACTATCATTAAACGAGGAATAGAGACCAGGCTGACTGAGGAGTCCGTTGGGACTTCCGGGGTAATTTCCGGTTCGTGATATAGCGAATTTCTGATATTCATGAATGGTCATCGATTGAAGATAATTACCTTTTGTTCCGGATTTACTATCGTAAGGAATCACAAAAATATTTTCCTTTGATACCTCATTCTGAATCAAGAAATTAGTGAAATAATCTGGTTCCAGAATATAACCCGATACTTTTTCACAAACATCTATACAATCCTGCCATCTGGGAGTTCCGGTGTACACTTCTGCATTTAAGTACAATCTTCCTAAGAGCGCATAGGCTACATTTTTCGTGAAACGGCCATAAATAGCTTCACTGGGCAATTTATTTACGATGTCCTTTAATTCTGATTCAACAAATTCAAAAACCTGTTGTCTGGTTGAATTGGCAGGTAATTCAGCTACCTGATAGTCGGTTACAATAGGAACATTTCCAAACATATCTAAAAGCAGATAGTAATAATAAGCCCTGATACCGCGCAGTTCTACATTAATAGCTCCTTTCTCTTCTTGCGTGAGATTCGATTCATCGACCTGATAAATTACGGAGTTAACTTTTGAAACACCTTCGAAGCAATACCTCCAGGCGCTTAAGAGCATTCGGTTTGCCGGAGTCCAGGTATGATGCTGAGCTTCCAAATAAACGCCGCCATCATACCATCCACCTCCTACTTTGGTCGCGATACACGCCTCTTCTGAGGAAACTTCCGTCAAAAAGAATACATATTCACAGGTGGGATAAGAAATGGTGATTCCATCATTAAATCCTCTTAAGGAAGCGTATGCGTTCCCGATAATCGTTTTGATCTCGTCAGGAGTTTTTCCATAATCGGCCGACTCCACTTTATCAAATAAATTTTCGTCAAGATTCGTGCAGCTCTCGAAAAATAACAGGGGCAGCAACAGAATTATATATATTATTTTCTTCATAGCGATTTCTATTAATAAGGTTTAAAAAGAAAGGTTTACACCGAAAGTTACCGTTCGTGTTTTGGGATAGTAATTATATACATCCATTCCCGGATTATCCAGTCCATCTATGTTCACTTCAGGGTCGATACCACTGTATCCTGTCAGCACAAAAAGGTTTTCACCTGTCACATAGATTCTGCATTTTTTAATCCCCATTTTTCCGGTATTGATATTATATCCAATGGTAACATTCTGGAGCCGCAAAAATGAAGCGTCTTCAATCCAGTAACTTGAATAAGCTGCATTTGATGTAATGCCACTTTCCAGTGAACTATTCGTGACATTGTTGACAGGTAAGCGATTCGGATCACTGAGCACCATCGCGGTCGCATTCAACACCTTCTGCCCAAACATACCATAGGTTGATACTTGAAAATCAAAATTCCGGTAGGTCAAATCCATGCTAAATCCCAGGTTGAACTTTGGCTGTGCATTACCTAAATATTGGGCTTCACCATCATTCTCATAAACAACTTCACCGTTTTGATCCAGTCCAAGACTTTTAGGTCCCCAAAAACTTCCGGGAGCATACCCCTCTTTAATTACCTGAGCATATTGACCAGACATACCTGGAAGGCCATGAAGCGAGCCGGAATAGATGGCATCTGTTTGATAAGTCTGATTTGATAATTTCTCTATTTTCTGAATATTATGTGAAAGAGTCAGTGTTGTATTCCAGCTAAAATCTGTTTTCTGCATCAGATTCGCATTAAGAGTCAACTCATAGCCCTTGTTACTTAAGTCGCCAACATTTGCCAGGATTGTTCCGTACAGATACGGTGGCTGCGGAACTTCATAAGTGTAGAGAAGATCACTCGTTTTTTTCCGGTATACTTCAAACGAACCATTGATGCGATCAAACAATGAGAAATCAACACCTACATTTAATTGGCTAGTTGACTCCCATTTCAAATTTGGATTAGCGTTTTGGATAATACCGTAGGATTGTTTCCAGCTGCCGGTTTCGGCATCGTAATAAGGAGCACCACCAGCACCAATGAGAGATAAAGATTTATATTCACCGATGCCGTCCTGGTTTCCTGTTATTCCGTATCCAACCCGTAATTTCAAATAGCTCAGCCACTCCGAAGAACTCTTCATAAATGATTCCTCAGATATCCGCCATGCCAATGAAGCCGAAGGAAACAAACCCCACTTGTTATTGATACCAAATCGTGAGGAGCCATCAAAACGAATCCAGCCGAAATCAATATCCAGGATACATTATAACGGGTACGACGAATCAAACTGATGGCAATAACAGCAGCACCAATTTGAATCATCATCGACAACAGGAGGGCAACCTTGAGCAACATTTTTTTAGTAAAACTAATCAATATCTGTCTTACTAGTCGTTTTCCGGTGCTTAGAGATTTTTTTTCATCATAGAGAATTGACCAGAGATAAACTGAAGCCTCATCCAGGGCTTTCCAATTCTGAATTTGGTGCCCTCTTTATTTTTATATGAAAATCAACTATTTGCCGCAAATAACTAAAAACAGGTCACCTTATAGTTCACTCAACTCCAATATACTTATAATAAATAAGTCTATATTTTTATTATTAAATAGAAAGAAGGCAATGTGTGACGTTGAAAAGTCTTTCCCTTGTATTATAGCCTCAACCGAATGTTAATTTTCGAAAGCAGTGCAGTAAGTCCAACCATGGCCAAAGCCCATAACAATGAACCACCGACAGCCAGCAACGCGCTGTGATCCTGCTTGTAGAAGAAAATATGAAGTCCCAGTCCGCCAACCAGAAAATAAAGGATGTCCGGTGCCAGATACGTAGTTAGGGAATTTTGACCGGCCGGAAGAAATATACTGCCCCAACGACTTTTTTTCTGTACATCCAAAAAGTAATACAAAGCAGAGAAAACAAGTAAACTAATCCCGTTGCAAAGCATTCCCCAGCTGGGAGTAGCATATATTTTAGAGATGATGAACCAGTTCCTTAGAACGAAGCCCATAACAAGGGACAACAGACCAGCTGAAATAATCACAGGCAGCAGTTTCCTGTAGTGAGTCCCATATTTTTTCATCAACATCCCGGTTAACAATCCTGCCATGACTATAAACGGTACATTTCCCTGGATGAGAATGCCCAACAGCGGTTTGACCGGATTAAGAAATTCCAGTACTCCCACCTGAGACAATACGTTCAGAACGAAGAAAAAGAGGAATACCAGGGTGTTTGCCCAAAATCGTTCACCGACCAGGAGGAAAGAAGTACCGGCTGCAAAATAACCCCATCCGATCAATCCAAGAATCCCCCACCAGCCGGTCTTGAGCCAACCAATGTGTCCGGGTTCTCCGGAACGGAAAATGATCACCATGACAACCAGCCCAACCACTCCCACCAGCTTCAAACCAGCGTACAACTTTTTATGTTGGGATAAATCAGGATACCTGTTCCATATCAGGAAAATGAAAACAAAGACCAGTATCGACCACCAGTAATGATTCATCCCTGTCAGAGTGGAATTTACCGAGCCCATATTCAACATCAGCACACCAATTAACAACAGGCTAAAGGTACGTACCAATATATGCGTGAATATTTCCTGCCTGCTTTTTCCTTTAGACAGACGGGAAGTAATAGCAAACGGGATAGAGATACCCACCATAAACAGGAATCCGGGGAAAACCCAATCAGCCAATCCCATACCATCATAATCGGCAGGAGTATGCACCAACCAGGAAGGAACTCCCGGCTCATACAGGTCATTCACAAACAACATGAGAAAGAGCGTCAGTCCTCTCATGATATCAACTGACAAAACGCGGGATGTCTTACTACCGGTTATTGTATTGGTTTCATTCACCATATCCGTTTTTTAAATTCCCAATTACATTCAATTCCCGATCCAGAAGAATCAAATCATCGTCCTTACCAATTTCAATACTTCCTCTTCGGTGGTCAATTCCCAAAAGCTGGCAGGGATTATAAGATACAAACCGAACAGCCTCGTACAACGAAGCTCCTGTCAGTTCCACAAACCGTTTTAAGATTTGGTTGACCAAAAGATTGGAGCCCATTAAAACATTATCCGCTTTATACCTGACACCGAATTCATTTGATACGATTTCCCGGTTATAGGAAGTATATTCGCCATACTCTAACCCTGCGGATACCACCGCATCAGAAATCATAACAAGTTTCTCCCTGTTCAGGCTGGAATAACACATCCGGATGGTCTCATCATTTAAGTGGATCCCGTCACCGTTCAATTCAAAAAAAGTGTCGTGATTAATGAACGGCAGCATGGCCAGTCCGCTCCGTTTATGAGATACTCCCGACATCGCGTTGAAAAGATGGGTAATATTCGTTTTGTACTTTCCCGGTATATCTACATCCTTTATTTCACAATTCGAATGACCATAACAGGGAACGACACCATGCTCATTTAAGTAAGCAGCCATCTCCCGGCTCCCGTCCTTCTCCGGTGCGATGGTCATTAGTTTCAATAACCCTCCTGTTTCACCGATGATTTGTTCCAACCGCTCACGGTCGAAATCGAAGATATAATCTGCTGAAATGCCACCTTTTTTCTCCTTGCTGATAAAGGGGCCCTCAATGTAAATTCCCGGGATATCCGCCAACAAACTGGATTGCTGAATTTTCCGGACTACATCATTCACAACCTCCCGGTTGTATTGGAAGGTCGGCACAAACGTATTGATTCCGTTTTGTTTCAGAAACCCGGCAGCTCTTTCCAGGTCGCCCTCATCCAGAATATCAAAACCATAGGTACCACACCCGTGGATGTGTACTTCAACAAAACCTGGAGAGACGTATGCCTGCTTAGCATCAATGATCGTGAAATTTCCAACAACTGCCACGTCTTGCGAGATATCGGTAATGGTGTTGTTTTCGACAACAATATCGAAACCATCCAGAATACTGTCTTTCAGAATGATTCTTCCGTTTTTAACGATATAGTTCTTCATTATAAATAACCTTTTTTGAACTAACACTTCAATTTCAAAACCTGAAAGGAATAGTGCCATTTTGCCCTGTTCCTTTCAGGTTTTTTCGTTTACTAAAACGAATGTAAAGAGGAATAGACAACTCCCGGCATATTCCCCAACAAAAAATCAGTCCCGGTTCTCTTTCCTTCCCTCCGATTCGAGAGCCGAAAGCAGATAGCTCAGACTGGCCGTACCATCCATCGTCGGTTCATTGGTCGAATAATCTCCTGTGTCATCATGATACACTGCTACAGAAGACTGAAACGCCCGATAGGGATCTTCTCCTGATAAACCTGAACCAATATGCTGTTCAAAAATGGAACGGTATATCGGGCCATCCACCAATCCTCCAAGCGGTTGCCGGTTTAACAGAACGACCGCTCCGGAATGAGTCTGAGTCGGGAAATCGCCGTTTCCAGGAATTCCGATGATCATACTGGTACCCCAGGGATTACAGCCAAATAGCCAATCAATTAATGACTGCTCCATTTCCTGGTACTGCTCATCCCCGGTCGCTTTGCGGTACAAATTACACTGCGTAGCCATAGCTACAACCAAATTATTGGAACACCAGATAAAAGGTATTCCAATAAAAAAGGGATTATTTTTTCCTTTGTTAAAAACACGTTGTATCCCCTGTTGATAGTAATGGTCAAACAAGGAAGCTTCCTTGTCCCCTGTCCCATAAGCCAAATAATAATGTCCCAGATTGATGAACGGATACCATTGATAATGTCTGGCGGTATCGGCACCCATCCAGGGAGTAAACGGCTCCTGTTTGCCATAGCTTATGGCATCCTCCAGATAGGTATCATTTTTGGTCAGAAGATAAAGCTGAGCAGCAGCCAGTTCCATATCGTCGACCCAGTTACCCTCCTCGTAAAAGTAAGGGGACACATAACATGCCGTCTGGCATACCCCGGGATTTTTCTTACCGAAATCATAAGCTTCCGACGCTTTTTTGAAGATTTTTTCCGAAAACTCCGGATAATATTTTTTTAGGAGCTTACTTCCAAGGGCAAAAGCTGAAGCATATTTCCCGGCCGTGGAAGCAATACCTGTTGCATTGTTTTGGTGAGCCGTCGATCCCTGGGGTTTACCTGTGCAAAAATAAACAGGCCTCTCTCCACCTTTTCCTCTGCCATAGTCCGCCGTGTCTTTATCCGGCAGTTTAAAGCCAATGTGATCCCGGTCATCAGCAATCTGATTGTACATCTGCCCTTCGGAGGGGTTCATCTTATCCAGCCAGTCAAGTCCCCACTTGGCCTGATCCAGTATATCAGGGATACCGTTGCTCCCCGGATCCCCGTTTGCCTGGTAGTGATCTCCGTAAACCGAAGGATTTTGTTGGTAGGCAAAAAGCATTTGATAGGTGGCATTTGCTGAAGTAGTCACATATTGCAGATAGTCGGTAGCATCATGCCATCCGCCGATTACATCAATATGCGTCGAATCGATTTTTTTGTCCGGGTTATAAATGATGAATCCGTCTTTCACATGACAGGAATCCTTGTAAAACGGATTATACCCACACTGCTGTTGCCGCATATACTGAAGAATGTAGTCCGCCATATGAGCATACACGTCATTCCCTATTTGAAAAACAGGGGATTTAACCTCTCCGACCTGAATATAGTACCGACCAGGCTCTTTCCAATCGGAAAAATTGAGCCTGTAGCTTTTTTGAAAAGGTCCCCATACCGGAAATTCGGTAACCTGCTCCGATTCGTAAACTTTTTCATCTCCGTCAGCCGAGAAAATTGAGAATTCTGTTATACCTCCATCTGAATTACTTACATAGACGGCATTCTTGACTGCATCGGGCATATATCCTACCTGATTAATCCTGATCCATGCACTTTCCTCCCGGGAGTGGCAGGATGTCATCAGGACAACAAACACTGCGAATAAACAATATTTCATCATCAATATTTTTAACCGGTTATCTTTAAGGGAATGAGGAGCAGCACAACCTGCGAAATTAGTCATACCCCCCTCATTCCACTGAATCTAACGAACCAAACTACTAGTCTAAACTCCTTTAATTCTTTTCTTGTATTCAGTCAGGCATGACTGAAGACGTTCGTGAGCGGTAGTGTCTCCAGGGACATTATGTGATGGATGGATATACAGCTTCACTCCCCTGTCTGCCAGAATCTCCGCTACCGTCAGGACAGTCATCCAGGTGGCTGTAACGAATGCCATTGTCGACACCGGACCGACCTTGTCAACGTGATTCTTCAGCGAAACAGAGGCATCTTGCACAGGGACACATGAATCAACGACCACATCAGCAAGTTCAAAAAGAGTCTTGCCACTGGAATGTCTTGGTTTTTTCCCTTTGGCCTCTTCAGCCGATCCAAAAACAATCAGCTTATTACCCATCTCCTTTACTTTAAGGGCGATATCAATATTCACGGCATTAATACCTGTATGTGAAAACATCCAGAAACAGTCATCCGGATGGAATTGATATCCTTTCATAATCTCCGTTCCATACCCCTCAACCCGTTCCAAAAACACAAAATTCTGCACGCTCATCCCGTTGGTAATGTTTGTGAAAAAGGTCAGTGGTAATTCCAGCATCGGATGAAAGCCTACAAATCCACCGATTCGCGGATAAATATCCTGGATTGGCAGGGTAGCATGACCGCAACCGAAAGTGTGGACCCACCGTTCTTTTTCAATGGAGTCAGCCATGATCATCGCCGCTTTCCTGATATTTTCCATTTGAGTTTCCTCAATTTTGTTCATAACGCCGTGCGCGTTATTCAACCATTCTTTAGCTATCATAAATCTATTGTTTAATGATTTTATATTTCACAGCATACAGTAATGCTATGATGATTGAAACAAACAGTATGAGCAACACACTTAACATGCTCATTCCCAACAACTGCAAGATATAACCAGTTAACAAATTCAGTAATATGTTCCCAACCAGGGCTATACCGATCACAATACTGAAAACGATTCCGGTATAACCGGGAAATGCATCGGCTGCATAGTCCAGCATAACCGGAAAAGATGCTGCCAGTCCCACACCGATAATCGCGATCCCGGTCAGGGACACCCAGAACGTAGGCCCTAATCCCATAATGAGAATTCCAGCCATGGCAATCAGCAAACTGAATAACAACACCTTGAAAGACGATACTTTTTTCAGGAGTTGGCTTAAAAAGAGTCGGGTCAGTGCAATACTGACACAGCTAACGGTTATTGCATAAAGTGCCCTCGCATAATCCACATGAAACGTATCTTTCAGGTAGGTAGGAGCCCAGGTCGGAAGGATGGCTTCAACGGCACTCTGAAAAAAGAGAACCAAACCAATGATAATAATCGCCGGTTTAGTAAAAAAACCGAGGTATTCCCGCATTTTCACCGGTTTTTCCCGTTTAGGAGCCGGAAACTTCACGAATAGTACGAATACTAAGGGAATTACCAGCACCAGACCGGTAATAAACAAGATGGCCTGGTAGTTTAAACCCGAATTCAATAGAATGGAAGTCAACAACGGAAATCCAAACGCCCCAACCCCGTAAAAGACACCCAGCAAACTGATCCAGGCACCGGCATTTTCGGGATAAAGAATGGCCACGATTAGATTGGTGACTCCATTGATAACTCCCCCGCCGACTCCGATTAACAAAAACAGGTAAGGAATAACCGATACATCCGGAGCATAAATAATCCCCTCTATTCCCATAATAACGAAGAGGATTCCCAGAATCATGATGGGCTTATAACCATAAAACTCGACAATCGCTCCAAAAGTAAAGGAACCAACCAGGATACCCGTGGTCAACATAGAAGCACAGAACCCGATAAAAATTTTGTCGACCTGATAAGTAGAAGTCAGAAAGTCGTTGATGGTTCCGACCACCACCATCGTAATGCCAAACAACATCATTACCAAGCCGGTGACAAAGAATTGAAGTTTTCGTGTATCCATGGTTATTCGCTTAAATTGTCATCGTAACCCATTGCCAGTTTAGCCGCGCCATAAAGACCAGCCATTTCAGCGTTCCAGGAAGCTTCCAACCGAACCTGTTTCATGGCAATGGGCTGTCCCCATTTTACGGCCTCCTGATAAATTTTGTCAAGAAATCGTACTGCCTCGCCAAATACCCCTCCACCGAAGATAACCACCTCAGGATTTAGGATACTCACCAGATTCGCAACAGCCATCCCCCAGTATTCAATGGCATTGTCGATTACCCGAACCGCAATTTCATCGTTATCATCATATGCGCGGAACAGGTTATAAGCATTTATTTCCCGGGTCCGGAACATTCCCGAATAGTCAGACTGCAAAGACAGCAACTCATTCGCATACCGGGTCAAGCCATCTCCTGAAGCGTAATATTCAAAACACCCGCAGGGAATGTATTTATCCTCGTATGGTTTGCTAAGTGCAAGCCAGCCAACGGCCCCGGCAATACCGCCGGGACCCTGGACAACTTCACCATCGATCATTATGCCGGCTCCGATTCCTGTTCCAACGGCTAGAAAAATAGCATTCCGACATCCCCGGGATTTCCCTTTCCATGTTTCTCCTAGGACATAACAGGCCCGATCTCCGGCAATTTCTATATTGATCTGTCTTCCTTCTATCGTTTCGAACAACTCCCTCTTCAGAGGGTAGTTGTCCCATCCATCGATGTTGGGCACCCAGACCGTGCCGGAAACGGCATTGTAAATTCCGGGAACAGATACACCAACGGCTCTCACCGGATCCGCTAAGGAATCGCCGATGGTCAGCAACAACTTCAATTGTGATTGCATCAATTCACTGACCTCTTTGCCTTTTTTCCCTTGAAGCAATACCTTTCTTACATCCAGTATCTCTCCATCTTCAGAAAAAATCGCACTGATCAGTTTCGTTCCTCCGAGGTCAATTCCAATTACTGACATGATTTTCGGTTTTAGTACCGGTATCCTTTTTTCTTAAATCGCCATACCCACCCCAGATTCTTGGCACTTCCGGCACAATTCTGGAACAGCACGAGTTCATTCTCATTCAGCAATTTTATCTGGTAAATCCGGACATCGGGTACAAATACATAATCGTAGTCACACAGATCCATATCCTTCAGGGTGATGGTCATGTTGTCGGCATCAAACTCAAATTCGCTGCTTTTCGGTTCTGCCCCGGGAGACGTTGTTATCTTCAGGGTATTGACATCATCGACACGACTGAAGAACAACTCATCTTCAAATCCACCGTCAGCCGGGTTGGTTCCATCAGCAACCGGAGACCACCAGAGTTCTTCCCAATTGGTAGGACTGGACAAATACCAATGTTGGGTTCCGTCTCCATAATCGGTGGCGTATACCCAGGTCACCCCGTCTCCAAAAGAGCCCACCAGGTAAGACAGTGGTTCCGGGACCAATCCCTCCAAAACGGTTACCTCTACTTCCCTTTGAATACTGACAATACCACCGTCTGTCACGACGTCACAAACAATTTCTTTTTTGCCAAGAGAAGTTAGTTTGAGTGTGTCTGTTGTTGCGAAAGAGCTCAGACCATCTGCCTTCCAAAGAACGATGCTGCCATCTTTAACAGAAACCGCTATTTCGTTGCTCCCCGGAGTTAAACTTTCCACTTTCAGGTCTAGCTCCTGAGCTACCTCATCTACGCTTTTCAAGGCAGGAAGAGAATCCCTGTCCTCAATGGGATCACAAGATGCAATCAGCATTGTGACAAACAGAAATATGAATATTTTTTTCATCTCTTTTTGAATTCTTAGGTTTGTATTGATTTACTGCCAACCGGGATTTTGTTCGAGAACACCTTCAGACAACAAAATTTGGGATTCAGGTATCGGCAAGAACCCTTTGGTTTCAGGATTGAATGTTACCGAATAAGTAGTTTGCTTTCCTCCGCTGACAACCGGAATATTCGAAATGGCACTAAAGGCTTTTTCGGCATCATGCCACCTAAGCAAATCATAGTACCTCACTCCCTCAAACGCCAGTTCATGGCGTCTTTCCACCTTGATATTATCCAGTGTTACGGGAACGCTTGGCAATTGAACACGGTCACGAACATCATCAAGATATTCCTGGGCTTTGGTTGAACCCAGTTCAGCCCCCATCAGCATGACATCCGCCAACCGCAGAAGGACCACTTCCTGTGTATTACAGGTCATGTTATCCTGCTTTTGATCAGGAGCATAGATCTGGGTGAACATACTTTTACTGGCGCCGTCGACTTCAATATTGACCGGCATGTATTTCTTCTGCCAGAAATAAGTTTCCTCTACCTGATCGGGAGAAGAAACATACCCGATACTTTCCGCATTCACATCACAGACCGAACCGACTTTCCGGATATCATCGTTGCTCCAGGAATCCCATAACTGGGGATTTACCGGGCCGCATCCCCACCCATATCCGAACGGGTAAGTATTTTGCATTCTCAATCCGAAAAACAGGTTGAAGCGGTTACAGGTGGCTGATTGAATAGAGAATCGAATAGAGAACATCGCCTCGGTATTTCCACCTTCCTCACCTACCCAGGAAAGATTATTATCCTTCGCGTAGGGATACACATCACCGGCATAGGCATAGGGCCATTGGTTTCGAAAATCACTAACCAATTTGTGACCGCTGTTGGCGACACAATCATCTACATAGTTGATTACCTCAGCTTTAGTAATTGTACCTCCGTCAGGCAACGGCAATTCGGTTTTACCATAAACTCCCGTATAAAACAGGAACACCCGGGCCATGTATCCTTCTGCAGCCCATTTAGTTGTACGTCCAATATCGTTAACAGAATAGGGAGCAGCCGGTAATTTCTCGATTGCCTGTTTCAAATCCAGCGCAATCTGGGCATATAACTCTTCCGGTGTGGCCTTGGGCAGATTCTCCGGTTCCGTTTTCAATACCAGGGGAACGGTACCAAACATCCGGGCCAAATCGAAGTAGAAGAATGCTCTCATAAATAAAGCTTCCCCTTCATACCGGGCTTGCTGCGTTTCTGAATCCCAATCCGTTACCTGCGAAATACTCTCCAGCAACATATTGGACCGGTAAACTCCCTTGTAGTCCTGCTGCCATGGGAACAAATACATATCGTACGAATAGTTTTTAAAATCTGCTATCGCCTGAAGTTCCGGATCCACGGTACCTCCGCCGCCAAAGCGGTCATCCGACATCAATTCGGAAACGAAAAAACTGTGCTTGAACAGATTGTCTCCGGGATTCATCAAGCTGTAAATTCCATATAGTGCCTCTTCTACGTCCCCAGGCGTTTGGTAGAAACTGGTATTCACTTTCATTGTAAGTGGCTCCGTATCCAGAAAGTTATTGGAGCATTGGCTGAAAAGCAGGATGACACCCAACAGATAGAATATCTTTTTCATAGTCTGAATTTTTAAAATACAATGTTGAAACCGAACATGACCGTTCTCGGACTGGGGTAGTACCCCAGATCTATCCCGGAACCGAAACTTACTCCTCCGTTATATCCTACTTCCGGGTCCATGCCGGAATATTTGGTGAACGTGTAGAGATTCTGTACAGCTACATAAGCACGCAGCTTCTGGAAGGGTATCTGACGATACAGGGCTTTGAAATCATACCCGAATGAAATATCCGATATTCTCAGGTAATCACCGTCTTCAATGTACAAGTCTGATATGTTGGTAGCGTTGATGGATGACAGGGTCGAAAGCTTGGGAAGCCGGTTGGAAGTTCCTTCCCCGTGCCACCTCCCGAAAATCTCGGTCGTATAATTATGCCGGGGATAAATCCCAAAGTCACGATAAGAGCGAATGATTTGGTTTCCGGCTACTCCATTGGCAGATACCGAAAAGTCAAATCCCTTGAAATCAGCACCCACACTCAACCCAAATATAAAATCCGGGTTGGGATCACCAATCTTTACTTTGTCTTTGTCATCGATGATATTGTCATCGTTCATGTTGACAAAACGGACGTCACCGGGAGTCGCATTCGGTTGAATCAATTCCCCTTTGGAATTTTTGTAGGCCAGTACTTCCTGCTCATTCTGAAAAATTCCATCCGTCTTGTATCCCCAGAAATATCCGATGGGCATCCCTTCTTCAGCCCGGAAAATTTCGCTGGTCAAATCGGCCAAAATATTGGTGGGGCCATGAATGATCTTTTCAGAATTGGCAATACGGGTGATTCGGTTCTTATTGTGGGATAAATTGGCCCCGACATGATAATGCAACTCGCCGATTTTATCACTCCACTGCAAGGAGAATTCAACTCCCGTATTTTCCACGTCCCCGCCGTTGATATAGGGTGCTGTAGTTCCATAGCTTGCCAGTGCAGGAGCCCGGACCAACCAATCTTTCGTTGTCTTTTTATACCAGTCGAAACTGAAAACCAGCTTGCTGTCGAAAAGCCGGGAATCCAATCCGATATCTGTCTGTTCGGAAGTCTCCCATGTGATATCCGGGTTCGGCATGATACTCGGGTAAGCGCCAACCAGGCGGTTTGTTTTGTCCAGCGTGTAATAGCTGGCATCGAAAGCGATGGATGATAAATACTGGAAAGAATCAATGTTCTGATTTCCGTTTTGTCCCCAACTGGCCCTGATTTTTAGAAAATCCAGCCACTTTTCTGTTCCTTTCATAAAAGGTTCACTGGATGCAATCCAGCCTGCTGCTACGGATGGGAAATATCCCCAGCGTTTGCCCCGGGCAAATTTTGAAGAACCGTCGGCCCGGGCAACCAGGGTCAACAGATACTTCTCGCGAAAATTATAGTTCAGCCTTCCGAAATAGGAAAGCAACATATTTTCTCCCCAGGGATAGCTGGATAATTGTGTATTTTTGGCATCAATCTTCTCTGCATTGATCAGGTAAGCGTGCTCCAGATCATCGAATATACTGTTCACGTTTTTGCCCGTGATCGATTCCCCGATGCCGTCTTTTTGAATGGTATTTCCAGCCAGTACGTTAAACTTGTGTTCTCCATTCAGTGTGAAAACGTAATTTATCGTGTTCTCAAACGTATAGGCAGAACCCAGCGACATGCTGTGATAAATATCGCTTTCGTTATTGAAAGAACGCTCACTCAACTGGTAAGCTGGAACATAGCTTCTGTAACTTGAACCGTAAAGGGAATATCCGAAATTGCTCTTAATGGTCAAATCCTTTATCGGCTGCAGTTCCGCGAAAGCATTTGCCAATAACTGATGGTTCTTGGAAATGTTCCGGCTATTGTAATCCATAATTCCTATCGGATTGGCTTCCCTGACATCCCAGGCATCGATGGCATAATGATAGTCACCGTTGTCATCGTATATGGGCATCAGCGGACTTGCAGACACCATATTCCGGATGGCATTGTTGTACATACCGCCGATGGCAATACCGGACTTTTCATAATAACTATAGACAATGTTTTCACCGATCTTCAGAATATCCCGGTTGTTATGCTGATAGATGATATGCTCCGTATTTACCCTGACGTTGTATCTGTCGTAAGAAGATGCTACCGGCTTACCCAAAATTCCATCCTGCGAAGTGTAGGAGAAACCGGTGGAATAAGATGAACTCTTGGTGCCTCCGTTAAATCCCAGTGAGTGATTCTGTATCGGGGCATCTTTAACCGTAATGGCGTCCAGCCAGTTGGTTCCTTTACTTTTTCCACTCTCTATATCACTCCAGTTGGGAATAATACTGGCATAATCATAAGGCATCATCTTATCATTGATCCGCGCCTCATTCATCATGGCTGCATATTCCGGGGCATTCAACAAGGGCACCTTTTTATACAGGTTCTGAAGCCCGTAATATTCGTCATATGTAATGGTTGGTTTTGTCTCAAATCTGCCTTTCTTAGTCGTTATAAGGATGACACCGTTTGCCGCACGGGAACCGTAAATGGCAGATGACGCCGCATCCTTCAGTACATCGATAGACTGGATGTCAGATGGATTGATAAAATCGATATTCGATACCGGAGTTCCATCAACGATGAATAAAGGCGTTGCGTTACCGATGGTTCCCATACCGCGAATATTGATATTGTAACTTTCACCGGGCTGTCCTGATTTTTTTACAATCTGGACACCTGAAGTAAAAGATTTCATGGCATCGACGACCGAAACCGTCTTGCTCTGTTCAATATTTTCACTGCTAATCTGCGAGGTAGCACCGGTTACCAGCTTTTTCTTTTGTACACCATACCCGATGGCTACCACTTCCTGTAAACCGACCGTTTCGCCTTCCATCACCAGGTTAATCGTCGTCTGATCTTTTACCTGGATTTCCTGGGTTTTCATTCCAATGAAGGAGAAAACCAACACAGCATTCTCCGGAACATTGCCCATTGTATAATATCCGTCCGGGTTAGTTACCGTACCATTGGTAGTACCTTTTACCACGATGGTAACACCCGGTAGCGGTTCTCCGGAAGTATCCGTAACTTTTCCGGAGATAGCATGCTGCGGCTGGGATAGCTTATCCTGTGATTTTTCCGCGTCCGGATATACAATAATGTTCTTCCCGTCCAGTTTATAAGTCAGCCCTGTACCGTTTAGCAACTCGCTGACAATATCCATGATATCCTGCCCGGAGATATCGACAGAACTTCTGCCAACCTCACGTATTTGTTCATTTTGATAGAAAAACCGATAATCGGTTTGTGCTTCAATTTGGTTGAAAATCTCCCCCAATGTCCCGTCCACTACTTTCACCGAAATTTTCGAATTTTGAGAGTATGACGATGCTGAAAAGACATTAAGGACCAAAGCAAGGATTAAGAAGGTCGTTAGTTTCATAACTCGCAACAATTGTGTCCACCCGATCCTTCAGGGCCAACGCATGACTTTTTGAAAAAGCCAGGTTTTGAATGGGTTTGTTCACGGGTTATCAACATGGGCCCGGGCTTAAATCCTGAAACTTGAATCTTTTTGAATGATTGTTGATATGTTCATCTTTGAATGTCAATAACTTGTACTGGCCGTGGTACAGCATTCAGCCGGGAGTTTCCCAGTTTTGGTTGAAAACAAGGCACTATGGAAACCTCATTGCACAAACACTTTTCAGGATTGAACGATCCAAGGATCAAACGGAACAAGAAGCACCTGTTGTTGGATATTGTTATCCTGGCCATCATTGCAGTCCTATGTGGGGCGGAGTCGTGGAACTCGATCGAGCTGTTCGGGAAAACCAAGATTGGTTTCCTAAAAAGCTTCCTGAAACTGCCCAACGGCATCCCCTCGCACGATACGATCAACCGGGTCTTTTCGATGCTCAATCCCGGAAAATTCGAAAAGCTGTTTGCCCAATGGGCCGCTTCGCTGAAGGATAAAGATATTGACCTGGAGTTGATTGCCATTGACGGGAAAACGGCAAGGGGATCAAAAGACACTTTTCATGACCGGTCCCCGATCCACCTGGTCAATGCCTGGGCCGGCCACAACGGACTGGTGCTTGGGCAATGCAGGTCGGAGGGAAAATCCAACGAAATCACCACCATCCCCTTATTGCTGGAGATTCTGGATATCGAAGGCTGCATTGTAACCATTGACGCCATGGGCACCCAAACCAAAATAGCTGAAGCCATTGTGAAGGGAGAAGGTGACTACGTGCTGGCCTTAAAAGGGAACCAAAAAGAATTAAGGGAGGAAACCGAAAGCATTTTCCGGGTGCAGCAACCTGCCTCAACCCACGAAGTGACCGAAAAAGGGCACGGACGGATAGAAACACGCAAGTGCGAAGTGATCAACGACCTGGGGTTTTTGCACGGGAAGGAAAAATGGGAAGGGCTGTCAAGTATTGTAAGAATCACCACCGAACGGGTTGTCCGTGACAAAACGGAACATGAGGCCCGTTACTACATCAGTAGTTTGGACACCTCGGCTGACCGGTTCAACCAATATATCAGGATGCACTGGGGCGTGGAAAACTCACTGCACTGGACACTGGACATGACTTTTGGGGAGGACGGCCAAAGAAAGAGGAACGGGATGGCAGCCCAAAACTTTGCCCTTGTCAACAAAATTGCCCTTAATATATTGAAAAAGGACAGTTCCAAGGGAAGCCTCAAGTCCAAAAGGCTCAGGGCCGGCTGGGACAACAAGTTCCTGCTGAAATTAATCACAAATTAAATGCGTTGGCCCTGCCCGATCCTTACCGGATGGTCCGGAAATCGTTTTTTTTTCATAGTTTTGAATGGATTTATGCAATTAAATCTATTATGTAAAGGTGATATTTCGTTGGCGCGGGTATCACCTTTATCTTTATCTATTTAGCGCTCATTTTCTCAGCGCCAGCCTGATGGTTTTGTTGTCTATTTCATAGTTTATAGGAATTGTCAGGTTAATAAATTCAAGAACTCTCTCAATTGTCAGGTTATTAATGGTGCCGGTATAATGGATATTACGGAAGGCCTCTTTATTGTAGAGAAAGGTTACAGCATAATATCTCTCCAATTTCTGTAACAACTCATTAAATGAGTCGTTATCAAAAACCAGGATCCCTTGTCGCCATAAAATCTCATTCTGCACGTTGGCTTTCATTTTCGTCATCACGTGAGTGGTTGGCCGGTAGACCACTTTTTCTCCAGGTTTCAATTCAATCGGTGATTTTCTTCCGGTCAACGACATTTCGATTCTGCCCGACAATAAGGATACTTTGTCAAACTCGGCCCCCGGATAGTGGGATACATTAAATTTGGTACCCAGGACCCGAACTTTGGCATCACCTGTTTCGACAACAAAGGGATAATCGCTGGAGTGTTTTACTTCGAAATAAGCCTCCCCATTCAGGTAGACCTTCCGTTCCCTACGATCAGGATGGTACCTCACTTCGGTCTCGGCATTCAGCCATACGATACTGCTGTCAGGCAAGGTAACCTTGCTTTGCTGACCGGCTTGCGTGGATACTTCTACCCAGTTGTTCCTATAGAAGAGATTGGATTTCGAAATGAAATACGATGAAACGCCGGCAATTGATATGAGCAAGATAATTGCAGCGGCAATCTTTGAGAAACTGAAAAACAGTGAACGCTTTCCTTTTGTTCCCACGGCCGGAGTGATCCGGGTCAGCAACCTCTCTCTTGCATGCGTCAAAAGACCCGGTGACTTCTCTTCTAACGGATGATTCCAAAAAGTTCTGAGGCTGCCCAGAAATCTTGAGTTATCCGCAGACTTTCTTTCCCATCGGGACAGATCATCCAACTCATCTTTGTCAGCAATGTTCAGCAGGTAACGGGCAATAATTTCTGAAATATCCTTCATCCCAAATGGTTAGTGTTTGATATAAGGACACCACTTTCGCAAATTTTCCCCAAAGAAATTTTAAAATATTTCAGGCACGGAAGAAAGGAAGCAACCAAACAAGCTGTTTGTCAGCCTATAACGAAAACAAAAAAGAAGTAAGTCCCCTGGAATTCTTTGGATTGGAGAGATCAATATTTAGTTTCTGTGCAATTTTCTGAACGGCAATAGCAATCTGATTGTCCACCGTCTTGACGGAGATATTCAGGATGTGGGCCACTTCATTTCGGTTAAGCCCGTCTTCCCTGAGCAATTTAAAGATCATCTTGCATTTGGAAGGAAGCTGGTTCACTGCTTCATTCAACCTCGCAAACATCTCGTTCTCGACAAGCAAATCATCTGCGCCCACCTTGTATCCCGACAGTTGAACATGAGAATCTTCCAGCATATCAAAGTGGAATTTCCATTCCTTCTTAAGTGTATTAAGGGCCGTATTTCTGACGGACACAAACAGATAGGTTTCAATATTGTTAATGGAGTTCAATGACTTTCTATGTGTCCACAATTTCGTAAACACATCTAATACAATTTCTTCGGCCAGCAGCTCAGACTTGGTAATGGTAGTAGCGAATTGGATTAAGCGTGTGAAGAAATAATCAAAAAAGTCAGTGAAAGACTCCTGAGTTAATTTCACCCTAAACTGATTAAACTTATATTTTCCTTTGCTTCCCAATGTAATTCGCTTCCAGAATTAAATTAATGTTAAGCCTGTAAGTTTAAGCATTATTTGAGAATAAAGGTCAACAATCAAAAAAAGGAATGCAAATAGTCAAAAACCTATTTCTTACTCATCATTAGCTTACGCAATAATCCTTTCCTTTCCAATGTATTAATTTCCAAATACTTTCCCTCCGGGTTTTTCTGTCTGTTTGCCTTAGCTAGATTTCAGCTAACGTAGTTATGCGTTCTGTATTTATTGTTCCCGTTTCAATCGGGGTTAGCACGTGCGGCGCAACAGCAAGCCGAACCTGAAACCGTCGAAAGTTTGAAAGTCAAAGGTCGAATATCCTGATCTAACGATAGAAACAACGAAGCGCAACTTGAAACCTGTAACCTGAAACCTGAAACCTGTAACAACAGAAACTCTTTTAACGTTTTACGTCATGACACACGAACAACAAATCCGGATGATGATGTTCCAGGTGGCACGCGATTACCTGGCCAACAATCACGATGTAGTAAAAGCGCTTCCGAACTACTCTTTCTGGTACGACCGTTTTACCCAAAGCATTGGGCTGTTGATGGAGATGACGGTAGAACAGGGCCGGAACACGAACGGTATCTCTGTACTGAAAAACGATCTGAAGAAGCGGCTGGGTGATATGGCTTTTAACCTGTCGAGCCGGATGTATGCCTACGCAATGCAGAACGACCTCACAGCAATGAAGCCTGATGTGTATAACCCGCTCAGCCGGTTCCGGTTTGGTACCGACAGCTATGTGCGCGATTGTTCTCGGAGGTTGTACGATCTGGCGCAGGAACACCTGGAGAAGCTCTCTCCTTACGGTATGACGGCTCCAATGCTCGATGCGTTGCTGGTGAAGTTGCAACTGTATGAGCAGGTTCTTTCGAAGCAGCCGACGAAGGTGAGCCAAGTGATGGCGGTTACTTCCCGCATCGGAATGTGTTTGATGAGGTGAACGTTTCAGGTTACAGTTCATCCTAATCACACTCTTAATTGTTCATTTCTAATTAGGGTCTGCTGATTTTCTATGCGCCACACGAGTTCGATATTGGAATGAGCAAAAGGTTTTTGTCAAATAATTCTAATCTCAGCAGGTTTTTGATGGCCGCTTTTAGTTTTTTAAGTAAGAGCGCAAAAGAACCTTTCCATTTTTCTGCCACTTGCAGCAATTTGGCCAGGTTCATGACAAAAAGGATCGCATTGACCCATGATTCGGACGTTTCAGGAAGCCTGGCCATGATATTGTTGAGCCCGTATCCTCGTTTGCCTTGTCCAAACTTGCCTTCTACGTGGTTTCGTTTGGCTGCTTCTTTTTTGTCACGGTATTTCTGACTGGCAGTTTGGCTGTCATTTTTCGGTGGCCTTCCCAGGGGTTTGCCGTAGATCTTAATCCCTTTTTCTTTCAGGTATTTGCGGTTTTCCCTTGTCAGGAAAATCTGGTCGCCAAGGAATACCCGGGGATAGCAACCATAGGTATGTTTAAAATTTTCTACCTGCATTTTCAAATCCGTGCTTTCATTGTAGGCATCCCAGCTGAACCGGTCTATCCGGCAGAATCCGTTCACCTCACTGATGTTGATTTTCGCTCCAAATTCGGTTTTCGCTTTGTCTTTTCCCCGGACAATCGGACGCACATGGGGCTGGAAAATGTTCACAATGCGGTTCTCGCATTGATGGGTTCTATTCTCATACATCAATTTTTGCTGGCTGTAAACTTTCCGAATGGTTGCCATCAGTTCCCTGTCGCGTTTTTCCAGCAATTCCGACCGACCGGGTTTTAACAATAAGCTGTCAACTATTTTTAGATCGCGGGAAATGTATTGAAGCTGTCCCCTGATTCCCCGGCGAATCTGCTTCTTTGTCTTCTTTTTCTTCTTTGCAATGTTCAGGTAATGCTTGCGGGCATTCCTGCGGTAGGTTCTTGGTTTTGTTCCATCTGCCGGGCGAAGGTACAACAGGTCTATGATTCGTTCCAGATTTCCCCTGGAGGTGTTTAAGAGTTTCAAATCTGTCGGATAGGTGATCTCCTGGTCGGCCACAGTCGCATCTACTTTCAGTGTTCCCCGGTTATCATTCTTTTCGGGCCCGTCGTTTTTGTCCTTATCCTTGTCCGTTGCCTCTTCCTTTTGTTGCTGTTGTTTTCTTTTAATGCGGGACTGATGTGGTTTAATTTGTTCGGATGATTCGATGATTCGTTGGTTGAAAGCTTCAAACTCATCGCCTCCCAATCTTTTGCGGATATCGACAAACAGGCTGGCATCAAAAACCGGTTGGGTGGTAAAACACGGCAGCCCGCAAAAGTATTGCAGGTAAATGTTTTCCTGTATCATTTCTATGGTACCCCGGTCATCCAGGCCAAGCTTGTGCTTGACTATCAAGGCCGCTATCACCGTGCGGATGTTGACACTTTTACGCCCCGAGCCCGCATCGAGCTTCCGGCTATAAACGGCTGCAAGTGAATCCCAGGGAATCAATGCGGCTAATTTCACCCATCGGTTCTCCTTGTCCAACCCTTGTTCAAAAGGATGCTTGAACATATTTAAACTTAATTGGCTTTGTGGTGTGTAATCAATCATATCTGCAAGGGTTTTGAACCCAATTTATACAAAACCATGCATTTACACCAATCATCAGCCTTGAAAATATGAACAAATAAATGTTGATAATCAATGTATTAAATGTATTCTTTGAGAATATCAGCAGACCCTAATTACTCATTGATTGGAGGGTTTCAGGCTTGTGTTGAATCTAATGTTTTCCATGTTGGTTCCAGGGTAAAGCATCGCGTCCCTACATGCTGTTATCGTCTTTCCAGGGTGGTTTTGATGGCGTTGGCTAACGCAGCTTTGTTCAGTCCGGTGCTGACGTAAACGACTTTTCCGGTTCCGTCAATCAGGAAAAAGACGGGTGCTACATCGACGCCATATTCGGTAGCCACATTTCTTCCCTGGTAAAGGGTTGGATAAAGCCGCTTCTGCTTTTCAACGTAAGTTTTGAGATTGGATGCCTCCCTGCCGGTCATTTCGATACCGTAAATCGCCAGGTCGTTGTGTCCGTCCAGCTTATGCAGTTTATTCAGAAAAGCGGTGGCCTCGTCGTCGCCCTGGCAATAGGGAAACCAGAACTCGAGCAGTACCAGTTTGCCTTTTATCTCTTTCAGACTGACAAAACTGCCCTTCAGCTCCGGAAGTCTCCATTGAGGTGCTACCTGTCCGGATTTTACCTGCGCCCGGTTTTTCAACGATGCAAAGTATTCCTGTTTAGACATGCGCAGATACGACTTCGGAAAACGGCCGTAACTCCATGCCGACGTCTCCATCCCTTGATCTATCCCGAGGTAACGGAAAGTCGATTCCCAGTAACCTTTGTTATCCGGGTAGTTCCATCGGAACTGAACCGGCAGTCCCATTCTTTTTGAGATAGCAAGCATATAATGATAGGTCTTCCCCGGCGCCGGTCTCAATTGGTGATTGGCATTCGGATCAATCCATTTATTCTTCATATCAATGGATACCCCCCAACATTCCTGCTTCCGGATGGTCCGGTCGTTTTGCCAGGTAATTTTAATGTCCGGGGCATCCATCATCTGTGGTAACAGCTTCCGCAGCACATACACCGAGTTGATGAGGTAGGTGGAGCTGTTCACGTCGAATGCTACATGATGATTGGAGTAGATGACGGTTTTGTCGAACGGACTGCTTTGAAAGAACTGGTGCCCGTTGAACACCTGCTCCCCGTTGCTGGTCATGAACCGGTACCGGGCTCCCAGAATGGAATCCGAACTGGTGAAATCGAAATAGCAAAGCGCCGAATCGAGCTTGTCCGTTCCCATCTCCCGCTGGAAGGTATGAATGGTGGTTTTGTACCCTACCGACTGCATCCGGTTTAACCGATCTTCCGTTTGCCAAAGAATATCAGTAGGCTTCTCCCGGCAACCGGCCAGCAACCAGATCCCCGTCAGTAAAATTAATCCTGTCGCGACCGTCCGTCTGTTCCACTTCATGTATCCTGTTATTTACAACAATGCTTTGATGTCCGCTAAGATACATTTATCTGTGGGTTTGTCATAGATGCGCTGCCTGCAACGTCTCTACCGTTTATTTAATGATCGTTCGAAGCAGTTACATAGGTTTTACTGAGGATGCGTTTCCGAATCTTTGCATAGGCCCAGGGACGATAGAGACCCAGTGTAACGATGGTCAGCAACCATTGTCCCCAGATAAACAGAAAATCGGCAGTTGGCTCGATATCATATCCAAATATGTAGGCTCCGTCTTCTTTTTGGGCAATGGTCCGTGCAGAAAAATAGGTGTATAACCGAAGGAAAGCCATAGGCAAATAGATTCCCAGGGTGATAACGGACAGGAATGCTTCCAACGCGATTTTTCCTACCGAAGGCATCCATTCCGTATTCCAGTGAATATGGTATTCCTTGTAATTAATGTTAATCAGCCATTTATAGTATAAGAAGTAATAAGGAATGGCCAGGATGAGGACAAACAAGTACCTGGAAATTGTAAAAGCAAGTGGTTCACTTTTGATCGAATAAAAAGGTATGGTACTCAGAGCAAATACAATAACCGGGATCATAAATACCAGGAGAACAATGACAAATAGTTTACTGCCGCTTCCGTTGAACCGGAATATATGTCCGCTATGCGAACTGTTATCGATAAAAAAGCGGTTGATATCCCGGGCAAACCAGGCACCATAAATCCCAAGGGTGATAACAGTCAAAAACGCTCCCAGTAACACCTTTCCGGTGAACAACCAGAATCCTCCACCAAAGCGAAAGTTGGTTTCTCCATACTGAACATGCTCAATGGTAATCTTAGCGATGAGATAGTATATTAATAAGCCGATAAGTAACAGGGGGAAAAAAATATGTTTTAAATAATGAAGCTCGACTCCAGGTGCATACCTTTCGTAGTAATAAACGCCCATCGGGATGATATATACCAGATAGTACAGTAACCAAATGGGCAAAAACTTCTTTCCTGTTAGAGTAAAATCGAAATAGTTTTTCATTACAGTTCTGTTTAATATATGTTGATTATTGGTTTATCTGTCTGTCTTACGTATGGCTAAATAAATGATGCATTCCATCTATTCGGTTAGTCACTGGGATACCAAAATAATAAAAAGAATGCAAACTTATTGTTCATTAGTCATGTCAATCGATTGTGCCGAAACAGGCAAATTCCGTTCATCCCACAATTCGAACCATTCAGCATATAAAATTGAACGTTCACCACTAAAATCGAACTATTAAGAATGGATAAAAATTACAAAACAGATGTTAGAGGGGAGACGAAAATGGTTAAAGGTTTCAGGTTGGGCTTCGCTGTTGTTGTGGTTAGAATTGTTTCTGTTGTTTCTATTGTTGACTCAGAACCTTTGACCTTTGACTTTCGATATTGGATGGTTTCAGGTTACAGGTTACAGGTTACAGGTTACAGGTTAAGCTTCGCTGTTTCTGTGGTTGGAATTGTTTCTGTTGTTCGCTCAGGACTTTCGACCTTTGACTTTCAGACTTTCGACGGTTTCACGTTTCATGTTACGGGTTGCGCTCTCGTTTTCCCATCTTCTCACCTTCATATCTTCTCACTTTCTCACATTCCGGCCATCAACAATGAACGATGGTTATTGCACCACATGTGGTGACCTTGAATAAATGATTCGCCACAAATAGCACAGATGAACACAGATTACATGCCTGATTGGCACCTCCCCGATGTTCGTGACTGCCCGGGTTAAGCTGTGCGGTTTCTATGGTTGGGATTGTTGACTCAGAACATTTGACATTTGACCTTCGACATTGAACGGTTTCAGGTTGCGCTTCGCTGTTGTTGTGGTTAAGAGGTTTCAGGTTGCGCTCTCACCTTCCCACTTTCTCACATTCAGTTTGCCGGAGCGTTTCTGTTGTTTCTGTTGTTGCCAGCGGATGTAATTAAACAGGTGACGGAAAATCGATAATTACCTTCGTCCCCGCATTCAATTTGCTTTCCACCCTAATGGTACCTTTGTTTTTTCGGACAAAATCTTTACACAGCGCCAAACCCAGTCCCGATCCGGTTTCACCTTCCGTTCCTTGAGATGACCGGCTATTCGCCAACTCAAAAATCCGAGTCAACCGCTTCGATTCAATCCCAATTCCTGTATCCTCAACCACCAGACGAACCCCGTTTTTGTTATTGCGGGTAGTGATGGAAATAGTGCCATCCCTAGGCGTAAATTTGATGGCATTGGAAACCAGGTTGCGGATAACGGTCTCAATCATTTTTGCATTTCCACTGATATAGGCTGCCTCTCCGTTATGATACTCCAGATGAATGGATTTCATCTGTGTCAGACTTTTGAAAAAATTGATATTTGAAGAGACCAATTGATTCAGTTCAATCAACTCGTCCTCAAAATGAGCCAAATTTTGTGATGTGTTTGCCCATTCCAATAAATTCTGCAACAAGTGAAAAGTAGACTGGCTCAGCACTTCCATATTCTCCATGAACATGAGCTTCTCCTCTTCTTTCAGATTCTTCTCGGTATTCAGCAAATTAAGGAAGTTCATAATGGTGCCAACCGGGCCTCTTAAATCATGTGCAATGATGGCGAAGAATTTGGTCTTGGATTTTAATTGTCCCTCCAGTTCCGTATACAGTTGCATGTTAACAGCTGACAAGAATCCAAACGTAAGGGCAGTCATAATGCCACCGGCAACTCCGAAGGCAATAATCCATATATTATTAATCTGCGCGGGAGTATAACCTGGACGATCCAGAATGATTCCGACACCTGCCAGTAGTAAAACCAGAAAAGCAGTAAAGGAAATGGCATTGAGTCGAAAAATATGCCGAAGGTATTGCTTACTATCATCCAGTTGAAGCATCTCATAAATGGATATGACACTGTAAAAAATCAGAACTAGCAGATGCAGGCCAACCCTAACCCTGTTCAACGGAAAGAGATAAAAGAATAGCAGCGATTGAAAAATGTCCAGGGCCGGGAGGCCAATCACAATCCACCGGATGATTCGCTTCTCCTTGAATTGCCAGATGCCTGCCAGATAAACATACAGCCCGGTTGTTATCAACAACATGGGTGCTGCTGTTGCCCAGAAACCATTCTCGGGAGAAATTAGCCGAAAAAGGAATCCTACTCCAATCATCAGATTTCCGGCTGCCCAAAATACCGGTCCTTTTACCTTTGCTGAATTCCGGTGTATGAGCAACATGTAAAACCCCATAATAAGACTAATTCCTGAGGCTATGACGATGATTATTTTCAAACTGAACTGTTCCATGTACATCCGCTTATCTAACAGCTGCGCAATTTAAACATGAAAATGGATTGTTCCACTCTCATCTGTATATTTTAAAATAAATACAAAAAGAGGACTGATGTAAATAGTTTATTTTCAGACTACTGATTTAATTTGTTACTTGCTGTCTCTGTTGTTTTAGGGCTTCGCAAATTAAGGTCGGTAGAGACGCAATTCACTGCGTCTGTCCGATAGGTTGGTATGAAATAGTAGTGACAAGGCAATGCCTTGTCTCAATGTTCAAATTTTCAGAATATCTTCTTTATTGTATCAGACCACGAAGTTGATTTTTGTCCAGTACTGCGATTGGATGAAATGCGTCCGATTCCATGTAGTCAACAATGGAACGATACAGTTGCACCGCTGCCGGGTCATCCTTTATTTCATTCAACCTCGACATGCAAACCAACAGCTTTCCGTTGCCTATTTTGTACTCAAATATCAACCCGAACTTATCGTTCCGTTGCAAATTATCGATGACCTGAACGATGGGGCGGTAGTTTTTCGCCGTTTGATTCAGATTTAACGGATTGCTGTGTTTGATAATAGACCACCACTGCCAGTTGGTGTGAAAGTCTGTGGGGAAATGGTTGAACAGCGGATGTTCCGGATTGGTCAAAATACCCAGCGTACCGGGCGAAACCGGTTTCTTTATCCGCTCACTGATTCCCTTAAACATATTGTAGTTCCAGAAATCGGGTGGAAACAAACCATCCACACTGTTTCTTTTCACCGATTCCCGCGAAGGAAAGAGTAATACTTTCTCTCCTTTATTGAGTTTATCGAATAGTTCGTTGTCCAGTTTCGAGGCGACGTAAATACCCTCCGCCGGCTGTACCTTTTTCAGTTCGGGGTAAACCCACACCGGATAAGTGTTCCGGTAATCGGTTCCTTCGATGCTTAAGGTAACGGTTAATTTCTGAGGCACGGTTACCTCTGAAAGCGGAATATGAATCTCTCCTACACTGTCAACTCCTCCCATAGAAATATCAGGTTTAATGAAGCTTCCCGATTTGATGACCTTCCCTTGTTGATCTGAAACCGTCCATTTCAGTAGCTGTTTCAAATCCCGGTTCGAATAGTTGGCCACTTCCACTGCGGCCGTAAACGTTTCGTTAACGATCCAACAGTATTTCTTAAATACCAGCATCGGAACCACATCGTTGCAAAAGTGCCGCCACTCGTCACGGGCAATCACGTGCTTACTATCCATGAAGGCATCGAGCATTCCCACCAGCGCTGTTCCCTGTCCGGGATAATCCTGCAAATCGAGCAGCTGAAAACCGGCCAGCCCTTTGGTGCGTAATGCCGCTTCGATTTCAGCCCGGTAACACAAAGCCGACCAGGCACCGGATGCTTTGGTAAATGCGCTATACTGATCCAGCATTCCCGCCTTCTTCAACCTTTCGCGAAAAACTTCCAGGTTACGAGGCTTCAGGATACCTGTATATTTCTTGATTTCATTGTAATTGGGATAAATCTGGTATTGCCCGACTTCATGACTAATCAGTGGAATCATAATTTGCGACACGGGATAATCGAAGTTGATCATCGTTGATGGCTGTTCTGTATTCAGGATGCCACCATCACGCGAATCGACAAAAGCCTGGGTAAGTCTCACATGCGTCAACGTAGTGTCGTGCGCGTATGGTGTCCGGGCAGCCACATGGAAATCCTCAACAGGCAGGGGTCCTGAGTATCCGATGTTGTCGTTCGAGCCTTGTGTGTACAAAGGGCGGTCGTCAGCCTTTTTCAAGTCAGCAATCAGTTCACCCACCTTATCAAGATTGCCCCACAATTCGTTCCCAGGCGATAGCATAACAAACGAGGGATGATTGGCATAGTTTTTCAGCAACGCTAAGCCTTCAGCCTTCAAGCGAAAAGCCAGCGTATCCGATTCCAGTCCGCCCCAAAAGGGTAGTTCCGGTTCCATGTATATTCCGACTTTATCGGCCGCCTCAAAAGCAGCCTCCGGCGGGCACCATGTATGAAAACGATAGTGGTTAATGCCGTATGATTTGGCGATTTTCAGTACCCGCATCCAGCCTTTCACATCCATGGGCGGATATCCGGTTAACGGAAAGACACAGGCATCGTGTTTCCCGCGCAGGAAGGTAATTCGACCGTTGATGGCGAATTTGGTTCCTTTGGCCGTAAATTTCCGCATCCCGAAAGGAACCTCCATATTGTCTTTGATATCGCTATGGCTGATAATGGCATTAAGATGGTAAAGTGGCTGATGATACTCATCCCATAAATCCATGTTGTTACCCAACGTGTATTCCAAGTGGATGACCGAATCACAGTTCATTTGAAAATGCGCCGGCTTCAGCGTTGTCACATTTCCATCTAACATCTTGGTCACCCTCAGTTCCACATCGACTTTATCCAGCTTCAGTTGATTATCGATGGCCATCTTTACCCTGATTTTCTTCTGGTCGATGTCCGGATAAACCTGCAGGTCGGAAATGTAGGTTTTGGGTGACGCTTCCAGGTAAATATTCCCGATAATACCGTTCCAGTTGGTCTGTGTATCGTCGGAATAGATGTGTACATTCCCGTAAGGCGTCAGCTTCAAATCATTATCAATCCGAACGGTAATGGCATGCCGACCCGGAGTCAGATAAGCCGAGACATCGTATTTCTGTGGAGATTCCAGCAGGATGGATTCGCCGATGTAGTGTCCGTCAATCCACACCTTCGAAGGCTTGGTTCGCTCCATCACAAAACGGATGTGCTTATCGCTCCAATTCTCCGGAATATCGACTGTTTTCCGGTACCAGGCCGAACCCTCGTAACGGTACACACGACTCAGATGCATGGTAGTGGAGTCGGTGTTCAAAATTCCTTTCCGGTTGGAATCGGTTGTACCCGGAAGTTTTATGGAATCGCTCAGCGCTGTTGAAAACCACTTTCCCTTTATCCCCACATTGGTTGAGTCCAGCTGAAACTGCCAGGTACCGGATAAGTGAATGTCTGAACGATAATTCTCTATCTGATGAGTACATGAAGAAAGAATACTTACGAGAAAGATGAAGATGAATGCTTTGACGAGTCCTTTCATTGGATTGTTGATTTGCGATTTAGCTGTCAGGTTTCAGATGCTGCAAAACCTTCCTGTTACCTTTACAAGATGTAATCAAATATAGGCAAAAGAAAAAAAAGCAACCAAGGGACTCTACGCTATTTATCCTGATTCCTACCAGGCAATTTTGCAATCAACGTTTTATAAAAAAAGAGACAAGGCAATGCCTTGTCTCTACTATTTCAATATGTTACTGTGCTATTGTTTTTTTAATTGAATGGTTTTATTGGTTATCAACGGCTTGGCCCAAAAACTGATGTACAGAAGATAGCCCAGTGTGAGATAAAGAACAAACATCCCCTGCCGCAAACCAATCATATCTTTCAATCCGCCAATGAGCAGCGATACCAATGCTCCGCCCGCAATACCGCTCATCAGTATGCCGGAGAACGTGCCGTGGTACTTGGCCACACTGTTCAGCGCCAGCGAAACCGTAATCGACCACATCACCGAAAGGGTAAATCCCAATGCCGGGAAACCATACACGGCCATTTGTTCATTACCAAAAAGGGTTGCTGTTAAGGTTATCAGGGCCAGGATGACGAAGATGCGTAACACCAGTTTGCTATCAATGAACTTCAGCAACAGCATCCCCAGCAGACAACCGATGGTGAGCATTCCCCAGAACCATCCAACAGCTGCCGCTCCTTCCACTTCTGGACGCAGACCGTGATAAGTGCGCAGGAATTCCGAAATCCAGTTGGCAATGCCCTGTTCCGTTCCTACGTAAGCAAAGATGCCGAAGAAAAAGAGGATAACTGTTTTGTTTTTCAGAAGCTCTTTGTGAATGGCCCATGCTCCGGTTGTTTCATCTTCCTTTCGTTCCACCTTCGGGAAACGCGATACTAAAATGATTACGATCATCAGCAGCGTGATGATGCCAAACACCCAGTAGAGCGATACCCATGGTAAATGTTCGGGCGTGATGTCGGCCAGAATTTGCAGGAACCAGTTGGACTGCGGTCCACTCTTATCCAAGTTGAGCACCAGGTAAGAATAGACATACGGACTCAGGAACGATGCTCCGCCGAAAACCAACTGTGCGAACACGGAATAAAAGGCAAATTGCTCCTCTCCTCCTGATACACGCAGCAATGGATTAATGACTACCTGCATTAGGGCCATGGCAGCGCCGATAAAAAACAACGAGCCGAGAAAAACCGGATAGCTGGGAAACAGGGCGAAGACAAACGCTCCAATGGTCGCGACAATCCATCCGCCGCTCATGCTGATTTTCTCTTTGTAGCGCTCCACCAGCATTCCCGACGGGATAGACATCAGTCCGTAAGCGATGAAAAAAGAGAAGGGCAACAAACCGGTCATGGCGCCACTCAGATGAAAACTGTCTGACACATTGGGATTAATCGATCCCAGAATATTGGTAATAAAAGAAATCACAAAGAAAACGATGAACACCAGGGCCACCATGTAATAGTTCCGTTTCATAAGCCTCTTTTGTCTGTTGAAATACTGTATTTCTGTTTATACTGTTAAAGCGTATTGTAACCTTTCATCTCAATTACCGGCTTTTCGCCGTTCAGATCTTTGGTGTTCATCTTCACCGTCAACACCCGCTCTTCTCCCGGAAGGAGTGAAATGTAGTTGTCGCTCCAGAAAACCGGCAATACCATTTCGTGTGACTGGCTGGTTTTGGCTTTCAAGCCGATGAAGAACGCCAGCTTGTCCGAAGGATTCTTCAGCGTCACTTTCACCCAGGTTTGGTCGCCATGCTGTTCAACCGTTTCCGTCTTTTCCACTTTCACCTTCGGCAGTTCGGTGAGCGCCGTGAAGTCGGCATATTCTTTTATCGGAGTCACGTACCACTTGGTACTGTCGAAATCCGACACATCTTTCTTCTGCGACAGCCAGTAAAAGCTGTGAGCCATCTCCTTCCCTTCGGGGGAAACGATGCGCAGATCGGCAAAATATACCGGCGTGGTGTTCTTCAGTTCCGGCAACGCCAGAAGTTTCTCCGAGGTATATTCCTTTACGGAGAAAGGAACCTCTTTGTTGAACACTTCCTTCGAGTTCAGATCCAGCACTTTTACTTCAGCCTTCAGATTATCGAAACTATGCCGGTAGTCGTTGGAAATGTAGATGTTGTGGTTTCCGTAGTTGTAAATGATATTCAGTGGCTTCAGCGCATTCAGTGTTCCGAAGGTAGCTCCGTTGGGCGTCAGGTAGTAATCGTACAGCTGCCAGAAGAGTTTCGGCCACGGTGCATTCAACATCCATTGAATGACGCCTCCCGCTTCGGCTTTGTTCACCGCGAAGGCTTCGAACATGGGCCGGATGGCTTCGTAATTGGCCATCTGTGCTTTCATTTCAAAATCGTCGATGTTCTTCGCTTCACCGTACCGATTGTCTAGCGCTTTCAGGTACGTATCGATGTTATGAAACTCACCACGACCGCAGTGGTAATTCCAGATTTCGTTAATCGGCCAGAGTTTGTCCGCGGGGAACATCTTCTTTAATGTCTCGATAGGTGGAATCTGCGGACCGGGACCTGTCTCGGTATTGAAACCGAAAGCACCACCGTTCTTGGTATCGATGTACCAGTAATTCGGCGATACATAATCGTACGGGCCATTCATCTTCACAGCCGTCGGACCAGTGACTTCGCTGGTGCGAACCGAGCACGCCGATAAGGTAGGCCGCGTCGGATCAACCACTTCCAGGTTATTCAGATAGGTTTGTTCCAGTGCCGGACGCGGCAACATATCGCTTCCCAATACCCACACAAAAATGCTGGGATGATTGCGCAACCACAGGATTTGATCATCCAGGGAGTTGCTGATAAGCTTTATCTCTTCGGGTGTTTGTACACCACCGAATTTGTCACATTTTTTACCTACATAATTTTCCCATTCCCACTCGCAACTCCAACCAGCCATGAGCAGAATGCCGTTCTCGTCGCAGAGCTTGTACAGTTCATCGCTTTCGCCCCAGAATCCTTCCAGCCGAATGGTATTCAGGTTCATCAGTTTGGTGTAGGCAACCTGCGCTTTCAGGTTGTCCTTGTTTTCGCGCAACAACAAATCATCGGCCCAGCCGCCTCCGCGTATCTGCAAGTCGCGTCCGTTGATTTTGTAAGCTCGTGAACCTTCTTTATTGATGTAACTGCTTACCTCGCGAATACCAAACGGTTGCGAGAGTTCATCGGACATTTTGTCGCCGACCTTACTGCTGACCTTCAATGTATAAAGATTTGGTTCGCCCATGGTAACGGGCCACCAGAATTTGGCATTTTTGAAATTCAATGCCGGATACTCTTCCGGTGTCCATACAACCCGTTTCTTTTCCAACGGCTGTAGTTCCACCTCTTTCTTCACGGTAACGTTATTGATCTGTGCCTCAACGGTAGCTTTCACCTTCTCTTTCGAGTGGTTAACAACCATTGTTTCGATGGTGAGTGCTGCTTCGTGGTCATTCTCCGTATTTACCTTTGATTGTACAAATGGCTGATTCACTGAAACCGCTCCATTGAAACGAAGCTTGACTCCGCGCCAAAGGCCCATGTTCTTGTCCGGCACTTTTGGCGTCCAGTCTACAAACCCAATAGTGAAATCTCCGGGCTGCGGCGGATACACCATCACCTGCAACAGGTTACCACTCTTTTTCAGTTTTCCGGTTACGTCGATTTCGAAGCGCTGAAAAGCCCCTTTCAACGTATCGGCCGATGCGATTTGCTTCCCGTTCAGGAAAACGTCGGCACTGTAATTAATGCCGCCGAAACAGAGGCGGGAGTATGCTCCGACCAAATTCTCCGGTACATCGAAGGTTTTGGAGTAGCGCCATTTTCCTTTAAACCACTCACGTGGCACCTTCTCCAGGTTGTCGGAAAAAAAAGGATCTTTAAACTTGCCGTCTTTCACCATGGCGGCAAAAACCGTGGTGGGCACATCGCATTTCAGTTCGTTCTTAGGAGAATACACATCGGGCTTGATGAGCTTACCATCGGCACTCCATTCGCCGTAAGGCTGGAGAGTCCAGTTCTTCACGAGTTTCAGGGTAGCTGACTGCTCCTGAGCAAAGCCATAGCTCGCCATGAAACAGAGCGCCAAAAAACTTAAAACAGTCGCATTGAGTTTCTTTCGTAATTTCATATTGCATTGGATTTAGCACAGGCAAATAATTGAACAGGACAATTATAGCGATTGTATTGTTTCATATCAGGATTTTATGGACGATTCAAAAAATCACTGCATACACCGACTGATTCTACGACATCTAAATTAGCAGAATAATGCACAACTTCACCAGCCGGCCGGGTATGCACTAAAACAGAAACGCTTACCGAAGTGAGGAAGCGTTTCTGTTTTCACACCAATTAATTATTAGTCAGCACTCCCTGACTCAAATCAATTTGCGATTGCGGGAGCGGGAAGAAATGATTCTGCGCTTCAGAATAACCAAAGTTTCCAATGGTTCCGTTAGCCCCCCACAGTTCTTCTCCACGGCCCTGACGAATGACATCCCAAAAGCGCTGTCCTTCCATTCCCAGTTCCACGCGGCGTTCGTGATAAACCGCTTTCAACGGATCGGTGTAAGGTGTCGGGCCCAGTCCCACGCGGTCGCGCACTTGTTGAAGATAGAAATTCCAGTCACCACCGGTGTGCGCTGCCGCTTCGGCGGCCCATAACAATACTTCAGAATAGCGAATCACCTTCCAGTTGTTTGGATCATCGCTCTGGTCCCCCCTTTGGCTCATCGGTATCTGGTATTTTTGTGCCATGTAACCATCGATACAGGAGGAGAAATCGTTGTCGGCAACCATCTCATCGGAAGTACCACCCCACAGTACTTCACCGTTAAAGATTACCGTAGCCTGAAGACGGGGATCGCCCGCTTCAAATTCATCGACGAAATTCTGCGTGGGACAATCAAATCCCCAACCGTCATCGTTGTTGCGGCTTCGGGTAAAGATGCCAAACATGTTGCCTTCGTTATCATCGCCCCAACTTCCGTCACCTGATTTGGAATACTGAATCTCAAAAATAGATTCTTTGCCATTCTCGTTGGTTAAATCCCAGTTGCTCGAATAGTTTTCTTCCAGCCCATATTCATTGGAATTGATGATGGTATCAGCCAGAGCCAGCGCTTCCGCCCATTTTTGCTCATAGATATAGGCTTTACACCGGAAGGCATCAGCCGCGCCTTTGGTCGCTCTTCCCATTTCTTCAGCCGATTGTTCGCTTTTATTAGGGAGATCCTTCGCCGCTTCGGCAAAGTCTGACACAATTTGATGCATTACCTCTTCCAGACTGGCTTTGGGAATATCGTACTTGCCGGGTTGAAGTTCTGACGTCACCAGCGGTACCTGCCCAAACATCTTATATAGCTCGAAATAGAAAACGCCTCTCAGAAATTTTGCCTCTGCTACAACTTCAGCTCTTTTCTCAGCACTAATCACATCTTCTGACATCGTCGATACCCGGCTAATGACCGTGTTGCAACGGTTAATCGCGATGTAATAACTCTGGTAAGGAATGATTAATCCCTCATTGTTCGCGCTATACTGGAATTTAAGCAGGGGTTCCATCCAGGGCTGATCTCCGGCTCCTTCCCCGCCCTTGTAAGAGTCATGTCCTAATATATCTCCAACCCAAAGCTGAAAATTGTTGGTACCGTCCTCCCAGCCAAGGATATCATAACAGGCCGTCAGTGCATTTTCAGCGTCCAGTTCTGTTGTAAAGTAATTGTCGATGGTCATGTACGGAGCCTTCGTATTCAAAAAATCATTTGAACACGAACCGGTGATTAAAGCCAGCATTCCAATTGCCAGCCAGCTCATTATTCTTGTTTTCATAATCGGAATCATTTAACGTTAAAAAGTAAGGCTTAAACCAAACAGCCAAGTGCGGGCCTGAGGATAATTGGCTCTGTCCACTCCCAAATCGAGTGAGCCAGAATAACCGGTGCCGATTTCCGGATCGAAGCCATCGTACTTTGTAAAGGTCAACAAATTGGTTGCTCCCACATAAACCCGGAACTTTTCTATCTGAAATTTCTGCGTCAATTGCGAAGGAAGCGTATAGCCCAGTTGAATGTTCTTCAACCGCAAATACGAACCGTTTTCCACATACCGGTCCGAAAACCAGATGTTGTTGGCATCGGCTGCATTCAATCGCGGATAATGAGCATCGTTGGTTGTGCCTTCACCCGTCCAGCGGTTCAGCATACGGGTACTCATGTTGTGCGTGGCATCCGGCCGGTCGGAATAGATTTTGGTGCCGTTGAAAATATCGTTTCCGTATGTACCCTGGAAAAACAAGTTCAAATCCACATTTTTGTAACCGAACTGGCCGTTAAAGCCATAGGTAAACTTGGGAAGCGGATTGCCAATGATTCCGTAGTACAGATTCCCCGTAGCATCCTTGGCGTAACGGATATCGCCCGGAGCAGCATTGGGTTGTAACAGCTTTCCTTCATTATCGGTCCATGCATTTACCTCATCCCAGTTCTGGAACAATCCCTGTGTTTTATATCCCCAGAATTGAGCGATGGGTTTGCCCACCATTGTGCGGGTAACATAACCCGCATTTCTCAAACTGGCAGAAGAAATAGAACCCGATGTTCCAAGGTCGGTCACTTTGTTTCGGTTAGCCGCGAAATTAAATCCTAACTCGTATTTGAATCCGCCTTTCGAGTCCTTGTAGTTCAACTCAAGTTCAAAACCTTTGTTGTTCATGGCACCAACATTTACCCACGGGTCTTCCTGCAATCCTACATGGGCCAGCACAGGAGCCTGCATCAGCATATTACTGGTTTTCCGCAAATAATAATCGGCTGTCATGGTCAGTTTACCACGCCATAATCCCATGTCCAATCCCACGTTAGTCGTGGTAGTCTCTTCCCACTGCAATTCCGAATTTCCAATCCCGGGGAAAGAGATTCCGTCTACAATCTGATCGCCGAAAGGATAACGCTGCCCCGAGTTGGCCAGGGTATAGTATTGGTATTCCGGAATTTTGTCATTTCCTATCTGTCCCCACCCAGCTCTGATTTTCAGGTTACTGATAGTCGTATTATCCGCCATGAAATCCTCTTGACTAACTTTCCAGCCTGCAGAGAAGGAGGGAAAGGTACCGTACCGTTTATCCGGACCAAAAACAGAGGAACCATCGCGGCGAATGTTAGCCGTCAACAAATATTTATTGTCATACGAATAATTGATACGCCCGTAGTATGACTGCATCCGTTTATCGGTCATCGAACCGTCGGAAGTTGCTTTGTCGCGGTTAGCAGCGTTATGAATGTACCGTAGCTGCACAAATTCCTTGGGCAGGGCAGTTGCCCGGGTGCTAAACCACTCGTTGTAATCCTTCGAAGCTTCCATCCCGGCCATCACCGAAAGGTTATGCTTCCCAAAGTCCCTGGTGTAAGTAAAATAGTTGGACCAGTTCCACGAACGGCCTTCACTGCTGCCGCGGTAAACCGAGTTAATATCGTTGCTTTCCGATCCGGAGATGTGGTAGATAGGATTGAAATCGTAATCATTCCCGTAGGTGTAATTAATACCCAGGTTGGATCTGAACGACAGGTATTTGTTGAAGGTGATATCACCAAATACGTTTCCCACGACCCGGAATGCTTTGCTGTAGGCATTTGTCCGGTCGATATGCGCCACAGGATTATTCATATCCACATAATTGGATGGGGCAAAATTGCCGTTGGACAAACGAACCGGCGTCACCGGATCGATGGTGGTAGCTTGAATCAAAACAGCTGTCCATTCATCATCTTCGTTTATCCTGCGGGTTTTGTTATATTCTATCGACAGGTTTTCACCGAGCGTTAGCCACTTTTTCGCTTTAATCGAGGTATTCAACCGTAAAGAAGTTCGGTTAAAGTCGGACTTCTTTACAATCCCCTCCTGCAAGTAATTATTTGCGCTGATGAAATAGCTAACCTTCTCGCTTCCGCCCGTTACAGAGAAATTGATGTTCCGGGTACTGGCCGCGCGGGTCACTTCTTTTACCCAGTCGGTACCTTTTCCGAGACTTTGATAATCGACTAATTCGGGAATGGTTGCCATGCCCCCGTTGGTCAGTGCTTCGTTTTTGAGCATGGCCCATTGCGAAGCATCCAGCAATTTGGGTTTCCGCCACATGGTCGACACACCGTAATATGAATCGAAACTGATAACAGGCGTTTCCATATTCTTCCCGTTCTTGGTGGTAATCAGGATAACACCATTGGCACCTCTCGAACCATAAATCGCGGTAGAAGAAGCATCTTTCAATATCTCCATAGAGGAGATATCAGACGGATTTAAATAACCGATATCGTCTACCGGAAAACCATCTACCACAAACAGCGGTGAAGAGTCGTTGATAGTGCCCACTCCACGTACGCGAATCTGTACGGGAGAACCCGGCGAACCGGAGTTGGTGGTCACGGTTACCCCGGCTGCGCGTCCCTGTAGCGCCTGATCGGTTGTAGCCACCGGCATTTTTTCAATATCACTCGCTTTCACTGAGGCAATGGCGCCGGTCAGATCACTCTTCTTCTGGACACCATATCCAACCACCACCACATCATTCAAAGCAATGGTCTCTTCCTTCAAAACGACATTGATGACTGACTTACCGTTGATGGGAATCTCTTCGGTTTTCATTCCCACAAAGGAGAAAACCAGCACATCCTTCCCGGAAAAACCAGCGATGGAATAATTCCCGTCGACATCGGTAATCCCCCCCTTCATGGTACCTTTGACCACGACAGTCACTCCGGGCAGCGGACTACCGGAGGCATCGGTCACCTTTCCGGATATGATATTCTGCTGCTGTTCGCCCGCTTTTTCATTCGCCGGAATGATAGCAATATACCGATCAACTATCTTATAGGTATAGCCTGTATTACTCAATAAATCGTCGAGCACCTTATCGATGCTTTTACCCGAAAAATCGACATTAACTTTTTTATCCAAAATCCCTTCATTGTATTGCAGAATAAAATGATAGCCGGTTTCTTGTTCCAACCGTTCTATCACATTCCGGAAGGTAGAGTTCATCTTCAGATTGAACTTCTCGGTTTCTGTTTGTCCGTATGTATTGGCATAAACATGCATGCTTAAGACGAATACAACAACCGCAGTTATTTTCATAATGCGCAGGAATTTATTAATGCCCGCCCTAAGCGGGACAACAATGTTTTTTTTCATAAATTAGCAGTGTTTACGTGAATGTTGGCATTCTTGCGGAATGCCTTTATTTATCGCCACACGGTGTGATGCCAGAACATCATTCCAGTGGAACAGGCCGGGAATATGCACCATATTTTCGGTCTGTTTTTGTTAAGGAGCATTTGTAGGATTCATATGGTTTCTCTGATTAGGTTTATTTGATAAATTTTTTTGGCTCGTTTATTCCCAGTAGATCAATGTCGGTTTATCCGGACGAGGGACAATCCGGTATTTCAAATTGGACGTCAACCGTAGCACTTCGAGGATTTGGTCGATGGGCTTATTTTTCATGATGGTGCCGAAATACAATTGATTTTCCAGCTCCGGATTTTTGATAACAATCTCCACGTTATACCAGCGGTCCAGTCGTTTCGCAATCTCTTTCAGGCTCTCGTTACGGAAGGTGATCAGCCCGTTCGTCCACGAGGTGTACAGATCGAGATTCACTTTACTGACAACATAACGTTCAGAGGATTTTTGGTATCTGATATTGTCACCCGGGACCAAACGCGTAAACTCAGTGCCGTTCTTACTTATCACACCCAGACTTCCTTCCACCAGCGTGGTGTTTACTTCCTGATCGTCCGGATAGGCCTGCACATTGAACGAAGTTCCATACACCTTAAAATCGAGCGCCTGGGTTTGAACGATAAACGGATGTTCCTTGTCCTTCGACACATGGAAATAGGCCTCTCCTTCCAGTTGAACGGTCCGCTTGCCGGTGTTGTAATTCCCTGAATACAGTAGCTGGCTTCCCGAGTTCAGTTGAACAGTGGTTCCGTCGGGCAGCACCACATTCGACATCTGCCCCAGCGGAACTTCAATCCGTGTATCGGAAGCATAAAGCAACTTTTGGCGCAAAGCTTTTGAACCAAAATACTGCGCAATCATGCCCAAACCGAACACGAGCAAAACAGCCGCTGCATACCGCGCATAGCCGGTATAAATTCTCCGTTTGCCTGTCAACCGCTTTTTCCCTGCCAATAAGTTCCTCCAGACTTTCTCCTGATTGTCTGTTGACGTGGCTGTCAGGACCCAAGCCTTCTTGAAGTGCACAAATTCTTTCTTGTTTTCGGGAGCAGCCTCCATCCATTGGAAAATCGCTTTCACCTCTTCTTCTGAGGCTTCTCCCGCAAGATATTTACTGATCAGTGTGTAATCCATTTTTGTTGCTGTATATACTGAGTACACGCGTACCAGCCTGTACCCTATATGATTTTCAAAAAAAATAATCGACGAACGGAAAAACGGGCGGAAATCCTTTTCAGGAAAAGTGTTGCAACAGTATTTGGACCAGTATGACGGGGAGATATTCGGACAGGTTTGTTTTCAGGGTTTTCAGCGCACGGGTGATGTTAGCCTCCACCGATTTAACCGAAATATCCAGCTCCTCGGCAATCTCTTTGTTCTTTTTCCCTTCCATTCGGCTCATCAGGAATACCAGCCGGCACTTCTCTGGCAATTCGTCAATCGATTGTTTTATCAATGCTTCCAGTTCCGAAAGCTCCAGTGAATGGAAATCGAACGATTCGAGCACTTCAATGTTCAGCTGTTCTTCCTTTGCCTGAAGATGTTTGTCCTGGTATTTGCTAACGACTTTCCGGTGCCGAAGATCATTCAGACAACTCGATTTGGCATAGGTGTACAAAAAGGAGCGGATACCATTCAGCGTTTCAATTTTCTCCCGATTAAGCCAGAGATGGATAAATGCCTCCTGGGCCAGGCTTTGCGCTCTGTCAAGGTCGTTTAAGAACTGGTTGCAAAAGCCGGCCAGTTGCGGGTAATTTGAATTGAATATCTTTTCAAAAGCCGGTTCATCTCCGTTCTGAAAACGAATAAAGAAGAAATCACTGTAATCTACTTTATTGATGACCATTTTCAATTATTCAAATCATTACACCCGGCAAATATGACATTTTTTTGCATTTTTTAATAACCATTTGCTATGTATATGGCAAACAACCTGAAATTTTGTTTGTGTTGAATTGTTTGATAGAGCCAAGATGTGGGAAAAAGAAGATAAGGTTTCAGAGGCTGATTCCGTTAAATAATTAGATAAACAAATTTCTTGAAACGAACTATCCCCGAGGCAGAGCCTCCAGGAATTCTTTGATTAAAATGGATCCCTATCTACGCCTTAATGGATAAAAAATCAGACGGGTAACTCGTCCATGAGCATCCCTGCTGTTAACTATTTTTCCTGATACGGGTTCTTCTGATTGAAAAAGGTTATATCCGCATAAAAGGCATAGATTTTAGCTGGAACGGGAACTCCTTTCGGAATGTAGTATCGATCACCTTACCCAAATACCTGTTTCACTCTATCGATTGTTAGTTCAATTTTGCCTTCCAATACAGCGGTTATCCGTATCCACGCTCGCCAGGTTGGCGATGATATGAATGGCCTGGTATATCTTCAACACCTCAGGCCCGTGAAGCATTTCCGACTACCTGTCCCAGTAACGCATACATCTGGTGAAAGGCTTCTTCCCGCTCCTTTAGCTGCTTCAATTGCAGCCCGTCAATCAGTTCTTCTATGTCATTGTTAGCTTTCATCCTGGTTACAGCGAATCATTACATTGCCGGTTTTCTGTCCGGTGAGGACATACCGGTAGGCTTCCGCGATATCTTCCAGCGGGTACCATCGGTCGATGACCGGCCGGAATTTTCCTCCTTCCAGCAGTTTCTTGACGAAGACGATACTCCCCTTGCGATCGGTCGGTAATGGAAAGCGAACCTGCTTACCTCCTCTGAACGGCGTCCACATCGCGAGGAACGGATTCTCCGCATTGACTCCCAGCTCCGATGAAATGTACACACCTCCCTGTTTCAGCAATCGCTGACATTTCCCAAAAGAGCTTTTCCCTACTGCATCAAAAACGAAATCATACAGTTTCCAGTCCTGTGTGAAATCTGCCTGCAGGTAATCGATGACGCGGTCAGCGCCCAGCGATTTGATGAGGCCAAGGTTTTGAGTGTTGCATACAGCCGTCACTTCGGCGCCATAGTATTTGAGCATTTGCAATGCGGCCGAGCCGATGGCCCCGGAAGCGCCGTTCAGCATCACTTTACGGTTTCCGCCAAACGGCACCCGCTTGATGAAGTTGTAAGCGTAATGCGCGCCTTCGATGCTGGCAGCAGCTTGTTGGTAGGTGATGCCTTCGGGGATGTGTGCGATGGCTTCATTCTCCGAGACGGTCAGGTACTGGGCGTGCGACTGCAATCCGCTGTCGTTAAAGCCCCAGACTTTATCACCCACCTGAAAGGCGGTGACATTCCGGCCAACGGCCTCAACCTATCCGGCAAAGTCGGTTCCGGTGGATTGATGAGTCGGTTTCGACACGCCGGTAAACAACCTAATAACATAGGGCTTTCCCGTCAGGATGCCACAGTCGGTGCGGTTAACGGTGGCTGCATACACTTTCACCAGCACTTCATTGTCTCCGTAAACGGGCTTTGGTACCTCCTGCACGCTTAATACGTCGGGGGTGCCATATTGCGTTCGAATCACTGCTTTCATTTTGTCTGGTTTAGATTGTAAAAAATGCAGTTATAAGTTACTGAATTTTCAGGAAATGAACCGGAAGGTTATAACGGTTGAAGGTTTCAGGTTTCAGGTTGCGCTCTCACCTTCCCATCTTCACACTTTCTCACATTCAGTTTGCCCAGAGGGTTTCTGTGGTTGACGCAACATTTCCCGCAGGGATACATATTCATCACCTCCAATCCGATTGGAGGTTAAGCCACCTGATGGTCAGCACAACCCCGAGGCGGGTTGAACAGCAAGTCGACTAATTCAACTCCTCGCGGAGTTGTGGTTATATCAGAGCTTTCTTCCACCGGTCTCACCGGCGGTGATGAACATTCCATCCCATTCGGGATATCCCCCAACAGAACAGCACCATAGCAAACACAGAAACCACAGTAACCGCGAAGCGCAACCTGTAACCTGTAACCTGAAACCTGAAACCTGTAACCTGTAACCTGTAACCTGAAATGTTATTGTTCATTTCTCATTCTTCATTGCCTACAGGTTCTCATCCAGGCAGTACACCAGGTACCATTTCTTCCCCACCAGTTCGAAGCGGATTTGCGAGCTGAAGCCGGTGTCGGGGAGCCAGACGTGCTGGGTAAATTCCGTGGGTGTTTTATGGTAGGTTACCTTGTATTGGGTCGTGTCGATGTCGTAAATCTTCGTTTTCATGATGAGCCAGTTCTGTTTCGTCCACTTTTCGGTGCCATCCACATCCACCGAAGCGCCTTCGATGGGGAATCTTAACCTTGACATTTGAAAGGTACTGTCCGCGTGGAAGCGATTATAGAACTGATCGAAGTCTTCCACCGTTTTATTTTTGCTCTTCGTGGTGACTGTCTCTTCCTGGCCGGTTTTCGAAGCGTTCACCGCCTCTTTTTTGGTGTGGCACCCCGGCAGGCCGAGCCACAGCAAGCCCACCAATAGCAACAAAGTAACGGGGAGATGGTTAGTGATCTGTCTCTTCATGAAGCAAGGGTTTTTGTTGGTCTGTTAAACGTTACGGTATTTGTTTTACATAGTTACGGAAATTTTGGACAGACTGAAAGCCAAAATGCTAAGTATGTCCTTCAGAATAGCATCAGAACAGCAATTTCCATGGCCTACAATTATTATTCACCATACCGTCAAGTTACTACATTCAGGTCAGATATAAGAAATCCGAAAAGACAATAATTAACTTTACCACAGGCTTGCAGATGGCTGTTTCACTTTTCGAATTCTGCTTGCGTGATTAAAAAGAACAGGCTGAAGATTCAGCATGAGATAATTCATACCGAATGTTGTTCCTATTTTGCATATTTATCAATATTCATTGAATCAATGACCTTTAAATCATTATCAGTATGACGAATTATAAAGATAAAGCCAAAGCCGTTTTTGATTTTCTTGGAACACTATCAAAAGAAAACACCGGCGTTGCCGAAGGCTTTGCGACCATGCACAAAGCTACTGCAACTGACAGTGCACTTACAGCAAAACAAAAAGAACTAATTGCTTTAGGAATATCCATCACCATTCGTTGTGAGGGATGTATCGCTTGTCATGTGCAAGACTCGTTAAAAGCAGGTGCGACGAAAGAAGAGATTGTTGAAACCATAGGAGTTGCCGTAGTCATGGGAGGTGGCCCATCGGTTGTCTACGGCGATATGGCTTACAAGGCAATGAAGGAAATGATGTAAAATCTGCGTTTTACGAAACGACAAAGGGACTGTCCGGTTAACGGAAACAGTCCCTTTGTTTTGCAATCAGTTGGCAGGCGAAGCGGGGGAAACAACCAATCAGGCAATTTCCGATAAAATCGCTTTTTTCGATTTTACGCCGGTTATCCGCTTCTCCGCTCTTCCATCCCGGAAAAGAATCATCGTTGGAATGTTCCGGATATTGTACTTTTGGGCTAGTTGCTGTTGCTCATCAACATTCACTTTGCCTATGGTAATACGGCCATTTTCTTCCTCGGCAATTTCGTTCAGCGTAGGAGCAATCATTTTACAGGGACCACACCAGGGGGCCCAAAAATCAACCAACACAGTGCCACTACGAATGACTGTTTTGAAATTCTTATTGTTCAGGACCTTAATCATTTTGCTGGGAGGTACATTTTCAAGGTTCTTCATCTTCCGGAAGCCGTAAATCAAGTAGGCGATGAACAGCACAGCGACCCCTCCGCCAATGTAAAGAAACATCATTTTATCATGTCTTTCTATTAACAACGAAACCCGCTTTCTTCAACCATTCAATAACAGAGAGAAAGGGTTACGTCATCATTGGGTTATCACTAAATTCCGACAAATATAACACATATATAAACACATCTATATTTTTAAATGTGAAAGATTCATTAAGTTCGTGGGAAACTGAAGTTTTTAGCGTGTGCAAACAAAAAACCGGGCAAGTGAAGTCAAAATAAATGCTCATTTATACTCCACTGTACCCGGTCGATTTCTGTTATTTAAATCTATACCTAAACTGACTCTGTAATATTCCAGGCGAATGCCCTTACCCCAACTTCTTCGTTAATGGCATCCATTCTTTTTACTTTTTCCAGAAGCTGTTCCACCTTTTCATCGGGAACAACGGTCATGACGGCCGAATTCATTTCCGGCCAGGTGTGTGTTCCCAAGTGAGGAGGCCCGGAGACCGAACCTCTTCCCCGAACGTCGGCCCACTGGGTATATCCCCTTATTTCGAGCCGATCGAGCATGTACTCTACCCGCTCGGTATTGGCCTGATTATACACAATAAATACTGCTTTCACGTCGTATGCTTTTTATTTATTCGTTCAATTTCTTTTTTGGTTAAACCGGGAAGATAAGACTTACCTGGCAGGCAGTCCTATCATTCGCGGCCCAAAATTTAACCAATATGAACCATAGTGAAAATTCTCCCAAATAGAATTTACTTGTTGTTATTCATGAAAATAAACTTTTTTCGAATGGCAGCTTTCTTATCGCGTTCGCCTTTCTTAGCCACAATAGCATAAATAACCGGTACCAAAACCATGGTGATAATGGTAGAGAAAACCAATCCGCCAATAACTGATATTCCCATCGGCTTCCATATCTCCGAACCTTCTCCGGTGCTGATAGCCATTGGCAACATCCCCAACATGGTAGTCATGGCCGTCATGAGTACCGGACGCAAACGCGATTTGCCGGCCACACGAATGGCATCATAGAGCTCCAGATCGCGGTCGCGCATCAGGTTGGTATAATCCACCAACACGATAGCGTTTTTCACGACAATACCCACCAGCAGCACCGCACCAAGGGCTGCAATCAGATTCAGGTTGGTTCCGGTCAGCAGCAGCGCCAATACCACACCCGAAAAGGCGAATGGGATCGAGAACATGATGATAAACGGCATCTTAAACGACTCGAACTGTGACGCCATTACCAGGAAGACTAACACCAAGCTAAGCGACAAGAGCAGTCCGAGGTCGGTGAACGAGTCCTTCTGATCCTGATAAGCTCCACCAACGTCAATCATTATCCCGGTAGGCAAATCAAGATTGTCGACTTCTTTCTGAATCCCTTCGGCCAGTTGTCCCAGCGACGTCTTGAAAGGCGTCACCGACACTTTCACAACGCGCTCGCGCTGACGGTGCTCGATGTTTGGCGGCGACCAGTACTCTTCCACTTTACCAAGTTCTTTCAGCTTAATGGATTTACCAGCCGGTGTCGTAATGGAAATATTCTCCAGGTCGGTAATATTGCTGCGGTATTGCGGGTCGTAACGAACAATCACGTCATACTCATCACCTTGTTCACGGTATTCAGTGGCGGTTAATCCGGCGACGCGGTTATGAATCATGGCCGATACTGCAGCCGTATTGAGGCCATGCAGTGCCATTTTATCGCGATCGAGAACCACTTTCAACTCAGGTTTTTCCTTATCACGACTAATTTGCACATCCGATGCCCCCTTGATTTCCTTCACTTCGGAGGCAATTTGATTCGCCAGTTTTGAAGTCGTATTGAAATCATAGCCGTAGATATATACATCCACGGTGTTGGATGTTTGCATGCCGCTGGAGAAGGTGAATGCGTAATTTTCAATATCCGGAATCTGATCCATCTGATGACGAAGAACCGCAGCAATGTCCCATACACTTCTTGTTCGTTGATTTGGTTTATCCAGCGCCAGTGTCATGTTGATGATGTGCGAACCGGTTTGGCTGAACAGGGAGATAAAACCACCCGTGTCGTCGGAGCCGGTAGAGGTATTGATGATCTTCACTTCCGGCGTTTTTTCGTGAATGATATTCTCTACCTCGCGGGCTATCTGATTTGAAACCTCAACCCGTGTACCTGATTGCAGCTCAATCTTTATCTGAATCCGGCTCTCGTCGGTCTGAGGTAGGAAGTCTGTTCCCAGGTATTTGGTCAGGTACATGGATGAAACAAAAATCACCACAGCTACCGATAAGATAATTTTCTTATGATACAAACTCCATTTAATCGCTCTTTCATAAAAACGGTCAAGGCCGTTGAGTACACGCAGGAAGGTATTATCGTAACTGAAACGTGAAGGCTTTTTCGGCTTCGGCTTTAGCTTGAGTAATTTCGAACTCAGCATCGGCGTCAGTGTAATAGCCGCTACGGTAGAAGTAACTACCGTAATGGTGACAATCCAACCCAACTGATGGAACATTACACCGGTCATGCCCGAAACCAGGGTCAGCGGAAAGAACACCGCCACAATTACCAGCGTGGTCACAATTACCGACAACCAAACCTCATTTGTAGCATAAATGGCGGCTTCGCGCGGGCTGCTCTTTCGTTCAATGTGCGTGGTAATATTCTCCAACACCACAATCGCATCATCCACCACCATACCAATAGCAATCGATAGTGACGACAGGGATATCACGTTGATGGAGTTCCCGGAAATGTAGAGATAAATAAAGGCCACAATCAACGATATGGGAATGGTGAGCGCCACAATAAATGTCGCCCGCCAACGTCCCAAGAAGGCCAGCACCACCAACACCACGAAGAGGAGTGCAAACATCAGCGTCTCCGACAGGTTGGAGACTGAATCTTTGATAAAGTCGGATGAGTCAAAAATCGTTTGAATCTTCACATCGGGCGGAAGATTTTTTTCCAGCTGGGCCAGTCTTTTCTTGACATCCTGCGCCACCTTCACCGTATTGGCTCCCGATTGTTTCATGACGAACATCCGTAGTCCGCGTTTTCCATTGATGCGTTCCTGAAGACCGGTGTCCTTCAGGGTATCTTTCACGGTAGCCACGTCACGCAGGTATACAGAATGCCCGTCGCCGCTGGTACTGACAATAATATTATTCAACTGACGGCTGTCTGTAAACTCACCTTCCACGCGAAGCTGGTAATCCATTTTTCCCATCTTCACATTACCGGAAGGAGTGTTTTGGTTCTCGGCCCTAATAACATTTCCAATTTGGCCAATCGTCATATGGTATGCATCGAGTTGCACAGGGTCGACATCCACATATATTACCCGGTTGGGTTCGCCGGCCAGTCCTAGCGAACCGATTCCGTCAACCCGGTTAAGCGGGTTAATAATTTTTTCATCCAGGATTTTCTCCAGGCCCGGAAAGCTCTCGTTGGCTGTGACAGCGTAAAAGAGTACCGGCATCATACTGGAATTGAATTTAAAAATAACCGGCTTATCACTAGCATCGGGCAACTGTTTCTCAATCAAATCAAGGGCGTCGCGAATGTCGTTGGCCGATTCATCCAGGTTGGTCCCGTACTGAAATTCGAGAGTTACCACCGAAAGGTTTTCATACGATACCGAAGTAATATCTTTTAGATGGTCAACCGTATTCATACCATCTTCAATCACTTTCGAAACGTTGGTTTCAATATCGGCGGCACTGGCCCCCGAATAAGTGGTCATCACCGTGATAGCAGGATACTCAATTTCGGGATATAAGTCCACGGGCAGGTACACCACCGAGTAGATTCCCATAACAATCACCGCCATGAAAATCATCAGGGTTGTGATGGGCCGTTGCACCGCACTTTTATAGATACTCATTGTCTCTGCTGTTTTAATAAGTTTAACTCAGAATGAACGGCCTGGTTAATTCACGATTTTCACTGCTCTGCCATCTATCAGGTTGGCTTGTCCTACAACGATGATCTTATCGCCATCCTTCAGCTCGTTGGAGATAACTTCAATATTGGCATTGAAGCGCTCGCCCATTTGAACATCTACCCGTTTTGCGATTCCATTAACGTACTTGAACAGGTAACGTTGATCGGTACCCTCCTGCTTTATAACGGCAATGGAGGGAACCAGCTTAGCCACATCGCTTCCCACATGAATGGCAACCTTGCCATACATTCCGGGACGGATTTTCTCATCATCATTCGGAATGGTTATTTCTACCGTGAAAGTTCTCGATAACGGGTCAATGGCCGGATGGATACGATAAACTGTTCCTTCGAAAACCTTACCGGGATAAACATCCGCTGTAACATCTACTTTCATTCCCTTATGAATACGGGGAAAGTCCTTTTCCGTCACGTTGATAACTGCCTTTATCGGGTTGAGCTGCATCAGCGTTACAATGGCTGCTTTTCCGGCTGATGTGTTCGGTGAGCCGGAATACATCTCACCATCCTCGAAATATTTGCTGGTAATAACTCCACTGAGCGGCGCCCTGAGTTCGGTGTTTTCCTTCAGGAACTGAACATTCTCTTTGGCTATGTTGTACTGTGTCGCCAGCTGGTCATAACTTTGCTGTGTCACCGTTCCGGTCTTCTGCAGGGTATCGAGCCGACCGAAATCGGTCTTCAGGTTTTCGAGTTGCAGTTCGGCCTGCTTCAGCTGCGAGCGATCCATTTGCACCAGCAACTGACCGGCTTTTACATGATCGCCGACCTCAACATAAATCTTTTCAATCCGGCCCGGGCTGGCTGAGCTAAGGTAGTTTTCGTGATAAGCCACAAAGGAAGCTGTTTGCTTAATGGTCCGGCTAACTTTCTGTGGCTCCAGCAACATTACTTTAACCGGTCGTATTTTAACACTATCCTGTTTGACGTCGCCTGCTTCGCTTTTACCGCTTTTGTTTCCGCACCCGGTGGCGAAAAGCCCTGTGGCAACCAGCAGCATGAATAGTTGTATTCTGAAATTCATGATAATCTATTTAGGGTTTGATTTATAAATTATTCAACAATTTTTCCCAGGCAACATAGGCCTGCAGCAATTCCAGTGTAGCTCCTACATAGTTGGTTTCGGCCTGCAGGTAGCTGTCATTAGCTTGCAAACGTTCCAGGCTCGATGCAACTCCCTGTTCGTATTTCAGGTCAAAATTCCGGTTAACCCGAAGAGCGACCTTCACATTTTCTTTCTGGCTAGTGTACTTATCAAGGGCATTGCGCAGGTTGAACCGCAATTGCTTTTCCTGAATTTTCAACTGCTCCTCCAGCAAATCCTTCTGGTTTTGTATCTGTTCAAGGCCAATGTTGGCTTCACTCACTTTGGCTTTCCGCAGTCCGCTGGAAAAGATGGGAATACTCAGGTCCAATCCGATGACATTTTTCGGCGACGCATCAAAGCTTGCCTTCTTTATCTTCTCGATTCGGCTGTAATAACTACTCAGCGTAGGCAGATAGGCCGATTTTTCCAAGGCTACCTGTTTCTCCGATAGTTGCTCCTGAATTTCTATCATTTTGTAATCCAGGTTATTGTCTACCGACATGGATTGGTCGATCAATACGGTGAAGTTGATGCGATCGATGATCGTTTCAATCGTCTCAGTCAGGTGAATCTCTTGCTCACCTGGTATTCCGAGTTCGAACCGAAGCATGTTATAAGCCATCTCCACCTGCCGGTCGGCCGAACGAACACCGTTTTCGAGTGTCGATACTGAAACAGAAAGCTGATCGACATCAGTCGCTTCAGCCATACCAACTTTTTCCATTGTTTTGGTTTTGGCCAGTGTACTCCGCATGTTCTCCAGGTTCTTTTTCAGAATATCACGTGTCTCTTCACTCACCAGAATCAGGTAATAACTGTTGGCTACCTGTTCCTTAATGTCCTGCTGCGACTTTTCGTAATTGGTTTCCGACAACGACTTGTATATTTGAGCCGATTGCAATCCAACCAGATAACTTCCACTAAATAGCAATTGCGACACGGTTGCCGAAACATTAGCGGTCGTTTTGAACGGAATTTCTGTTGCTGGCTGATTCGGATCAAACTGAATACTCATCGAAGCTCCGAGGTAATTCGAGTAATCAGCTTTGGCATCGATTTGCGGCAACCCCGACGCAATGGACTCCCATATTCTCTTCTGTGCAGCATCCACATCGAGTTTGGCATTCTTTACGTTCTTATTGTACTCAAGCGCATAATCCTGAGCCTGTTTCAACGTCAACTGCATATCTCCGGGCGGAAGCGCATACACCGTTGCCAATCCGGCAAACAGGAAGGTAACAATCAACACTACTTTTCTCATACACTATCTGTTTTTACTTTGAATAGGTTCCAATTTATTCCGCTGTGAATCTTTCGAAATTCTCGAGATATTGCTTAATCAGCATACGGCCTTTGTCAGTACTGATGCCCCGCAGATAAGGCATGAACAGATAAAAGTGCCATTCTTTTACCGACCAGGAGTCACTTATTACCCCGGTCTCTTTACTGCTCTGGGCCAACTCCACCAATTGAATCCACACGGCCTCCACAATTTCCATGTTGATACCCTGCTCAAATATTCCTTCTTCAACACCCTGCCTGAATAACCGGAGCATGAACTTCCCGGATTTCGCCATGTAATCATGGGTGACCAACTCCAGAATATCCGGATAATGCTTCTTCAAATCACTGAAGAAACGAGGATTGATTTTCTGCATCACCTGGTGATTTTCTTTACCAATTCGATACAGTGCGTCAATGACATTCGGGGCATTCTCCATGATTTCTTCCTGCTTCTTACTATACAGCGCACCACCTGCAATAATACCTTCTCTCAACAATTCCGTCTTATCCCTGAAATTCTCATAAATGGTTCGCTTGGAGATGCCCAGCTCGGCAGCAATCGCATCCATTGTTACACTCCGGATGCCGTCCCTGCCAAACAGATCCATTGCTCCCATCATGATTCGTTGGCGTGCATTCATCTTTTCCAATTTTGCTCCAAATATCGAAAACTATTTTAGTTTATTTAGTTTTTTGTATGTGATCTAAATGTTAAATCAAAAACTATTTTAGTTTTTTAAGTTTTCGATTATATCGCAATAGTCCAGATAGCGGCATGCATTTAACATTTTCAGCAAAAATGATACCGGCAAATCAAGTTATTATCGGTTTCACAAAGAAAAACGTCCGGTTATTTTCATAATCTAAATATGCTGCTAATTTTGTATCGGTTAAGCATAGCATGCTCAACCGAATTAACTAATCATTTACCTAATCTGTTATGAAACGAAACACTCATCTAAAATCGGCTGGATTGCTGCTGTTGGCGCTCCTGCTATCCGGCCTTTCTTCCTGTAAACAAACCCAAAACAAACAGAAAAAATACATTGGTCTTCAACTCTGGTCGGTTCGCGGTCACATGAAAGATGATGCCAAAGCCACCGTGGAAGCGGTGGGTAAAATTGGTTACAAGTTTGTCGAGGCTGCCGGTTACGCCGATGGCAAGTTCTACGGTATGGAGCCAACCGAATTTGCTGCCCTGGTAAAAGCCAACGGCATGGATTTCCTTTCATCGCACACCGGACAGGCCGTGCCCGATTCATCGAACCGGGACAAGGTAATGGCCTGGTGGGACCAGTGTATTGCAGCACATAAAGCGGCCGGCGTAAAATACATCATTCAGCCGTTTATGGATAAAGTGGGTTACGAAAGTATTGACGGCGTTCAACGGTACTGTGATTATTTTAATGCCGTGGGTGAAAAATGTAACGCTGCCGGCATCCGTTTCGGTTACCATAACCACGACGGCGAATTCAAGGACATTGACGGGCAAACCATTTATGACTACATGCTCCGAAACACCGATCCGGAAAAGGTATTCTTCGAAATGGACCTGTACTGGATTACTGAAGGAGGTAAAAACCCGGTGGACTACTTTAACCAATATCCCGGACGATTCCTGTTCTGGCACGTGAAAGATACGACCGAACTGGGCGGCGATGACAGCGTGATGGATTTCAAACCCATCTTTGCCGATGCCGGGACGGCCGGCATGAAATACATTGTGGTGGAGGTGGAAGAGTATAATTTCGACCCGCTGGTCAGCGTAGAGAAAAGTCTCGACTTCCTGAACAATGCACCGTATGTGAAATAGGTTGTTTTTTAACTATATCCTGAGGGGGGATTCGCATGCCGGATTTCCCTTCTTTTTTGTCAGCCTCAGGTATCCCCTTCCGGGAAAAGTAAACGACGCTTTTCAAGTCACCCTGTAGAATAGCTGTACAACATATTCGACTGATTTTTGTCCTGAATTTCCTATCTTCAGCAAACAGAGTAAACCAAAAAAATCAGTCATAATGAAGTCAGCTACCGCCCCGCACGTCAGTGTGATCTATCGCGAAGAAGATTTCTCCAATCAAACCTTTCGTTTCGAAGAGTTTGAAGATTGCCTCTTCCAAAATTGCAACTTTTCATCGTGCGATTTTACCCGGACCGTCTTCCTCAACTGCCGGTTCGACAATTGCGATCTGAGCAGCAGCCGCTTTCAGCAGGCCAACCTCGAAGGAGTTGTTTTAGACAGTTGTCAGTTGATTGGTATCGATTTCACCATAATTAGCCGCGTCAGGCTCGAAATGACTTTCAACGATTCGGAGCTCGAAATGTGCAACTTCACCGGTCTCCCCCTCGAAGAAACCTCGTTTGAAAGGTGCCGTATAGACGAATGCGAGTTTGTGGAAACCAACCTGAAAATGGCTAAGTTCCGGGAAACCGACCTGACCGGAACGTTCTTCCGGCAATGCGACCTGACTGAAGCCGATTTTCGCGGAGCCAAAAACTATCGCTTCAATCCGTGGGAAAACCAGATGAAAAATGCCCGTTTCTCGACACCCGAAGTGCTGTCGTTCCTTTCACCGCTGCAAATTTTGATTGACTGATATCCCCAAATTTCCGTTACCTGAAAAAACAGCCTCAACTGGTTCGCTTCTTTTTTTGTATCTTGTGAATTGTTACATCCATAAAAGGCTAAACCATGTCACCTATCGTCATTATGCTGGCCCTGTTATTCCCGGGACAACCAGCCGCAGACACATTCGAAACCGATACGTTTCAAACGGATAAAGGAAACCTCGCCATTACCTTCATTGGGCACGGAACCCTGATGATGATGTGGGACGGGAAGATCATTCACATCGATCCGGTGAGCCGTGAAGCCGATTATTCGAAGCTTCCCAAAGCCGACCTGGTTTTGATAACCCACGAACATGACGATCATCTCGATCCGGCCACTATTGCACGGCTTCGGAAACCGGGTACGAAGGTTATTGTGAGCAAAAGCTGTGAAGGTAAAGTACCTGGTGAAACCATCCTCCTCAGCGGACAGAGTGCCACAGATGACGGCATTGGCATTGATGCAGTTCCGGCCTACAACCTGTTGCACAAACGCCCCGACGGCAAACCTTTTCACCCGAAAGGGAACGGTAACGGCTATGTGCTGACCATGGGCGGCAAACGCATTTACATTGCCGGTGATACCGAGAACATACCGGAGATGAAGAATCTGAAGGACATTGATATTGCGTTCCTGCCCATGAATCTGCCCTATACCATGACACCCGGGCAAACCGCTGAAGCTGCCCGGAGTTTCATGCCGAAGATTCTTTACCCTTATCACTTCGGGCAGACCGATCCGCAAAAGTTGGTGGAGCTATTAAAAGACACACCAATTGATGTTCGGGTGAGAAAAATGGAATAAGATTCCATCCACTTGACTTTATCAGCGTCAGCTCCGAGCCGTTGTTTGGCTCCCCCGATGTCGATAACTTCGCATCGAACTACCGGTTAAATTTCCGGGCGAAATCAAGTGATTCTCCGTTTTTTTTTTTGAATCCTGATAAAGTTTCTCCCGTATAATCCGGAAGTCAACCATTACCATGCCTGGCCGAAGGATTAAATTCAGCCTGACATCTTTTCGTCATGTTTGAACCAACACAAGAATTTGCTGTTGATCAACAGGGGTACCGAAGGCACCTTCACCAATGGCCCAAAGACATGAGCTCAAATCAGACGGTAGATAAAAATAATCCGCTAAGAATAAAGCAGAACAACCAGGGAAAGGTGGTACTGTTACTATTGCCTATCCTGATTCTCGGTGTGATCAGCTATTGGGTCACCGATAAGAACCCGGAAGAAACAGCCAAGCAGAAGAAATTAATTTCGGTAGATAAAACCGCACAAGCATCCATCGCCAAAGGCTTTGCCCCGACCATTAGCAATCCGGCTACTTCTCCGGGAAAAGCTCCTGATGGAATGGCGTGGATTCCCGGCGGAACGTTCTCCATGGGAGCCACCGATCCAACCACGTTACAGGATGGCGGACAGGAGCCCATGAACGATGCCCGTCCGGTTCACCGGGTGTATGTCGATGGTTTCTGGATGGATAAAACGGAAGTAACTAATGCCGAATTTCGTCAATTCGTGAAAGCGACTGGTTACGTTACCACAGCGGAAAAGAAACCAACACCGGAAGATTTACCTGGTGTTCCGGACGATAAACTCGTGGCTGGTTCCATTGTCTTTTTTCCTCCGCAGCAGCAAGTGCAGCTAAACGATTATCGCCAGTGGTGGCGCTTCGTTCCCGGCGCCAACTGGAAACATCCCTACGGCCCGGACAGCAATATCGAAGGGATGGACAATTATCCTGTAGTACATATCACCTATGCCGATGCCAAAGCCTACGCCAAATGGGCCGGCAAACGACTGCCTACCGAAGCGGAATGGGAATTTGCGGCCCGAGGAGGCTTATCGGGGAAACCATACGTATGGGGCGACCAGCTAACACCCGGTGGCAAATGGATGGCCAATATTTTCGAGGGCCATTTCCCCGAATCGGATGACGCGGCTGACAGGTACGCCGGTATTGCCCCGGTGGCACAGTATCCGGCGAACGGTTACGGCTTGTACGACATGGCCGGCAACGTGTGGGAATGGTGCCACGACTGGTACCGGGCAGATTATTACCGGCAGATAGCCATGACCAACGATATTGTGAATAATCCGCAAGGCCCCGACGCACCTAACGATCCGCAGGAGCCCGGCGTCCCCAAACGGGTGCAGCGGGGCGGTTCCTTTCTTTGCACGAATCAATATTGTACACGATATATGGTAGGCACACGCGGAAAAGAAGAGATAAATTCCAGCACCAACCATATTGGCTTCCGGTGTATCAAATCACCCGGTACCCAATCCCCCCAGGGAGCAGGTACGCAACACCGGTAACCGGCCTGTTCCGAGCTACAGGCCTGCCAATCCGGAGAATGTCTTTACGGCTTTCTCCGGTTTTTTTTGTGCCGGACCGTTATTTACGACACGAAAACAGCTCTGTCCGGATAACCGGTGTTGTTGACTATTGTTATTTGAATACGTACCTTCCTGCCAGATTACCGAACACTTAAAACCCGAATTCATGCAGGAAATTTATTCCTTCGGCCTGCTGGCCCTGACTTCATTCTTTACGCTGTTCAATCCGTTGGGAACCATGCCCATCTTTGTATCGATGACATCGGAGCTTTCCGAGGAGCAGAAACGAAAAACAGCGAGGAAAGCCGTAGTAGTCGCCTTTATCACCATCCTGGTGTTTGCGTTTTCCGGACAACTCCTGTTTCGGTTCTTTGGCATTTCGGTGAACAGCTTCCGCATTGTCGGGGGCGTTATTTTCTTCCTGATGGGACAAGATATGCTGCAGGCCCGGCTGGGAAAGATCAAGATGAGTGAAAAAGAGTCGGAGATCAACGCTTATGTGAACGATATTTCCATCACTCCGCTGGCCATTCCGATGATTAGCGGACCGGGCTCTATCACCAACGGCATTGTGTTAATGGAAGATGCTTCTACATTCTGGAAAAAGCTGGTGCTGGTAGGCTCTATTGCCCTCATCCTGGCGCTCACCTATGTCATCCTGGTTAGCGGGACCCGCATCAGTAAGAAGCTGGGGCCCACCGGGAACAATGTCCTCATGCGGTTGATGGGGCTCATTGTGATGGTAATTGCGGTGGAATTCTTCTTCAGCGGCTTGAAACCTATTGTGCAGGATATGATCAAATAGCCACCGCCTTTTTCCGCCCCGGGGCAGAAAAGAGAAATCCCCTGAAAAAGCTGCGCCCAGCCATCAGGGGATTATCATCGTTCGTTGGGATTAGGTATATCAATAGTTACTAATCACTTTCTTATTCAATCCGGCTACGCATTTTTGAACGCGCTCTTGCCGGCAAAGGCAGCGCTGCCGACCAGCTCCTGCTCGATGCGCATCAACTGGTTGAACTTCTCAATGCGTTCGCCCCGGCAGCCGCTTCCGGTTTTCAGGTGTCCGGCATTCACGGCAACGGTCAGGTCGGCAATAAACGTGTCGACGGTTTCGCCACTCCGGTGCGATACAAAAGCATTGTACCCGTTTTTGTACGCCATCTCGATGGTTTCCAGTGTTTCGGTTACCGTACCAATCTGGTTCAGCTTGATGAGGATGGAGTTCGCTACTTCCTTCTCAATGCCTTCCGCCAGGATAGCCTTGTTGGTGCAGAAGAGGTCATCTCCCACCAGCTCGATGTGGCTGCCCAAGGTTTGTGTCAAATTCTTCCATCCTTCCCAGTCATTTTCTGCCAAACCATCTTCCAGTAATACGATGGGATATTGACGGGCCCAGTTGTCCCACTGTTTAACCATGTCATCGCTGGTGATAAGTTCTTTAGTGCTTTTGAAGAGACGGTATTTACCATCTTCCCACAGCTCGCTCGATGCCGGGTCGAGGCAAATGCTCACGTCGTCGCCGGGCCGGTAACCGGCTTTAGTAATTCCTTCGAGGATGACCTCCACCGCTTCTTCGTTGGATTTCAAATCGGGAGCGAAACCGCCCTCATCGCCCACGCCGGTGCTGTATCCTTTCTTCTTCAGCACCTCTTTCAGGGCATGGAAAACTTCGGCGCCCATCCGGATGGATTCCTGGAAGGAAGTAGCTCCATGCGGCGCAATCATGAATTCCTGGAAATCGACATTGTTGTCGGCGTGGCGGCCACCGTTGATGACGTTCATACACGGAACGGGCATTAGGTAGGCATTGCTGCCGCCCAGGTAACGGTAGAGCGGTGTGTTGGTGGCGGTAGCCATGGCACGCGCAAAAGCCATCGACACGCCAAGGATGCCATTGGCTCCCAGGTTCGATTTGTTTGCTGTTCCGTCCAGTTCGAGGAGTAGGAGATCGAGTTCGCGCTGGCTGCCGAAACAGCGGCCCACTGTTTTATTCGCGATAACAGTGTTCACATTTTCAACGGCTTTCAATACCCCTTTTCCGCCGTAGCGTTTCAGGTCGCCGTCGCGCATTTCGAAAGCTTCGCGTTCGCCGGTGGAAGCGCCGCTGGGCACCATGGCCCGTCCTGTCGTTCCGTTTTCCAGTTTCAAATCGACTTCAACCGTTGGATTTCCCCTTGAATCGAGGATTTCCATTGCTCTTACTTTGGCAATTTTCATATCATTAAGTTTTAAAAGTAATTGCAGAAGTCATTAGCCTTTGCGTGGCGGTTAATGGCAGACCTCATTGCCCGTATCAAATGTACGGATTTATCGGGCTGGTTATTCCCCATATCTATTTCATTAACAAATTTTATGTTAAGACCGAATATTTCACGCAAAGGCCGCTGAGAACGAATACCGCGTAGCAGTTACGGTATTGTCGCCACGGTTCTCTTCTGTTTATTTACTCCTCCCGTATCAGGTAGAGTTTGTTGTCCTCCACCCGGTAGTACATGGGAGCTACCATTATTTTCGGATACCGGTTGCGTAAGCGCTTTACTTCACTTAACACGAAATCGATTTCGTTGCCAATCTCGAAAAGCGGGGCGAACTGATTGAAATGCTCTTCGGCAAACGAACGTTCCCAGCCGGCTTTGTCCACCAGGCCACCAATGAAATTTTCTTTTTTCGATGCCAGGTTCACCATTCCGCAGTTACTGTGCCCGATGAGGGCGATGTGACGGACATTTCCAACCGCAATGGCATACGATACCTTAAATTCGCTGTAACGAAGATTGGCGCCACCCGACCTGATGATGTAGGAGAAGTTGTCGGGGATGTGCAGATGCTTCCGGTTGTCCATACACATACCGACCAGCAGCTGTGCTGAATCGTAGGAGTCAAAATCCCGGTTGAGATCGTGGTACTCCAATAAATCACCAATTGGCGTATCCCGGTACTCCGGGAAGATGTCTTCTTTGGTCTTAATCGGTACAAGTCTGTTCATATTCTTCGCTTCATTTCAGCCGGCGTTCTCACTATTTTTAATGACCGGCCTTCGTTTTAAATGAATGTTTTTATGATGTCCTCCGTATTCAATACAGTAGCAAATTCTTCGTTCAGGCTGGCCAGCGCCGTTTGGTGAATATCTTCAGCGGAATAGCTTTTTCCATCAAAACCTTTTTTGGGGAACGTGGCGGTGGCATCGTTTACCACATACGTGTCGAAGCCGAGGTTGCCGGCCATGCGCACGGTCGTGGAAATACAATAATCGGTGGTGAGGCCGACCACCAACAACAAGGCTGGCTGTCCGTCGGGAATAAACGGCTGAAGCGGTTCGCCGGATGATGGCTGTATGCTCTCCATGGTTTGTTATTTGGTATCGATGGTTTCAGCTTTCTCCTTTACGGCCATCACGCGGATGCGTTTGTAGTCGGCATACCATTTACCGTCGGCAAAACTAACCTGCCTCAATGTTTCCTGTACTTCGGCTTTGATGGTTCCGGCATCCTCGTCGCTCACGCCGTCGAAGAATTGCTTGCCAAACATCGACAGCCAGTCGATGATACCTTTATCCGGGTCAGCCAGTTCCGTGGGACGGTCGAAATGTTCGGCCCGGGTTACCCGGAACCCGGCTTTTTCGAGCACCGTGGCATACTCCCCAATCGACGGGTAATACCAGAGTTGCTTTTCGGCCTGTTCGTGATAACCGTGTTTGGCCAGCACCTTCCGCAAGGTTCCCACGATGTGTTGCACATTGCCTTTTCCACCGAACTCGGCCACCAAACGGCCGCCCGGTTTCAGGTTGCGGTACATGCATTTAACAGCTCCCTCGTAATCGGTTACCCAGTGGAGCGCCGCATTCGAGAAGATGGCATCGAACCATTGGTTGAACTCAAAATCGGACGCGTTTCCAACCTCGAACGCGATGCCGGGATATTTGCTTCGCGCGTCGGCAATCATTTCGGGCGAATAATCCATTCCCACCACCCAAGCAGCGCTTTCTTTAATCTGACTGGTGAGTTGTCCGGAGCCGCAGCCCACGTCGAGAATGCGTTCGTTTGCTTTGGGTTCCAGCCAGCCGAGAATTCCCTGTCCGTATTGGTACACAAATGCGTGCTTGTCGTTGTACAATTCCGGGTTCCAGTCTTTTGTCATACCGTTTTATTCCTTTACAGTTAATAGAGACGCACGATGGTGCGTCTCTATTAACTACCACCCCCCTAAACAAATAAGCACGCATTGGGTTGAGAAATTATACACGCATCCGGTAATTATCGTCCGTTTTCGACGATTAACCGTGCGACATCTTCCTGATGTTGATACTTTTACCTGACACGGAGCAATGCCGATTACGATTCGGACAATTACCTCCCAAAAGCGTTTTTAGAATAGGTCAGTCCCGCATGAAAAAGTATGTACCCGGAACATATTTCAGGGTGTGCCGCTCAAAAAAGTATGTATGCTCAACATGTTTTTACTACCACTGGACGAAAAAGGTGTAGAAACATACCATGGTACGTGTTTGCGAATGCACGGTCCGGAGGAGGATTTCAATTGTCTGAACCAGGATTACGCAGATTGGGGCGTCTCTACGGCGCGTTGTTCGGGGCCGGGAATTGATGGGGCGTTAACGGGGGCGCAATGTTGTTATTTTCGGTTGGAATTGCATTTCATTAACGGGTAAAAGGTTATTCTGGTTATCTTTGCCCGATGGAAATTCAATCAACCTGCTGGTTGATGTAAATTGGTTTATCACATGATTCAGGATATTTTTCCCCACCGTTTCAATAATCAGTATATCGCCAACCTACCGATCGGAGAAAACGATTTTGTCCTTCATTACCACGAAAACTCCCTGTTGATGAAGACCGACGGGGAGGCATTCGGGCTACCGCGAAAAAAGGACTTTCCGGGGATTTCGGAACGGACGGGAAGGACCTTCCTGTTTACCCTGGATGACGTACCCTGTTTCCTGGTATGGGATGAACTGACCGCGAAAGAACCGAATTTTGCTTACCAGGAAATCAGTTTCTTCCGGACGATTGAACAGCCGGAAATCGCGTGGGTGAGCATTGCGGGGTTGCACCTGGTAAACTGGTACACGCAAAACCGTTTCTGCGGGACATGCGGGAGCCGGACGGAACACAAACACAACGAACGGGCGCTGGTGTGCACCAATTGCCAGACCACCATATATCCCAGGATTTCGCCGGCAATTATTGTGGCCATTGTGAGCAGCGATAAATTGCTGCTGGCCCGCAACGCGAATTTCCGGGGCAACTGGTTCTCGCTGATTGCCGGGTACGTAGACGTGGGCGAAACGCTGGAGGAGGCGTTGGCACGCGAGGTGAAGGAAGAGGTGGGCCTCGACGTGAAAAACATTCAGTATTACAAGAGCCAGCCCTGGCCGCTATCGGGTTCGATGATGATTGGCTTTGTGGCGGAGGCCGACGAGCACCAGCCCATCCGCGTTGATGGCAACGAGATTGTAGAAGCTGCCTGGTTCTCCCGTGACCACCTGCCCAACCACTCGTCCACCATCAGCATTGCCGGCGAGATGATCGCGAAATTCGAGAAAGGGGAACTGCAGGGGTGCGGGGAAGTTAAATCCATCGGATCAAGTTTGTAAGCCATATCGAAATCCTTTTTTTTGATACGATATAGCAGTGAAGACACAAAAACAAGGAAGAAGCAAAAGCAAGAAAAATTGGGTGGCTTAACCGCCTATACCTATAAACTAATTCAGATTGCAATATTTTGTTTCCAAGGTAATTTTTATTTTAATGCAACTTCTTCTCCGAAGCATCCATATCCTTTGCAATTTTCTCATCCAGTATCTTTGCATAAATCGGGGTTGTTCTCAAAGAATTGTGTCTAAGTAGTTTTGAAATGGTTTCAATGGGCACTCCGTTTCCCAGGGTTACTGAAGCCGCAAATGTGTGGCGCGCCACATGCATGGTTATATCCTTATTGATATGGCAAATATCAGCCAGCTCTTTCAGGTAACTATTCATCTTCTGGTTCGTCAGCACCGGCAATAATGTGTTTCACGATGCGTCTCCTCCAGACCAACTTTGAACTTTGAATAAGGATTGACTGTAACCTGTTCCAGCGAAATGGCAAGATTCCTATAAATCCTGAAAGTATTTTGGATCTGTTACAAAAACATAAAAGCACCTAAATCATTGAATTCAAATATTTTTGTAGCTTTACGATCTCTCACAAAGTGCCCAGAACAAGACTCGAACTTGCACGCCGAAAACCGGCACCAGCCCCTCAAGCTGGCGTGTCTACCAATTTCACCATCTGGGCAGAATGTACACTTTCGTTTGATGGTTATAACCGAAAGCAATAAAGAACTTTTGCTTAAAAATGTGGTGTGCCCGGAACAAGACTCGAACTTGCACACCGAAAACCGGCACCAGCCCCTCAAGCTGGCGTGTCTACCAATTTCACCATCCGGGCATTTTTCAATAGCGGTTGCAAATGTAAAAATTTTTGGAAAACATGGACATGTTTACCTCCCCTTTTTTGTAACTTTTTCGCCTAATAGCGCTCGTAATCCCGTTCGAATTCGACCCTTTTTACGACCCCGTCTTTTGAAACATAAAACCGTGTCGTCTCCGTTTTAGTTGCCGGCGGACTCGCAAACTCATCATACTGAAAATTTCCTGTATTAATTTGGGCTTTTCCAAGATTCTTGTCACGAACGTAAACCATTACCTTTTCACCGTTGGCACGATTTTCTACGCGGGTTGGCCTTCCTTCTGACAACTGTACCTGTTCCCACTTTTTCCCTTCATATGCTCTTGTCAGTTTTTCTTGCGTGCTGCATCCGGCTAACAAGGTGAAACTGAGCATGAGCAAAATCAAAATATGCTTCATCAAGAATGTTTTTATCAATATCGTTGAACGGTAAATTTACGAAGCCATCCGGATTTCACAAGGAAGGTACCCAACAAAAAGGCCGGCATAATTGCCAGCCTTTAAGTGCCCAGGAAAGGACTCGAACCTTCACGACCTTGCGGTCACTAGTCCCTGAAACTAGCGTGTCTACCGATTTCACCACCTGGGCATTATTTTTTCTCAAAACGTTAGGCAATTGTGTTATCTGCAATTGCGGGTGCAAATATAAATGATTTTTCAGTTATTCCTAACTTTTCATCCGAAATTTTCGCCCTACATACGGCCATTTTTCTACATCTCCAATCTTTCTTCCAGAAGGACAAAAACTTACTTCCCCAGTCGTATTTTCCCCTTCTTTCCTGCTTAAAAATTGACTGGTTTATTTGGAAATATCACAATCTTTTATGAACATTTGTTCACTTCAATTTCATGACACATTTATGATGTCAGAAATTGAATGAAAACAATGTTTCACCAGGAATTAAAATAACTTAATATCATGAAAATTGCCGTACCAACCATGGATGGCGTAACCATTTCGCGCCATTTTGGTAAAACCCGAAAATTCAAAATCGTTGAGATAGAAAACAACCTGGTAGTGAAAGATGAAATCCGCGACAACGATTTCACCAACCATGCAAAAGAGGAGTTTAGTCTTGACACCCCGCATCTTCATGAGCATGAACACCACCACGATGAAGAACACCATCATGAGCATGAGCATAACCACAGTCATTCGCACGAGGATATTTTTAGAGCCTTAGAAGGAGTCGAAGCTGTTCTGTCGGGAGGAATGGGCCAACGTTTGTACAACGATTTTTCAGCCCACAATGTGGAGGTTGTCATCACTGACGAAAACAATATTGATGCCGCGGTACAAAAGTTTATTAAAAACGATTTGCCGCACATCAACCGCTTTTGCCAGCATTAAAAAAAAGAACCCCGGAAGTTAACCGGGGTTTTCTTTTTTTATTTTTTCAGGTTGCTATTCAGAAAACCGGTAAACATCGTATAGAGGTGCATTCGCGTGTTCCCCCCGTAAATACGGTGATTCCGGTTATTGTAAATCATCATTTGGAATTGTACTCCGGCCTGAACCATCCCTTCCGCAAACTCCATCGAATTTTGCAAATGCACATTATCATCGGCTGAGCCATGTACCAGCAGCAGTTTGCCTTTTATTTCGGCTGCGTGGTTCAGCAGTGAGTTGTCGTCGTATCCATTTGGGTTCTGTTCCGGCGTACGCATGTAACGTTCGGTATAAATCGTGTCGTAATAACGCCAGTTGGTTACCGGTGCTACAGCAATGGCTGCCTTGAAAATACCGGCTCCTTTTTCCAGCGAAAGCGCCGACATGAAACCACCGTAACTCCATCCCCAGATGGCAATATTGTTTTTATCGGTGTAAGGCAACGAACCGAGGTATTTAGCTGCATCAACCTGGTCGTCCGACTCCAGTTTACCTAATTGCATATAGGTACATTTCCGGAAATCCTCTCCCCTTGCACCGGTACCGCGCGGATCGACGCAAGCCACCACGTAGCCGTCCTGTGCAAGGAACGAATACCAGTCTACGCTAAACTTATCGAGCACCTCCTGCGAATTCGGACCGCTGTACTGCGTCATCACGACCGGATATTTCTGATCCGGATTAAAGTTGAGCGGCTTAATCATCCAGCCATTCAATTCCACGCCTCCCGAATCCTTAAAGGTGAAGAATTCCTTCCGGGGAATCTGATAGTCGGACAGTTTCTGCTTCAATGCAGCATTGTCTTCCAGTACCCTGATGAGTTTTCCACGATAATCGTGAAGCGTAACGTACATTGGAGTATTCACATTCGTGAAATAGTTGATGTAGTATTTGAAGCCGTTGCTGAAAGCAGCATCGTTGGTCCCTTCTTTTTTCGACAGTTTGTACTTTTTCTTCTTATCGAGACTAACTGCATATACTTCACGGCGGAGCGGTGATTCGGCTGCCGCCTGATAGTAAAACAAATTCCGGTCCGGGTCGTAGCCGTAAAATTTAGTCACATCATAATCGCCATCCGTCAGCCTTTTTACTTTGATACCGCTAAAATCGTACAGGTACAAATGATTGTAACCATCCTGCTCGCTGGTAATCACAAAGTGTTTGTTGTCCGGCAAAAATTTCAGGTTATCCAAAAAGTCCGTCTCAATGTAGCGATCATTCTTTTCGGTGTAAACCAAACGGGCATCGCCTGAAAACGGATTCGCAAACAACACATCCAGTTTGTTTTGCAACCGGTTCTCCCGAAAAACAGCCAATTCACTGGCATTCGGTATCCAGCGGATGCGGGGAATATATTGATCGGTTTCCGTTCCCAAATCTACATCGATACTTGTCCTTGATTTTATATCGTACACATACACTTCTACCGTGGAATTAGGCTCGCCAGCCTTCGGATATTTGTACGTGTAATTATGTGGATACAGGCGGTTCTTCATGTGGGCCGGGACTTCGCCTTTGTACATCGGGAAACTGTAGGTTGGAACAGCGTCTTCATTAAATTTCATGAATGCCAGCTTCTTGCTGTCTGGCGACCACACAAATGCTTTGTTAAATTCAAATTCTTCTTCGTATACCCAATCCGGTGCCCCATTGATGATATGATTACGCTTTCCATCGAAGGTTACCTGCCGTTCGGTACCAAAACGGAGGCTTTTCACGAATAGATTATTGCCACGCACGAAAGCAACCCGTTCGCCATTCGGCGAAAAAGTAGCCAACTGCTGGCGACCTTTAGTAGATAGCGGAGTGATTTCCCTGGTGGTAAAATTATACACATAGTATTGTGCAGTAAACGAGCGACGGTAAATTTTATGCTTATCAGTCATTAATATGACCCTCGATTCATCGGAGCTGAATTCGTAACCGGTAATGTGTTCCAGGGAATCAATTTTCAGATCGGCAACAGTTAGTACAGTGGCTACTTTTTCACCGGTTTTGTAACTGTATTTAACGATTTCCGTTCCGCCTTTTTCAA